>JAQDHS010000015.1:0-61251 GCA_027663555.1 Coriobacteriaceae bacterium AM04S-08 | reverse complement strand
GGCATGAGCTCGTTCACCCGCCCGACGATGCGGCGCTGCTCGGCGAGGGGCGGGAGGGGGATAAGCAGGTCCGCTGCCTTGGTAGCACTTAGCCCTTCCTTAGTCGCCCCAACTTGGCCAACCATTATTGCCGACTGTACTAGAGGCGAAATGATCGCCGCGTGCAGGTATCCGCTGACGATTTGAAGCACAGGTCTCATAATTAGCACATGCTGATTCACATCGGCATCTCCGAATGTGTTGGGGACGATTGCGCAACGGCCGATCGATGCCCCCGTGATGTTGAGTAGCATGTCATTTGGCAACACGTGGCTTCCGCGCCTACTAAACAACGAGCGCGAGAAATGTGCAACGTCGTCAAGCCTGAGCCCCTCGTTGTGAACATTCTGGGATCTGATTAGCATTGGGCCTTCATCTTGGTAAACCTTTCGGCCGCCCACAGGTGTGCTTCCTGAGCCCATCTTGGTGAAAAAGGATGAAAGTCTCGACCAGCACCACCCCTCGGGCAGCTCCTCAAACGGCACCTCATCCGCGATACACTTATCGCTCGTCACGCGGCCCTTGGCATCCACCCTCTTCTCATAGGGGGAGTCATCGGAACCGATATAGATAATGCTCTCCCCGCCCTTCGGGAATTTAGCCTTACCCTCAGCAATAAACCTATGCTTCTCTTCACGAATACGCTCAAGCAGAACGCTTGCAGGCTCATCACTCGGGTCTTGTGGAACAAGCTTTCCCTCAATCGCCATTTGCAGGATTGAGTTCTTCAGGTCTTTTGCCTTCATCTACGCCTCAATCCCAAGAATCTCGCAAATTCGAGCCAGTTTCTGGTCAATCTCAGCGTCGAGCTTAGCGCGCTCTTCTTTGTAGTTCCTAATCAGCTCGTCGGGCGGCAAAATCTCTTCTTCTTCGTGAGGATAGCCGCACAAATCAAGATTGAAGCCGCCGCCTCGCAACTCGTCGACCGTATAGAACTTTGCCTTGGGATTACCGTCTTCCTCGATATCTCGACGGCTCTCCCACCATTCTTTTACGGGTTCAAAATGCTCGAGCCTAATGGGCTTAGTCTTAGAAAAGTGCTTATATCCCTCAGGCATATCCATACGATAGAACCAGACGCCCTCAGAGGCCCCAGTATTATCGAAGAACAAAACGTTGGTGGTGATACTCGTGTAGGGAGCGAAAACGCTCTGCGGAAGGCGCAGAACGGTGTGTAGGTTCATCTCCTCGAGCAGACGACGCTTAATCTCAATTTTCGCATTGTCCTGGCCAAAGAGGAACCCATCCGGAATGATGACAGCAGCGCGGCCGCCTCGTTTAAGACGGTAAAGAATGAGTCCAAGGAATAGATCTGCGGTCTCGGAGCTGCGGAGCGCAACAGGGAAGTTGTTTTGTACCGAAGCGCTTTCGGACCCTCCATAAGGCGGATTCATAAGCACGATATCAAACTGACCGTCAGGCTTGTGCTTCCACTCGCGAACGTCCTTCTCGAGAGAGTTATCGTGAAAAACCTCAGGGTTGTCGATGTCGTGCAGCAGCATGTTGGTTATGCACAACAGATAGGGCAGCTGTTTCTTCTCAACGCCATAGACCGACTTTGCATAGAGCTCGCGATCAGACGGAGTCTGCACTTGGGCGTCGAGAATCTTGAGGGCGCTCGTCAAAAAGCCGCCCGTGCCACATGCGAAGTCAGCCACAGTCTCGCCGAGCTTGGGCGCAAGCGCCTGGGCCATAAAGTCAGTCACCGCTCGGGGCGTGTAAAACTCGCCGGCATTACCTGCGGACTGCAAGTCTTTCAGGATGGTCTCGTAAATTTCACCGAAAGCGTGGCGCTCTTTGTACTCGGTAAAGTCAACCGACCCGTCAATCTCGTTGATGACTTGACGAAGCAGAATCCCATCCTTCATGTAGTTGTTGGCGTCAGTAAAAGCAGCCTTGACGACGACGTGTCGCAAAGGCGCATCAGGTGCAAGCTCAAGACTCTCAAGAGTCTTGAATAGATCATTGTTTACAAAGTCGAGAAGCTCATCGCCAGTAAGCGCCTTACCGTCCTTCGCGTCATGCGCCCAGCTGTGCCAGCGCAGGCGCTCGGGGATGATGGACCGATAGGAGTCATCGTGAAACTCCCACTCCTGTTCCTTGGCATCGTAAATCTTAAGGAAGAAAAGCCAGGTCATCTGCTCGATGCGCTGCGCATCGCCATTGATGCCGGCGTCTTTACGCATGGTGTTCTGAAGGGTCTTTACAAGAGATCCCAGTGCCATTTGCTATCGTTACCTTTCTCTATGCGATGTAGAGCTCGTCCTCGAGCATCTGGGCTGCCTGAATGTACTGCTGTTTGCCGCCGAATGCGGCGACGATCTTCATTGGGCTACCAAACCGACGGAATTCCTCGAGGTCGAGGACGTGGGTGTCGTCCAAGTCTACGAGGTTCGACGTCGCATATTTGTCAAGAAGCGCTTCAAGGATCTCACGCGCGACGCCGGCATACTCATAGAGCACGCCCTTTTTCTTGACACTATTGGCCCTCTCGCTGCGCGTAAGAGGCCTCTGGTCGTAAGCAATATGGCAGATGAGGTCAAAATCGCTCATTTGCTCCTGGCCAGTCTCACGCCGCAGCTCATCTAGAAATACGCCATGAGCGCGCAGCTCATCGATAATCGCCTGCTTCTTATGTTCGGAGCTCCACGCCGCTAGGAAGTGGTCAAGAGTGTCGTATTCGCCAAGAATATTTTTCCGCGTATAGTCCTTAAGGCCCTCAGTTACAAGAAGGCCATCGGAAGAGTAGTACTGCACCATCTCTGACACCACATAGACGTCAGCGCCATGAACGTGATATTTCACATGAGAGGACGAATCGTCCGGCGGCAAAACAGGTGGGTCTACGATCGGAGGCGAAGGCGGAACTGGACTGCCGCCATTGCCGCCGGGACCCGGGTCTGCAATGGGGTCACCCGGTTTAGGCTCAAACACAACAACAGGTTCGCCATCAAACTCGGGATCTGCAAACAAACGCGATGCGTCGCGAAAATCGAGGATGGTGAAATAGAGTTTGTCGTAATCCTCACAGATACGGGTTCCGCGGCCGATAATCTGCTTGAACTCCGTCATTCCGTGCTCACCGAACTTGTTGTCGAGCACGACTACCTTACACGTCTTGCAATTAACACCAGTGGTGAGAAGCTTCGAAGTCGTAACGATGGTCGGGTATTTCTCGTCGGGGTCGATGAAGTTATCTAACTGAGCCTTACCTTCCCTATCGTCGCCCGTAATCTTCATGATGTAGGTGGGGTGATTTCTTACGATATCGGCGTTCTCGTTTACAAGAGCACGTCGCATGTTTTCGGCATGCTCGATGTCAACGCAAAAGACTATGGTCTTAGAGTAGCGATCCGTCTCCTTGAGAAATTGAGTTATCCGCTTGGCAACTTCCTCGTAGCGCTCTTTGATGACAATCTCGCTGTCGAAGTCTTGCTTCTCGAAAACACGTTTTGGCAGAGCTTCGCCGCGATCATCTACGGTGCCCTCCTCAGTACGATATCCGTAAACGTCGACGTTCAGCTTAGGACGAATAACCTTATACGGGGCAAGAAAGCCATCCTCGATTCCCTGTTTAAGGGAGTAGGTGTAGACGGGTTCACCGAAGTAGGTAATGTTTGAGACCTCTTCAGTCTCCTTTGGCGTGGCCGTCATTCCGATTTGAATTGCACAATTGAAATACTCGAGCACCTTACGCCATGCGGAGTCCGCCGCGGCGCTTCCGCGATGGCACTCGTCGACGATAATCAAATCGAAGAATTCCGAGTCGAACTCGCGGAATATTTCCTCACCGTTTTCTCCAACAAGCTGTTGGTAGAGCGAGAAATAGACCTCGTAAGCAGAATCGAGCTTTCGACCTACGACCTTGGTTGTAACCCTCTTGAGAGGTTTGAAATCGCCGTCTATGGTCTGATCGACGAGAATATTGCGGTCCGCCAGATAGAGAACCTTACGAACCTCGGTAGTCTGTCGCAAGCGATGAACGATTTGAAAAGCCGTAAAAGTCTTTCCCGTTCCTGTTGCCATAACGAGCAAGATGCGATTCTTGCCTCGCGCAATAGCTTCAAGCGTACGATTGATAGCGATGCACTGGTAGTAGCGAGGATGATTGCCACCGTGCTCCTGGTAATACGGAGCGGTCACAATCTCCTGGCTATACGGATGTTCAAGCCCCTTAGCTTTTGAGTATCGTGTCCAGAGATCCGCCGGGGTGGGAAACTCGTCCATGGCGAGAGCGCGCTCTTTCCCGGTAAGAAAATCGTGCTCAACAAAACCCTTTCCGTTTGAGCTATACGCAAACGGAATATCGAGCAGCTGGGCATATCCCATCCCCTGTTGGAGACCGGCATCAACGGTGTGCTCCGTATCCTTGGCTTCGACAATTGCGATTGGGATACCGGGAGCGTACATAAGAAGGTAGTCCGCCTTCTTCTTGTCTTTGCGGGAGACCATGCTTCCGCGCACGACAATCTCGCCACTGGTAAAGAAATACTCAGTGAAGACTTGGGTGTTGCGATCCCACGACTTCATAATCGCAGGATCAATGAGTTTAAGCCGTGTATCAGACTCGTTCATACGTCTCGGAACTCCTCATTGCGCAAGGCGGCAACTGCTGGTGTTGAACTGATTAATTTTATCATCACTATGCAATCTAGCAGCTGCTTTATACGAAATGAGACGAAGTAAAGTCAGCCCCGTGAGAAAGCTCCGAAGAAAGCAAAATGAGCCCCGATGACTTGTATCAGAGGTCATTTCCGGGGCCATTGACTTATTGTTTATCTACATACGGCAGATTTGTCACATGGGTGCCCGTAGGAAAGCCCATACGGCTGACGTACCTCGACCGCCAATCGGCCTCGTACTACCGCTGATCCATCCCGTCCCAGCAGGTCACACAACGGTGAGATAATGCCCGCGACTATTAACGTAAGCAAGGAGCACGCTATGGCAGACAACGAGATCAAACCCTCGACGGACGGCGACCGAGAGGAACTCGTGGCAAAACAGCTCGCATCCACCAAAATCCACCTCGCGCTCACTCAGGAGCGGGCGGACGTCTCCGGCGCCATCAAGCTCCCACTCGAACGAGTCCCCCAGCTCGGCA
Source organism: Coriobacteriaceae bacterium AM04S-08 (assembly GCA_027663555.1). Classification (GTDB taxonomy): domain Bacteria; phylum Actinomycetota; class Coriobacteriia; order Coriobacteriales; family Coriobacteriaceae; genus Collinsella. The sequence goes on along the minus strand of JAQDHS010000015.1, from coordinate 56,108 downwards.
TAGCGCTCGCCTCACTCCCCTCGACATTCCGCACCGTCACCAATACGGTGAGCGTGCCTATGCTGCTCCAGCCAACCGACAAGTTTGGCAATCCGCTTGACCCGTCGATACTCCAATCGTTCAAGGACGGCAGCGGCCTCATGGGGTCCTACCGCGACGCAGCCAATGGCTTTGGGCAGGCTCGCTTCCACGTTGTCGAGGGCGACATCGCCACAAGTGTCACGCAAGTGCCCTACGACCCGACGTCGCTGTTCATGGCAGCCGCAATCGCGCAGATAAACCAAAAGCTCGACTCCATCCAGGAGTCCGTCGACGAAATGTTCGACTATATGCGCCAGCGCGACAAGGCCAACATGCGCGGCAACCTCAAGACACTTGCAGACATCCTCAACAGCTACGGTCTCTACTACAACAACGCTATCGAAATGACCAGCGCCCATATGAAGGTAATCGACATCATGCATGCCTCCGAGCAGGACATAGAGCACTTCCGCTCACTGGCGCAGTCGGACCTGAAAAAGAAAGGGTTCATCGAGGTGCGAGACGGCTTGGGCAGACGCCTCGACAAGGTGCTCGACTACCTCAAAGACTGCCAGCTCGCCACCTACATCCACGCGTTCTCGCTGTTCCTCGAACCCATGCTCGCCCAGAACTTCGAGCCCGCAAAGCTCGCAGACGCCACCGCAAAAATCGAGGCGGACTCGCTTGCGTACCGCGAACTCTACACCGAATGTTACGACGCACTCGAGGCGAGCACTGCCGACACTATCGATGTGGCACTTCTGGGCGGTATCGCCTCCGCAGGCAAGATGCTCGGTCGCGCCATCGCGGCGACGCCCATCGGCGAGCTCACGCCCATAGACGAGGCGCTTGAGGGTGCAGGAGAGGACATCGGCAGGTTCAACGACGAGCAATCCGAGAAACTCATTGAGAAGCTCCACCAGGCAAAGACGCCCGACGTCGCACCGTTCAGGCAGAGTGTGATGGAGATCGACATCCTCTACAACCGTCCCACGCAGATTGCCGTGGACGCCGAGAACGTCTACATCTTACCTGCCAAGCAGCAGGAAGAGTAGCGATACGCGACAGGCACGCGCCATGCAGACAGCTAGCGCCCCTACCTCCCCTCCGCCTTCAGCTTCAGCAGCAGGTCGCCCAGTTCGGGGCACTTGCTGGAAACGCGCGTCTGGGCTCCCTCGCCCATCCCCCACCGTTGGCGGACTTCCCGGGCGCGCGGACTCACGTGATAGTCCCCCTCCATCATCTGCTTGAGCAGCTTAGCGGTCACGCGTGCATCGGCCAGGGCGCTGTGGGCGTGGCCCGTCGACTCGTCAAACTCGATGCCAAACCACGTTGCCGCGTCGCCCAACGAGACGCGCCCGTGGCTGCCCACGTCCATAATCGAAGTGTAAAACGCCTGCAGGTCGGCCCAGTCCGTAGGAAATGCGGAAAGGTCGATGTGCTTTGCCTGGCACTCGGTCAAAAGCTGTCGACGGTCCGTCCCGCTCCAGCAAACCACCTGGGAGGAGTAGCGACCGATCCAATCGCTGAGCCTTTTGATCACCATGTAGAGAGGATCGGCCATCGCGGTGTCCACGGCCGATATCCCCGTAAGCTCGCGGACGGGAAACGCAACGCCTTCGGTAAATTCCGTCTGCACAAACTGCGAGAACTCGCCCATAACGTTGCCGTGGTAATCGAGCTTGACGGCGCCGACCTCGATAATCTCGTTGCGCAGTCCACGGCGCTGGCGCTGCTTTGGCACCGGCGCAAACTCAAAGTCCAGCACAATCTGGCGCGCAAAGTTCGTCGTATCGATAGCCAAGATACCCGGCGTCTTTTCAGCTGACACGGTTAGGGCCTTTCTCCGTTGCCTGCCGCTTGCTACATAGGCGGCTACATTGCCGTAAGGATAGGCGCTCGCGCGGACATGAAAGCGGGACGCAATGCCATGCGCCAGGCACTCGCCACACAGACGGCCCCAAGGGAGTCGCCCGCTCTATTCAAATGCATGAAAAAGATTTAGGCCCGGTGACTTGAATCAGCGGTCATCCCGGGCCCATCAGAGCTCGTAGAGCTCTTGGTTGCTTTGGTCTTGCTCTTCACGGCGCTTATCGAACTTTCCGAGGCACTCAAGCAGCATTCGAAGCCTAACAAGTCGCTGCCATTAAGGCACTGACCTCTTGACCAAGCAACGGCGCTGCCCAGCTCTTCACTACTTGGGCTGCCGTCGACTTTATTCTACCCGCCCAATTAAACTGAGACAAGCATCGGTAAATGGACTATACCGATATCGCAGGCCCCGAATTCTGAGGCGCGCTTTTCACTCGAAGACTCAGCCGGAAACGGCATCCCGTTCTGAGCGTCGAATCCGGGACGCAGTTTCCGTTTGAGGGCCGATTCGGAAACGGCCTCCCACTCTGGAGCCGAATTCTGGGACGCAGTTTCCGGTTGAAATCCGATCAACCGCTCACATCACACGTCCTCAAACGCGCAATCCAGAGCTGCAAAATAGCAGATAAACAACCATTTTTCTAAAAAGTACACGTCCTGAAACTTACCCAGTCTTCATAACTCGCTACCGTTCACGGTCGCCGATTACCGCCCACCGATTCAAACAAGAAATATGTCGCCAAAAGCAGGTCATCTACCTGCATGGTTAGATTTTGGTCAGCTTTTGGTCAGCTGAGCGGCAAGTTCCAGCTGATACGTTTTTGCTACCCAAAAGGAGGCGGTAGCTCATGACCCATTGCAATGACCAGCTCATCGACCAACTGCTCACTCAAGCCGAACAAGAGGGGCGCTGTCTAATTCCCCCGAGCACGGCGATCCGAAAAGCGCTCCTTCGGCGCATCGGCGGCACGGTCGTCTCCCCCATGCCGGGCATGTTCGCGCGCAAGCCACGCTGGAAAGAGCTCAACCGAGCGCAACGCCATTGCGAGATTATCCGCGCCCTTGTGATCATCCACCCCGATTGGACGTTCTGCTCGTTTTCGGCCGCCTGTCTGCTGGGGCTCGAGGTCTCGTGGCGACACCTGAACGTCGTGCATGTTTGCAGCTCGACAAAGCCGTCGGCTCGTCCGGGCGCACATATTCAGCGGCACCAGATTGAGCCGGCCGGAGCAATACGCAGAGCCGGCATATCGGTAACGCCGCCAATCCAAACGGTCACAGATTGCCTGCTGCAAACTGGTTTTGCCGACGGCATGCCCATTGCCGATTCGGCGATTTTAAAGCTCGGCCTTGCACGGGAACAGCTGATGGAGGCCGTTGAGCAACGAGCGACTGCCCGCAATGGTCGTGCAATTCGTACTGCTCTCACAACGCTTCGATATGCCGACGCCCGCGCCGAGAGCGGCGGGGAATCGGTCGCCCGAGCCGTCATGATCGAGACGGGCTTTGCGCCCGATTGGCTTCAATACGAGCTGACGGACCCCTTCGATTCGGCCAAGCCCATACGAACGGACTTTGCCTGGGAGCGCCAGGCGCGGGAACTCACGCTGGGCGAACTCGATGGGCTCATCAAATATACCGACCAGACCATGCTGGCCGGACGCACCACCGCCGAGGCGCTCGTTGCCGAACGACAGCGCGAGGCGCATCTATCGCTTTACGGTCATCCCTTGCTGCGCTTTACCATGAACGAAGTCCGTTCGGCAGGCATGTTCGCGAAAAAGCTGCAGACGGCAGGCATCCGGCAGACCGCGCTGCCGACATGGCTCAACGAGGTAGACCTGTAGGCGCTGCTGAGCTTATGCCCGTCTGCCTGCCAAACCGGGACACACTTTCCGGTTGGCAGCACCCGCGGAAACCATGTCCCAGATTGAATGCTCAAAATGGGATGCGCTTTCCCGACGAAGCTCCTTGCGGAAAGCGTGTCCCAGAATGAAGACTCAGAATGGGATGCAATTTCCGCTTGAAGGCCGATCCGGAAACTGCATCCCATTCTGAGCGCCAATTCCGGGACGCAGTTTCCGCTCTAAGCAAAAGGCCCCGGCTCACGATGGAGCTGGGGCCAAAGGCGCAGCTTATACAGTTGATGGCAAGCGCAAACGGCAGTCAGCAATGGTCGTCCGCGCTCTACTCTACCCGCGGTGACGAGCGCGGCTGTACGGCGTATCCACCATGGGCAGATCCGGACGCAGCTTGCCGTCGAATGCGCGATAGGCGTTCTGCACGGCGGGCGCCGTGGGGATCGTTGCAATCTCGCCGATGCCCTTGCCGCCGTATGCCACGGGCAGCAGCTCGTCCTTCTCCACGTAGATGGCGTGGATATCCGGAATCTCGGGCGCACGGAACAGCCCGAGCGTGCCGTACCTTGCCTGGGGTACGCAGTCCTTGAGCGGCCAATCCTCGGTAAGCGCATAGCCCATACCCATGAGCACGCCGCCTTCGATCTGACCCTGGATGGAGATGGGATTGACCACCTTGCCGGAATCGTGCGCGGCATAGACCTCGCTCACGCGGCCGTCATCATCCAAAATGACCACATGCGTGGCAAAGCCGTAGCAGATGTGGCTCTTGGGGTTGGGAACATCCGCGCCCAGCTTGTCGGTCGGCTCCAGGTACACGTAGCCAAACTCGCATCCCTCGAGCGCCTTGATGGCGGCCGTGGGATCCTGAGGATGTATGCCCTGGCCAGCGACGAGCTCCTGCGTGCGCAGCTGATAAGCGCGGCCGTCGTCGTACTCGATCTTGACGCCGTCGCCATGCGCGCTCACGGGAGCGGCGGGCGCAGACTTGCCGGCCTCGATGTCAAGCATGGCATCGCGCAGCAGGAAGGCGGCACCGCGCACGGCCTCGCCGGTCACGACCGTCTGACGCGAGCCAGACGTGGTGCCGGAGTCGGGAGCGTTCTCGGTGGAGCACTCACCGTTGGCGATGCAGCGAAGCGGCAGACCGCATGCCTCGGCAACGTCCTGCAAAAAGACGGTGTTGCAGCCCTGGCCGATGTCGGATGTGGCGGCATAGACCACGGCGCGGCCATCCTCGATGCGAATCTTGCAGCGGCCGGCATCGGGCAGGCCCACGCCCACGCCGGCGTTCTTCATGGCGCAGGCGATACCGGCGTGTCCGGGATGCGCATAGTAGGCATCCTTAACCTCGAGCAGTGTCTCTTTAAGCGCCGTGGAGCAGTCGGCAATCTGGCCGTTGGGCAAAACCTCGCCCGGCTCGATGGCGTTGCGGTAGCGAATCTCCCACGGATCCAGGCCGACCTTCTCTGCCAGCAGGTCGATCAGGCTCTCGAGCGCAAACTCGGACTGGCAGACGCCAAAGCCGCGGTACGCGCCGGCGGGCGGGTTGTTGGTGTAGTAGCCAAAACCGCGAATGTCGGTGTTCTGGTACTTGTAGGGGCCGACGGCATGCGTGCAGGCACGCTCGAGCACCGGGCCGCACAGCGATGCGTAGGCGCCGGTATCAAAATTGATCTCGCAGTCCAGACCGGTAAAGTTGCCCTCGGCGTCGCAGCCCAGCGTAAAGGTGCCGTCCATGGCGTGGCGCTTGGGATGGAACGCGATCGACTCGGCACGCGTGAGCTTGCACTTCACAGGACGCTGGAACTTATATGCGGCGAGCGCGGCCAGGTGCTGGATGGACACGTCCTCCTTGCCGCCAAAGCCGCCACCCACGAGCATGGTCTCTACAACCACGCGCTCGGGTTCGCTATCCCAGCCAAACATGTGGGCGCACTCTTTACGCGTATCGTAGGCGCCCTGGTCGGTCGACCGCACCTTGACGCCGTTCTTGTACGGGAAGGCGACGGCGCACTCGGGCTCCAAGAAGGCATGCTCGGTAAAGGGCGTGGTAAAGCGCTGCGTCACGGTAAATGCGCTCTCCGCCAGCGCCTTGGCGGCATCGCCGCGCGTCACGTGACGGCTCTGGCACACGTTGTCCTTGAGCTCCACCGTGTTGCCAAAGGCAAAGAAGCTGTCGTGCAGGCGCGGTGCGTCGGCGGCCTTGGCCTCGGCGATGTTGCGCACAGGCTCCAGCGGCTCGTAATCAATCTTTACGAGCTTCTTGGCCTTCTCGAGCGTCGCTTCATCCTCGGCGACCACCAGCACGATAGCATCGCCTACGCAGCGGGTGATATCGCCCGCCGCGATCATGACGTCCCAGTCCTGGATAAGGTGGCCGACCTGGTTGACCGGCACGTCCTCGGCGCGCAGGATGCCCACCACGCCGGGCAGGGCCTCGGCCTTGGAGGTATCGATGGAGAGCACGCGGGCGCGCGGATACTTGGAGCGCACGGCGCTGGCATAGGTCAGGCCCGGCTGATCGAGCTCGTCGATGTCGTCGGGATACTTGCCCTCGCCGAGTACCTTCTTGCGCACGTCAATACGGAAGGCGCGCTTGCCCACGCCGTAGTCATCGCCGCGCTCCAGGTCCTCATCGATCTGCTTTTCGCCGCGGAGCACCGCAGCGGCCAGCGAGATGCCCTCGATAATCTTTTTGTAGCCGGTGCAGCGGCAGACGTTACCGCGAATGGCGTACTTAATCTGCTCCTCGGTGGGCTCGGGGTCCTCGGCGATGAGCGCTGCGCCCGCCATGACCATGCCGGGAATGCAAAAACCGCACTGCACGGCGCCCACGGCGCCAAAGGCGTACACAAAGGCCTCGCGCACGTCCTCGGGCAGGCCCTCGACGGTCACGATGTTGCGACCGGCGGCAAGAGCGGTGGTCAGCACGCACGCCTTGACGGCCGCACCGTCCACATGGATGGTGCAGGTACCGCAAGCACCTTCGGAGCAGCCGTCCTTGGCGGAATGGATATGCAGGTCGTCGCGCAGGTAGCGCAGCAACGGTTTGTTTTGGGTCGTCGTGCACTCGACGCCGTTAACGGTAAAAGTGAATTCCTGTGCCATGGTGATTCCCTTCTACACGCCGGCGGCAATGCCGGTGCGGTCGTGGATGGCGCCATGCGGGCAGACGACGGCGCACATGCCGCACGACAGGCAGTCCGCGCCGTCGATATGGGCGCAGTTGTCCTCGATTCGGATAGCGCCGGCAGGGCACTTTTTGGCGCACATGCCGCAACCGATGCAGCTCGTGTCGCAGATCTTGCGCGCAATGGCGCCCTTATCGGTGTTGTTGCAGCGCACCAGAATGTTCTGATAGCCGGGAACAAAGGCAATCACGCGCTGCGGGCACGCCATGCCGCACAGGCCACAGCCCGTGCACTTGGAGCGATCCACGCGGGCGATGCCATCGGCCAACGCAATGGCGCCGTGAGGGCAGGCCGTGACGCAGGCGCCACAGCCAATGCAGCCTTCGCTGCAGCGGGCGTCGCCGCCTGCGGAGGCACAACCGCTTCCGCAGGCAACGTAGGCCACGTTATGTTGAATGGATTTGGCCATAAGAGACTCGCCTATTTCTTAAGAAGGTACGAATAGTTGTCGCGCACGGCCTTGATGGTCAGGCGGACGGCCTCGGGCAGACCGGTGTTGACGGCATCGACCGAGACGGTGCGGACCGTGCCGGCAACGCGGACCTTAAAGTGATCCTCGTCCACGGCCAGGAAGCCCTCGTTCTCGGAGTTCTCCATGTCCTGGTCGCTCCAGAACAGGGTGAGCTTGTCCTTGTAGGGACGACCCTCCTGGTAGGGGCAGAACACGGCGCAGTTGCCGCACTCGTTGCACATGCCGTCGACATGTACCACCTGATGCTTGGCCAGGCCCGGCACCTTAATGGCAACGTTGGCGCGGTTGGGGCACACGTCGCAGCAGACCTCGCACACCGAGCCGCAGCCCAGGCAGCGGGTCTTGGTGCAGTTACGCTTGTCGCGGCACAGCGACCCCTTGCGCTCGTAGCAGGTGTCCTCGCGACCGGCCTGAGCATTCTGGTCGGCGTACTTGTTAAAGTCCACGCCGGCAATGGCACGGGCAACCTCGGCGGCGTCGGCGATAGCCTCGACCACGGTGGCCGGACCGCGGCGGCAGTCGCCCGCAGCCCAGACGCCCTCGACGCCGGTGGAGGTGGCGGCAAGGCGACCGCGACGGTCGTGCTCGACGCCCGCGGCATCGTACAGGCTGGCATCGATGCCCTCGCCCACGGCGCAGATCACCGTGGTGGCGGGCAGCTCGACGGTCTCGCCCGTGGCGACGGGACTGCGACGGCCGCTTGCATCCGGCTCGCCAAGCTCCATAACGTCGCAGGTCAGCACGGCGCCGTTGAGCGCCTTGGGCGCCAGCAGCTCGCAGAACTCAACGCCGTCGGCAAGAGCAAGATCAAGCTCTTCCTCGTCGGCGGGCATCTGCTTCTTGGTGCGGCGATACACCAGGCGCACGTTCTTCACACCAGCCAGGCGCTTGGCCACGCGGGCAGCATCCATGGCGGTGTTGCCGGCGCCGATGACCACGACGTCCTCGCCCAGCTCGAGCTTCTCGCCCTTCTTGGCGGCCTCGAGGAACTCCAGCACGTCGAGCTCGGCACCCTCGCCCAAGCCTGCAGAGCCGGGCATCCAGGCGCCGGTGGCCACGACCACGTCGGTAAAGCCCTGGGCCTTGAGCTCGTCGATGGACTCCACGCGGGCGTTGAGCTGAACCTTGGCGCCAAAGGCCAGGCAGAGCTCGGCATCGTGCGAGATATCGTCGCTGGCGATACGGAACTCGGGGATCACGTGACGGACCACGCCGCCGAGCGAATCGCGGGCCTCAAAGATGGTGACGGGCACGCCGGCGCGCGTCAGGAAGAACGCCGTCGCCAGACCGGCCGGGCCGCCGCCGATAACGGCAACGTTGCGCTCGCCGTCGATGGCGATGGCCTGGGCGCGCAGCTTGGGCAGCACGGCGGTCATAGCCTCGCGGGCGGCCTTGAGCTTGCTGGCGCGGATCTGAGCGCCCTCGGGCTCGTAGAACGCACGCTCGCAGGCGCGGCCGCAGGGATGCGGGCAGATGGTGCCGGTAATGAACGGCAGGGCGTTGCGCTCGATGATGATGTTGAGTGCGTCCTCGTAGCGGCCCTCGTCAACAGCCGCCAGGTAGGCGGGAATATCCTGCTGGATGGGGCAGCTCGTACGGCACGGCGTGGTAAAGCAGTCGGAAAGCGGGCTCTTGCCGGCGACCTTGCGGTCGGGCAGCGGGCGCAGCGGCTTCTTGTAGAGCGGGTTGGTGAGCGAGTCGGTCTGAATCGCAGTCACGGCCTCGAGAGAGACACCCGCGAACGACTTGCCGTCCAGATCGGTGAACTCGCCAGCCATCTGGCTAAAGCGCTCGTAGCCACCGGGCTTGAGCACGTCGGTCGCCAGGGTAACGGGCCAAATGCCGGCATCGTACAGGGCACGGATGTTGTAGACCGTGGCACCGCCGGAGTAGCTGATGCGCAGCTTGCCATCGAACTGCTCGGTAATGCGACGGGCGGCCTCGATGGTCAGCGAGAACAGCGAACGGCCGGACATGTACATCTCGGTGGAAGGCAGCTCGTTCCTGGTCACGTCGACGGGGAACGTGTTGGTCAGCTTGACGCCAAACTCCAGGCCGCGCTCGGCGCACAGGGCGATCAGGCGCTCGAACATGGGCACGGCGTCGACCCACTGCAAGTCCTCGCGGAAGTGCGTGTCATCGAAGACGATGTAGTCAAAGCCCAGCTCGTTGAGGCGCTGACGGGCAAACTCATAGCCCAGCAGCGTGGGATTGCACTTGATGTAGGTGTTGAGGCCCTTCTCGGTGATCAGATAGGTCGCGATGCGCTCGATCTCGGCCGGCGGGCAGCCGTGCAGGGTAGACTCGGTGATGGAGTTGGAGACGCGTGCCGGGATGGACTCGACAAATGCGGCATCGACATGCTCAAACTTGTCCAGGTTGGCGAGTGCCCACGTACGGCACTCGTCCCAGACGTCGGAGCCGCTGGCGTCCTTCATGCCCTCGATGTAGGCATCGACCTTGGGGCTCTTAATACCCTCCAGGTCATAGCCCACGGACATGTTAAAGACAAAGCCGTCCGGGCTGCCCAGGCCGTACTCGCGAGCGATCAGGTGGCAGGCAAACCATGCCTTCACGTACTCGGCAAAGGCCTGCGGAACCTCGAGCTCGGTCGACCACTCGCAGTTGTAGCACTCGTCCTGTGCCACAATGCAGGGCTTGTTCACACACTTGGAGAGTTCCTCGCCGTCCATAACCTGAACGGTCTTGAGCTCAAAGAAGCGAGAACCGGCCACGTAGGATGCCACGATGTTCTGGGCAAGCTGCGTGTTGGGACCGGCGGCCGGGCCAAACGGGGTCTCGATGCGCTCGTCAAAAATGGGAAGCGCGCCCTCCTGGTTGGCCGTGACCATCTTGCGCACGCCAAAGACGGCGCCCTGGGTCTTGTGCTCCTCGATGATCCAGTTCATCAGCTGCGAAAACGGGATCGGCCTCATGATGTCGCTCATAGTGAGCTCCTCTCTGTAACGCCCGGCGAGACCGCGCGGCGGGCGCAAATACGGTGTAGCGCTAGCACAGCGCCGGCGACCCCGCGGAGGCCGCCTATACGCGCGTCGGATGCGGCGAAACATCCGACGCGCGCGAATCTACTTGTGAATTAGTAGGTGCGATCGTTGAGCGTGCTCCAGAGCTTCTTGGACTCGGCCATGGTCCACGCGTTGATCTTGTCCTCATCAATGCCAACGAACTCGCGATCCTTGTACAGGACGCGGCCGTTGATGATGGTAGTGCGGCAGTTTTTGCCCATCATGCCAAAGAGCATGTGGCCGTCGATGTTCTCCTCGCTCAGCGGCGTAAAGGGCTTGTAGTCCATGGCGATGACGTCGGCGGCAGCGCCGGCCTCGAGCACACCGAGCTTGCGATCGAAGTACTTGCTCGCCATCTTGGCGTTGTTCTCGAACAGCATCGTCATGGCCTCGCACCAGCCCACGTTGGGCATGGCGGCGTTGTGGCGCTGAATGATCAGGAAGACCTTGAGGCTCTCGAGCATATCGTGGGTATAGGCGTCGGTGCCCATGCAAACGGGGATGCCGCGGCGGAAGAACTCGAGCACGGGAGCGCAGCCCACGGCGTTGCCCATATTGGATTCGGGGTTGTTGACGAGCCAGGTGCCGGACTCCTTGACGATGTCCATCTCGGCGGGCGTCACATGGATGCAGTGGCCGAGCATGGTGTCGGGACCGAGCAGGTTGTGCTGCAGCAGGCGCTCGACGGGGCTGATGCCACCGCGGTTGAGGCGGGAATCCCACACGTCGTTCATGCCCTCGCACACGTGGATGTGGAAGCCGGTCAGACCGTTGTTGGCCTCGGCCATCTTGTCCATGGTCTCGTCCGAAAGCGTAAAGGTGGCATGTCCGCCAAACATGGCGGCGATCATGTGGTTGTCGTTATCGCGACGCTCCTTGGCGGCCCACTGGGCAAATTCGGCGTTCTCGGCAATGGCCTGGTCGCATTTTTCCTGGCCGCGGCGATCGGAGACCTCGTAGCACAGGCACGAACGCATGCCCAGCTCCTGAGCTGCATCCTTAATGGTAAAGAGGCTTCCCGGGATCTCGCAGAAGCTCGCATGGTGATCGAAGATCGTGGTGACGCCATCGCGGATGGAGTCAAGAATCGTGGCGTAGGCGCTGGCCTTGGTGCCGTCGAGCGTCAGGTTGTCGTCGATCTTCCACCACTGCTGCTCAAGATTCTCCAGGAAGTTGGTGGGGTTGCAGCCCTTAATGGCAAGGCCGCGGGCCAGACCCGAGTAGATGTGGGTGTGGCAGTTGATGAGTCCGGGCATGATGAGGTTGCCCTGGGCGTCGACGTACTCGGCATCCGGGTACTTGGCCTTGAGCTCGCACTCGGGGCCCACTTCGACGATCGTATCTCCGTCAATGGCGACCGCACCGTTGGGAATGAACGGGGCCTGAGCGTTGCGGGTAAAGACGGAACCGTTAGCGACCAGAAGCATGGATGCTCCCTTCAACATCAGGGGCGGGGTTTGACACCTCTGACATGGCGGAGTGCGAAGCGCCGGCCTACACCGGAAACGGGCCCTCTCCCGTCAACGCTTCACCAAAGGGACAAACCCTTTGAAGTGCGGCTTGGCGCCGCATGGCGTCGGCGGACGAGACGATGCGCCCGCCAACGAATAGCACCGAATTGGTTACTTCTTGCTCTCGGGCAAGACCAGATCCACGGCAGCGTCCTTGGCGGCATCGATGTGCTGAGCCACGACCGGCGTCTGCGGAAGGATCAGGTTAAGGACAATGGCCATGATGGCGGTGGGGGTCACGGCGTTGGAGCCGATGACGGTGGACACCCAGGTGGGCATACCCTCGCCGGCAAGGCAACCGCTGGCCATCCAGATACCCAGGCCAAAGACGACGGAGGTGCCGACGATGGTGGTGGTGCGCTGCGTGAGGCCCTCGCGGGTGAACATGCGCACGCCGTTCATGGTGATGGTGCCAAAGACGCCGACGGTCGCGCCGCCGATGACGGGCTGCGGGATAGCGGAAAGGACGGCAGAAAGCTGCGGGAACAGGCCGGCGATGGCAAAGACGGCCGCGATGATCACAAAGACCCACTTGTTGACGACCTTGTTGGAGCAGATGATGCCCACGTTCTGGCCAAGGGCGCTGGTGGGAAGACCGCCCAGCAGGCCGCCGACCATAGAGGTGAGGCCCTGGGACACGATAGCGCCGGAGAGCTCGCGCTCGGTGGGCATACGGTCGATGGAGCCCAGGCAGGCGGCGGAGACGTCACCGATAACCTGAATAGCAACCATGGGGAACACGACGGCGAGGGTAATGCAGACCTCGGGATCAAACTCGAGCGCGTAGGGCATGAGCTTGGGAAGGGCGAAGACCTGAGCGGTGGCGACGCTGGAGAAGTCGATCATGCCAAAGGGGATGGAGACGATCATGCCGACGATCATGCCAAAGAACACGGATCCCAGCTTGAGCGTGCCCTTGCCAAAGTTGGCGAGCGCAAAGACCACGGCGAAGGTGATAAGAGCGACGCACCAGGCCTGCGGGGTGCCCCACAGCGGCGTGCCCATACCGCCGGCCATATACTTGACGGCCGTGGGATACAGCGAAACGCCGATGGAGAAGATGACCGTACCGGTCACGACGGGCGGGAACAGCCACTTGATCTTGCTGTAGGCCAGACCAAAGAGGACCGCGACGGCGCCGCCGACGATCTCGCCGCCCAGCAGCGCACCAAAGCTAAAGCCCGAGGCACCCATGGCCTGCAGAGCCGGCAGGAACGCGAACGAAACGCCCATGACGATGGGCAGGCCGCCGCCGATGCGACGGAAGGGGGCAAAGGCCTGAAGGGCCGTGTCGATCGCCGAAAGAATGAGCGCGACCTGGATGATGTCGGTGCTCTGCTGGCTATTAAAGCCGTAGACGCCGGCCATAATGACCGCCGGGGTAATGATGCCGGCAAACGATGCCAGTACGTGCTGAAGGGCACACGGGATCATTTCCTTAACGGGAGGCATGCCTTCGCGAGTGAACAGGGCTTCAGTGCCGTTCTTAACCGTCTCCTGGGTCATTTGACCACCAATCCTCGAAGTAGTTGTTTTCGCATCTAACGCTCTATTGTGACGCAGTGCGGGGTTGAGGTTGTGCCTTCATTGCATATCGTATTAAAGATGATTCTCATTCTCAATAATAATTTTTTGTTATCAGACTATTCTTCAGCTGAAATAATGCATTTCCGCAGGTCAGGAAAGTGTCTGGTCAAAATAACATCTAACTTTTCTTTTGGTCAACCGTTTACCGCCAAATATCTACCGCTCATCTGTATTACGTAATGTACCTGCGGATATACGAGATGATGGGCAGCGTGTTACCATGAGAAAAAATTGTTATGAACATTTCCGATTTCACCCAAAGGAGTTGCCCGTGAACGAGACCGTACGCCGCTTTTTGCCGATGGTCGATTTTCTGGAGCAGGTACTCGGCAAAAACAGCGAAATCGTGCTGCACGATTTCTCGGATCCCGACCACGCCATCGTCGATATTCGCAACGGCATCGTGAGCGGCCGCAAGGTCGGCGGTCCCGCCACCGATCTGGCGCTCAAGATCATGCACGACGCCAAGTATCGCGACCTGCCGTTTATTACGGGTTACGAGGGGCGCGGCGCCGGCGGCAAGACGTTGGAGTCAGCGACGTACTTTATCCGCGAGAATGACGAGATCGTCGGCATGCTCTGCGTCAACACCGACCTTTCGACCGTGCGCTCCATCAACGCCATGGCGCAGCAGCTCATGGCGTGCTTCGACGCGGCGCCGACGCGCACGGAGCCCGCCCCTATCGAGGTCGAAAGCCTTTCGGAGTCCACACAGGAGCTTATCGACCGCAGCATTGCCGAGTTGCTGAGCGCGCGCGGGCTGGATGTAGCGTCGCTTGGTCAGAGCGACCGCGTGGACGTCATTCGCCACCTCAACGGCAACGGGGTGTTCATGCTCAAGGGCGCCGTGGCCTGCGCCGCCACCGCGCTGGGCATCTCGGAGCCCAGCGTCTACCGCTACCTGCAAAAAGTCCGCAAGGAGGGCTAACGAGCAAAATGGAGCGCGGCTCCACAAGCGATCCGTCACTTGACAAAAGACCCTGCAGTTCACATGCTGCAGGGTCTTTTTGCATGCCATGTTTAGTTGTTGTCAACGCCTTAGAGGGCGGCGATGACCTCGATCTCGACCAGACCGCCAGCCGGAAGAGCGGCAACCTGGAAGGCACTGCGCGCGGGGAACGGAGCCTCGAACTTGGAGGCGTAAATCTCGTTCACGGCAGCGAAGTCGGCGATGTCGGCCAGGTAGACCGTGGTCTTGACGACATCGGCAAACGTAGCGCCGGCGGCAGTCAGCAGGGCCTCGACGTTAGCAAGGGACTGCTTAGCCTGGGCCTCGACGCCCTCGGGCATCTTGCCGGTTGCGGGGTCGATGCCCAGCTGGCCGGACAGGAACACCATGTTGCCGGTCTGGATGCCGGGGGAATACGGGCCGATGGCTGCAGGTGCGTTATCGGAAGACACGACGGTCTTGCTCATGTTTATCTCCTTACGATCATTGAGAGAGCGTGAGCGCGGCGTTCACACCGGGAGGCACAGTTCGGTCTGAACACCGCGCTTGATTGGGATAGTACTCAAGGTTTCCACGCGATGCAAGATTATTATCACGTTGCGAGAATATTTTATCGCCCAACGGCACCTGTCGGCCGCTGAACGGCGCGACTGGACGGTGAAGCTCAAAATGATCCGTTTCCCTCCGTCCCCATCGAATCAGGTGACCCATAGGAGACGGAGGGAAACGGATCATTTTTGCTGCAAGGGCTGCTGAAGACTTTATCCTGCTTGGGCCACAGGGCTCGTCCGCCGCAACAGCACCACTATACTTTTGAGTATCTGAGCATTTTGAAAGGCAGGATATGACCGCAACCGCCAGTCGAACCACCAACCGCAGACCCGAGCTTTTGGCGCCCGCCGGAGGGCCCGAGCCCTTTGCCGCCGCACTCGCTGCCGGGGCAGACGCCATCTACTGCGGCATGGGCAGCTTCAACGCCCGCCGCAAGGCCACCAACTTTACCGACGAGGCCTTTGAGCAAGCCTGCCGCGCCGCACATCTAGCCGGGTCGCGCGTCTACGTCACGGTCAACATCGTCATCAAGCAGTCCGAGATGGGCGATGCGCTGCAACTCATCCATCGCTGCTCCACGCTGGGCGCCGACGCCTTCATCATCCAGGACTGGGGCCTGTTCTTTGAGGTCAAGCGCACCATGCCCGGCATCGAGACGCACATCTCAACCCAAGCAAACATCCACGACGACCGCGGAACCCTTTGGTGCCGCGAGCAGGGCGCCGACCGCGTGACCCTCTCGCGCGAGCTTTCCATCGACGAGATTGCCGCCATTCACGATGCCGCGCCCGATGTGGACCTTGAGGTCTTTAGCCATGGCGCCATCTGCTTTTGTTACTCGGGCCTGTGCCTGCTGTCGAGCTTTGCCATGGCGGGACGATCGGCCAACCGTGGCATGTGCGCCCAGCCTTGCCGCCTGCCCTACGAGCTGATCGACGAGAACGGTCGCGCGCTCTCCCCTGCCGGACGCGAGCGTGCGTTATGCCCGCGTGACACCAACACCTCACAGCTTGTTCGCCGTCTGTATGACGCCGGCGCCGCATCGCTCAAGCTCGAGGGCCGCATGAAGGCGCCCGATTACGTGTACTCCATCGTTGATGTGTATCGTCACGAAATTGACGACATGCTATCCGGAGCCACCGTTGCCAAGGACGAGGAAGCCGCCCGCCAGCGCCAGCTCAAGCGCTGCTTCAACCGCGACTTTACGCATGCCTATCAGGACGGCACCTCGGGCGACGAGATGATGAGCTATGAGCGTTCCAACAACCGCGGCCAGATCGTGGGCACGGTGCTGGGCAGCCGTCTGGCCAACCGCGACGTGCGCGGGCTCAAACCCGACGACCGCCGTCGCCGCGCGGCCATAGCCCGCATTGAGCTGTTTGAGCCCGTGGGCAAGGGCGACCTGTTGGAGCTTCGCCACGACGACGAGTTTGACCAGTTCCTGACCACAATCGCTACCGATGATGCCGCCGCCGGTGACATCATCGAATGTCGCGTGCCCCGCAGTATGCCCGAGGGCTGCCGCGTCCGCGTGATTCGCAGTCAGCGTGCCATCGACGCCGCCGGCGCCGCACTCAAACGCGACGTGTTGCGCCGCCGAGCTGTTGATGTGTCCGTCGTGGCGCGCCTGGGCGAACCGTTTGCCGTCACGCTCACCTGCTGTGACAACCCCGCGCTCACCGCCACCGCCGCGGGCTTTACCGTCGAGGCCGCCAAGACCCGCGCCGTCGAGGCGGCAGACCTGGTTGAGCACGTCGGGCGCATGGGCTCCTCTCCCTTTGAGGCCGCAAGCTTTGACGTTTCGCTCGACGCCGGCTGCGGTATGGGCTTTTCCGCCGTGCACAAGGTGCGCGCCGCCGCTTGTAAGGCGCTGGAAGAGGCCATTCTGGCACCGTACGAGGAGCGCGCGAAAACGCTCGAGCTGCCGGCGATTGTAACCAGTGATTCCCGCCCCGCGCCCGAGCACTACCGCGATGAGCCGCAGATCTGCGCCACCGTCACCTCGCTCGAGGCCGCCGAGGCCGCTCGCGCCGAGGGTGCAACGCGCATCTATATGACCACCGACACGCTCGATGCGGCCGAGCTCTCCCCCGCCGATGCATTTGAGCAGGGCATCGTACCCGTGCTCGACGAGGTCTGCCGCGCCGTTGACCACGTACGCATCGACCCGTGGGTTGTTGCCGGCGCCACGGTCGCTATTGGTAACATCTCTGAGCTTGCCCTGGCCGCCCAGGTTGGCGCCACGGCCGAGATTCGCTCTTGCCTGCCGGTGCACAACACGCCCTGCATGGAGGCGCTTGCCGAGCGCGGAGCCGGTGCGTTTTGGCTCTCGCCCGAGATCACGCTCGACGAGATTGTCTCGCTCGGCGCCGCCGCGCCCGCGACTCTGGGCATCACCGTCTTTGGCCGCCCGCGCGTCATGACAAGCGAGCATTGCATTCTGCAGGTTGCCAACGGCTGCATCCACGATTGCGCCAACTGCCGCCTGCGTGCCCGCAAGCTCTCGCTCAAGAATATCGACGGAAAGGTCATGCCCGTGCGCACCGACATCCACGGCCGCTCACGCTTGTACGACGCCTACCCCATCGACCTCACGCCGCAAGTTCCGCAGCTGCTCGATGCCGACGTGCGCCGTCTTATGGTCGACGGAACCTTGCTCGAGGCCGATGAGATTGGCCGTGCCGTCGCTCGCGTCCGTCGCGCTGTCGAGGCGGCTCAAGCCGGCCGCAAGCCGGCCGCCCGCCTGCGCGGCGCCACCTCGGGCTGCATGTTTGTGGGAATTAGCTAACCGAAAGGCTTACACGTGAACGAAGAACCTCAAGTCCTCTATTGCGACGCCTGGCTCATGGCCATCGACAAGCCCGCCGGCATGATCGTCCACGGCGACGGCACCGGCGAGCGCACGCTCACCGACTACGCCAGCGACCTGCTGCTGGCGATGGGCGACGGCTTTGCCGCGACCGATATGCAGCCGCTCAACCGCTTGGACCGTGACACCACCGGCGTGGTGCTGTTCTCACTCGACAAGCAGACGCAGCCCGCCTTTGACCAGATGATCATCGACCACGCGTTCGAAAAGCACTACCTGGCGCTCGCCGAGGGCAAGATCGACTGGAACGAAAAGCTCATCGACAAGCCCATCGCCCGCGACCGTCACGACAGCCGCAAGATGCGCGTCGGCGCCAGCGGCAAGCCGTCTCAAACGCGCGTGAAGGTGCTCAAACGTCTTAAGAGCCGTCGTGGCCTGCCCACGCGCTCGTATATCGATGTCGAGTTGCTCACCGGCCGCAAGCACCAGATCCGCGTACATCTGGCCAGCGAGCGCCATCCCCTGGTGGGCGATGACCTGTACGGAACGCCGCGTCCCTGCGGCCTGATGCTCCACGCCCACAGCGTGTCCTTCACGCATCCCGTAACCGGCGAGCACATCCACATCGAAGCTCCCTGCCCCTGGGAGCCCTAAACCACCACAAAGGGGACAAGCACCTTTATGGTGGTTTTGCCGCAATGGCTCAGCCGCGGTCCCAAAACGTCTCGATCTGTAACAGTTAGAACCCATTTTCCGGTCTATCTGTTACAGATCGAGACATTCGAATCCCCCTTAAGGGAATAATCTCAATCTGTAACAGTAACTCGGCAAAATCAGTCCCAGATGTTACAGATTGAGACAAAGGGGCGGCGCGGTTCGTAAGTATCTCGATCTGTAACACCTAGCCCACTTTTAACGGTCCAGTTGTTACAGACTTAGACAAACCGGCAGACAACGAAAGCGGCAACGCCCGTAATGGACGTTGCCGCTTTTCTATTGAGAAAACTAAATGGTTTTGACCTTGCCCCGCCGCTAGACCGTGACGACGTTGTCCATTGCCCGGTACTTGGCGGGCACCTCGCCCGCGGTGATGATCGTTGCATCGCGGAAGTCCGCGAACTTGACGGGCGCCACCATGCCAAATTTACTGGCGTCCGAGATTACGAAGCGCTTGGCCGTATGGCGCATCGAAATACGCTTTACTTGCGCCTCCTCGATATCGGGCGCCGTGAAGCCCTGCTCGGCGGCAATGCCGTTAGAGCCCCAAAAGCCACAGTTGAAGTTGTAGCGGTCTAAGGTTGCCAAGGCATCGGGGCCAACGAGCGCCTCGGTCTCGGGTTTGAGCTCGCCGCCCAACACCACGGTACGCATGCCGCGCAAAGCAAGGTGCTGAGCATGGAGCACAGAATCGGTCACATAGGTGACATCTTCAAGGTGTGGAAGATGCTCGATGAGCCTGAGCGTCGTCGAACCCGAGTCGATGTATACAAAGCTCTCGGGCTCCACAAGTGCCGCCGCACGGGCGCAGATACGCTCTTTGTCGTCGTTATGGAGGTCGCTGCGCTCATTAAGCGTTAGGTCGCGCGTCACGTGCGCGCGCTCAAGACTCGTCGCTCCACCGTGGACCTTGGCGATGCGATGCGCTCGGTCGAGCGTCTGCAGGTCGCGCCGAATGGTAGACGCCGTCACGCCCAGGGCTTCAGCAAGCTCCGGCACGGTAACCGAGCCGGCCTGCTGCACCATCGACACGATCGCGTTGAGCCTATCTTCCGCAAGCATCGCTTACTCCTCCTCGGGATACACGACTCCCCAGTCGGCGCGAAGCTTGGTCATAAGCTCCATAACATCAGAAGCGTAATCCAGCAGCTCGCGCTTAGAGTCGTCGCCGGCAACGGCCTTCTCAAGATCGGCCATCTCATAGCACAGAGCGTATGCCTCGGTGCCAGCGTGGGCCTCCTCGCGGTGACCGTCTGCAGTCCACACGATGGTCGCATGGTCGGCACGCGGATACTCGTTGACCTCGATATAGCACTTGTCAAAGCTGATGACCGAGCGCTTGGGCTGCTTCGAGTGGAGCGTAAGGCTCACGACGCCCAGCTGCTGCTCGGCGTTTCGGCAGACAATGCCGCCCGCGACGTCAACGCCAGTCTCACAGGTGTTGCCCAGAGACACGACCTCAGCGGGCTGGCTTGCCATAAAGAGGCGCATGACCGAAAGGGCATAGACGCCGATGTCGAGCATGGCGCCGCCGGCAAGGCTGCGGTTGTAGAAGCGGTTGGTCAGGTCGCCGTACTCCTTATAGCTGCCAAAGTTGAGCTGGGCGAGGTTCATGTGGCCAAAGTCGCCCGCATCCATGCGACGGCGCAGCTCCTGATACAGCGGCATGTGGAGCACCGTGGTGGCATCCATAAGGACCACGTTGTGCTCGTCGGCGATGGCGCGGGCCTCGTCGAGCTCGGCAGAGTTGAGGGTAATGGCCTTCTCGCAGAGCACGTGCTTGCCGGCGGCCAGCGCGGCACGCAGATAGGTGATATGCGTGTTGTGCGGCGTGGTGATATAGACAGCGTCGATGTCCGGATCGGCGTAGAGGTCTTCGACCGTGTCATAGACCTTCTCGATGCCATACTGCTCGGCAAAAGTCTGAGCCTTGGACAGCGTGCGGTTGGCGACGCCCGCGAGCTTGCGGCCGGCAAGAGCGAGGGACTGGGCCATCTGGTTGGCGATAACGCCGCACCCGATCACGGCCCAGCGGAGCTCGGGAGCCGTAAAGATGTCGTTAGGGAACGGCTTGTCCTGGACCGAAGCGAATGCTGCTTTGGCGGCTGCCGCGGCGTCGAGTGGAGCCTGCTTGGAATCTGCCATATGTGCCTCCTGGGTCATGGAGCGTCTAACATTTCTGCCGTCTCTATATTCGCACAAATTAGCGCGTATGTGCGTACTTTTGCGTATATAACCGCTAAATGGTCAAAATACAGCCGCAGACGGCGCTTATACACGCATAGCCACGCAATCCTACGCACACAAATACGCACAAATGCGCACTAATCATTACTCAGAGACGGGGAATTCTGCTTAGAACTCGAAAGACAGGATGATCCGCTTCGCCTCGTCGCTCATGGCGCGCTGCAGCTCTAAGGACCGTCCCAAACTGCCGACAGAAAAGGAACGTCCCAAACTGCAGACAGAAAAAGAACGTCCCCAGGCGCCGGCATTTCAAGAGCACTCATTTAAGTCTGTCCCCAATAAGTGCAATCACTCATGTAAGTCTGTCCCCAATGAGTGGGAGCAATCAGAGACTCTTTGCGAGGGAGGCCGGACGTGGCCTTCCTCGTTTTTATTCATGGACTTTAGTCCGTGCCGCACGGCACGCGCGGCATAGAAAGCCACCCGCTCAGCGGGTGGAGGCCAATTTCCGCTACGCGACAAAAACCTTCCCCCTAGCATGAGGATTGTTCAGGTCATCATGCTAGGGGGAAGGTGATTGCTGTGGCCCAGAAAGCCAACAGCCTCGCGCACACGAAATGGCTGTGCAAGCACCGCATCGCACCGAGATCAAGCTCATCGCCGCCATCGTCGAGAAGCACCCCAAGGTGCGCTTTGCCGCGAGCTGCACCTCGGCCCACGCCGACCTCTACGACCGCATGGAGCAGGCCCTGTGCGAGCGCGTGGCCAACGCGGTGGAGGTCGTCCGCTCCGACATCAGCCCCGCGTTTCTTGTCCACACCGGTCCAAACCTCGTGGGTGTGGCGGTCCAGGGACTCTAGCGGAGGCGGGGCGTCCTGCCCCAAAAACAAATGCAAAAGACGAGCGCTTCTTGCCGCTCAATTGGCAAGAAGCGCTCGTCTTTTCTTAACGCGTTGTATGGCGGAGAGAGCGCAAGTTACGCGAGCGCCCTTCTTGCCAGCTCGGCCGCGCCGAGGATTCCTTGGTCGCCGCCGCAGCCCGGGGCGCAGATGTAGCTCTCCATGTCCTTAAGCTCGGCGGTCTGGATGTAGCCACCCAGATATTCGAGGGTCTTCTTGCGGACGATGCCGTAGAGCTGCTCCTGGTGCATCACGCCGCCGCCGAGGACGATGCGGCGAGGCGAGTACATGAGCACGAGGTTCGCGCACATCTGCCCCAGATAATCCCCCTCGAGCGCCCACACCTCATCGTTGTCCGCGAGCTCGGCCGCGGGCTTTCCCCAGCGCGCGGCGATGGCGGGGCCGGAGGCGAGGCCCTCGAGACAGTTCGCGTGGCTCGGGCAGACGCAGCGTCCCTCCTCGGTGGGACGGGTCCTTACCAGCATGTGGCCGGCCTCGGGGTGCAGCATGCCGTGAAGGAGCCTGCCCGCGCACATGACGCCCGCGCCCACGCCGGTGCCGATGGTCACGTAGACGGCGTCCTCGAGCCCCTTGCAGCAGCCGAAGACCACTTCGCCGAGGCAGGCAACGTTCACGTCCGTGTCGTAGGCCACCGGAATCCCGAGGGCATCGGCGAACGCGGCGCGAAGACCATGGCCTCGCCACGCGAGCTTGGGCGTCTGGAGGATGGAGCCGTAGCGCTCGTCGGCGGGGTCGACGCAGGTCGGGCCGAAGGCGCCGATGCCCAACGCGTCCACATCACGGACGGTGAACCACTCGATCATCTGCGGGACGGTCTCGGCGGGCGCAAGCGTCGGGGTCTCCATACGGTCGAGGACCTCGCCGTCGCCGGACACCACGGCACAGACCATCTTGGTCCCGCCGGCCTCGAGGGCGCCGAGCCTCATTTGCTTTTCGCTCATGTGATCCTCCTTGCAAAGGGACGCCCGCAGCCATGGTCAACCGCGGGCGCCCATAACGTTGGCTTGTTTCGAGGCGACCCTACCTGGGCACGCGGTCCTGCCTTGCGGCAAACGGGGCGAGCACGGCGTGCGGCTCGCTTTGGTACCAGTAGGCGACGGTGGAGATGTCGTCCTCGCGCTCGTAGAGCTTGATGTCGTCGTTGCCGAGGTCCTGGAACGTCACGCGCAGGTCCTCCTTGAACGAGATCGGGTCGGGAAGGTGCCACCTGTAGAGGCCGTGCCTGGGCAGCGCGTCGTCGTTGGTCGCGAGCATCGGGTTCGGGTTCGGCTTGCCCGCGCTGAAGCGGTCGCGCGTGGCGTCGCGCGTCGAGCGGTACGGGTAGCCGGCGAACAGCGTGTTGAAGCACTGCGCCTCGGGCAGCGCGTGGGGCGGCCTGTCGAGGAAGGCCCAGGCACCGCCGAAGTAGTCCTCGGCTCCCGTCGAGGTGACCGTGGGGAACTCCTCGTCGCCGTCGAGGAAGAACTTCATCTCGCCCTCGCCCCACCAATAGCGCTCCAGGGCGCACAGGGCCATGTAGGTGCCGACGTAGTAGCCCTTGCCGCGCACGCCGTCGAGCACGGTGTAGTCGACGCCCCTGCGGGTGCTGCGCTCGCGGTTAAAGCGGGCGTGGAAGTACATGGCGTCGTCCGGCACGTCGGTGAGCGCGTAGTTGAACGTGTAGAAGATGTACTTAATGAACCCGGGGTGCTCGCTCGTAAGCGTGACCTTGGCGTGCTTCCTGAAGGGCATCTCGAAGTAGCAGTTCATGCCGCCCGTCGGGTTCACGCAGATGGGCATCGAGTTGACGATGGCGCGCTCACCGAAGCCGTTGCAGAAGAAGTCGCCGACAGGGCACTCGACCGAGGGGGTCTCCTCGTCGTCCCAGTAGAAGCGCAGCACGAGGTCGCGCATGACGAAGCTGCCGGCGGCGGTCTTGTCGGGGACGGTCATCCAGATGTGGCGGATGATGCCGGGGCCCTCGATGTCCGCGAGCGTGATGGTCTCGCCGGACTCAAGGGGCACGCAGCACGAGCCCTTGCGGCCGACGCCGAGGTGGCTGGCCGACATGGCGGCGCGGCCCTTCTCGCCCGTGATGTTCTCGGGGGTGATGGCGCGGCTTTCCTCACCGCCGTGCATCCACACGTCCTTAAGGAACTCTCTCATCGTCGACCTCCTCTATTCGTCGTCGTCGCACTCGGCGGAACTGGCACCGTTCACGTAGATGATCTGCTGGCGCGCCTCGTCGACGAGGGCGTCGAAGTCGAGTTTCTCGTCGGGGCGCGCGAGCGCGACCGTCATGGCGAGCGGGAGGTTGACACCCGCGATCACGTGGATCCGGTCGGAGGCGAAGCGGGAAAAGCGCTGGTTCACGCTGCCGCCGTACGCGTCGGTGAGGACGACGACCTCGTCAGTGCCCGAAAGAGCCGCCTCGACCGCCGCGTCGAGCCCCTCGCCGTTGTCGTTCACGTAGGCGCACACGGCGTTGACGGCGTCGCCCTTACCCGTAAGGAACTCGAGGGTGTCCTTGAAGCCCTGGGCGAGAAGGGAATGGCTCGCCACAACTATCTTTCTCATTGATTCACCAATCTCTTGGGTCGAAGCTAGGCGAGGATGCCGGCGGCGGAGGCGACCATCGCGAGGACGATCACCACGAGGATGAGGGCCGTCATGCTCGCGTTCTTCTTGGTAAGAAGGTAATACGCGCTTCCCGTGATGGCGGCGGGGATCATGGCAGGCAGGATCTTGTCGAGCAGCGGCTGAATCTCCATCGAGACGTCGCCGAAGCTGAAGCTAATCGGGCAGGTGACGCCGATGACCGAGGCGATGAGGCAGCCGACCACGGTGAGGCCGAGCACGGAGGCGGCGGCAGTGAGGTTGGGAAGCTTCTCGCTGAAGTCGGTGACGAGCTTCACGCCCTGCTTGTAGCCGAACTCGAGGGCGTGCATGCGGACCCAGAAGATGGCCAGGATGAGCGCGAACCAGATGCCGGCTCCCACGGGGTTGCCCTCGATGGCCATGTAGGCGGCGATGGAGCCCATGATGGTCGGGATCATGGTCATGAGCAGGGAGTCGCCGACGCCGGCGAGCGGTCCCATGGTGCCGATCTTCAGGTCTTGGACGGCGTCCGCCGCCGCTAGGCCGTCGCGCTCCTCCATGGCCACGCAGGCGCCAAGGATGATGGCGGCGAGCCAAGGCTGGGTGTTGTAGTAGCGGAAGTGGTTGTTGAGCGCTTGCTTATAGTCCTCGTCGTTCGTGTAGATCTTCCTCAGGACCGGCGAGAGGGCGTAGGCGACTGAGGCGCCCTGCTGGGTCTGGTAGTTGAAGGTGCACACGCTCATGAGCCAGCGCCAGTTCGCGTTGCGCAGGTCCTTCTTGGTGACCTTGTAGCCGGAGGGCTTGCCCTCGGCGATGGCGGTGATGTTCTCGTTTTCCATGGTTACTCATCCTCTCCGATGAAGGCGTCTGCGGAAGCGTGGGCGGCGAGCTCGGTGTCCCTCTCGGCACGCTGGTAGAACGCAATCGCGAGGGCAACGCCGACGATGGCGGCGCCGATGATGGGCACGTTCAGGAAGGCCGAGAGGAAGAAGCCGGCGAGCAGGTACTGGAAGTACTTGGCGGTTGGCATGTAGCGGAGCAGCATGGCGATACCGACGGCCGGGAGCATCTTGCCGGCGAGGGTGAGGCCGGAGAGGAACCACTGGGGCATGACCTCGAGGAGCCAGTTGACGGCGGGCTGGCCGAGCGTCACGGAGACAAAGACGGGCAGGGCGGCGCACAGGCCGAAGAGCGCGGGGCAGACCCACAGGATGGCGTTCATCTGATTGAACTTACCCTCGTTGCAGAACTTCTGAGACTTCTCGACGACAAAGCCGTTGAGGATCTTGGCGACGACGTCGAGCTGGATGCCGAGCATGCCGACCGGCAGGCCGATGGCGAGGCCCGTGTCCGCGCCCAGGGTCACGCCGTAGGCGGTGGCGATGATGGCCATCGTGCCGTAGTCGGGAATCGACGAGCCGCCGAAGCCCGCGACGCCGAGCTGCATGAGCTGGATGGTGCCGCCGATGACGAGGCCGGTCTGCCAGTCGCCCATGACGACGCCGGTGATAAGGCCCCAGAAGACGGCATAGTTGACGAAGATCATCGGGATGCCGTAGTAGTCCACGTGCTTGATGAAGGCCAGCAGGGTCAAAAGGACGACCTGCAGGATAGTGAAGTTGACCATATTTCCCCCTTAGATGAGGTCTGCGACGGAGACGGGCTTGTCGGCGGGCACGAACTGGGCCGTCACCTTGACGCCGCGGGCGATGAGCGCCTTGTAGCTCTGGACGTTCTCGGCGGAGGCGTAGGCGCGCTGGGTGAGCTGGACGCCGTCCTCCTTGACGAGCGAGCCGCCGACGACCAGCGACGGGAGCTCGACGCCCGACTCGACCAGGCGAAGCATCGTCTCGGGCTCCTTGGCGATGACGAAGACCTTCTCGCGGTCGTACTTGCCCGCGGCGAAGTTCTTGAGCGCGGTCTGCTCGGAGATGATCGAGACGGCCATGCCCGCGGGGCGCGCCATCCTCATGGTGGACTTCAGGACCTCGTCGCCGGCGACCTTGTCGTCGATGACCATGACTCGGGTCGCGCCCGACACCGGGGCCCACTGCGTCACGATGATGCCGTGAAGCAGGCGATTGTCGATTCGTGCCATAACAACACTCATGTTTGCTCCTATCAAATGAAGTTTTGCGTTCGGTACTGCCTCGGCGCTATCCGGATTCGCGCCGGGCAAGGGGTTATCGGATTATTGAGGACGCGCGGTCAGCTTGCGGCGGCGCGGGGAAGGTCACTCGTCGAGCAGGAGGTCCGAGGAGCCGAGGCGCTCTTCTCGCGCCGGGGCGGCGCTCACGCTTATGTAGTCGAAGACATATGCGATCTCGCTTACGGGAACCTCTACGCGATAGCGCGTCGAGATGCTCGAGAAGCTCTGCCTGAAGGACTCGATGAAATCGGCACGCTCCTCCTCGAAGCGGTCCTGGCCAACGTAGGTCTCAATGGGGTTTCTGGTAACAAGGCGCTCGACGAGACAGCAGAGGTGGACGTAGAGCCCAATGATGGCGTTGCTGCCGATCTTCTCGCCTGTCCTGCGCTGAAGCTCGTGCACGGCGCTCTCGATCTCGTGGAATAGCCGCTCCGGGTCGAGGATGGTGATGGAGCGGATGACGTTCTGCAGCGTCATGTTCGAGAGCAGCTTCTCGTGGAAAGAAGAGAGCTCGGAAGCGTCAAGCCACCTGCCGAACACGGCATCAACCTTAGAGGCGGACGCCGTCGACATGATGTCCTCGAGGGCGACGAAGGGGACGGAGGCGACCCCGGGGTCTCCCGTGCCGATGACGGCGCAGACGCGGTGCTCGGAGAAAACGGCGTCGTTCGACCCGTTCGCGACGAGCTGCTTGAAGGGCCTCGTGAGCAGGCGCGCGCCTATGGTGCGCGGGAGGCTCTGCGAGACGAGCTGGCGTATCCTCTCCGCGGCGTCGACCCCGGACTCGGAGCAGAAGACGATGGCGTCCTCACGGTTGACGCGCTCGATCACCTTGCAGTGCGTCACGCACGCGGCGGTCGCATCGCCAAGAACCTCGGCGATGGACTTGCCGCCGAGCAGCCCGACCCCGATCTCGAGCGCAAGACCGGTAGAGACGTTGTTCACCACGCCGATAGTGGAGTCGGTAACGTTCTCGAGGGCCTTATAGGCCTCCTCCAAGGAGCCCATGTCGACGAGGAACACGACCCCGGTGCAGTAGGAATGGCGGTCGACGAGGCGCTGGAGCGGACCGACGATGTCCTTCAGCTGCTGGTCGTAGGGCATGTCGACAGCCTCGTACACATGCATGCCGAGCATACGGTTCGCCGCGTCGGCGATGCTCGTCGCCGTTGAGTAGCCGTGGGACAAGATGACGCAGAGCGTCCGAAGGGCCTTCGCATCGCGAGACTCCGATGCGACGCACAGCGTCAGAAGCGTCTTCGTGAAGTGATCGAGCGAGATTCCCAGCGCCCCTTCCACGTCTGCGGCGACCTGATCGGAGACGCTCGAGGCAAACGGCAATTCGGAGGTCACGGCACCGAGGAGATGGGAGATTTGCTCCGCACAGGCAGACTTTCGCTTAGCCAGGCCGATGCCCGGCCACAACTGCAGGCAAATCTCCTGGGCCAGTAGAAAAGCGACCTTCCTCGAAAGCTCGATGCCATAAGAAGAGCCTGCGTCGGCAAGGACCGCGCCCACGACGCGCTCGAAGGCGCGCGACCTCGAGGAGGCGACGCCGCGGTCGAAGATCAAGTGATCCTCAACGCCGCGCACAGCGGAGACAGCTTGCGAGACAAGCTCGGAGACAGAGAGCTCCCCGGCGCAGAATCGCTCATCGAGGGAGCACAGGGCATCGAGCGCCTGCTCGACCGGCCCTGTGCTCTCGGCGGCATCCAGGGACGCGTCGATCAGAACGCCATCGTCGGGCTGTTGATCGATCTGCGCGGAGGAGAGGAGCCCGCTGGGAAGAAGATACGGGCGAACGACGACGTAGTCGCCCTCGCGATTGAGGAACGCTTTGGCACAGCAGTTCGTCACGCAGGCGCGCAAGCCGGCGATGTTATCGGAAAAGTCCGCGTTCACGAGGCAACGGTATGCGCCGCGGCTGATCTTCACATCAGAACCGATTCGGCACCCCTCGCTGCGCAGGAAGCTCAAGATGAGATCCTCGCGCTCCTCGGGGGTCCGCTCCTTGAGTGAGGGGACGCGGGCACAGATGGGCATTTTGCTGTAGGCCGAGGAAACCTTCAGGTCATCGGCGGAAAGCGTCGTCGAAAGAACGAGGCGAGCGCGCGGCGCATCCTGGGAGGCATCGAGCCCGAGGGCCGTCGCAAGGCAGTGCTCCATCGCAGAGGGAGAGAGCGCCTCGATGCCGTTGACAAAGACCACACCCCCGCGCGCTTTCGCGATCGACTCGTCAAGAAGCCCGTTGAACGAGGCGGCGTCCGGGACCCCGGCGCAGTCGATGCGCACATAGGAGGAGTCGCGGGACAGCAAGCCCTGGTTCTTGCCGTACTCGTACACAAGGCGAGAAAGGAAAGACTTGCCGACACCCACGCCGCCGCTCAAGAGGATGGGCAGGCCAAACGGAGGGTACTGAACCGCAGCCTTGCACTGCTCGACAACGGAGCTGAGGCTCATGTCGAAGCCCACGGCACGCGCGAAGTCGCGGTGATCGGCGATTCCCGTCGCCTGGATGAGGTCGGCGAGCGAGGCGTACTCGCTTGCAGAGAGCTTTACCTGAAAACGCTTCTGGAACGCGCGGCGATGAAAATAACGGACAGGCCTGCCCGCCACCTTAACCACAAGGCCGGCGCGAACAAGGTCGTTGAGGTACTGACTCGCCAGGCTCCTGGAGATGATGAGCGTCTCGGCGATGTCGGAGGTGGACAGACGGGCAAGGTCGTCGAGCGAGACGGCAGAGGTGAGGGTCTCGAGATGCTCGAGAATCCTGTCCCTCATGTCGACGGGTTTCTTTGCCAAGCTGTCCTGTGTGGTCTTGTCCATGACTTCTTACCTCCTCGTACAAGGAGTATAAGGGGAGAACAGAGAACGGAAGGGGGCGCGTGGGGGAATCAACAGCTCCGAGGAAAAGTCCACCACTTGAGGGGCAGAAAACAACGGCCATTGAACATTCAGGGCCGACGCTCAACACTTCGGCTCGACACTTCGCTTTGGAAAGGGCCCCGGCGCGCCGGGGTCCCAACATAAAGAAGGGCCCCGGCGCGCAGGGCCTAAAGCTTAACCATGCGCGCGGCGATGCGGGCGCAGTCGCAGGCGGCCTTCTTCTCGAAGGTGTTGTAGTCGACGACCCGGCCCTCGGCGCAGGGCTTGTCGCTGATGGCGCGCACGACGACGAGGGGCACGCCGTTGAGATAGGCGGCCTGCGCGATGGTGCAGCCCTCCATCTCGCAGCACAGGTCGCCGAAGGTCGCGAGGATTCGCTCCTTCTGTTCCGCGGGCGAGACGAACTGGTCGCCGGAGACGACGCGGCCCTTGAGGACCTTAATGTCGGGGGCGACGGCGGCCGCGGCGGCGCACGCCGCCAGCAAGGGCCGGAACGGATCGCGCAAGATCAAGGCGTCGCCCGGGAGGTCGGGCGTTACCGTCAGCCGGCGCCGCGTCTGCCGCATCATGAGGGAGAACGGCCTGGCCGGCGCATACGGCAGGAAGAGGCTCAAGGTGCACCCCGGGGCGGTCAACGAGGCCGACGTGTCGAACGTCGTCGCGCGCGGCTTCGGCGGCAGGGCGCCGTGCACCCATATATGCAGCGACTTGGCCTGCGTGCGCGTCGGGGCGTCGTGGAGCTACGTCTGCCTGCTCGTCGACCTCTGCAACGGGGAGATCGTCGGCCACTCCGAAGGACCGAGGAGGGACGCGCGAGCTCCGAGCCAAGCTCTTGGATTACGTGCACTGGTACAACAACTTCAGGATCCACTCGACGCTGGGCTACATGTCGCCGGTCGAGTTCAGGGAGGCGGGGCCGTCCCTCTCGGAATCGTCCAAATAAGTGTTGCCAATCCAGCCATCATCTCCGCGAAGGCGGACGTCAGGAAAAGCTCGGCTTGAGCTCGGTCGGACGCGGTCTGTGGGGCATCAATCAGGCTCAGGGGGCCTCCTTGTCTACTTCGGTCGCAAGCTGAATGATAGGGACGGCCCCTTCTCTCTTTCCCTTTCGCTTTCGACGCGTCACCCTCTCGGCGGGCTTAAGGCCCGCGCTCGCGGGTGCAGGGGCTACGCCCAAACCCCAAAAAAGTAACGCCGTACTCGAAGCGTTTCCGGACGTCAGCGTAATCTCAAATCCCGTTCGTCAACTCATGGGCAAGCCACCTGAGACTACTCATTTCTCCTACTGGCAATGAAGACCTGCGGCCTGCAGTTTTGCAAACTGCTTGAAAGCCACCTGCGTTGATTCACTTCCTATTGCAGCTGCGGCTTGCACTCGAAAAGGCATTTGCGTTTCAAAACGGGCGTTTTCGGCGCTATCGAGCCTCCAAAGGCATCCCGCCGCGCCCTTTGGGACAAAAACAAAAACTCAAAGCCCTGAGTTCGTAAATAGTTTTTGGAGTTGTCCCGACTTTTGTCCCCGAAGCCGACGAAACGCGACAGGGTGTCACCTGGCGGCACTCGATTCGAGTCGGCACCGAAAACTGGATGCAACCGGAATGACGGGACGGCAAAACCCAAGCCATCGAGCGGGGATACAAAAAGGCCCGGGTGCCTTGGGGGGCATCCGGGCCTTTGCTAGCAACTTGATGTTGCGGGCAGCTTAGAACTTGTGGCCACACTTCTTGCAGACGCGCAGCTTGTTCTTGCCGTCCTTCTCGTGACCGACGCGGGTAACCTTACCGCACTCGGGGCAAACGAGATTGACGTTGGAGGCATCGATGGGAGCCTCCTGCGAAACGATGCCGCCCTGCTGGTTGGCAGCGTTGGGCTTGACGGCCTTCTTGACGACCGAAACGCCCTCGACAACGACCTTGTTCTCGGCGGGGAGAGCACGCAGGACAACGCCCTGCTTGCCGCGATCCTTACCAGAGAGAACCTGGACCTTATCGCCCTTCTTGATATACATATATCTCCCCTAACTACAGGGTCTCGGGAGCGAGCGAGACGATCTTCATGTACTTCTTGTCACGAAGCTCGCGAGCGACGGGCCCGAAGATACGGGTGCCGACGGGCGAACCATCGTTGTTGATGACAACGCAGGCGTTCTCATCAAAGCGAATGTAGGAGCCATCCTTGCGGCGGATCTCCTTAACGGTGCGAACGACGACGCAACGGACAACGTCCTTCTTCTTGACGTTGGCGCCAGGGGTAGCCTCCTGGACAGCACCGATGAACACATCGCCGATGCCTGCATAACGACGCTTGGAACCGCCAAGCACCTTGATGCAGCGAATCTTGCGAGCGCCGGAGTTGTCGGCGACGTTCAGCATGGTTTGCATCTGAATCATGGTAGATGTTCCTCCGAACTAAGAACCGAAGAGAGGTGCGCAGCCTTTATACGGCCCGTGGTATGCAAGCCAGGCATACGCACATCTTCGGAAACGTACAAGTCGTAAGAGCGACTGCTTATTTAGCGCGCTCGACGACCTCGATGAGGCGCCAACGCTTCATCTTGGACATAGGACGGGTCTCCATAACGCGGACGGTATCGCCCACGCCAGCCGTGCACTCCTCGTCGTGAGCGTGCAGCTTCTTGGAGCTGGTCATCATCTTGCCGTACTTGGGGTGACGCTTGCGCTCGGTGATGGTGACAACAATGGTCTTGGCACCGGAGACGGAGGTAACGACACCCGTACGGACCTTACGCGAGTTACGCGAATCAGTCATGTTCTCTCCTTAGGTCCTACTCGGCGACAGCGGACTTCTCCGCTGCGATCTCGCGGGCGCGCTGCTCCGTGAGGACGCGAGCGATGTCCTTCTTCACGGTGTTGACGCGAGCGGTGTTGTCCAGCTGGCTGGTGGCCATCTGGAAACGAAGGTTAAAGAGCTCGGCGCGCATTTCCTTCAGCTTCTCAACGAGCTGAGCGTCCGAGAGCTCACGAATCTCTGCGGGCTTCATTAGTTCTCCTCCTTGGCGGCGGCGGCGTCCTCAGCAGCCCACTTGGCCTCGAGAGCGGCCTCCTCAGCCATCTCCTTCTCGATGCGCTGCTCAGCGTTCTTAGCAGCAACAATCTTGGTCTTGATGGGAAGCTTGTGCTGTGCAAGACGCAGAGCCTCGCGAGCGACCTCCTCGGGCACGCCCTTGACCTCGAACATGATGCGGCCGGGCTTGACGACGGCCACCCACTCCTCGGGGTTACCCTTACCAGAACCCATGCGAGTCTCGGCAGGCTTCTTGGTGATGGGCTTATCGGGGAAGATCGTGATGTAGACACGACCGCCACGCTTCATGTAGCGGGTCATGGCAATACGAGCGGCCTCGATCTGACGGTTGGTGATCCAATGGGCCTCGAGAGCCTGGATACCAAACTCGCCGAAATGCAGCTCGGTATTACCCTTGGCCTGGCCCTTCATGGAGCCACGCTGCACCTTGCGGTGAAGAATACGCTTAGGGGCAAGCACTACTGACCCCTCCTCTCGGAGTTACGACGACGAGGACGGGAAGAGCCCTCGAGTGCAGGGTTGGGAACAGGCTGGCCCGGGAGCTTCTCGCCCAGGTAGATCCAGACCTTCACGCCGCAAGCACCCATGGTGGTGCTGGCGACAGCCGTGCCGTAGTCGATCTTGGCACGGAGGGTGTGCAGAGGCACGCGACCCTCGCGATACCACTCACGACGGCCCATCTCGGCACCGCCGAGACGACCGGAGCACTGGATACGGATGCCCTTAGCGCCGGCCTTGCGGGCAGACTGGACAGCCTTGCGCATAGCGCGACGGAAGGCAACGCGGCCCTCGAGCTGCTCGGCGATAGACTGAGCAACGAGGTTGGCGTCGAGCTCGGGGCGCTTGATCTCGACAACGTCGACGGAGAGCTGGCCCTTGGAGACGCCAGCGACCTTCTCGAGCTCGGTGCGGAGGGTATCGATCTCGGCACCCTTCTTACCGATGACAACGCCGGGGCGAGCGGTGAGGATGATGACCTTCACCTTGTCGCCAGCGCGCTCGATCTCGACGCGGGAGACAGCTGCGCGGGAAAGACGCTTCTCGAGGTACTTGCGGATCTCGAGATCGTTACCGAGGGTCTTAGCGTAATCCTTCTCTGCGAACCAGCGGGAGCGCCAGTTCTCGGTGATGCCAAGACGGAAGCCGGTGGGGTAGACTTTCTGACCCATACAGCTTTACGCCTCCTTTCGAGGAGCAACGACGACGGTGATGTGGGAAGTACGCTTCAGAATGCGAGAAGCGGAACCCTTGGCGCGGGGACGGATGCGCTTAAGCGTCGGACCCTCGTCAACATAGGCAGCGGCGACAACCAGGTTGTCGGCACGCAGACCGTTGTTGTTCTCGGCGTTCGCAACGGCGGAACGGAGAACCTTCTCGACATCCACGGCGACGGCGCGGTCGCAGAAGTGGAGGATGTCGAAGGCCTGAGCGACAGGCTTGCGGCGGATCAGATCGACCACCAGGCGGGCCTTGCTGGGGGAAACACGCACGTACTTAGCGACGGCGCGAACCTCGGTGGCCTCAGTTTCAATAGACTTAGTTGCCATTTACGGTTAACCCCCTATTTGGCCTTGTGGCCACGGAACGTACGAGTCGGCGCGAACTCGCCGAGCTTGTGACCAACCATGGACTCGGTAACATACACGGGCACATGCTTGCGGCCGTCGTGGACGGCGATGGTGTGACCAACCATCTCGGGGAAGATGGTGGACGCGCGGGACCAGGTCTTCACGACGTCCTTCTTGCCAGCCTCGTTCATCGCGGTGATACGCGAGAGAAGGCGAGTCTCCACGAACGGGCCCTTTTTGAGACTTCTGCTCATAAGTGCTTTCTCCTAAAACTCGGTATCCGAAATTACTTCTTACGGCGACGAATGATGTGCTGGTTCGAGACCTTCTTCTTCTTGCGCGTACGAAGGCCCTTCGTCGGCTTACCCCAGGGGGTAACAGAGGGACGACCAGAGGTGTGGTTCTTGCCCTCGCCACCGCCGTGCGGGTGGTCGACAGGGTTCATGACGGTACCGCGGACGGTCGGGCGCACGTTCATGTGACGCTTACGGCCGGCCTTGCCGATGACGATGTTGGCGTGATCGGCGTTGCCGACCTCACCGACGGTGGCGCGGCAGGTAACGAGGATGCGACGCATCTCGGAGGAAGGCATACGGACGATGGCGTACTTGCCCTCCTTACCCATCAGCTGGCAGGAGTTACCGGCGGAACGGGCGATAGCGGCGCCCTTGCCCGGCTGGAACTCAACGGCGTGGATGAGCGTACCGACGGGGATGTCGGCGAGGGGCAGAGCGTTGCCCGGCTTGATGTCGGCGTCAGAACCGGACATGATGGTCTGACCGACCTCGAGGCCCTTGGGGGCCAAGATGTAGCGCTTCTCACCGTCAGCGTAGTGCAGCAGAGCGATGCGAGCGGAACGGTTCGGATCGTACTCGATCGTGGCAACCTTGGCGGGCACGCCGTCCTTGTTGCGCTTGAAGTCGATCACGCGGTAACGACGCTTCACGCCGCCGCCCTGGTGGCGGGTGGTGATGCGGCCGTTGTTGTTACGACCGGCCTTCTTGGGCAGGGGCTCGAGAAGAGACTTCTCGGGCTTGGTGCAGGTGATCTCAGAGAAATCGGAGATCGTCTGCCAACGCCTACCAGCGGAGGTCGGCTTAAGGTGCTTTACAGCCATTACAATCCCTTTCAATAGGAATCCGTTAGCCATCGCAGACAGGGATTCGAGGTTCTGCCTCGGGTGCGATGACACCGGACGTATACACGGTTCCGGGCGTGTCCATTTTATACGCCCGAAACCTTGAGCTCTCGCCTCCCCTATTTGGGAGGCATGAGCTCACTCAACAGCAGCGAGTCTTAGGCCTGGTTGCCAAAGACCTCGATGGTGTCGCCCTCGGCCAGCGTGACGATGGCCTTCTTCCAAGAACGGGTCTTGCCGGCGACATAGCGCACGCGCTTGGTCTTGGGCTTGACCGTCAAGGTGTTCACGCGAACGACCTTGACGCCGAAGATCTCCTCGACAGCGTCCTTGATCTGATACTTGTTAGCATCCTTGGCGACCTCGAACGTGTACTTGTTCTGCTCCATGCCGGAGAAGGAACGCTCGGACACGATCGGACGGATGATGATCTCGTGGGCGGTCATTTATGCAAGCACCTCCCCGAAGTGAGCGGCGATGTCGGCGGGCATCAGCACGGCGTTGTTGTTGACGAGATCGTAGGTGTTGGCCTCGTCGGCAGTGATGATGAACGTCTTGGGAATGTTGCGGAACGACAGGTAGGCGTTGACGTCCTCATCGCGAACGATGATGGTCAGACGCTTGCCCTCAAGGCCGAGAGCCTTGAGCATGGCGACGGCAGCCTTGGTGGAAGGCTTCTCGAAGCCGTAGTCGTCAACGAGCACGAGCTCGCCATCGGCCAGCTTGGCGGACAGCGCGGAGCGCATAGCCAGCTTGACCTCCTTGTTGTTCATACGCTTAGCGTAGGAACGGGGCTTGGGGGCGAAGACAACGCCACCGTGACGCCACTGGGCAGCACGGATGGAACCCTGGCGGGCACGGCCGGTGCCCTTCTGACGCCAAGGCTTCTTGCCGCCACCGGAAACCTCAGAGCGGCCCTTAGCGGACTGGGTGCCCTGACGCCAAGAGGCCATCTGGCACTTGACGATGTGGTGCATAACGTGGATGTTCGGCTCGATGCCGTACACCTCAGCGGCGAGCTCGGCCTCGGCGACCTTCTTGCCCTCGCTGTTCTTTACTTCAAACTTTGCCATTTAAGTGTTCTCCTTGGTATGACGCTGGGCTAAATGGGCTGGGCCCTTAGGCCATACGGATGGCGACGAGACCATTCTTGGCACCCGGGACAGCGCCCTTGACCAAGATGAGGTTCTGCTCGGCATCGATGCGGACAACGGAAAGGTTCTTGACGGTAACGCGCTCGTTACCCATGTGACCGGCCATCTTGACGCCCTTGAGGACGCGCGCAGGATAGGCGCACTGACCGATAGAACCGGGGTGACGCTGGAAGTGAGAACCATGCGTCATAGGACCGCGGCGCTGACCCCAGCGCTTGATGCGACCCTGGAAGCCCTTACCCTTGGAGGTACCGATGACGTCGACCTTCTCGACATCAGCGAAATCAGCGACGGTGACGACCTCGCCGACCTTGTGCTCCTCGCCGTTCTCGACGCGGACCTCACGAAGGAAGCGGACAGGCTCGACGCCAGCCTTGGCGAAGTGACCAGCCATGGGCTTGTTCACGTTCTTGGCCTTGATGTCGCCGAAACCGATCTGGACGGCGTCATAGCCGTCGGTTGCCTGAGTTTTAACCTGCGAGACAGCGCAGGGGCCAGCCTGGATGACCGTGACGGGAACGACGTTATCGTCCTCGTCCCAAACCTGGGTCATGCCAATCTTGCGGCCGAGAATCATGCTGATCAAGATATGATCCCAACTCTCGCGTGGTCTTGGGACAATGCGTACACCACCGAGCGTACGCCCCTAGAGGACCACTACTTACACGACGTGCTCCCCAGTCTTGTATTACGCCCGGACTACCTGACAACCCTATTAAGCAGGCATTTTGTCCAGCCAGAATACTCCCCTGGTTTCACACAGCTGTTTAGTATACACGGCTGCGGGCGTATCCATCGAGATTCATATTTCACTCACATTGTTTACGCAGGTAAAGTGCGCGGCACGTTCCCGGTGTGCGGCGGAGGGGGCGGGCCTGAGACATATTAAGGTTGCTGCTCTACAGTCCTGCTCACGACGGAGAGCACATTAAGTGCTCTCCTGTTCGTGCGGAACTCGCGACAACCTTAATATGTCTCAGGCCCGCCCCCTCCGCCGCACACCGGGAACGCCACGTTGATGTCTGCTAAACCTTGCTCGCTCAGGCTAATGACTTTGTTGGGGATCCACAATTTGTTGGAGGGTGAACTTGCATTGATGTGATTCGCCTTCTGCTTGTGGCGTGGACTCTTCAAAATCAAAAATCATGATGGCGCAGTTGGGGAGTTTTGCTGGGAGCTCGAAGCCCTCTGGGGCTGCATCCTTGATGAATTGGCGGCTGGCGCTGCCGTGGCTTACTGCTAGAAGGGTTTCGATATCCTCGGCGCTTATGAGATTGGTGAGGGTGGCTACCATGCGTTCTTGCAACGCTTTGCTTCCCTCTCCTCCAAAGGGGACCAAATCCTCGCCGGGGTCCCAGACGTCGGTGGGCAGGGCGTCGTGGGGGCCTTCTTCGAAGGTGCCGTAGCTGCGCTCGATGATGCCTTCGCAGGGCTCGACTGCTGTGTCCGGGCCGAGGAGCTCGCATGCGACGAGCTGAGCCGTGTCCATGGCTCGGCCTAAGGGCGAAGAGGCCACTTTGTCGGGGACGACGCCGTGGGCTTTGAGCCATGCGGCTGCCATTCCCGCTTGCTTGCGGCCCAGATCGGTCAACGGAGAATCGCAGCGGCCCTGGACGAGCTTTTTAACGTTGAATTCTGTCTGACCGTGGCGGAGTAGATATAGACGCTTCATGCTCTCCCCTTCTGTATAACTTGCTTTGCTGGCACAGCCCTACTCGTGGGTATGGCCTACGTAGTCTTCGTCGATCGTGATCTTGGCGACCGACTTGGGATATTCCGATTCGACCCGTTTCGCCAGCGCGCGCTTCAGGTCCTCGGCGCTCATCGCCAAATCCGAGGGACGTACGCAGTCAAAGATCACGTTGGTATGCGTGGGGCCCGGAACACAGCGTAGGTCGTGGATCGAGAGGCGGCTATCAATCTCTTGAGCCATAGCGTTGATGCGCAGACGCATGCTCGCCACCTTTGGATCGTCGGTCACGATGGGATCGTAATGGAGCGTGACGATCATGCCGTCTTCGACCCTAAACGACTGCTCGATGTTATCGAGCGTGTCGTGACTTTCCAGCGGGCTGGCCTCGGCTGCCATCTCGGCGTGAGCGCTTGCGAACTTCCTGCCCGGGCCGTAGTCGTGAACCATCAAATCGTGAACGCCCAAAACGCCGGGGTAGCTCATGATCTTGTCTCGAATGTGCTTGACCAGCTTTGGATCGGGTGCCTGGCCCAAAAGCGGGCTCACCGTATCCTGGATGAGCTCAAAGCCGCTCCAGCCGATATAGGCGCCAACGGCAAGGCCGACCCATGCGTCAAGATTGATGTGCGTCACCTGCGAAACAATTGCGCACGCCAGCACGGCGCCCGTAGCTAGGACATCGTTCTTTGAGTCCTGAGCGGTCGCATGCAGCGTCTCGGACTCAATGCGATCGCCGAGCTTTTGGTTGAGGGCCGCCATCCAGAGCTTAACAATCATCGAAAGCACCAAGACTGCCACCAGGGCAAGCGAGAACTCGACAGGTTCGGGGTGGATGATGCGCTCAACCGAGGACTTCACCAGCTCAACGCCAATCAGCAGCACGAGCGCCGCCACGACCAGACCCGAGAGATACTCGTAGCGGCCATGGCCGTAAGGATGCTCGGGGTCTGCCGGCTTGCCCGCCAGCTTAAAGCCAAGCACGCTCACGATGTTCGAGCTGGCATCAGACAGGTTGTTCATAGCGTCCGCCACGATTGAAACCGATCCCGACAGCACGCCAATTGCACCCTTCGCAGCGCATAGTGCCACATTGGCGAGAATACACACCATGCCCGTCAACGTTCCCACGCGTGCACGGTCGCCCTGCGCACGACGAACAATCCACTCGACCATCTGCATCCGCCCCCACGGTACTACCTATATATCTATTGCTCAAACGGATTGTAGTGTAGCCACTTTGTCCCCCAGATACAAAAAGGCCGCAACCCACACGGGCCACGGCCTTGGAATGCGACATGCGGGACCGTCCCTTTGTCGCACAGGTTTATGCGCTTGCCTCGGCCACGCTCTTCGAGGTTTCGGGCAAATCGGCTCCGTCCCCCGTCACCTGCCCCTTCGCCGGCACCACGCCAAAGCAGTAGCTCAGCGCCGCAGACACCGCAAATGCCGTGCCACCGGCAGCGCAGCACCACAGCAGGTTCGAAATGCCGCCCGTGGCAAAGCCAATGACCATAAGGACATTCGTCATGCCGATGGTATAGGCCGTAACGTGGCCCACGGCCGCAACAAGGCCTCCGACGGCGCCGCCAATGGCCATGCATGTCAGACACCTGCCATATTTAAAGCCGCAGCCGTACAGCGCCGGCTCGCTTACGCCGCCAAGCACGCCCGAGATCGAATAGCCCAGCATGAGCGCCTTCTCGTCCTTATCCACAACGCGGAGCGACGCGCCAAAGGGCATGCCCCAAACGGCGAACGTTGCCATCGTCGCGGCGATCAGGATGCACGAATCCGTTCCCACACTCATAAACTGCGCATAGGCGAGCGATAGGACAACGTTGCTGACAC
Organism: Coriobacteriaceae bacterium AM04S-08; assembly: GCA_027663555.1. Classification (GTDB taxonomy): domain Bacteria; phylum Actinomycetota; class Coriobacteriia; order Coriobacteriales; family Coriobacteriaceae; genus Collinsella. Next base: position 16,374 of record JAQDHS010000015.1, on the reverse strand, counting down.
CCGCGATCTTAAGAAACTCCCAGCCCGCGGCAAGCCCCATGAGCGTGAGCAGCGACACGATGCCACCGGAATTGCCAAGCATAAACATAAACTGTCCCAACAGCATGCCCAGATAGCTGCCTGCCGGCGCCGTAACACACAGCGACACCGGAACCATGACAAGCATGGTTGCAAACGGTACAAAAGAAAACGCCACAGCCTGAGGGATAGTGCGCTTAAAGAAACGCTCCACCTGCCATAGCACGGGCACCGAGATGAGAACCGGAATAACAGTCGTCGTGTAATCGTTGACCGGCGCGGGAAGTAGACCATACACGAAAGTCATCGATGCCCCCGTCGTCGATGCGGCATCAACGAGCTTAAGCAGATCGGGCACAATCAATACGCCGCCCAGCATCATGCCCAGCTGCTCCGAGCAACCGAGCTGGCGGGCGGCCGCCCAACCAAGATAAATGGGCAAAAAGTAGTAGCCGGCGTTATAAAGCCAACTGTAGAACAGGCGATAGATTTCGGAATCGGCCGACCACAGGCCCAGCATGCCTTCGCCCATAATGACGGCGACGGTGCGGAACAACGCCGCGCAGACAATAAAGGGCAGCGCCGACATCATGCTTTTGGACAGATAGTCCACCACGGCCATGGCGTTTGATGAGACCGTCGTTGTAAACGAGGTGTTAGAAACTTGTGACATGGAACGCCTTTCCCAATGTGACATACGGGCTGCCCCTTTGTCACATCGTGCGGTACCGACCGATTGTGCGGTACTTTTCATAGCGGAGGTTTGTGAGGGTCGCGTCGTCGAGCTGCCCAAGCGTATCGAAGGCATCAAATGCCGAAGACATGACGGCACCGGCGATCTCCTCATGCGACAGGCCCCTATCGTCGACAATGCCGTCGATGATGCCGAGCGCCAGCAGATCGGGGGCCGTGAGCTTAAGCGCCTCGGCGGCCTCATTCGCGCGCTCGGTATCCTTCCACAGGATCGACGCACAGGCCTCGGGGCTCACGACCGAATAGGCCGAGCTCGAGAGCATCAGGATGCGGTCGGCCACGGACAGCGCCAGCGCGCCACCAGAGCCGCCCTCGCCTGTCACCACCGAGACAATCGGCGTCTTAAGGCCGCTCATCTCCATGAGATTCTGGGCAATCGCCTCACCCTGGCCGCGCTCCTCGGCACCGATGCCGCAAAACGCGCCTGAAGTATCGACCAGGCACAGAACCGGTCGACCAAACTTTTCGGCCTGGCGCATCAGGCGACGCGCTTTGCGGTAGCCCTCGGGATGTGCCATACCAAAGTTGCGACGCATGCGCTCTTTGGTCGTGGTGCCGCGCTCGATGGCGATGACCGTTACGGGGCATCCGTCTTTCCAGCCAATGCCAGCCATCACAGCAGCGTCGTCGCCAAAGTAGCGGTCGCCGTGCAGCTCCACAAATCCATCCAGGCCCAGCGAGATCATCTCGCCTGCCGTGGCGCGATCTGCCGAGCGGGTCTGCTTAACAATCTCGAGCGCGGTTTTTGGTGCGGCCGAGCGCTTGAACAAGTGTCCCAACTTTTTGCCGCGGCGACCCGTATGCACGATCTCATGCGGTGCCCCCAGGCCGGGCGCGTGCCCTTCGTGCAGCGCCAACAGCTCGCCTACCGTGAGCGCAATCTCGCCACGCGGAACAACGGCATCGCAAAAGCCGTGCTCCAGCAAAAACTCGGAGCGCTGGAATCCCTTGGGCAGGCGCTTGTGCATGTTCTGCTCGATCACGCGCGGGCCGGCAAATGCCGTCAGGGCATCGGGCTCGGCCAGGATAATGTCGCCCTCCATGGCAAAGCTCGCGGTTACGCCTCCGGTCGTGGGGTCGGTGAGCACCGTGATATACAGGCCGCCCACCTCGCTGTGGCGCCTAACTGCCGCAGAAATCTTGGCCATCTGCATAAGCGATGTCACGCCCTCTTGCATGCGCGCACCGCCCGAAACGGTAAAGCCGACAACTGGCAATCCCAGCTCGGTCGCTCGCTCAAATGTGCGACAGATCTTTTCGCCCACCACAGAACCCATCGAGCCCATCATAAAGTTGGCGTCCATAAAGAAGAGAGCTGTATCGCAACCGCAGATTTTGCCCCTGCCGCACACAACGGCATCGCGCTCGCCCGAACGCTCGCTCACGCTCTTGAGTTTGTCGGCATAACCGGGAAACGAGAGGAAGTCCTCCGACGCCAGATTAGCATCCCATTCCTCAAACGTGCCCTCGTCAACCGTCATGCGCATACGGTCGCGCCCGCTCACACGAAAGTGCTTACCGCAACGAGGGCAGACCTCGAGGTTGTCGCGCAGACGCGCCTCATCGATCACGCGGCGGCACTCCGGGCACTTGATAAACACGTGACGCGCGGGAAACTCGGCACACGACTCGGTTATCGGCCCCTCAAGGACATTGACCGTCTTCGCTTTTCTATTCATCAGCATAGAGATGCCCCATCAGATCGGTGTGATACATGCCCGACAAGAACTCGTCGTTTGCCAGCACGTCGAGCTGAAGCTCACTGTTTTCGCTCACGCCCTCAATCACGAGCTCGCCCAAGGCCGAGCGCATCTTGCGAATGGCGCCGTCGCGCGTAGGTGCGCACACGATGAGCTTGCCGAGCATGGAGTCGTAGTACGGCGGAACGGCAGCACCGGTAAACATGGCCGAGTCCCAGCGCACGCGCGGACCGCCCGGTACACGCAGCGTGGTGATCGTTCCGCACGACGGAAGGAAGTCCGGCGTCTCGGCATTGATGCGGCATTCCATGGCATGGTTGCGGACCGGTACGTCCTCCTGCTCAAACGGCAAGGGCTGGCCGGCAGCCACGCGCAGCTGCCACTTAACCAGGTCGGTATCGGTCACAAACTCCGTAACCGGATGCTCCACCTGCAAGCGCGTGTTCATTTCCATAAAGTAGAAATTGCCGTCATCTGAGTACAAAAACTCGATGGTGCCAGCGCCCTCATAGCCAACGGCACGAGCCAGGTCGCGCGCGGCCTTGTGCATGCGCGCGCGAATATCATCGCGTCCGTCGAGGCACGGCGCGGGGCTCTCCTCGATCAGCTTTTGGTTGCGGCGCTGCACCGAGCACTCGCGCTCGCCGAGCGAAAACACATGGCCCTGCTTATCGGCCATAATCTGTACCTCAACGTGATGCGCCGGCGCAACGAACTTCTCCATGTAGCACTCGCCGTCGCCAAAAACGGCCTCACCCTCGGCACGCGCCTCGATGAACGCCTTTGCCGCATCTTCCACGCGCTCGACCTTGCGAATACCGCGACCGCCGCCGCCCGCGCGCGCCTTAATAAGCACGGGGCAGCCGATGCGCTCGGCCTCGGCCGTTGCTTCCTCGGGGCTTTTGAGCAAATCGCAGCCCGGCACGATGGGCACGCCCGCAGCAGCGGCCGTTCGGCGTGCGGCGTCCTTGTCGCCCATGCTGTCGATCACCTCGGCCGAAGGACCGACAAACGCCAGACCGAACTTGTCGCAGTCGCGCACGAAGCTCGCCTTCTCGGAAAAGAAGCCATAGCCGGGATGAATTGCCTTAGCTCCCGACTTTACGGCACAGGTGAGCACGGCATCGTCGTTGAGGTAGCTCTCGGCAAGACGCGGGCCGCCGATGCAATACGCCTCGTCGGCAAGCTGCACGTGTAGCGCGTCCGCATCGGCCGTGGAATAAACGGCGACGGTCTTGATGCCCATATCGCGGCACGCGCGGATAACACGGACCGCGACTTCGCCGCGGTTGGCGATGAGCACTTTGTCGAACATGGAGCCTTCCTTAACTTTCGTGCATGAGTGCAAAAGACATATCGGCGCGGCAGCAAACCTCACCGTTGACGCTCGCAGCACCCGTCGCAAAGCGGAACGGCCCGCGCGCACGCGTGATGGAGCACACTAGATCCACCGTGTCGCCCGGGCGCACCGGACGCTTAAAGCGCACCTTGTCCAGACTCGTGTAGAACGGCGTCGCGCCGCGCGCCTCCTCATCGCCCACCAGCAGCACGCAGCAGTTCTGGGCGAGCATCTCGCACTGAATCACGCCGGGAACGACCGGGTTTCCCGGAAAATGTCCCTGCAAAAAGTACTCGTCGCCTGTAATCGTGATCTTGCCGTGGGCCTCGTCGCCCACCAGCTCGGCTTCGTCGAGCAAAAGCATCGGCTCGCGATGCGGTAATAGCTTCTTGAGCTCTTCTTTGTTCATGGATATCACCTATCCGATCCTCATGAGGCAGCTGCCAAACTCCACGAGGTCGCCGTCGGCCACGCAGATCTCGAGCACCTCACCGTCTGCCTCGGCCGTCACCTCGTTGAGAACCTTCATGGCCTCGATGATGCAGAGGGTCTCGCCGGCCTTGACCTTGGAGCCCACGCGCACAAACGGCTCGTCGCCCGGCGCAGGGGCCGCATAGAAGACGCCCACCATGGGAGCAGCCACCTCGGTGCCCTTGGGCTCCGGCGCGGCGGCAGGCCCCTGCGCGGCGGGCTCCGGCGCGGCGGCAGGCATGGCGACAGGAGCCACCGCCGGAGCGGCCACGGCACCCGGCATAGGCATGGGCACGGCAACCGGCTGCGCCACACTCGCGCGCTCGAGTTCGACCGCGGTGCCATCGGGCTCCTCAACGCGTACGCGCGTGAGGCCGCGGTCCTCCATCACATCGGCTATCTCGGCAAGTCTTTTGGAATCCATGCTCTAGCTCCTCGTATATCTACGCAGCGCGATGGCGGCGTTGTGCCCGCCAAAGCCCAGGTTGGTCGAAAGCGCCCAGGTAAGGTCGGCGCGAACCGCTCGATTAGGCGTGTAATCAAGATCGCAGGCGGGATCGGGCGTGTGGCAGTTAATGGTCGGGGGCACCACGCCCTGCTCGAGCGCCATGGCACAGGCCATGACCTCGATGGCACCCGTGGCACCGATCATGTGCCCGGTCATCGACTTGGTCGACGAGACGTGTGCGGCGCGTGCCGCGTCCTCGCCGAGCGCCCGCTTAATGCCTGTCGTCTCGGACGAATCGTTGAGCTTGGTCGAGGTGCCGTGGGCGTTGATGTAGAGACCCTCGGAAGGCTTGACGTCGCCCTCGGCTACCGCCAGCGATATCGCACGGGCAATGCCGGCGGCATCGGGGTCGGGACTCGTAATGTGATAGGCATCATCGGTGTTGCCGTAGCCCACGACCTCGGCATAAATGTGCGCACCGCGCGCCTGCGCATGCTCCATGCTCTCGAGTACCAGCACGCAGGCGCCCTCACCCATCACAAAGCCATCGCGGTCTGCGTCGAACGGGCGGCAGGCCGTCGCGGGATCGGGGTTGGTGGTCAATGCGCGGCAGGACGTAAAGCCTGCAACAGCATCGGGGATAATGGCCGCCTCGGCACCGCCCGCGAGGATCGCGTCGGCATAGCCGTGCTTAATAGCACGGAACGCCTCGCCCACCGCATGGGCCGAGGTCGCGCACGCAGTCACGACTGGCAGGGTCGGTCCCTTTGCCTTGTGACGGATTGCGATATTGCCCGATGCCATGTTGGGGATCATCATCGCGATCATGTAAGGCGATGCGCGGCGGGGCCCACGGTCGGCAATCGTATGGACGTTGTCGACGAGCGTCTGCATGCCGCCCACGCCCGACCCCACGTAAACGCCCAGGCGCTCGCGATCGATGGCGCCTTCGGCATCAAAGCCCGCATCGTGCATTGCCTCGTCCGAAGCCACCAGCGCAAACTGAACGCAGGGGTCCAGATGCTTGGCGTCGCGCTTGCCAAAGTACTCGTTGCCGTCAAAGCCCTTGACTTCGGCCGCCACCTTGACGGTAAACGCATCGGTATCAAAGTGCGTGATCGGGCCGATGCCACAGGTCCCGGCGCACATGGCCGCCCAGGTGGCAAGCGCGGTGTTGCCGAGCGGCGATACGGCACCGATGCCGGTGATTGCAACTCTCTGTTCCATCATGGTCTCCTCATCCAAGCCGTTCTTCGGCCCTGGTTTCTACATCGCCATTCCGCCGTCGACGCGCACGACCTCGCCCGTAATGTAAGCAGCCGCATCGCTCGCTAAAAAGCGCACCACGCCGGCCACTTCCTCGGGACGTGCCATGCGCTTAAGGGGAATCTGTTCCTCGGTTGCCGTACGCACCTTCTCCGAGAGCTTTGCCGTCATATCTGTCTCGACAAACCCGGGAGCGACCGCGTTCGCTCGTACGCCACGAGGCGCAAGCTCGCGCGCCACCGCCTTGGTAAGCCCTATCACGCCCGCCTTGGAAGCAGCGTAGTTGGCTTGCCCGGCATTGCCCATCAGGCCCACGACCGAGCTCATGTTGACGACGCAACCGCCGCGCTGGCGCATAAAGGTCTTGGTGAGCGCGCGCGTCATATTGAATGTTCCCTTGAGATTGACATCGAGCACGCGATCGAATGCGTCATCGCCCATGCGCATGAGCAGGCCATCGCGGGTGATGCCGGCGTTGTTGACGAGCGCCCAAATGGAACCAAAGTCGTTGAGGACCGCTTCCGCGCACGCGTTGACGGCAGCGGGATCGGCCACGTCGCATTGATATGCGCGTGCCGTGGCGCCAACCGCCTCACAGGCTTCGCACGTCTCACGCGCCGCATCGACGCTTCCGGCATAGATGACGGCGATATCAAAGCCGTCCTCCGCCAGACCGACAGCGCAGGCGCGGCCGATACCCCGCGAGCCGCCCGTGATTAGTGCCGCGCGACGTGAGTCGTTGCGCTCGAGCGCGCCGTTGTTCAAGTTGCCCATGTCATTCCTTTCGGGTTACAGCCCTGTGGACTATGCGAGCTCGTCGGCAATAGCTGCGACCTGCTCGGCCGTTTCGCACGAATACACGCGAACGTCGCTCAGCGTACGCTTGACCAGGCCCGACAGCGTTTTGCCAGGGCCGACCTCAATAAACGTGTCGATGCCCTGATTCTGCAGAGTATGCAGCGTGTCGACCCAGCGAACGGCATGACTCACCTGGTTGGCCAGCACCTCCGATGCCGCCTGCGGGTCGGCCGGATAGGGCGCTGCCGTCATGTTTGCCATAACAGGAATGAGCAACGGGGACGGCGCGTGACCGGCCTCGATATATGCAGCAAGGCCACAGGTCGCCTCGGCCATATAGGGGCTATGGAATGCACCCGACACCGCGACCTTCATGGCGCGACCGCCAGCCTCTTTTACCAGGACGTCGAGGGTCTGCAACGCATCGGGCGCTCCGGCCACAACCGTCTGCTGGGGGCTGTTGTAGTTGACCGGCCAGCAGTCCTCGCCTGCCTGTTTTGTCAGGCCCTCGACCTGTGCCGCATCGAGTTTGATGACGGCGCGCATGCCGCCGGGGTGACGCTCGGCCGCCGTGGCCATCAATGCCGCGCGCTCACACACGAGCTCAAAACCCTCTCGCGTATCAAATGCCCCCGCAAAGGTGAGCGCGGCGACCTCGCCAAGCGAAAAACCCGCACAGGCGGCAGGTACCACGCCGCGCTCACGCAGGGCGGCAGCCGCTGCCAGATCGTGAACGAACACGCACGGCTGCGTGTTCTCGGTCTGCGAGAGCTCCTCCTTGGAGGCGCTTCGGCACTGCTCACTGGTCCCCGGGCGCACCTCGTCGGCAATGGCGAACACCTCGGCGGCCGCCGGCGATGCCTCGATCAGGTCGACGCCCATCGCGGGGTGCTGGGCGCCCTGGCCGGCAAACAGAAACGCTACGCCACCCATGCGCACGCACCCTTCAGGACGTGCTCGGCGCCATCGACCAGGTCGTCAACGATTTCACGTGCGCTTTGGCGCTCGTTGACCATGCCGGCAATCTGTCCACACAAAAACGAGCCCTCTTCGTAATTGCCGTCCTTGGCGGCCTTGCGAAGGGCGCCCGTGCCCATGGCCCCGAGCTCCTCGACGCTTACGCCCGCCGCCTCGCTCTTGGCGTAGGCGTTGGTGAAGGGGCTCTTGAGGGCACGCACCGGGTGTCCCGTCGAGCGGCCGGTCGCACGCGTCGAGGTGTCGTTGGCCTTCAGGACCATCTCCTTGTACTGCTCCGATACGGTGCACTCATCTGCGATCAGAAAGCGCGTACCCACCTGCACGCCGGCGGCGCCCAGCATAAAGGCGGCCGCCACGCCGCGGCCATCAGCGATACCGCCAGCCGCAACCACGGGAATATCGACCGCATCGACAACCTGCGGCACCAGTGCCATCGTCGAGGTCTCGCCAATATGGCCGCCTGATTCGGTACCCTCGGCAACCACGGCAGTGGCTCCACGACGCGCCACGAGGCGCGCCAGCGCCACCGAGGCAACGACCGGGATGACCTTGATGCCCGCCTCGTTCCACGCCTTCATGTACTTGGTGGGATTGCCGGCACCCGTCACGACGACCGGCACCCGCTCGTCAATCACGACCCGCGCGACCTCGTCGGCAAACGGGCTCATGAGCATGACGTTGACGCCAAAGGGCTTATCCGTCCTGGCGCGCAGCTCATGAATCTGGTCGCGCAGCCAGTTGGCGTCGGCGTTCATGGCCGCGATAATCCCTAAGCCGCCCGCCTCGGACACTGCGGACGCCAGCGAGGCGTCGGCGATCCAGGCCATACCGCCCTGGAACACGGGCTTTTCGATGCCGAGCAGATCGCAGAGAGGAGTCTTGAGCATCTCTACTTCTCCAATGCCGCCTCGACCGTATCGGCGAACTCGCCGACCGTCTTGGGGTTCTCCTCGGTATCGAGCTGGATGCCAAACTCATCCTCAACGGCGACGAGGATCTCGACGGTGCCCAGACTGTCGAGACCAATCTCCTCGAGCGTGGACTCGGGCTTCATCTCGACGTCGTCAAGACCGGCGGTCTCGCGGATAACATCACAAACGCGCTCGAAGGTCTTCTGATCTGCCATGGTAGTTCTCCTTTGTTTGTGCCCTAGGGGCGTTTTATTTCCTATGTGCGACTACTTCCAACGAAGTAGATAGCCACCTATATCCAGACCGGCGCCAAATCCAACGAGGGCGATGGTGTCGCCCGCATTCAGTGCGTTGGTGCGCGCCAGCCGATCAAGCGCAAAGGGAATACAGGCGCTCGAAATATTGCCGGTCTCGCGCAGCGTTCGAACCACGCGCTCGCCTGGCACGCCGAGGCGCTTGACTGCCTGGCTCAGGATTCGTTCGTTAGCCTGATGGAATACAAAATGGTCGATGTCTTCGACCGAAATGCCCGCATCGCTCGCAAGCTTATGAACCGTGTCACAGATGGCGTTGACGCCGAACTTGAACACACGGCGGCCATTCATGGACAGCACGCTCTCGCTATCTACGGAGGCCTTAAACGGCGAGGTGCCGACCAGTCCGGGAACGCGCAACGTCTCGACGTCGGACGCCGTCGAAAGCTCAACGGCAAGGGGGCTGTCTCCCCCGGCCTCAATCACCGCGGCGCCTGCCCCATCGCCAAAGAGCACGCAGGTGGCGCGGTCGGTCCAGTCGAGCGCGCGCGTCATCTGCTCGGCGGCAACGACAAGCACATGCTTGGCTCGTCCTCGGGCGATATAGCCCTCGGCAACATCGAGCGCAAATACGAAGCCGGCGCAGGCCGCCGAGACATCGAAGGCAGGGCACGTCGCGCCTAGTCGCTCAGCAACGGCACACGCCTCAGCGGGAACAAGATGGTCACCCGTCGTCGTCGAGCAGACGATCAAATCCAACTGGCTCGCGTCGATTCCGGACACCTGGAGTGCCCGCTCGCTCGCCGCTACGGCAAGGTCATCAAGTGACTCGGTGGTGCAGACGTGGCGGCTCTTGATACCTGTGCGGGTAAAAATCCACTCATCCGAGGTATCGAGGAACTCGGACAGCTCGTCATTGGAAACACTGCGCTTAGGAAGCGCCGAGCCCGTTCCAAGAATCGTGAAACCCATCACTAACCTCCTTTGAGTTGTTGACGTGTTTACATCGACCATGAGAGGATAGCGCATTTCAGTCGTTGTTGACGTGTTAACATTAAATTGCCCAAATGCGACACAGGCTTCACATTGTGTCTATCTCTCGACACCATTGCGTTATTCACTTATTCATTAAGGAGGTAGCAGCCGTTATGGATGCCAAATTAACGATAGTCGACGTAACCGGATCGACCAACGATGACCTGCTCGAAGCAGGAAAACAGGGAGCGCCGCACGGCACAGGACTTGCCGCCCGGACTCAGACAGCAGGACGCGGCCGACGCGGCCACAAGTGGGATTCAACCGCCGGCAATCTGTTACTCTCGATTGTCCTACGTCCTCGTGTTGATCCCGCCAAGTACTCTGGCCTTGCCGCCGTCAGCGGCCTAGCGGTGCTCGAGGCGCTCGAAAAGCAGGGTCTTGCAAACGAGATTGGCCTCAAATGGCCCAACGACCTGGTCGCGCGAGGACGCAAGCTCGGCGGCATTCTGGTCGAAGCCGCACGCGATAACGAAGGCAACCCCTTTGCGGTCTGTGGCATCGGCGTCAACGTGAACTATGTGCCCACGGAGGTGCCCGATGGCGGCCTGCCGGCAATCGGTCTCTCGGACCTTAACGAGAACGTTCCTGCTGTCGACATGCTCCTCGATGAGGTCTATCACGCAGTTATAGACGCTGTAGATGCCTGGGCAGAACGCCTCAACGCCATGGAAGAAAACACCGGATCGCTCGCGCCCGTCCACGGCGAATATGTCGCTCACCTCAATTGGATTGGAAAGCACGTTATCGCCCGCTCCCCTGCCGGTGACGAGCAGGCGCGAGGCATCTTTAAAACCGTCGATACCTTTGGACGCGCGTGCATCGAAACAGAAGACGGCTTGCGATCCTTCCATTTTGAGGAGGCGTCGCTGCGCCCCTTGGGCGAATAGGGCGCCGCAGCCACCTACTCAGCAGCATTACCAGGCGGTCAAAACCCATCATGCAAAACAAAAGAGCCCCGCTACCGTAATGGCAGCGGGGCTCTGTAAGCTATGAGCGATATCGCTTAGAGCTTGATGTCGATGTCGACGCCAGCGGGGAGGTCGAGACGCATGAGCGAATCAACGGTGCCCGAGGTGGGGTCGAGGATGTCGATGAGGCGCTTGTGGGTGCGCATCTCGAACTGCTCACGGGAGTCCTTGTTCACGTGCGGCGAGCGGATAACCGTGTACAGGTTGCGCTCGGTGGGCAGGGGGACAGGACCGGAAACGCGAGCACCGGTCTTCTGAGCGGTCTCGACGATGAGCTTCGCGGACTGATCGACGACCTCGTGATCATAGCCCTTGAGGCGAATGCGGATCTTCTGGGTAGCCAACTTAAACCTCCAAAGAGTGCGAGAGATGTTCTCGCGGATTACGTAACAGGGAGCTCGAACTTAGGCGTTCTTGCTCATGACCTCGTCCACGATGGACTTGGGCGCGGGCTCATAAGAGTCGAACTGCATCGTGTAGGATGCACGGCCCTGGGTCTGGGAGCGAAGGTCGGTAGCGTAACCGAACATCTCGCCCAGCGGCACCTTGGCACGGATGAGCTTGCTGTTCTTGCGATCCTCCATGCCCTCGATCTTGCCGCGGCGACCGGAGAGGTTGCCCATAACGTCGCCCATGTACTGCTCGGGGGTCTCGACCTCGACAGCCATGATCGGCTCGAGCAGCTGCGGATCGGACTTCTTGAGAGCGTCCTTGATAGCCATGGAACCGGCGATCTTGAAGGCGGCCTCGGAGGAGTCGACCTCGTGGTAAGAACCGTCGAACAGGGTGACCTTAACGTCGAGGACCGGGAAGCCGGCGATAACACCGGTGTTCAGGGCCTCCTGGATGCCCTTGTCGATGGACGGGATGTACTCCTTGGGCACGACGCCGCCGACGATAGCGTTGACGAACTCGTAGCCGAAGCCCTCCTCCATCTTCTCGAGCTTGATGACGGCGTGGCCGTACTGACCGCGACCGCCGGACTGACGGACGAACTTGCCCTCAGCCTTCTCGACGTCGTGACCGGCGGTCTCGCGGTAGGCAACCTGGGGCTTACCGACGTTAGCGTCAACCTTGAACTCGCGGAGCAGACGGTCGACGATGATCTCGAGGTGCAGCTCGCCCATGCCGGCGATGATGGTCTGGCCGGTCTCGTGGTTGGTGGACACCTGGAAGGTCGGGTCCTCCTCGGCGAGCTTGGTCAGAGCCAGGGACATCTTGTCCTGCTCGGCCTTGGTCTTGGGCTCGATGGCAACGTCGATAACGGGCTTAGCGAACTCGATCTTCTCGAGGACGATCTCCTTGCCCTCGGCGCACAGGGTGTCACCGGTGGTGGAGTTCTTGAAGCCGACGCAAGCGACGATGTCGCCGGCGGCAGCGTCGTCACGGTCGATACGCTCGGCGGCGTTCATCTCGAGGATGCGGCCGAGACGCTCGCGCTGACCGTTGGAAGCGTTGACCACGTAGGAGCCGGACTCGGCGCGGCCGGAGTAAACGCGGACGTAGGTGAGCTTACCGACGAACGGGTCGGTCATGATCTTGAAGACCAGGCCGGAGAAAGGCTCGTCGAAGGAAGGATGACGCTGGATCTCCTCGCCGGTGTCCGGATCGGTACCGGTGACGGCCTCAACGTCGAGCGGGCTGGGCAGGTAGTCGACGACAGCGTCGAGCAGCTCCTGAACGCCCTTGTTCTTGTAGGCGGAGCCCACGAAGACGAGGTTGAGCTCGTTGGCCAGAACGCCCTTGCGCAGAGCAGCCTTGAGCTCCTCGACGGTGAAGTCCTCCTCCATGAGGATCTTCTCCATGAGCTCGTCGTCAAAGCTGGCAGCAGCGTCGAGGAGCTCCTCGCGCTTGGTGGCAGCGATGTCGGCAAACTCAGCCGGGATCTCGTCCATCGGCTCGGGGTAGGTCATGCCCTTCTCGTCGGCCTTGAAGTCCCATGCAGTCATGGTAACGAGGTCGATGACGCCCCAGAAGTTGTCCTCGGCGCCCATCGGGACCTGAGCGGCCACGGCGTTGGCGTCGAGACGATCCTTCATGGTCTCGATAGCGTTGAAGAAGTCAGCGCCCACGCGGTCATACTTGTTGATGAAGGCGATGCGGGGGACGTTGAAGGTAGAAGCCTGACGCCAAACGGTCTCAGACTGGGGCTGAACGCCGGCAACGGCGTCGAAGACGGCGACAGCGCCATCGAGGACGCGCAGGCAGCGCTCGACCTCGGCGGTGAAGTCAACGTGGCCCGGGGTGTCGATGATCTGGATGCGGTAGTCCTTACCGTCCTTGTTCCAGAAGCACGTGGTAGCAGCGGAGGTAATGGTTACGCCGCGCTCCTGCTCCTGAACCATCCAGTCCATGGTGGCAGCGCCCTCATGGACCTCACCGATCTTGTGGGTCTTACCGGTGTAGTAAAGAATACGCTCGGTCGTGGTGGTCTTACCGGCATCGATGTGGGCCATGATGCCGATGTTACGGGTATCGGAAAGCTTGTACTTAGGCTTAGCCATGTTAGTTCCTTACCTTAACTTACCAACGATAGTGAGAGAACGCGCGGTTGGCCTCGGCCATCTTGAAGACGTCCTCACGCTTCTTGACGGAAGCGCCAAGACCGTTGGAGGCGTCGAGGATCTCGTTAGCGAGACGCTCGGCCATGGTCTTCTCCTTGCGAGCGCGGGAGAAGTTGACGATCCAGCGGATGCCCAGAGCGGTGGAACGACGGGAGTTGACCTCCATCGGGACCTGATAGGTAGCGCCACCGACACGCTTGGGCTTAACCTCGAGCGTGGGCTTGACGTTGTCCATAGCCTTCTTGAAGGTAGCGAGAGCGTCGCCACCCTCGGACTTCTCGGCAACGATCTCGAAAGCGGTGTAAACGATGCGCTCAGCGGTGGCCTTCTTGCCGTCAAGAAGGACCTTGTTGATGAGCTGAGTCACCAGGCGGTTGTTGTAAACGGCGTCAGGCTGAACCTCACGACGATTAGCTGCTGCACGACGCGGCATGTGAAATCTCCTTAAGTGTCTACCGTGCGGCGCTTAGGCGGCGCACGGCGAAAGTATCAAAACGTTATCTGGCTTATTTAGCCTTGGGGCGCTTAGCACCGTACTTGGAACGGGCCTGCATACGGTTCTGGACCGGAGCAGCGTCGTAGGCGCCACGGATGACGTGATAACGGACACCAGGGAGGTCACGGACACGACCGCCGCGGACGAGCACGATGGAGTGCTCCTGCAGGTTGTGGCCCTCACCCGGGATGTAAGCAGTAACTTCGATGCCGTTGACGAGGCGAACACGGGCAACCTTACGAAGAGCCGAGTTCGGCTTCTTGGGGCTCGTGGTGAAGACGCGGGTGCACACGCCGCGCTTCTGGGAGTTGTGCTGCAGAGCAGCGTTCTTGGACTTCTTGGGCACGGAACGACGGCCCTGGCGAACCAGCTGGTTAATAGTAGGCAAAGCGTACTCCTTCTCGAATGATTCCAGCTTTCTGTAAAGTGCAACGGCTTGAATCGAGGGGTCAGCATCCCCCTACGAAACACGCAGTTCGATAGGATACGTGCCGTTAGCTGTGCCGTCAACAGACCACGCCGCCGGGCGTATCCCAAAATAGCCATATTTCCGCAAAGCCTCCATAAAAGGAATCCCCGCCTGTGCGCAAGTGCCCATTCCAGCCGTCCATGTAACGCAAAAATGGCCGCTTCCTCTAGCAGGAAGCGGCCTAGACCTTACGAATAGACGATGGTAAAGGGTACTTCTGTTTCGGTCTCTCCTGTTGATGTGCATCTCGTGCCCTCGAGGGTCACCGAGACCACTTGATCGACATTGATCAGTTTTGTCGGAACCCAGATGTTCTCTCCGCTATTGCGCGCCATCGAAACATAGAAATTGTACGCCCCTGCGTCGTCATCTTCGATAATCTGCTCCGATCCATCCTTGTAGCTGACGGTCAGTTTATGATCAACTGCTTCATAGCCCAGATCATCGATGTGCGTCTGGATGGAAAACGGGCTGATCTCGAGAGGCGAGTCGTCGGAGCGGAGCTCCTTTGTATCGACGTGCGCTCCGACGTTAAACTCTGGCGTCGATACCTCGATCACCTTCGCATCCTCACCTTTGCCCTCCGTCCAACTGATATTCCAGGTGACCGCATGTCGTAAATCTCGATCGCGATTCCAAGATGCAAAGTACATCGTGCCGTTAATGACCGTGTCGCTTGATGTGTCTTTATCAATGGTGCAGCGTGTATCAGCCCATTCCTCGCCGAAGTTCATGCTGGGTGTACTGACGCCCCCTTCTTCTTCACCATAGAGAACAAGTTCGCCAAGCTCTGCCGCCGGCTTGTAGTAGCTAACGCCATTCGGATTGGACAATGTAAACGTCACAGCACCGCAACCGTTCTCGTCGATTGCCATCTCATGAATGTCGAGCGTATAGCCGTTGCCCTCGACGGACAGATTGACCTTCTGGACTGCACCCTCCAGGCTTTGGGGCGCGATACCATCACCAAACTCTCTGGTGTAGGTATATTTCGTCCCCGACGAGCCGCCATTTGTCCAGGTAACGGACTCTCCGTTGCCATGGTTTCCCCAGGCAGAGGCAAAATAACTGGAATTGACAACAGCGTAGGCGACCCCTCCGGTCGCCAGCACTCCGGCAAGACATCCGATTACGGCAACATACAGAGGCTTCGCGTGACCCTTTCGGCGAAGCGGCTCGCCAGCAGCGGCATAAAGAACACGGTCAGCAAGATCGCTATCGGCTTGGACGGACTCGAAGGCCTGCTTGATCTGGTTGGATTTCACGGTCGCCCTCCTCTAGGATGAACTTGAGCTTCGATCTGCCGCGAGCTAAACGCGTTCGAACGGTCGCGGCTGGCACATGCAGTAACTCGGCAATTTCTGAAGTCGAGAAGCCCAGATAGTAATAGAGCACGATGGAGATACGGAATCGTTCCGGAAGCCGCATGACGTCTAATAGGACGGCCTTGGTCTCGTCCTGCGCCGTCAAGAGCGAATCGGTCAGACTTTCAATATCCTCCACGCGCCTCCACGGCTTTCGAAAGAGAGATTTGCATTCATTGATCGTGACCCGGATGAGCCATCGACGAAGATGCTCCCAGCTTTCAAAATGCGTATCGCTTTTGAGTAACTTTAGAAAGACGTCTTGAGCGACATCGTCGGCGTCAGCGCGATCACGCAGATACGTCAAGGCGATTCGGAACACGACATCTCGGTGATCCTCGACCGCCTGTCTAAAAGCTTGTTCTTCCATAATCACCTCCCGGTGACACTGATGGTTCTTGATGGGGCCCTCACCATAGATACGCTTTGACCAAACGGAATGTTTCAAATTCAAGCAGGAAAAACTACCAAAATAAACCTGTCCTTTTGGTGACGCATAATTTCTTTCGCAAATTGACAACCGCATAGCGGAACACGGC
>JAQDHS010000014.1:0-62516 GCA_027663555.1 Coriobacteriaceae bacterium AM04S-08 | reverse complement strand
TTAATGGATGGAAACGGATGTTCTATCGGGACACACATTTTGTCCTATAAGCCTGCATTTGGCGCCGAGATGCGCAATGCTGCCGGGCTGTCCACAGGCTATTGGATTGTCGGTGCATGAAAAAAGCCGACATCCCGCCTCGGGGAGGAGGCGGGAACACACCGAGTAGACGGAGGGGTGCGGAGCGCGGTCGCGTCTCGACTGACGACGTTGCCCATCGACAGGACCATTGTAGCGCATGGCGGTTCTTGGTTTATCGTGTCGAGCGTTTGCGTTGTGCCATTGCCTGCGGCAACGGTGTGTTACACTTTTGCACTGCTGAGTGGGCCAGACGGTCGCGCGATGTGCTGCTTGCAGTACGCGTGAGGAAAGTCCGGGCTCCAGAGGGCGGGATGCCGGCTAACGGCCGGGCGGAGTGATCCGACGGAAAGCGCCGCAGAAAAGAAGACTCCCACCTGCGCCGCAAGGCGTAAAGGGAAAAGCTGAAACGGTGGTGTAAGAGACCACCAGCGTCGTGGCAACACGGCGGCTTGGCAAGCCCCATCCGGAGCAAGCGCGAATAGGAACGCTATGGGCCGGCCCGGTCCGCGTTCGGGTAGCGTGCGTGGAGCTGCACGGTAACGTGCAGACAAGATAAATGACCGTTCACGACAGAACCCGGCTTATCGGCCCACTCGGCACTTTGTTGACGCTGCGAACCCGTCAGCGCGGCAATCTGCCTTTCAAACCTTCGGGCATGACCATAAGGTCAATGCCCTCGGCTTTCAAGGCACCTTGCTCGCGCTGACGGGTTCTCGCTTTCGTTGACGGAATCATCGGCGTTGCCATTCTTTTTACTAGGGTTATCGTATTATTGAGGCTGTTTGTTGCCGCGCTTAGTTTTGTTGAGGGGCTTTGTTGGACAGCTATTTTACTCTGCAATCGAATATTGAGGTTTCGGGCGAGTTTGTGGACCGCAAGAGCCGGTTTATTGCCCAGCTGGTCCATATTGAGTCCGAGGACGAGGCGAATGCCTTTATCGAGATGGTTCGCAAGCGTCATTACGACGCTCGACACAATGTTCCCGCGTGGATTTTGGTCGATGGACGCGAGCGCCAGAGCGATGATGGTGAGCCGAGCCGCACGAGCGGTATGCCGACACTCGAGGTGTTGCGCGGTGCGGAGCTCAAAAATGTTTGCTGCGTAGTGACACGCTATTTTGGTGGTACGTTGTTGGGGCCCGGTGGCTTGGTACGCGCCTATACCGCGGCGACGCAGGCGGCGGTGGCCGCGGCTCAGGAGGCCGGGCAGATCGTCGAGATGACGAGTGTCGTGCCTGTTGACGTGCATGTGGCCTATCCGCAGTATGAGCAGGTGCTTCGCTTGGCCCAGGATTCCGGTGCCAAGGTTTCGGATACCGAGTACGCGGATGCCGTGACACTTCATTTGGTGTTTAAGGCGGGGGAGCAGGGGTCGTTTTGCGCTAAGATGCGCGAGCTTATGGCGGGGCGCGAGGAGATTGAGGTCAGCACTCCCGAATTTGCCGAGTTCTAACGGCGACGGTCGGCGTGCTTTTGGACGGATCCCAAGCACACCGACCGTCGTTTTATGTCGCTGCCGTTTACTCGGCGAGCTGCTTTAGTACATCACAGGCGATTTCGACGGCATCGTCGATGCAACCGGGACAGCTGCGGAGCGGACCCTTGTCCGATCCGATGCCCTTGAGCGTGCCGCAGACGGTCGTCGTGTTCTTCTCGCCAAAGCGCTTGGCAATCTCGCGCGACAGTTTGTAGGTCTGGCCCTTGGTCTTGGGGTTTTCCATGCCATCGCTCATTACAAAGCCCATGATGGCCACGGCGCCCGAGATGGCACCGCAAGTTTCGGTCATGCCGCCCATGCCGGCGCCAAAGCCCTCGGTGAGGGTAAAGGCGACCTGGGGGTCGAGCCCGACGGCGGGCGCGAGCGTGCAGGCGACGGCCTGCGCGCAGTTAAAGCCGCGGGCGTGGTATTCGGCAGCCTGAGCCTGGCAGGTGGCAGTGTTGAGCTGAGTGGTATCAATCTGCTTCATCGGTGTCTCCTTGATTGCGGTGTACCCGCCTATGGTACCCTTGCTGGCGCATTCGCTTATCGAGACCGCAGTGCATATCTCATTGTTTTTCGCCATCGAACACTTTCTTAAGATTTGGGACAAATAAACCTGATTAATTTGTCCCATAACCTATCGGCGGGATGGGTTGAGAGGGGTGCGGGGTAGCGGTATTGTGAACCGAATAAAACAAAACCCAAGTAAGGGAGTTGGATATGTGCGAGCAGACTATCGGTACCACGTGCGTTCAGGGCGGCTATCATCCGGGCGATGCGGAGCCGCGCCAGGTGCCCATCTACCAGTCCACCACGTGGAAATACGACACGTCCGAGCACATGGGCAAGCTGTTTGACCTGGAGGAGTCGGGCTACTTCTACAGCCGTCTGCAGAATCCCACGTGCGATCTGGTCGCCGCCAAGATCTGCGAGATGGAGGGCGGCACCGCTGCGATGCTCACGAGTTCGGGCATGGCCGCGAACTTCCTCGCGATCTTTAACGTGGCCGGTGCCGGTGATCACGTGGTCGCGAGCTCTGCTATCTACGGCGGTACGTATAACCTGCTCGCCCACACCATGGGCCGCATGGGCGTGACTTGCACGTTTGTCGCCCCCGACTGCACCGATGAGGAGCTGGAGGCAGCCTTTGAGCCCAATACCAAGCTCGTCTTTGGCGAGACGATTGCCAACCCCGCCCTTGCCGTGCTCGATATTGAGCGCTTTGCCAAGGCCGCGCATGACCACGGCGTGCCGCTGATGGTCGACAACACCTTCCCGACGCCCGTGATGTGCCGTCCCTTTGAGTGGGGCGCCGACATCGTCACGCACTCTACCACCAAGTACATGGATGGGCATGCGGCCTACCTGGGTGGCGTGATCGTCGACCACGGCCAGTTTGACTGGATGGCCCATGCAGACAAGTTCCCGGGTCTCACCACGCCCGACGAGAGCTATCACGGCGTGACCTATGCCGAGAAGTTCGGTCGCGAGGGTGCCTTCATTACCAAGGCAACCGCTCAGCTCATGCGCGACCTCGGCCCCATGCAGAACCCGCAGGCGGCGTTTTTCCTGAATAGCTCGCTCGAGAGCCTGCATGTGCGTATGCCGCGTCATTGTGAGAACGGCCTGGCCGTTGCTAAGTTCCTGCAGAGCCATCCCAAGGTGCGCTTTGTGAGCTATCCGGGCCTGGAGGGCGATAAGTACTATGACCTGGCTCAGAAGTACATGCCCAACGGTACCTGCGGCGTCGTGAGCTTTGGCTTTAACGGTGGTCGCGCGGCGGCCGAGACCTTTATGAAGAGCCTTAAACTCGCCCAGATCGCCACGCATGTGGCCGATGCTCGCACCTGCTGCCTGCATCCCGCTAACGCTACGCACCGTCAGATGAACGATGAGGAGCTCATCGCCTGCGGCATCTCCGCCGACATGGTGCGCCTGTCGTGCGGCCTCGAGGACACGGCCGATCTGATTGCCGACCTTGAGCAGGCGCTCGAGCAGTGCTAGGCTAGCTTCTCGTATGAAGCGACGGAGCCTCTTGGGGTTCCGGTGACATATAGTTCCGATTCCGTAGGCGGGACCCCAATCGCGACTGTTCGCAGGCGATTGGGGCCCCGTTTTTTGCGTTGTGCCACTCGAAAGGATGGATATGGAGAAAACCGCAGAGCAGCTGCGCCGCGAGCACCTTGCCCTTGAGGGCGACACCCATGGCAAGAACAAATGGGCGATTCTGTTTACCGTGCTCATCATGACGTTTATGTCGTGTCTGGATTCGACCGTCGTGACCGTGGCGTTGCCCGTGATGCAAAAGGAGCTGGGCGTGGGCCTCGACCGCATCCAGCTGGTGAGCTCGGTGTACCTGCTTGCGACATGCGTGGCTATGCTGCCGTTTGGCCGCTTGGGCGACGTGCGCGGCAAGGTGGGCGTATTCCAGCTGGGCGTAATCGTTTTTACGGCCGGCTCGCTGCTTTGCGGCCTTTCGAGTTCGCTCGAAGTTCTTATTCTGGCACGCATTGTGCAGGGCGTCGGCTGCGCGGCGGCCATGGCTAACAACATGGGTATCATCACCGAGTCGTTTCCGGCGCGCGAGCGCGGTCGTGCCATGGGTATTCTCGCGACCTTCGTGGCCCTCGGCATGATGTGCGGCCCCGTGCTCGGCGGCATGCTGGTGGCAAGCTTTCCCTGGGAGAGCATCTTCCTCATCAACCTGCCCATTGGCGTCATCTCGTTTATCGTGGGACTCTATACACTACCGCATGTTAAGCCGGAGGCCGGCGAGCGCCCCATGTCCCTGGTTGAGGCTGCTCGTCGCTGCTTTGCAAATTCGGCCTTCACCATCAACCTTGCTTGCATGCTCATCGTGTTCGTTGGTATTGGCGCATCCGAGTTTATCCTGCCGTTCTATTTTCAGGACGCTCACGGCTTTGGTTCCGACATCTCTGGACTACTCTTTTTAGCGCTGCCGATGGTGAATGCCTTTATCGGCCCGCTTTCGGGTACGGTTTCGGACCGCGTTGGCTGCGAGGGCCCCACGGCAGTCGGCCTGGGTGTGTACGTGTGCGGTCTCTTTGCGGTAAGCACGCTCGACGAGCACGCTTCCATCCCTCTGATCGTGTGCTGTGTCGCATTTATGTCGCTTGGTACGTCGATTTTCCAAAGCCCCAATAACTCCCTGTATATGGGCTCGGCTCCGCGCGAAGCGCTCGGCTTTGCTGGCAGCCTGGGTAGCCTTGCGCGCTATGCGGGTATGGCAGTGGGCATTACGGTGGCGTCGCATATCCTCTATGGGCAGATGAGCGTGGCGATGGGCGAGGCCGTGACCAGTTTTGTTGCAGGCCGTCCGGATGTGTTCCTGTTTGGTTTTCGTTCGGTGTTCTATGTGTTGATGGCCGTGGCAGCCGTGGGCTTTGTCCTCTCGATGGTTCGTTTGGTGAGGATGCGCGCCCGCCATTAGCGTGTTGGGAGGCTGCCTGCCACGTATTCGCGCCGTCCCAAAAAGACTGGTTTGTGGTGCGATGCGGCTTGTGGGGCGGTCGGGGGTCGGTCCGTGGTAGACTATCGAACAACGTTTATTAATCGCGCGGCATCCTTGCCGCGAGAAGGGGTTGCGCCATGCAGGAGCTTGAGGATCGTATTCGCCATGACGGCATCGTAAAGGCCGGTAACGTCCTTAAGGTTGATGCCTTCCTCAACCACCAGTGCGACGTTGAGCTGTTCGACCACATGGGCGCCGAGTGGGCCCGTCTGTTCGAGGGCGTCGAGATCAACAAGATCCTGACGATTGAGGCTTCGGGCATTGGCATGGCCTGCATCGCGGCTCAGCATTTTGGCGGTGTGCCGGTGGTCTTTGCCAAGAAGGCGCAGTCCATCAACCTCGACGGCGAGCAGTATGCCACGACCATCTACTCCTTTACCAAGCAAAAGGAGTACCCGGTCATCGTTGGTAAGCGTTTCCTGTCCGAGGGCGACAAGGTCCTGATCATCGACGACTTCTTGGCCAACGGCTGCGCGCTTGAGGGTCTTATCAAGATCTGCGAGGCTGCGGGTGCCGAGGTATCCGGCATTGGCATTGCGGTGGAGAAGGGCTTCCAGGGCGGTGGCGATAAGCTCCGCGAGCGCGGCTTCCGCGTTGAAAGCCTAGCCCGTATCGCCGATATGGACTGCGAGAACGGCGAGATCACCTTCGCCTAAGCGCGCAACACAAGCGATTGGTATGCGATGTGACAAAGGGACTGTCCCTTTGTCACATTTTTTTGTATGAGGGGAGGTGCTGATATGGACGAGAACAAGATGGAATGGCGCGAGTATGCGCGCTATGCCGAGATGTCGGCCGAGGAGTTGGCGCGCGATTGCGAGGTGCAGGTGTTTCGTGCGACGGGTCCGGGCGGGCAGGGCGTGAACACGACGGACTCGGCGGTGCGTATGAAGCATGGGCCCACGGGGATTGTTGTGACGGCGCGCGAGAGCCGTAGTCAGTTTCAGAATCGCGCGAGCTGCCTGCGTAAGCTGCGCGCAGAGCTTGAGCGTCGTGGCCGTCCGCCGCGCCGTCGCGTCAAGACCAAAGTGCCCCAGCGATCGCGCCAGCGCAGGCTCAACGACAAGCACTTCAATGCGATTAAAAAGGCTAACCGTCGCAAGCCGGGCGGGGAGGAATGATCTTCTCAATAAGTTGCGGTGAAATAGGGACTGTTTCGCGGCTTTAACTGCATAAACAGTCCCTATTTCACCGCAACTTAGGTGGGGTTAGCGGGTTGGGTGCCAGACTTGGAGGGCGCCGGGTAGGATGTCGACTTCGATGCGCGAGGCGACGATGGGCTCGCCGTCGGCCTGGATGGGGTAGTCGGGCTCCTCAAAAGTTAGCTCGGCATGGCGGCAGCGGCGCATGCGAACCGGTGGCAACTTGGTATGGTGGCCGTCCTTGGCCGAAAGGAACATAGGCAGGGCTACCGCGCGAGGGACGGGGCCGCAGGCGTAGCAGACGTCGAGCATGCCGTCGCAGGGGTCGGCATCGGGGCAGATGCGATAGCCCGAGCCATAGGTAGGACCAAGCTGAATCGCCATGATGATCGCCCTCACGCGCTCGGCGGGCGCGCCGTCAAAGCTGACTGTCATGGGGTAGTTGCGGTAGCGCAGGCCAAACTGCTCAAGTCCCGAAAGGGTGTAGAGCGGCGCGCCCGTCAAGCCGGTCTTTTTGCGCAGCTCGGTGGTGCCCAGGCCGATGGCGGCATCGATGCCGACCGAAAGCGTCTGGTCGTAGTACTCAACGGTAGCCTCGCCGCTGCCGCTCGCAGGGCTCCACGAGCGAATGCGCCCGATGTCCTGACGCTGCAGCTCGCAGGTGAGCAGCGCGCCAAAATCCTTGCCGGAGAAATCGTCGATACCGAGCGTCTGGGCAAAATCGTTGCCGGAGCCCACGGGCAGGACGGCAAGAGTGGGGCGGGCGTCCTGCTCTTGCGTCATAAGCCCGTTGACGACCTCGTGAATCACGCCGTCGCCGCCAAGGGCGATAACGGTGCGATAGCCCTGAGCCTGTGCGGCCAGCTCCTTGGCGTGTCCCATACGCTCGGTCAACACCAGGTCAAACTGGGATGCGCGTGCAGTCATGTCCAAAAAGCGTTGCAGGCGCTCGGCAACTTCGCGTGCCGCACCCGACTGGGCGGCTGGGTTGGCGATGATGAGCGTGCGACCAAAATCAGTTGCGTGCATGGGGCGACTCCCGGCGTGTGACATGACAGTGCGGTCGCGCTCAGGTCGAATTACCCCCGATTGTGGCTGCACGGCGATTATTACATCTACTCTATCAGGTCGTTGTGGCGCTCGATAGCATCCGCTACCGTACCTCCCTCATCCACAATAAGCGAACGGCGCTTGGGTGAGATGATGCGCTGGGCAGGGTACACGCCGCGGTGTCCGCCGGTTAGGTAGCTGATAAAGGCCACGATGACAAAGAACCCGGCGGCCGTGCCGTGGAACAGGTCGATGGCCATCATGCAGGTGGTGATGGGCACGTTGAGGCCGGCGCAGAACACGCCGAGCATGCCGAGAGCCGCCAGAAAACTGGGTTCAAGCCCGGTAAGGCAACCGATCCAGCCACCGAGTGCCGCACCGATGCCAAACAGGGGCGTGACCTCGCCGCCTTGGAAGCCCGCGCCCAGGGTAAGCGCTGTGACGACCAACTTGATGGCTGCGTCCGCCAGGGTGGTGTTACCTGCAAATCCTGCGCCGGAAAGCCACGTGGAAAGGCCGGCGTAGTCCCAGGCGTCGAGGAGGACATAGGCGGTCAAAACCACGAGTGCGCCTATGAGTGCGCGGACGAGGTAATTGGTGATAAAGCGACCGTACAGGCTTTTGACGGTTCGAACCGACCAGGCAAAGAGGCGTGCCGTCAGGCCGAAGATAATGGCGCTGATAACAACGATGACAACCGTCCGTGGTGTCATGTTGGGAACGCTGGCGATGACATTCGCCTCGTACTCGGTTCCCAAGGCAAGCGACGTAAAGTAGCCGGTAAACGAGGCGACCAGGCAGTAGATGCCCGCGGTGTAGTCGATCTTGCCGATAAAGCACATCTCCATGCCAAAGAAAGCTCCAGCAAGGGGCGAGCCGAATACGGCGCCAAAGGCCGACGAGATGCCGGCGAGCATGAGGTCGTGGTGGTCATGTTTTTTGAGGTGGGCGAGGTTCGAGATGTTGCTGGCGATGGTGCCGCCAATCTGCACCGCGGCCCCCTCGCGACCGGCAGATCCGCCCGTTAGGTGCGTGAGCGTGGAGCAGACGAAGGTAAGGACGGCCATGCGCATATGGATGAGACGTGTGCTCAGAGCGGAGTCGATGACCAGGTTGTTACCGCGTTTGGCGGCAAGGCCGTGGTTTTTGTACACCCATGCGGTGGCAACGCCCACAACAGGAAGCAAGGCGTAGACCCACGCGTGGTGCTCGCGATAGTCGGTCGCGATATTCAGCGAGGCCAAAAACGCCCAAGCGGCAACGCCCATGGCGAGCGAGACGATGACGACGAGCGCGAGCAACTTGGCGCTCGCGAGTAGGTTGCGGGCGTTGCGGCGCGTGTCGGCAGCCAAGAGATGCTCGGAGCGGGTGAGCTGTTGCCTGCCTGCCATGATGACGTCGTTCAGGGAGAAAAAGCCGCCGTCGTCGAGCGACTGGGAATGATCCTGCGCCTCGTTTGCGCTTTCGGGTTTGTCGGTATAAGCCATACGTTCCTCTTTTGGGTTGCAACACGAGCATTATAGAACGTGCCATACGTGACAAACCGGCAGGTTGGTTTTGGTTTTGTTTCGCGGCTTGCGGCCGACAGATGTATTTGCGGGTACAGGCCAAGTCGCGGTCGCGCGTCGAGGGATTATACTGAGAGAAACATAAAGAATCGGCGCTTTTGTTGCGCGCCGCAGCATGCTAGAGGTGCATATGGCTGAGAAACTCATTCCGTTGGAGGACGCACAGGCGATCGTCTTGTCGCACGTGAATCGCACCGAAGTTGTCGAGATTCCCGTGTGGCAGGCCGTCGGTCTTCCCTTGGCCGAGGACGCGGTGGCCGATATCGACATCTCGCCGTTTGCCAACAGCGCTATGGACGGATATGCCGTGCGCTCGTCGGACTTGGCGCAGGCATCTGGCGAGGCGCCGGTGACGCTCGACGTTATCGGACACGAGGCCGCGGGCCATGTGTTTGAGGGCGCAATCGGCGCGGGTGAGACGGTCCGCATCATGACGGGCGCGCCGGTACCCGAAGGTGCCGATGCCGTGGTGAAATACGAGATCGTCGACGTGCTCGATGGCGACGGCAACGAGGGCTCGCGTGTGAGGTTCTCGGCGCCTGCCAAGGTAGGGGAGAACGTTCGCTCTGCCGCCGAGGAGGCGCATGCCGGCGATATCGTGATGCGTGTCGGCGAGGTTGTGGCACCGGCGGGCGCCGGCTTGCTGGCGAGCGCCGGGTATGCGAGCGTGAAGGTGCATGCCGCTCCGCGCGTGGGCATTATCTCGCTGGGGACGGAACTGGTCACGCCGAGTAAGGTACCGGCGCGCGGTCAGATTCGCGACTCCAACTCGTCGGCGTTGATGGCCGAGGCGCTCGATGCCGGCGCCGAGCCCGTGTTCTACGGCATTGCGCCCGATGATGAGCAGGCGATTGCCGAGCTGGTGCATCGCGCCGTGCTGGAGTGCGATTTCGTCATTACGAGCGGTGGCGCCTCGGCAGGCGACTACGACTACGTGACGGCGCTCGTTCGGCGCGAGGGCGATGTGCTGTTTGACCGCATCTCGATGCGTCCGGGCAAGGCCATCACGTTTGGCTTGCTTGGGGGTAAGCCCTACCTGGGACTTTCAGGCAATCCGGCCGCGGCGTATGTAGGCTTTGAGATGCTTGCGCGTCCGGCGATCCGCAAGATGCGCGGCTTTGCCGAGGGTACGCGTCCCGTGCAGCAGGCGACGCTCACGCACGGCGTGAAAAAGCGACAGCATCGCCGCTTCTTCGATCGCGCCACGGTTTTGCGCGACCCCGAGACCGGTGAGCTGTTGGTGACCGAGGCCAAGACGCAGAATTCGGCGCTGCTCGGCACGATGCAGCGGGCTAACTGCCTGTTGCGTGTTGACGAAGGACCGTGCGACCTCAAGGTGGGCGATGTCGTGGACGTTGTTCGCGTCGACCTGCCCGAGGGCGCCGTGTTGTAGGAGGAATGCTATGGAGCTGAAGATATCGATCGTGACGTGCTCGGATACGCGCGATCTTGCCCAGGACGAGGCTGGAGCCGCACTCGAGGAACTTATCGAGGCGCAGGGCTGGACGGTCGCCTCGCATGTGGTCGTGCGCGACGACGTCAGCGAGATCGGTGATGCCATTGTGGAAGCCGCCGATGAGTGCCACGCCAATGTCGTGCTCACCTGCGGCGGCACGGGGCTTTCGATGCGCGATGTGACGCCCGAGGCGACGCGTGCCGTCTGCGAGCGCGATGTGCCGGGTATTGCAGAGGCAATCCGTGCGTACTCCATGACCAAGACGCGCCGCGCTATGCTCTCGCGCGCTATTTGCATGCAACGAGGTCATACACTTGTCGTAAACTTTCCCGGTTCTACGAAGGCCGCCCGCGAAAGCTGGGAGGCCATAGCGGACCAGCTGGAGCATGCGGCTCAGATGACAGCGGGCGGCGGACATACCAACTAAGCGGTTTACCTGCGGCGGAGCGACCTGAACGGCTGCTCCGCCTTTTATTTGCGCCCAAGGGGACGGCATTCTGTAGGCATGCTTGAAACTATATTCTCAGACGAGAATAATTTCTCATAATCATTATTCGCATCGAAGTATAATCAAATTACAGAATAAAGCCCGCGGTGGGGTACCCGGGCACAAGGTACGAAAGGGTTGAACATGTTCGATATGGTTTCTCGCCGCGGATTCGTCTCACTCTCCGCTGTCGCCGCTGCCGGCCTTGGGCTTGCCGGCTGCTCCGGCAACAAGGAGCCTGAGGCGACCGGCTCCGATGCCGGCTCCGCCAAGGCCTCTTCCAAGAAGGAAACCGTCGAGCTGCAGGTCTTTGCCGCCAACTCGCTCGAGAAGGCTTTGCCCGAGGTTCAGAAGCTCTACACCGAGCAGACCGGTACCACCTTTGCCGACACGCAGTTTAAGGCGTCCGGCGACCTCGTTGAGCAGATGCGTGCCGGTGCCACGGTCGACGTGCTCATCACCGCTTCCAAGGGCACCATGGATGACGCTGAGACCGTCGAGCTCGTCGATGCCGACACCCGTGAGGATATGTTCGTCAACGATCTTGTGATCATTCGCGCCGAGGGCTCCGACACCAAGGTCGAGGCCATCGCCGACGTCGCGAATCTGGGCGGCAAGATCGCCATTGGCGACGCCAAGACCGTTCCCGCCGGCAAGTACGCCAACCAGGCGCTGGCTTCTGTGGGCCTCTATACCGGCACCGAGGGCGACGACGGCGAGTATGCGCCCGAGATCGCCGACAAGGTCGCACTGGCAGACAAAGTTGGTACCGCCGCCGCCTATGTGTCCACAGGCGACTGCGTTGCCGGTTTTGTCTACAGCTCCGATATCTTCCGCTACAACGGCATCGAGGACGCCTTCGCGTGCCCCGAGGACTCGCACAAGCCCATCGTGTATCCCGGTGCTGTCGCCGATAGCTCCGAGCATGCCGACGAGGCTAAGGCGTTCATCGACTTTTGCCTGTCCAACAAGAAGGCTCAGAAGATTTGGGCTAAGTACGGCTTTGAGCTTTCCGCGTAGTGCGGCTTGGCGCGATAATTCCATCGTTTTGTGTTTCACTCCGTCCTTGTATTCGCTTGGAGCTTTTCGTGCTTAATAGATTCCGCATGCTTGTCGCCTGTGCTTTGACCTTCGCGCTTTGCTGGGTGCCGGGATTTGCGTTTGCTGGGGACGCTGAGGACGGGGCCCAGGTTGCTGCGACCGCTCATGGGTTTTCCTATGGGATCGAGGGTTTTGAGCGGTTGGCCAAGGGGACCGCTCGTGCTATGGAGGGGCAGCCTGAGGGCTACCGGTTTCCCGTTGACGAGGACGTGGACCTTGTAGTGGCGGCTGCTGCCGATCGCGTTGTGGTGTGGATATCGCCCAAGGCGGCCGAGAAGTATGGATTGGATCCGCAGGACAACGAGTGCGTATCGGGTCTCAAGGCCCTCGTCTGTGAGCTCGACAGCGCAAACTCCATGGGAGGTGCGCAGCTAGGGGACGTTGATCTTCCTTGGTATGTTACGGCGGAAACAACGTTTGATGCCGGCGGGTATACCTATGGCTTTGATGTGCGTGGTGCGGATGGGGACCGCTATGTGGTGATTGCATCGGCCTCGGGTGATGCCAAGGGCGGCGCGCGTTGGCTTGATAGCGCTCAAATGGTAGAAGCATCGTCTGTCGTATTGCGGGATGAGCAGGGGCCCTTGACCTCTCTGGCCTCCTTTTTAGGCGGCATCGACTACCGCCCGTTTTGGGTGTCCATTAAAACGAGTGGCCTTGCCCTGGTGATTGCCTTTGCACTGGGCCTGTTTGCCGCGTGGAAGACTATGGGTACCTCGAGTCGCATCAAGGGCCTGCTCGATTCGGTCTTTACGATTCCTATGGTGCTGCCGCCCACGGTCTGCGGCTTTCTGCTCCTCATGCTGTTTGGCCGCTCGACCGGTGTCGGCCAGTGGCTGATCGCGCACGGCATCTCGATCGTTTTTACCTGGCCCGCAGCGGTCATTTCGGCCGTCGTTGTGTCGTTTCCGCTGGTCTACCGCACGGCGCTCGGAGCCTTCGAGAGCCTCGACACGCAGATGCTCGACGCCGCACGAACCCTGGGATGGTCCGAGCGTCGCATCTTTACCAAGCTTATGATGCCGCTTGGCTGGCCTTCGATTGCCGCCGGCGCGGTGCTTGCCTTCGCGCGTGCCATGGGCGAGTTTGGCTGCACCCTGTTCTTTGCGGGCAACTACGCCGGCATTACCCAGACCATCCCCATCGCCATCTACTTTGAGTGGATGGGCGGCAACACCTCGGTGGCCCTCTTTTGGGTCGCCGTCGTGATCGTGTTCAGTTTCCTGGTCATCCTGTTCATCAATATGTACACGGCGCATTCGCAAAAGTACCGCGGGCGCGGCCTGTCCCGCGCGGAGCGCAAGCAGGCCAAGCAGCTGGGCAGCCAGGCCGATTCGCTCGACCCAGTGGGCGGCGATGCGCTGCGTATCGATCGCGAGGCGCTGGCCGAGCTCATGCGCGATGACGCCGTCTCGAAGGGAGGTCGATAGACCATGTCGCTTGTCCTGGATATCAAAAAGCGCTATCCCGGGTTTATGCTCGACATACAGCTCGATGCCGGCGAGGAGCGTGTGGCGCTGCTGGGCGCCTCGGGTTGCGGCAAGAGCTGCACGCTGCGCTGCATTGCCGGCGTGGAGGCACCCGACGAGGGCAAGATCGTCGTCAACGGCATGACCTTTTTTGACTCTGCGACGGGCATCAACCTTTCGCCCCAGGAGCGAAAATGCGCTCTGATGTTTCAAAACTATCAGCTGTTCCCTAATATGACGGTGGCCGATAACGTGTGCGCCGGCGTTGAGGGTGCAGGCGACGCCGCAGCGCGCAGACAACTTGCCGAGCGCTACCTGGGTATCTTTGGACTGGTCGACTTTGCCGACCGTTATCCCGCGCGCCTCTCGGGCGGCCAGCAGCAGCGTGTGGCGCTTGCTCGCATGGTGGCGGCACACCCGGGCATTTTTATGTTCGACGAGCCCATGAGCGCGCTCGACGCGTATCTCAAGAGCGCGCTTGAGCAGAACATGCTCGACCTGTTCGACGTCTGTAACCGTACCGTGCTCTACGTGAGCCACGATATTGACGAGGCATGCCGCCTGTGCGAGCGCATCTGCGTGATGCATAACGGGCATGTGGAGGAGATCGGCTCCGTCGAGGACGTGGTCCGCCGGCCGCAAACCTTGGCTGCGCTGCGCCTGACGGGCTGCAAGAATACGAGCCGCGCGCGTAAGATCGGCGACGAGGAAGTTGAGGCCCTCGACTGGGGCATGACCTTTAACGTGGGTCGCGAGGTTCCCGATAATGTGGCGTATCTGGGCATTCGCGCAAGCTACTTCCATGTTGACAATCGCGCGGAGCGGGGTCGCAACAGCTATGACCTGCACGTGGCCCGCGTGAGCGATTCACGTTTTGAACGCCTGGTGCTGCTGGACGTGCCGCGCGCCGACGCGCCGACGCGCCTGCAGTGGAAGTTCAACAAAGTGGGCATGCCTGTCGACGAGCTGCCGCAAGCAGGCGAGACGCTGCGCATGCATTTTGATGCCAGCAGGATCCATTTGGTTTGTCGATAGCGCCGGGTAGTGCGTCGGGGGATATAAGCCTCGGCGGCTTTGTTTTTGCCGTTCGCCGAATGAGGAATGACAAATTCTTATCAATCAAGATAATTATTTATTAAACGACGGCACACGATGCTGTCGTACGAATGTCAACGGTGTTCGCATGGTCGATGACCGTTGATATAGTTGACTTCAACTTGTTAAGGAGGGTGCGCACATGCCGCAGACGACATATATTCGCCGCATTGCCGCGCGCGCCCTCTATATGGCTCGGAGTCGCATATGAGCAGGTATGTTCACGGCTCCGGGAGAGACGACGCACAACTAAATAATCGACCGCAAAGCAGGTTCCCCAAAATTCCGGGTTTGAGCACGGTCGGGCAATCGCCGTCCGTCGTGCATCGATACCGCTGTTATCCGTTTTTGGTTCGAGAGGGGAACCGTTATGGCTGAAGAATTCGATTTCCATCCGATGTGGGAGAGCCTCGGCATGAATCTTGCCGACCACGATATGCTGCTGGGCGCCGTGGGCCAGATGTACGGCGACATGTTCCTGACGCAGAACAATCGCCCCAAGTCCACGTCCTACCTGGACTTTGTGGCCACCAACATCCATAGCGGCCGCATTAAGGAGATGCTCGACAAGAAGGAGGCTGGCGAGGCCACCAAAATCGTGGGCTCGTTCTGCGTGTACGTGCCCGAGGAGATCGTGCTCGCCTGTGACGGCATTCCCGTTGGTCTGTGCTCGGGTGCCGATTGGGCAACGGACAAGGTCGAGGAGCATCTGCCGCGCAACACCTGTCCGCTTATCAAGAGCTTGCCGGCTTTAAGCTGGGCGAGGTCTGCCCCTACATTGAGTCGAGTGACCTAGTGGTAGGCGAGAACACCTGCGATGGCAAGAAGAAGGCCTACGAGTTCTTTGCAACGCAAAAGAACATGTACGTCATGGATATTCCCAACGTGCACGACGAGTCGACGCTCGTGACCTGGAAGGCCGAGGTCAAGAAACTCGCCGCCAAGATCGAGGAAGAGTGCGGCGTCAAGATTACGCCCGAGCGTCTGAAGGCTGCCATCCACGCCGTCAATGAGAAGCGCCGCGCCCTGCAGCGCCTCGCTGCCACGCGCGCTGCCGACCCTGCACCTATTAGCGGTCTCGACAGCCTACTGACCGTTCAGGCCGCCTTTATGGACGACACGCCGCGTCTGACCGGAGCCATCAACGATATGGCGGCTGAGTGCGAGCAGCGTGTCGAGGCTGGCGAGGGCGTGGCGCCCAAGGGGACCAAGCGCATCCTGTACACCGGCACGCCCATGGCCGTGCCCAACTGGAAGCTGTTCAACCTCATCGAGAAAGCCGGCGGCGTTGTGGTAGGCGAGGAGTCCTGCACGGGCTCGCGCTACTACAAGGACCTGGTCGACGAGTCCGGTGAGACGGTGGACGAGATGCTCGATGCCATCGCCGAGCGCTACTTTAAGATCAACTGCGCCGTCTTTACGCCCAACGACCAGCGTATGAAGGACATTGTCCAGATGGCCAAGGACCTGCATGCCGACGGCATCGTCGACGTGGCCCTGCAGTTCTGCACGCTCTATGAGATGGAGTCGTTTGCCGTGGAGAAGGCCGCCGAGGAAGCCGGCATTCCGTTTATGCACATCACGACCGACTACGCCGGTGAGGATGCAGGCCAACTGCAAACCAGGATCGAGGCCTTCTTGGAAACCATTTAGGGCTATCCGTCCCGGCGGCTTTCCCAGGCACCCGATCTTGCCGTTCAAACCGTCGCTTGCGTGCGAAAGTACGCGGCGCGTCTCTTTCACGGCAACCTCGGGCACCTGGGAAAGCCGCTTCCTTGGTTGGTTAAAAGGTTTAGGAGTTATATGTCGGAAAATATTGAGCAGCCGTTGCCCAGCACGTTTGAGGAGTTTAACGAACAACGCAAGGCGGCGTTTATTCGCGTTAAGGATTATAAGCAGGCGGGTAATCGCCTGGTCGGCTTTTTGTGCAGCTATACGCCGCTCGAGATTATCGATGCCGCGGGCGCCTCGAGCGTGGCTCTGTGCGGTACGTCCGACGAGGTGATTCCCGAGGCCGAGAAGGTGCTGCCGGCAAACCTCTGCCCGCTCATCAAGTCGACGTATGGTTTTGCCTATTCGCAAAAGTGCCCGTTTACGTACTTTAGCGACATGATCATCGGCGAGACCACCTACGACGGCAAGAAGAAGATGTACGAGCTGCTCAACGAGCTCAAGCGCACGCACATTCTGCACCTACCGCAGGGCCGCGACCGCGCCTACGAGCGCGAGGGCTGGTACGAGGAGTGCCGTCTGCTCAAGGAGGAGCTCGAGAACTTCTACGACATTACGATTACCGACGGCGACCTACGCGCTGCTGCCCGTCGTCGCAATCGCCTGCGTGCGGCCCAGCTCGAGATGTTTGCGCTGCAGGCCAACCAGCCGGCGGCCATGAGCGGCGTCGATCTGATGAGCACCATGTTTGCCGGTACGTTCAGCTTTGATATCGAGGCCTATACGCAGCAGCTGGAGCAAAAGGTCGCTAACCTGCGCGAGGCCTACGAGGCCGGCGAGCACCCGGTTGCGGCGGATGCCAAGCGCATCCTGATCACCGGTTGCCCGGTGGGCGGCGTAATCAACAAGATCGGTCGCACCATCGAGTCCAACGGCGGCGTGGTCGTGTGTATGGATGACTGCTCGGGTGAGCGCACGGCGGCCATGAAGGTCGACCCGGATGCGCCCGACATCCTGCGTGCGATCGCCGACCGCTACCTGGATATCAACTGCTCGGTTATGACGCCCAACGACGGTCGTATGGAGAACACGCTGGCCATGTGCGAGAAGTATCACGTCGATGGCGTAGTGGAGAGCGTGCTCCAGGCGTGCCACACCTTTAACGTGGAGAGTGCACGCATGCAGGAGGCCGTCGAGGGTGCGGGTATTCCGTATATGAAGATCGAGACCGACTACAGCAACGGCGACATGGGCCAGATCGAGACCCGCATCGCCGCCTTCATCGAAACCCTCTAGCTTCCTCAGGCACCGGATCTTGCCCCTCAAACCGTCGCTTGCGTACCAAAGTACGCCGCGCTCCTCTTTCGGGGCAACCTCCGGCACCTGAGAAACCTAGAGCTAAGGCGCCTGAACGCGCCGCTGTCTTTGATGTTTGGATTAGGAGAGAGCCATGATAGGGATCGGGGTCGATATCGGGTCTACGGCGGCTAAGGCTGCTGTGGTCGATGGTGAGGGTTCGGTGGCGTGGACGTGCGTGCAGCCAACCGGGTTCTCCTCGGTCGATGCCGCCGATAGGTTGCGCGAGGCGCTCGCGGCGGCGGGCTTTGACGTTGCATCCGATTCTGCGCGTGTGGTGGCCACGGGTTACGGGCGCGTGGCTGTGCCATACGCCCACAAGGTTGTGACCGAGATTACCTGCCACGGCGCCGGTGCCGTGCGTCTGTTTGGCGATCGCGGCACGGTGATTGACGTGGGCGGCCAGGACACCAAGGTCATTCAGCTTAAAAATGGCCGCGTGGCCAAGTTTGCCATGAACGACAAGTGCGCTGCCGGCACGGGGCGCTTTTTGGAGATCATGGCCGACCGCCTAGGTATTTCTCAACAGCAGATGGCCGACCTGGCGCGTTCCGGCGAGCCTACCAAGATTTCCAGCATGTGCACGGTGTTTGCCGAAAGTGAGGTCATTAGCCTGATCGGTCGCGGTGAGCCGCGCGAGAACATCGCACGTGGCGTGATCGACAGCGTGGTCTCGCGCGTGGCGACCATGGCCGGGCAGGCCGCGGGCGCCCCGTACTACCTGACCGGTGGCCTGTGCGAGAACGCCTTCGTGGTGGAGCGGTTGGGCGAGCTGCTGGGGTCGCCGGTGACCACCTCGCCCCAGGCTCGCTTTGCCGGTGCCATCGGCGCGGCGATTCGCGCACAGGCGCTCGATTAATGCATCGGCCGTGGGCCTGCATTCATGCGTATACTGGGAGGAAATGATTGACCGATGAGAGGAGGTATCGATGGCTGACGATCAGATTAAGCTCACGTCTATGACTGCCGCGAGCGGTTGAGCCGCTAAGTTGGCTCCTGGAGCCCTCGCCCAGGTCCTGGGCGACTTACCCAATGTGCATAACGACAACCTGCTCGTGGGGTTCGATACCTCCGACGATGCGAGTGTCTTCCGTGTTGGCGATAATTTGGGCCTCGTGCAGTCCATCGACTTCTTCCCGCCGATGGTCGACGACCCGTTCCTGTTTGGCCAGATCGCGGCGGCAAACTCGCTGTCGGACATTTATGCCATGGGTGGACGACCGAGCCATGCCATGAACCTGCTGTGCATTCCCAGTCGCCTGGGCGTCGAGGTCGCAGGTGAGATTCTGGCGGGTGGCGCCGACAAGTGCGTCGAGGCTGGCTGCACCATCGCGGGCGGCCACACCATCAACGACGACGAGCCCAAGTACGGCCTGTCCGTGAGTGGCTTTGTCGCGCTCGACCGCATGCTCGCCAACAGCGGTGCGCGCGTGGGCGATGTCCTACTGCTGACCAAGGCGATCGGCTCGGGCATTATCACCACGGCCATTAAGGGCGTGCTCATCGAGCAGGACGAGGCCGCAGCCATGTTTGACTCGATGCGCACCCTCAACGAGGCCCCGATTCGCCTGGCCGAGGGACTCGAGCTTCACGGCTGCACCGATGTCACGGGCTTTGGCCTGATCGGGCATGCGTGCGAGATGGCCGAGGGCTCGGGCGTGCAGATTGAGCTCGCGTCGGGGGCGGTGCCGCTCTTTGACCAGGTGCTCAATATGGCGCGTCTGGGCATTAT
The DNA here is from genome assembly GCA_027663555.1 of Coriobacteriaceae bacterium AM04S-08. Lineage (GTDB taxonomy): Bacteria > Actinomycetota > Coriobacteriia > Coriobacteriales > Coriobacteriaceae > Collinsella. The sequence goes on along the minus strand of JAQDHS010000014.1, from coordinate 43,297 downwards.
CCCTGCCGGCGCCTACCGCAACCAGGATTTCTTTGGCCCGCGCGTGGCGGCCGACGATGACCTGGAGCCGGGAATGCTGGATGCGCTGTACGATCCGCAGACCTCGGGCGGCCTGCTCATCGCAGCGCCTGCTGCCGATGTGGATGAGCTCGCCCGCCGCCTGCATGCCGAAGGTCGCGTTGCCGCCACAATCGGCCGCGTGTGCGAGGCGGTGCCGGGTGGTCCTGCCGTTCACGTTGTGCATTAAGGAAAACCGTTTATGCGACCGTCTACTGTTCTGGGCGGTCCCTTTTGAAAGGATTTGCTATGTCTACCAAAATTGAAGTCAATGCCATGGGCGATGCCTGCCCGCTGCCCGTCGTCAAGACGCTCAAAGCTCTGAAGCAGCTTGATGGCGAGGGTGTTGTCGTGACCTCGGTCGACAACGAGACGGCCGTCAAGAACATCTCCAAGATGGCACAGGAAAAGGGCTGCACGGCCTCGGTCGAGAAGGTCGCCGATGCCGAGTGGCACGTGATCGTGGCGACCGCCGGCGCCGTTGCCGTGGCCGATCCTGAGCAGGACGGCGCCGCTTTCTGCGACGCCAGCGCCGGCAAGGGCAAGCTGGTCGTGGCCGTCTACACCGATTGCATGGGTCGCGGCGACGATGAGCTGGGCCACAAGCTCATGAAGGCCTTTATCTTTGCCGTGACGCAGCAGGAGGAGCTGCCCGCCACGATGCTCTTCTACAACGGCGGCGCCAAACTCACCGTCGAGGGGTCGCCGGTGCTTGACGACCTCAAGGGCCTGGCCGAGCAGGGTGTCGAGATCCTTACCTGCGGCACCTGCCTCGACCACTTTGGCATTAAGGACCAGCTTGCCGTGGGCGATGTCACGAACATGTACGTGATCGTCGAAAAGATGGAGCAGGCCGGCCGCGTCGTGCGTCCGTAGCGCCTGGGTGGGATTGCCATGAGAGAAAAGCGCCCGGCGCTTGTCATCACGTTTCCCACCACGGCGGCCGCCATGGGCTGCGAGTCTCTGTGCCGTGAGCGTGGCCTTCCCGGGCGAACGATTCCCGTACCCGGAGAGGTTGCTGCCGGCTGCGGCCTGGCATGGAAAGCCCTGCCTGAAAATGAACCACTGCTGCGAAGCGAGCTTGCCGCGGCGGACGTTCCCACCGAGGGCTTTACTGTGATCGATATGTGGGAGGTCGTGCGATGATCTACCTGGATAACGCGGCGACGACCATGCACAAACCTCAGGCGGTCATCGATGCCGTGGTGCAGGCGATGTGCTCGCTCGGCAATGCTGGGCGAGGCGCCACGTCGGGTGCGCTCGACGCGGCGCGCACCATCCACAGCTGCCGCACCAAGCTTGCGCGCTTGCTGGGCTGCCCGCGGGTGGACCATATTTGTTTTACGCCCAACTCCACGGCGGCGCTCAACACCGCCATCAACGGCGTGGTGCGCCCCGGCGATCGTGTGGTCACGACGGTGCTCGAACACAACTCCGTGCTGCGTCCGCTCAACCGCCTGGCGGCAGAGCAGGGCGTGACTGTTGAGCATGCGGGCTGCGACGCGAACGGCGTGCTCGACTACGACGAGCTCGAGCAGCTGGTCACGCCGGGCACGCGTGCCGTGGTGGTGACACACGCCTCCAATGTGACCGGCAACGCGGTCGACATTGCACGCGTGGCTGCCATGGCCCATGCGGCCGGCGCGCTTGTGATCGTCGATGCCTCGCAGTCTGCCGGCACGGCGCATATCGATATGCAGGTCATGGGGCTCGACGTGGTGTGCTTTACCGGCCACAAGGGGCTCATGGGCCCGCAGGGGACCGGTGGCCTAGCCGTGGCGGAAGGCATTGACGTGGCTCCTTGGGCCATGGGTGGCACGGGCGTGCGCAGCTTCGATGCGCTGCAGCCGCAAGAGTGGCCCACGCGTCTTGAGGCGGGCACGCTCAACGGTCACGGTATCGCCGGCCTTTCCGCCGGCCTCGACGTTATCGAGGCCCAGGGCGGGGTAGAGGCGATTTCGGCACGCGAACGTGCGCTTGCCGAGCGCTTCCTCGCCGGCGTTCGCGACATTCCCGGCATTGCGCTCTACGGTGCGTTTGACCAGCCCGTGCGCTCGGCGATCGTTTCGCTTAACGTGGGCGATATCGATTCGGCCGAGGTCTCGGACGCGCTCATGCAAGGGTGGGGGATTGCGACGCGCCCCGGCGCCCACTGCGCTCCGCTCATGCACCGCGCACTGGGGACCGAGCGCCAGGGTGTCGTTCGCTTCTCGTTTGGGTATTTCAACACGGACGAGGAAGTCGACACCGCGATTGACGCTCTGCACGATTTAGCCTGCTAAAGCGTATATACTTGCGGGACGGGTCTTTTGCCCGTCCCGTTTTGTTTCGACCCGAAAGGTGGTCCTATGGCATCATCCGCCCCGCGCGGTCTGCGCTCCGACCATGTCCTCACCGTCGGCATCGCCCTGTTCTCGATGCTCTTTGGCGCCGGCAACCTCATTATTCCGCCGCTGCTGGCGCTGCAGGCGGGCTCTGCCACGCCGCTCGCCATGCTCGGCTTTCTGATTGCCGCCATCGGCCTTCCCGTCATGGGCTTTATCGCCGTGGCACTTGCCGGAACGGCGCGCGAGCTTGCCGGTCGTGTGCACCCCAAGTTTGGCGAGTTTTTTGTCGCGGCGGTGTATCTGGCTATCGGTCCGTGTCTGGCCATTCCGCGCACGAGCTCCACGGCCTTCGAGATGCTGGTGCCGCTGCTGCCCGAGGGTGTCTCGCTCGGCACGGCCCGCCTGGTGTTTGCCGTCGCCTTCTTTGCCGTCGCCTTTGTGCTCACGCTGCGCCCGGGTGTCATTACGCGCGTGCTCGGCCGCATTACGGGCCCCGCGCTCATCGCCCTTATCGTATTGGTCGTGGGCGCTGCCGTGGTCTCGCCGCTGGGTTCCGCTGCCGCGCCGCAGGCTCCTTACGATGCCGGTGCCGCCGTGCAGGGCTTTTTGACCGGCTATCAGACCATGGACCTGCTCGCGTCGCTCGCCTTTGGCATCATCATCGCCGAGACCATCCACGAGCTGGGCGTTACCGACGACAAGCGCGTGGCCTTCGAGATTTCGCGCTCCGGCGTGATCGCTGGTGTGCTCATGGCCATCATCTACTGCGGTCTGGCGCTTGCCGGCACGCAGCTGAGCACCGTGATGCCCGATGCCACCAACGGAGCCGCCATCCTCGCCCGCTCGGCCTCCATGCACTTTGGCCTTGCCGGCACGGTCGTGGTCTTTGCGATCTTCTTCCTCGCCTGCATGAACGTATGCATCGGCCTCATCAGCTGCTGCTCGCGTTACTTCTGCGAGACGTATGTGGTCGAAGGGGGAGCAGAGGCTTCCGAGGAGGCCATGCGCCGTCCCTTTGCGATACTCGCCTTTGTGTTCGCGGCGTTTTCGTGCGTGCTCTCAAACGTGGGCCTCGACGTGATCCTCATGTTCTCGGTGCCCATGCTCAACGCCCTGTACCCTGTTGCAATTGTTCTGGTGCTTATGGGCCTAGTGCACGGTTTTTGCGACGCGCATCCGCAGGTGTGGGTCTGGGTCGGCGGCGTTGTCGCGGTGCAGAGCGTGATCACCTCGATCCGCGACGCGTTCTTTGCAGGCGTGTGGCTGCCGTTCGATGCGCTGCCGCTGGCCGACATTGGAGCCGCATGGGCGCCGGTTGCCGTGGTGGCGTTTGTGATTGGCCTGCTCCACAGCCGGTTTGTCGCACATTCGAGGAGCTAGGGTATCGTCGCTTGCACAGGCGGGGAGTCTCCCCTATAATTTCCTTCGCTTTGGGACACGCAAGGTTTAGACCTTAGCTGCTCAACACCTTCGGGACGTGGCGCAGTTTGGTAGCGCGCCTGCTTTGGGAGCAGGATGTCGCAGGTTCAAATCCTGTCGTCCCGACCATATCTTGCGGGCGTAGTTCAATGGTAGAACCCCAGCCTTCCAAGCTGATGACGCGGGTTCGATTCCCGTCGCCCGCTCCAAGTAATTTGCAGGTCAGAGGTACGTTTACTTCTGACCTGTTTTGTTTTGACCGTCCGACGCGGGGCCTTTGCATTGGCAATGCTCGTCCCTGCTGATTAGGAAAGAAGTGACTGACATGGCAGATTTCAAGGCAGAATACCCCATCCCCGACTGCCTGGCGCCTGCCGCAATCGAGACCACGACCGAGGCCGCCGGCGTTACCAAGGCCAGTCTGCCTGCCTCGAAGGCATTTTTGCTCGCCATGTTCGCCGGCGCGTTCATCGCCTTCGGCGGTCTGTTCTTCACGGTCTTTCTGAGCGATGCGTCCCTTGGCTGGGGCGCTCAGCGCTTTGTGGGCGGCCTGTGCTTTTGCCTGGGACTGGTGCTCGTGCTCATTTGCGGCGCGGAACTGTTTACCGGCAACTCGCTTATGGTCTGCGCGCTCAAGAGCAAAAAGATCACGCTCGTCCAGATGCTCAAGGCTTGGGTCGTTGTGTGGATCGGCAACTTTGCCGGCGCGCTGTTCGTTGTCTTTTTGGTTTACATGGCAGCTATTTATAAGCTCAACGGCGAGGCCGTTGCCAACACCATGGTGAGTGTCGCCGCCGGTAAGGTTTCGATTGACGCCGTCACCATCTTCTTCCGCGGCATTCTGTGCAACATCTTTGTGTGCCTGGCTGTATGGATCGGTACCGCCGGCAAGACCGTGGTCGATAAAGTCGTGGGTATTCTGCTGCCTATCGCCGCCTTTGTGTCATGCGGTTTTGAGCACTGCGTTGCCAACATGTACTTTTTGCCCATGGGTGCCGTGATGCACGCGTGCGGCTATGGAGCCGATGTCGCCGGCGCCGATGCCCTCAACGCCGCCGGGTTGGCGCTCAACCTTTCGGTCGCCACGCTGGGCAATATCGTAGGTGGCGCCCTGATCGTGGCGCTGGGCTACTGGTTTATCTACGCCAACAAAGAGTCCTAAAGGACCCAACCCATAACCGACCAAAAAGGGACAGGTTTATTTTGGCAGGTTTTGGACGAGGCGCTTCGCCGTCTTGTCGCGAGCTGCCATAATGGACCTGTCCCTTTTGTATTCGCGTCGTCACATTTTGGCCGATGACGACCAAGGGGGGCCTGCTTTTTATTGATTATGTCGAAGGGCTTTCCATGAGCGACTGCGAATCCATGCCTGCCGAGGTGCGCGACCGCCTGCGCTCCATTCCCGCCGTGCACGAGCTGCTGGCCGAGTGGCCGGTCATGAAGGCTGCCGGCGATGCGGGCGACACGTTGGTGCGCGAGGCGATTGACGCCGAGCTCGATGCCGAGCGCGCGGCGATTCGCTCTGGCGCCCCCGCTAGGAATAAGCGCGAGCTCGCCTTGGCTATCGAGCGGCGGTGCCACCGCCTGTCGCTGCCGACCCTGCGCCCTGCCGTTAACGCGACGGGCGTTGTGATTCACACCAACCTGGGCCGCGCTCCGCTCGCGCCCGCGGCGGTGCGGGCGGTGACCGATGTCGCTCGCGGCTACAGCACGCTTGAGTATGACGTCTCAACCTGCGCTCGCGGGGGCCGCAAAGAGCATGCCGCGCGTCTGCTGCGCACGCTCACGGGGGCGCAGGACGCCCTGGTCGTCAACAATAACGCCGCGGCGGTGCTGCTGGTGCTTGCCGCGCATGCGTGCGGCAAAGAGGTCATCGTGAGTCGTGGCGAGCTGGTCGAGGTGGGCGGCAGCTTCCGCATTCCCGATATCATGGCGGCTTCGGGTGCCAAGCTTGTCGAGGTGGGCTCCACCAACCGCACGCATCTGGATGATTACCGAAGCGCCATTACGCCCAACACGGCGATGATCCTGAAAGTTCATCCTTCCAACTACCGTATCGAAGGCTTCCACGAGGAGGTTTCCGCGGCGGAGCTTTCTGCGCTGGCGCATGAGCACGGGCTGTTACTGTACGAGGACCAGGGCTCGGGCGCTTTGCTTACAGATGAGGTGCTCGTCGATGCTGGGGAGAAGCCCACGTCCGCCTCGCTTTGCGCCGGCGTTGACGTCGTCTCGTGCTCGGGCGACAAGCTGCTCGGCGCCTCGCAAGCGGGCATTATTCTCGGTAGCGCCCAGGTAATCGCCGCCTGTGCCTCGCATCCGCTTATGCGCGCGCTTCGCCCCGGCAAGCTCACGCTCGCGGCGCTCGAGGCCACTTTGCGCCTGTATGTGACCGGATCCGATACAGCGCATCGGGAGATCCCGGTGCTCAACATGCTTTCCGGCGCGCCGGCTCCGCTCGAGCGTCAGGCCAAGCGCCTGCATGACCGCATGCTGCGCAAGCTTCGCGAGTCTCAGTGTGAGGAGGCGGTGGAGCTGCAGGTTGTCGAGGGCGTGTCTGCTCCGGGCGGCGGTTCGCTGCCGACCGTCGAGCTCCCAACTTTTTGCGTTGCCGTCTGTCCCGTCGATGGGCGCCTATCCGCCGATGGCCTAAAGCGCGCTATGGTACAGGAGCCCGATACGCCGGTTGTGACGCGCGTGCGGCACGACCAGGTGCTTTTTGACGTTCGCACGCTTTTGCGCGACACCGACCTTGACCTGTGTGCGTCTGCGTTGGCGGATGCCGTGCGGGCAGGTTTGCGTCGATGACCGCGCGCGAGCTTGTCGAATGTCCCGTTATCGTCGGAACGGCAGGACACGTCGACCACGGAAAGTCGGCCCTTATCGAGGCGCTGACCGGCAAAAATCCCGACCGTCTGGAGGTCGAACGGCGCCGAGGCATGACTACTGAGCTCGGCTTTGGCGAGCTCGAGCTTCCCAGCGGCAAGCTTGTCGGCTTGGTCGACGTACCCGGGCATGCGCACTATCTGCGCGCCATGGTGCAGGGCGCCACCGGCGTGGACGTTGCGTTGCTGGCGGTTTCGGCCGTTGAGGGCGTGATGCCGCAGACCCGCGAGCACGTGTACGTGTTGGAGCTGTTGGGCGTGAGGCACCTCGTGGTGGCGCTCACGATGCGCGATCTGGCCGATGACGAGACGGCGGAGCTCGCCGAGCTCGACGTGATGGACTTCCTCAGCGATACCGTCTTTGCCGATGCGCCCGTGGTGCCTGTTTCCTCGCGCACGGGCGTGGGCATCGAGGACGTTCGCCTTGCCCTCGATGCCGCCATCGACTCTTTCCTGGCCGATGCCGCATCCCGCCCGGTGCGCCCCGGTCTGGCCCCGCGCCTGCCCATCGACCGCTGTTTCACCATCAAGGGATCCGGGACGGTCGTCACGGGCACGCTTCACGATGCCCCCGTAGCGGTGGGCGACGAGCTCGTCTCATGTCCCGCGGGCGTGCGCTGCCGCGTGCGCGCGATTCAGGTGCATGGTGATACTCCTCGGGCGTTGCCCGGACAGCGCGCGGCGCTCAACATCGTGGGCGACGGTGCGGGCGACCTTCCGCGTGGCGAGGTCCTCTGCGGGTCTGGTGCCGAGGGCTCGACGCTCAGGCTCATCGCCCGCTTCACGTATCTGGGGCGCGAGGGCACCAAGCCCGCGCCCTTCGAGTCCGGTACGCGTGTGCATGTGATGGCAGGCACGGCGGAGGTCCTCGGCCGAATCATGCTCATGGAGGGTGAGGGTCCTATTGAGGCTGGCGAGACCCGCATCGTGCAGGTCCGTCTGGAGGAGCGCCTTCCCGTGCGATCGGGCGACGGCCTCATTGTGCTCGCGTTCTCGCCGGTGGTGCTTATCGGCGGCGGTCGTGTTCTTCTTTCGCGGTGTCGCCGCTCGCGCGTCCTCTCCGCGGGCGAGTGCGCGCTGCTCGGGGCCCTGGATGCCGACGACCGCGCCGCCGCCGTTGCCGCATGGTTGGGGCTGCAGCGCCTGCCCGTGCCTGCCGCGGCCGCAGCCCGTGCTCTCGATCTTTCGGGTGCCGAGGCGGCTGCGCTCCTGCACGGGGCGGTTTCCTCGGGTGACGCCGTGGCGCTTCATGCCGAGCGCTCGACCGAGGAGCTCTATGCCGCCCCCGCTGTGCTCGATGCCGCCCTCGCCACGCTCTCCGTCACGCTGGCCGCCATGCACGGGGCCGCGCCCAAGCAGACGGGTTTCACGCCGGGCGAGGTCGCGCATGCCGCCTGGCCGACAGCGGGCGAAGACGTCGCGTCCGCGCTCGTTCTCGAGGGCTGTGCGCGCGGCATCTGCGCCCAGGAGGGGTCCGAGGTGTTCGACCCGCACTCTGCCGCTGCGGCGATACGCGTGGTGCGCGAGGCGAGCCAGCGCATCGTGGTCGCCCTCGACGAGGCGGGTCTCGGTGCGCCGACGCTGCCCGAGGTGGGCGAGCGGCTGCAGCTCGATCGCGACACCATGACGCGTGCCCTGCGCGAGCTTTCGCTCGACCGCTCGATCATTAAGGTCGAGCGTGACGTTGCCTTGTCCGCCGCCGCCGAGGCCCATGCGCGCGAGGTTGTCGCCGCGGCTATCGAGGCTGCTGGCGGCGTTGCCACGACGAGTGTGCTGCGCGAGGCCTTAGGCGTGTCGCGCAAACGAGCCATTAGCATCTTGGAGCACCTGGATGCGGTACGTTTTACGACGCTCAACAAGGAGGCCGGCGGTCTCAGATCCCTGCGCTAGGGCTCCGAATCGCCGCTCGCCACAAAACCGGCCTATCTACTACGTTTAAGTGACTACCCTCGACCATTTCAAAAACCGCAAAAACAAAACCGCAGGTAGACGACTTGCCGATGTTACGAAAAAGTGGGTATGGTTAACCCTTGCTGGTTAAACGTAGTAGATGGGCCGTTTTCGTGGCGCGACACTGCGCGTTTGGTAAAATACCGCCACGTTTGGGAACGGATGGGCTCCGGTGGGCCCCGCGGTCCTCAAAACCGTTGTGAGGCGTGCAAAACGTCTTGGATGTGTTCGATTCACATACGTTCCCGCCAACGCATCTCGCCAAAACCACCACAAAGGTGCCTGTCCCCTTTGCGGTGGTTTCGAAACGCGCGAGAAACAGCTTCGAAACACGCAATTTGTACGTCAGCTGTTCAAAAACGCTTCTACCTGCATCGTAATCAAAATGAAACATCCGCCCGCGGTCTTATTCGTAACTTTGCCGCAACAGTGCGATATTATCCATACACGATAAAGTTCGCGGCGCATAGGGTGCCACGACCGACATTTTCGTTTCCCGTCATTGGAGGAAGCATGAGCTACACGCAGAAAGTTCTCGACGAGCTCAAGGCCCGCTATCCCGAGCAGCCTGAGTTCATCCAGGCCGCGACCGAGATCCTCGGCACCATCCAGCCGGCGCTCGACGCCCACCCCGAGTACGAGGAGGCCGCCCTGCTGGAGCGCCTCGTCGAGCCCGAGCGCATCGTTATGTTCCGTGTTCCCTGGGTCGACGACCAGGGCAAGGTCCAGGTCAACCGCGGTTACCGCGTCGAGTTCAACTCTGCCATTGGACCCTACAAGGGCGGCCTGCGCTTTAACCCGACGGTCACCCTGGGCATGCTCAAGTTCCTGGGCCTGGAGCAGATCCTCAAGAACAGCCTGACCACCCTTCCCATGGGCGGCGGCAAGGGCGGTTCTGACTTTGACCCCAAGGGCAAGTCCAACAACGAGATCATGCACTTCTGCCAGTCCTTCATGACCGAGCTCTATCGCCACATCGGCCCCAACACCGACGTTCCCGCCGGCGACCTGGGCGTTGGCGGCCGCGAGGTTGCCTACATGTTCGGTCAGTACAAGCGCCTGACCAACGAGTGGACCGGCGTCCTCACCGGCAAGGGCCTCTCCTTTGGCGGCTCGCTCGCCCGTACCGAGGCCACTGGCTACGGCCTGGTCTACTTTGTGGACGAGTACCTCAAGAGCCGCGGCGACTCCTTCGAGGGCAAGAACGTCGTCGTTCACGGCTCCGGTAACGTTGCCATCTACGCCGTCCAGAAGGTTTCCCAGCTCGGCGGCAAGGTGCTGGCCTGCTCCGATACCCACGGCTGGGTCGAGGATCCCGACGGCATCGACTACTCCGTGCTCGAGCACGTCTACAACCAGAAGCGCTCCGGCCACGACAAGGGCGTCACGCTCGCCATGTACGTTGACGAGAAGCCCGGTGCCGTGTGGCACGAGGGCGACGGCCGCGGCGTGTGGCAGCTGCCCTGCGACATCGCGCTGCCCTGCGCTCGCGAGAACACGCTGCTGCTCGAGGACGCCCAGGCGCTCGTCGCCAATGGCTGCAAGGTGGTCGGCGAGGGCGCGAACATGCCCACGACCATCGAGGCCACGACCCACTTCCAGGAGAACGGTGTCGCCTTTATGCCCGGCAAGGCTGCCAACGCCGGCGGCGTGCTCGTGTCCGGCCTGGAGATGAGCCAGAACGCCGAGCACCTGTCCTGGACCTTCGAGGAGGTCGACGGCAAGCTCGAGCAGCTCATGCGCGGCATGTTCCACAACGTGGACGACACCGCCAAGGAGTACGGCGAGGAGGGCAACTTCGTCATGGGCGCCAACATCGCCGGCTTCCTGAAGGTTGCCGACGCCATGCTCGCCCAGGGCGTCTGCTAAATCCAGCTTGACATAGCTCCGCACAGCACCAGCTGATGCGCCTAAGGCTCCCGGCAATTCCTGCCGGGAGCCTTTTTCTATGGTGGTGAGGGTCGTGCGCCCTCGTTTGGTACACTTAGGGGTACTGGACAAGTAAAGAGATGGGGGAGAACGTGCTCAAGTTCGGTACCTACGTCCGTGTTGGAAACGCGGCCGAAGCCTATGAGCTCTTACAGAAGAACCGCAACAACAAGATTGTGGGCGGCGGCATCTGGATGCGCCTGGGATCGCGTCGCGTGGCGACGGCGATTGACCTTTCGGCCTGCGGACTCGATCAGATTGAGGAGACCGAGACCGAGTTTCGCATCGGTGCCATGTGCACCCTGCGCCAGCTCGAGCGTCATGCCGGGCTCAACGTGCTTGTCAACAATGTTTTTGAGTTCGCCGTCCACGACATCGTGGGCGTGCAGCTGCGCAATACCGCCACGGTGGGCGGTAGCATCTACGGCCGCTTTGGCTTCTCGGACGTGCTTTCGGCCTTTTTGGCGCTCGACTCGTACGTTGAGCTGACGGGTGCCGGCCGCGTGCCGCTCGCCGAGTTTGTGAACATGGGCTACGTGCGCGACGTGATCGAGCATGTTGTGGTCGTCAAGCACGATTACCGTGCGAGTTACGAGGCCGTGCGCAAGGCCGCGACCGACTTCCCCTCGCTGAACGTCACCGCCGCCTGGTGGGACGGCTCCTGGCACGTCACCGTGGGTGCCCGCCCGCTGCGCGCGACCCTGCTGCGGGGCGAGGCATGCGGCCTGGTGAACGAGCAGCCTTCCGAGGACGAGCTGCGCGCCCTGGCCGCGTCCGTGCGTGCCCTGAGCTACGGCACCAACATGTGGGGCTCGGCCGACTACCGCCGCCGCATCTCGGCCCCGCTGGCGATTCAGGCCGTGCGCCGCGCCGCCGGCATTGAGCTTTCGGCCGCGCTTGCCCGCGAGCTCGAGACCGTTCAGGTCCCCAAGTTTGCCACGGACGAGTATTCCTGCCGCCGCGTGCCCGGCGTCGATTCTAGCGAGGTGCGCTAATGGCTGCCAAACTCATCGATCTTTCCTTTACGCTCAACGGTCGCAAGGTCAAGGTTCAGATTGCCCCCGATACCATGCTCTTTGCGCTGCTGCGCGAGCAGGGTTGCGCGTCGGTGCGCTGCGCCTGCGAGACCACCAACTGCGGCCTGTGCACGGTGTGGCTCGACGACGATCCGGTGCTGAGCTGCTCGGTTCCCGCCGCGCGCGTCGAGGGCCGCTCCGTCACCACGCTCGAGGGTCTCAAGGCCGAGTCCGAGACGCTCGCTCGCGCCATGGCTGCCGAAGGTGCCGAGCAGTGCGGTTTTTGCGCTCCCGGCCTCATCATGAACGTGCTGGCGCTTGCCCGCGCCGCCAAGGAGGACCCGAGCCTCGTCGCCACGCGCGAGGAACTCTCGCGCCAGCTGGCTGGCAACCTCTGCCGTTGCAGCGGCTACGAGAGCCAGCTGCGCGCCATCGTCCGCTTCCTTAACGAGTCCGGCGTGCGGGTGGGCTTCGAGATGCCCGAGCTGCCGGTCAACGACACGAGCTCTGACGGCGTCACCTACAAGCAGATTACCCACAAGCAGCCCAAGAAGGACTCGAAGGCCCTGCTCGAGGGCCGTCCCGTCTACACGGGCGATATGGTGCCCGCCGGTGCGCTCATCGTCAAACTCAAGCGCAGCCCCTATGCCCGCGCCAAGATCCGCTCCATCGATACGTCGCGCGCCCTGAAGGTGCCCGGCGTGGTGGGCGTCTACACCTACGAGGACGTTCCCAAGCGCCGTTTTACCATTGCCGGCCAGAGCTATCCGCAGCCGAGTCCCTACGACCGTCTGATTCTCGAGAACCTCGTCCGCTACCAAAACGAAGAGGTGGCGATCGTCGCCGCCGAGACCGAGGAGGCCGCCGATAAGGCGCTCAAGCTCATCAAGGTCGACTACGAGGTGCTCGAGCCTCTGCTCGACTTTACCCAGGCGCTCGATAACGACATCGTGGTCCACCCCGAGGGCGACGTGACCTTTATGTTCCCGCAGGGCGGCGATGTTCCGCGCAACCTGGTGTGCAGCGGTACCAGCGATTATGGCGATCTGGACGAGGCCTTCGCCCAGAGCGACATCGTCTTTGAGCGCACCTACACCAGCCAGGCCACGCAGACCGCGCCCATGGAGACCTTCCGCGCCTTTGCGACGACCGATGCGTTCGGGCGCATTTCGGTGACCACCTCCACGCAGGTGCCCTTCCACGTGCGCCGCATGGTCGCGCAGTCGCTCGACATTCCGCAGTCGCAGGTGCAGGTCATTAAGCCGCGCATCGGCGGCGGCTTTGGCTCCAAGCAGACGGGCTGCTGCGAGATCTTCGTGGCGTTCGTCACCCAGCAGACCGGCCGTCCGAGCTATTGCTGCTACACCCGCGAGGAGACCATCACTGCGGGCAACTCGCGCCACCAGATGCAGATGACCGTTAAGCTGGGCGCCATGAACGACGGCACCATCACGGCTATTGATCTGCACACGCTGTCCAACGCCGGCGCGTACGGCGAGCACGCTACCACAACGATCGGCCTTTCGGGCCACAAGAGCCTGCCGATCTACAACCATGTGAAGGCGAGCCGCTTTAGGTGGGACGCCGTCTACACCAACACCAACCGCGGCGGCGCGTATCGCGGCTACGGTGCCACCCAGGGCCAGTTTGCCGTGGAGAGCGCCGTCAACGAGCTCGCCGACATGCTGCACATGGACCCCGCCGACCTGCGCCTTAAGAACATGGTGCACGAGGGTGAGGTCATGCCGCAGTACTACAACGAAAAGCTCAACGCCTGTGCGCTCGACCGCTGCCTGCTGCGCGCGATGGACATGATCGGTTGGCGCGACAAGCCGCTGGCCGTCGACCTGGGCGACCGCGTGCGCGCCCTGGGCTGCGCGCTCACCATGCAGGGCTCGGGCATCTCCAACGTGGACATCGCCGGCATCGACATGCGCCTGGAAGAGGACGGCTTCATTACCATCGGCACCGGCGCCACCGATAACGGCATGGGCGTCGACACGATCCTGGCGCAGATTGCCGCCGAGGAGCTGGGCGTGGAGAGCTCTCTCATTGTGGTTCGTGGCGTGGATACCGATGTATCGCCCTTCGACGCCGGCTCGTACGCGAGCTCCGGTACCTACGTGACGGGCCTTGCCGCCAAGAACGCCGCGACCGAGCTGCGCCAGAAGATTTGCGCCAAGGCCGCCCAGATGTGGGACGTTGACGCCGCCGACGTTGTCTTCGACGGCCAGTACGTGCGCCTGTCCGACGAGCGTGCCGCGCGCGAGCAGAACCGCTACCTCACGCTGCGCGACTTTGCCAACCTGTGCGTCAAGAACATCGAGGGTGGCGACGCGCTGACTTCGCACGCCTCTGCCTGCCTGCCCGTTTCGCCTCCGCCGTTTATGGCCGGCATTGCCGAGGTCGAGGTCGACAAGGCCACCGGCAAGGTGACTGTTGTGGACTACGCGGCTGCCGTCGACTGCGGTACCGTGATCAACGAGGCGCTCGCGCGCGTCCAGGCCGAGGGCGGCATTGCCCAGGGTATCGGCCACGCGCTCTACGAGATTGTTGAGCATGACGATCGCGGCCGCCTGCGCACCGGCAACTTTATGAGCTACAAGCTGCCCACGCGTCTGGATATCGGCAGCATTCGCGTGGCCTTTGAGCCGAGCTACGAGCCGACGGGTCCGTTTGGCGCCAAGTCGATCGGCGAGGTCGTCATCAACACGCCGCTCGCCGCCGTGGCCTCGGCCGTCGCACACGCCACCGGCCACCAAGTTCGCTCGCTGCCGATCACGCCGGAGAAAGCGCTGCTGGGGGAGTAGCGGGTCAGCGAACAAGTCGTAATTGGCGGGACGGGGCAACTCGTTCCGCCTTTCGCACTCGTGGTGAGGTCGTGAGCCTGTAAAACGTGTGCGTGCGCTAGTCGTTCGTATCTGCTATCATTCCTAATCTGTGCGCTCATGCGGGCGTGGCGGAATTGGTAGACGCGCCAGATTTAGGTTCTGGTGGGATTCCCGTGAAGGTTCGAGTCCTTTCGCCCGCACCAACGCATCTGCGTCGGCCCTGGCCGTCGCGACTCTTTGTTGCATAAAGGTACCAGCACCTCAGATAAGCTGGGCAGTATGAGGAGGAACGTGTTGAACATCACCGCTTCTGACGTCAAGGACGCCAAGCTCACCGCTACGGTCACCATCCCGGCCGCCGACGTCGACGCCGCGATCAAGAAGGCTTACAAGGACACCGCCAAGAAGTACCGCTTCCCGGGCTTCCGCGCCGGTAAGGCTCCCCGTCCGGTTATCGATTCTGCTCTTGGTGCCGAGGCTACCCTCGCTCAGGCCACCAACGACCTGATCGCCGCCAACGAGCCCGCCGTCCTCAACGAGCTGGACATCGTCCCCACCAAGAACGGTGACTACAAGGACCTCGACCTCGCTAAGGATCACGAGGACTACACCTACACCGTCGAGTTCTCCTTGCGTCCCGCCGCTGAGCTCTCCTCCTTCGACGCTGTCGAGATCGAGATGCCCCCTGCGGAGGTCACCGAGTCCGAGATCAACAACCAGGTCGAGATGCTCCTCAACTACCGTGCCACCTTCGAGGACGTTGAGGGTCGCGCCGTCGAGGCTGAGGACTACGTCACCGTCGACCTCAAGGCCGTCGAGAACGCCGACAACTTCGCTGCTGAGGGCCGCATGCTCATCGCCGGTAGCGACAGCAACCCCGCCGAGTTCAACGAGGCCCTGATCGGCGCTAACGTCGACGACGTCAAGACCGTCACCTGGACCGACGAGGTCGAGGAGGGCGAGGAGGCCGAGACCCACACCGTCGAGGTCACCGTCAAGGGCATCAAGGTCCGCAACACCCCCGAGCTCACCGACGAGCTCGTCAAGTCCGACTTTGGCTTTGACAGCATCGAGGCCATGCGCGACGCCATCAAGATCGAGATCGAGCAGGACAAGGCTTCCCGCCTCCCGGCCGAGAAGGAGAACCGTTGCGTCTCCGCTCTCGCCGAGCGCCTGCAGCTCGACGAGATGGACGCCGACTACGAGCAGTCCGTCTTTGAGGAGCTTGGCCAGAACTTCCTGTCCAACCTCGCTGCCCGTGGCATGACGCTCGACACCTGGCTGCCCGCTTCCGGCCTGACCATGGAGCAGTTCATCGGCGACCTGCACAAGCAGGCCAACGACGTTGCCCGTGAGTCCCTGGCTCTCGACGCCCTCGCCCGTGAGCTCAAGATCGAGGTCACCGAGGACGACATCAACGCCGAGTTCGAGAAGGCCGGCGTCAAGGACGTCGAGGCTTCCAAGGCCGAGTTCATCGCCGATGGCCGCATGCCTGCCGTCCGTGAGTCCATCCGTCGCTCCAAGGCCGTCGATCACCTGGTCGAGAACGCTAAGGTGACCGAGGTCGACGAGACCGCCAAGGACGCCGAGTAATTCTCGCCACCTTGCCCACGAGCGCTTGCGTGCGCCCGTGATGGGGTAAAGTTATACACCGGTTATCCGGTTGCTTCGTACGGTGCCAGCCAATGCATAGCATGCGGGCACCGTACGTTTATCTAGAACCAATTTGGTCCGCAAGAGAGAAATGGAGATGCGTATGATCGCCAAGTTCGATTCCGCCCTCGTGCCATACGTTATCGAGCAGACGCCGCGCGGCGAGCGCAGCTACGATATCTATTCGCGCCTGCTCAACGACCGCATCATCTTCTTGGGCGAGGAGATCAACTCCGTCAGCGCCAACCTGGTCGTTGCCCAGCTGCTGCATCTTGAGAGCCAGGATGCCGAGAAGGATATCTCGCTCTACATCAATTCGCCCGGTGGCGAGGTCTACTCCGGCCTGGCGATTCTGGACACCATGAACTTTATCAAGCCGCAGGTCTCCACCATTTGCGTCGGTATGGCCGCGTCTATGGCCGCCGTGCTGCTTTCGGCCGGCGCCAAGGGCAAGCGCTTCTGCCTGCCGCACTCCAAGGTCATGATTCACCAGCCCAGCGGCGGTGCCCAGGGTCAGCAGACCGAGATCGAGATCGTGGCCGAGGAGATCAAGAAGACCCGCCGCGAGCTCAACCAGATTCTGTCCGACGCCTCGGGCCAGCCTATCGAGAAGGTCCAGGCCGATACCGAGCGCGACAACTACCTGACCGCTGCTGAGGCCCTCGACTACGGCCTGATCGACCGCATCGTCACCTCGCGCGATCTCGCCGCGAAGGACGCCTAGGATGGCCGGTAACATGCAGGACAACTTTGACGAGAACGGCAACCCCATCCGTTGCTCCTTCTGCGGAAAAGAGCAGGGTCAGGTTCGCCGCCTTGTTAAGGGCCCGACCAACATCTTTATCTGTGACGAGTGCGTCGCCGCCTGCTCCGAAATCCTTGAGGAGTCGCTGGCTTCGGACTTTATGGACGCCGCCCGCAACGGCAAGCTGCCGGGTTTCCTCAACGATCACGGCCAGGCTGCGTCCCAGCTTGCCGTTGACCCCGAGGCCGAGGGCTTTGAGCTCGAGGACGACCGTCAGGTCATCACGCACGTGCCGACGCCGCACGAGATCTATGCCGAGCTTTCGGCATACGTTATGGGCCAGGAAGACGCCAAGCGCGCCATGTCGGTTGCCGTGTACAACCATTACCGCCGTGTGATCGAGGGCGGTGCTGCGCTTTCGGCCTTTGACGACGGTTTGGACTCGCAGCTCGACGACGATATGGACGAGGTGGAGCTCGCCAAGTCCAACATCCTGCTGCTCGGTCCCACCGGCACCGGCAAGACCCTGTTGGCCCAGACGCTCGCGCGCATCCTCGAGGTGCCGTTTGCCATCGCCGATGCCACCGCGCTTACCGAGGCAGGTTACGTTGGCGAGGACGTGGAGAACATCCTGCTCAAGCTTATCAATGCTGCCGATGGCGACATTGAGCGCGCGCAGGTCGGCATTATCTACGTGGACGAGATCGACAAGATCGCCCGCAAGGCCGAGAACCTCTCCATTACCCGCGACGTTTCGGGCGAGGGCGTTCAGCAGGCGCTGCTTAAGATTCTTGAGGGCACGGTGGCAAGCGTTCCGCCCACCGGCGGCCGCAAGCATCCCCAGCAGGAACTGCTCCAGATCGACACGACCAACATCCTGTTCATCTGCGGCGGTGCCTTTGTGGGTCTGGACAAGATCATCGCCGACCGCGTGGGCAACAAGGGCGTGGGCTTCAACTCCGAGATCGCCGGCCCCACCTCGGTCGACGAGAACGACCTGCTGCGTCAGGTGCTCCCGCAGGACCTCAACGCCTTTGGCATGATCCCCGAGTTTGTGGGACGTACGCCCGTCGTCACCCAGACGCAGGCGCTCGACGAGGACGACCTGGTGTCGATCCTGACTGAGCCCAAGAACGCCGTGGTGCGTCAGTACCGCAAGATGTTCCAGCTCGAGGACGTTGAGCTTGAGTTTGAGGACGCCGCCCTGCACGAGATCGCCCGCATGGCGCTTGCCCGCAAGACCGGCGCCCGCGGCCTGCGCTCCATCTGCGAGGACGTGCTGCAGCAGACGATGTTCGACCTCCCCAGCGAGGAAGGCGTAGCCAAGGTCGTCGTAACCGAAGCCTCCGTAAAGGGCGAAGAACAGCCCCAACGCATCTACGGGTAAACCAGCCAAAAACGTGCTTGCAAATAGCCTCCGACCATCCGCGGTCGGAGGCTATTTTATATATACGCAATAACCCCAACTACCTGTGTTATTCTGTGTGTTTGTTTAAGCCTCAGCGAAGTCATATCAGACTGAAGTAATCGATACCTAAGGGGAGGAATGCAGACCCTAGCGGGCCTACATTCCTCCCCGGCGGGACAGGGAGAGATATATGGAAGAGATGCCCAAGAACTACGATCCGTCGACCAACGAGCCGGCGATCCTGCAGAAGTGGCTCGACGGCGGCTACTACAAGCGCCGTGAGGGCGTGGGCGACTGCACCGTCACCATTCCGCCTCCCAACGTGACCGGCAAGCTCCACATGGGTCACGCCACCGACGACTCCATCCAGGATGCCATCGTCCGTATGGCCCGCATGCGCGGCAAGTCCACGCGTTGGGTGCTGGGTACCGACCACGCCGGTATCGCCACGCAGACTAAGGTCGACAAGAAGCTCAAGAGTGAGGGCATCAGCCGCCTGGAGATCGGTCGCGATAAGTTTGTCGACGCCTGCTGGGACTGGACCCACGAGTACGGCGGCATCATCGTCGAGCAGATCAAGCGCATGGGCTGCTCCGTCGACTTCGACAACGAGCGCTTCACCATGGACGAGGATTACGCCCAGGCTGTGCGTAAGGTCTTCTGCGACTGGTACCATGACGGCCTGATCTACCGTGGCAAGCGCATCGTCAACTGGTGCCCCAACTGCACCACCGCCATCTCGGACGACGAGGCCGAGTATAAGGACGAGAAGGGCCACCTGTGGCACCTGCGCTACCCGCTGACCGAGCCGGTCAATGGCCAGGACTACATCGTCGTCGCCACCACGCGCCCCGAGACCATGCTCGGCGACACGGGCGTTGCCGTCTCCCCGAAGGACCCCGAGAAGGCCGCCTTTGTGGGCAAGACCGTCATGCTGCCGATCGTCAACCGCGAGATTCCCATCTTTGAGGATTGGCATGTCGACGCCAACTTTGGCTCCGGCTTCGTCAAGGTCACCCCGGCCCACGACCCCAACGACTACGCCATGGGTCAGGCCCACGACCTGCCGCAGATCAACATCTTCGACGAGCACGCGGTGGTCGTCGAGGGCTACGGCGAGTTCACCGGCATGAACCGCGACGAGTGCCGCGAGGCCGTCATCAAGTGGTTCGAGGAGCACGACCTGCTCGACCACGTCGAGGAGCATGATCACTCCGTCATGCACTGCTACCGTTGCGACTCCGCCCTGGAGCCGTGGCTGTCCGAGCAGTGGTTCGTCGCCGTCGACAAGCTCAAGGGGCCGGCGCTCGACGCCGTCAACTCTGGCAAGGTGACCTTCCACCCCGCGCGCTGGACGCAGACCTACACCACCTGGATGGAGAACCTCAAGGACTGGTGCATCAGCCGTCAGCTGTGGTGGGGCCACCGCATCCCCGTGTTCTACTGCGAGGACTGCGGTTGGGAGGACGCCCTGACCGAGGACACCGACGTGTGCCCCAAGTGCGGCGGCCATCACGTGCATCAGGACGAGAATGTGCTGGACACCTGGTTCAGCTCGCAGCTGTGGACCTTTGCCACGCAGGGCTGGCCGCAAAAGCCGGAGCTGCTCGAGGGCCATCACCCCACGACGGCGCTCGTCACCGCGCGCGACATCATCGCGCTGTGGGTCGCCCGCATGGTTATGAGCTCGCTGTACTTCCTGGACGAGGTGCCGTTTAAGGATGTCGTCATCTACCCGACGATCCTTGCCAAGGACGGCAGCCGCATGTCCAAGTCCAAGGGCAACGGCGTTGACCCCATGGACCTCATCGGTATGTACGGTGCTGACGCCATGCGTTACAACCTGCTCACGCTGTGCACTAACAACCAGGACGTCAAGTTCGACGCGAACATCGACAAGAAGACCAAGCGGCTCATCGACAGCCCGCGCACCGAGCAGGCCAAGTCGTTTGTGACCAAGATCTGGAACGCCAGCCGCTTCCTGCTCATGAACATGGAGGGCTACACGCCCGGCGAGCCCGTCGTGGAGACGCCGGCCGACGCTTGGATGTTCAGCCGCCTGGCCAAGGCCGTGAAGATGGTCACCGAGGGTATCGAGCAGTACACCTTTGGCGACATGGCCCGCGGCGTGCAGCAGTTCTTCTGGAACGAGGTCTGCGACTGGTACGTCGAGGTCACCAAGGCCCGCCTGAAGGGCGAGGGCCGTCTGCAGGCTCAGCGCAACCTGATCTTTGTGCTCGACACCTCCATTCGCCTGATGCATCCGCTCATGCCGTTTGTCACCGAGGAGATCTGGGACAACATGCCGGCGAGCGTGCTCGACCTGGACGCCGAGGGCAACGTGAACCGCGCCGAGGCGCTCATGATCGCCAAGTGGCCCGAGCCCGCCGACTACGACAAGTATGTTGACGAGGACGCCGAGCGCGCGTTTGAGCTGTGCCGTACCGTCGTGTCTGCCGCTCGCGCCACGCGTTCGCGTTATCGCTTGAGCCCCAAGGCCGAGCTCGACGTGGTCGTGCGCGCCGGCGCCGAGGACATCGAGAAGCTCGAGAGCCTGCGTTCGACCATCGAGCCGCTGGCGAACACCGCTTCGCTGGTCATGGGTACCGACGTCGAGAAGCCGGCTGCGAGCATCGCCGTGGTCGATAGCGGTGTCGAGGTCTTTGTGGTGCTCGAGGGCAAGGTTGATCTTTCGGCCGAGAAGGCGCGCCTGGAGAAGGAGATCGCCGCTGCGCAGAAGGAGCTCGCCGGCTGCGAGAAGACCCTTGCTAACGAGGGCTTTGTTGCCAAGGCCGCGCCTGCGGTGGTCCAGAAGAAGAGGGACCGTGCAGCTGAGCTCAAGGAGATCCTGGTGGCGCTGACTGCTCAGGTTGCTGACTTCTCGTAGGCGGTGCTGGGGGGCGCGGTTTGGGGCATTGCTCGCTACTGCGGACACCTATTCCGCCGTTCTAACGAACGGCGGCTGACTCGACGCTGCAAACGCCTCTGATGGCCAATCTGCCGTTCAACTTCGGGCGCATGGGCATAAGCCCTATGCGCCCTTGTTTCACGGCACCTTGGCTCATCAGAGGCGTTTTCGCTGACTATCCTCAACCTATACTGTTTTATTTTTCTATGAATGGCGGTTCTAAAAATGCCTAAGCGTTCCGGCTTGTATACCGTTCCTTTTGAGTTTGATTTGCTTTCGTTTGATGAGGCTGCTGGGCTGGCTGCTGATACGGGGCGGATTTCCGGGGATGCTGGTCCTTTGCTCGAGACGGTTGTCGATATGCTCGATGAACTCGGGCGTCCGGATGAGTATTTCGATTGCATTCAGGTTGCCGGTACTAATGGCAAGACTTCGACCACGCGTTTTTCGGCTGCCATCCTTCGTGGTGAGGGGTTAAAGACCGCGCTGTATACGTCGCCGCAGCTGGTGCGCTATCCCGAGCGCATGGAGGTTGATGGGCGCGTTGTGAGCGACGAGTCGTTTGACCGTGGTGTTTCTGCTGCTGTTGAGGCGGGACATCGCGTGAATGCCCGTCGTGTGGCGGCGGGGGAGCGCGCCTATTCCATTACGCCGTTTGACCTGCTGACGGCTGCCGCACTTGTCGTGTTTGCCGAGGCCGCGGTGGATGTTGCCGTGCTCGAGGTCGGCATGGGCGGACGCTGGGACGCCACGAGTGCGACCGATCCCGTCGCCGTTGCCATTACGGGCATTGGGCTCGATCACACACGCATTTTGGGCGATACGCTCGAGGCCATTGCGGGGGAGAAGGCTGCGGTTATTAAGCCTGGACGCCTGGTTGTTTTGGGCGAGGGTACGCACGAGGCGAGCGTTCAGCGCGTGATGGATGCACGTTGTCGCGAGTGCGGCATAGTGCCGCTGGTGGTGAACCATGCCACGACCAAGGTGCCGGCACATGTGGGCGACACGGTTGAGTTTAGCTGCACCACGCCGCGTGCGATCTATACGTCTAGCATGGTCAAGCCGGCGTATCAGCCGCAGAATGCCGCGTGCGCGATTATGCTGTGCGAGGGGTATCTGGGTCGCGAGCTCGATCATGACAAGCTCGATGCGTCGCTTATGGGCTGCCCCACGCCGGGTCGCTTTGATGTGCTGGGAACCAATCCGCTCAAGCTGATCGACGCCTGTCATAACCCTCAGAGCTGCGAGAACTTTGTGAGCGCGCTGGACGAGATCGATTCGTGCGTAGAGAATCGCCCCACGCTGCTGTGCGCCGCGCTGGCCGATAAGGACGTGGCGGGTATCGTTGACGTTCTGGTTCCGGCGTTCCCCCGCGTGGTCGTAACCCAGACCGATTCCGATCGCGCCTTGCCCGCACAGGAGCTTGCCTCCCTGGTGGACGCCGACAAGCTCGCGGGCGTGTACCCCAGCGTATCCGAGGCCCTCGCGGCTTTCGATGCCGCGGGCGAGCCTTTCGTAGCAGCCGGTACCATCACCCTAGCCGGCGAAGTAGCGGGGCTGCTCCGTTAACCCATCCCCTCATCAGTTGCGGTGAAATACGGACTGTTTTACAAGCCAGAAGCCTCAAACGGTCCGTATATCACCGCAACTCAAAAGCAGTCAATTTGGGACGGGGCTTTTTTGGCTGCCCTGCGCCTCGAGTTGACTTGCTCGCCACGAAATGGGCCTATTTACTACGTTTGACCGGTAACCCTCGACCATACCGAGAATTGCGAAATCAAAACCGCAGGTAAAGGGCTTGCCAGTTTTGCGAAAACACGGGTATGGTCGACCCACGCGGGCTAAACGTAGTAGATAGGCCGTTTTTGTGGCGGCATTCATGTGATGCGGCAAAGGGACAGCCCCTTTGCCGCATTGCCTAGTCTAAGCGGACCGGATCGTGGGGGTAGGCGTTGAGAATCTCGACGCCGTTCTCGGTCACCAGGGCTAGGTCCTCGATGCGGACGCCGGTGTGACCGGGGAGGTATATACCCGGTTCGATAGAGAACGTCATGCCCGGCTCTACGACCTGCTCGTTGGCGAGCGAGACATCGCCCGGCTCGTGGTCTTGCAGACCGATTGAGTGACCCAGGCGGTGCGTAAAGTACTGCCCATAGCCCGCATCCTCAATCACGTCGCGTGCGGCGCGGTCCAAGTCGCACATACGAACGCCCGGCGTGATGAGCGCCTCGGCGGCCTCGTTGGCGCGGCGCACGATGTCGTAGACGTGCGCGGTCTCCTCGTCCGGCTGGCCCCAAAAGAACGTGCGTGTCATGTCCGAGCAGTAGTTGCGACGGCGTCCGCCAATGTCGAACAGCACCACGTCGCCATGCTTGAGCACGGTATCGTCGGGTTCGTGATGCGGGTCGCCGGCGTTGGCGCCAAAGCTCACGATGGGCGGAAAGCTAAAGCCCTCGCAGCCGTGCTTGCGGTACAGGCCGAGCATCTGGTCGGCGATTTCGCGCTCCGTCACGCCCTCGTGGACGAGTTTGATGGCATCGGCCATCACGGCGTCGTTGCCGGCCGAGGACACGCGCATAAGCTCCTGCTCGGCGGCATCCTTGTAGGTGCGCGCGGCGGTGACGGCAAAGTCACCCAGGAAAAACTCGCTTGCGGCGTGGTGCTCTATGAGCGGCATCAAAAAGCCGGAACGCATGACAGTGTCGACGCCAAGCGGCTTGGCTGGGTCGATCTCACTCGCGATGGCGTCGGTCACGACGTCGGTGTCGGTGTGGTAGGCCACGCGGGCATTGTCGTACTCGGGCAGCTGATGCAGGGCGTTGACTAAGATCACGGGCTCGTCATCGCGCGCGAGCAGCACGCCGCAAAAACGCTCGAACATATCGGCATAAAAGCCGGTCAGATAGTAGATCGACCACGGGTCATTCACAAGCAGCTGCGCGCCGGGGTGCTGAGCCTCGAGCGCATCGAGCACGCGCGCCACACGCTGGTCATCGACATGTGCCATACATCGTCCTTTCGCTAGGTTGCCACCATGGTATCCCATGCCCGGCACATAGGGACGTTCCTTTTATGCCGGCACCTTGGGACACTCCTTGCAAAAGCAGCCAAAAGAGCCCCGTCCCAAATTAGCTGCTTAGGTTGGATCGATGTTCATGCTGGCGACTAGGTCAATGTTGGTGCCGAGAAGATCTTCCTGCACGACGTCGCCCATGCGGATGGGGGCGTCGACGACTAGGCCGCGGATGAGGTCCATCGCCTGGGCATGGAGTTCGAGCGGGATGGCTTCGGCCGTGCGCACGGGCAGCAGCGCCTCGTCGCCGCCGGATACGGCCCACGGTGGTGGTAAGCACGCGCATGGGACAGGTGAGCTCCTGATGCGCGAACGTATCGCCACGTGGGCAGCTGTTGCCGGTTACGGAGTGCACCTCTGCCACGGCGCCGTCTGTGTCGCGCTCCACCTCTACGGTCAGGAGGCACTCGGATGGGCAGGTGGTGCAGTTGAGCTGCAGCGTTTCAATCGCGTTTGTGCTCATGACTCTACGCCTCCTCAACGGGGTCGACGGACAGGACAATCTCGCTAACACCCAAGTCGAGCGCATGCTGAATCACCTTTGCCGGCAGCGGGAAGCTTTCCATGACGCTCGGTTTAAACGGGCGGACCTTGCCGGCGAACAGTTCCTCGTCGCCTGCTAGAATGCGCACGCGGGCGGCGTCGACGGGTCGGCGCACGCGGAAGTTAAGTTTAGTGAGCCCGACGGTCGTAATGCGGCCCGGCAGTGCGTAGCCTGCGATGCCGGCGGGGGAGACCGTGATCTCGCAGCCCGTGCCCGCAGCGCCCACTTCGTCATCCGCGCCGTTCCCCAGCGCGTACGCCGCCGCGGCTGCACCGGCGCGTTCGGACTCGGTCGTCACGTTGTCGGCCAGGTCGTGCACGTGCAGCACGTTGCCACAGGCAAAGATGCCCGGCACGCCCGTTTGCAGACTCTGGTCCACCACGGCGCCGCGCGTGTGCGGGTCAAGCTCAACGCCCGCGGCAACCGAAAGCTCGTTCTCGGGAATCAGGCCCACCGAGAGCAGCAGTGTGTCGCACGAAACGATGCGCTCGGTTCCCGGAATGGGCGCCAGGTGCTCGTCGACCTGACTCACCTCGACGGCCTCCACGCGGTCGTGCCCGATCACGCTCGTCACCGTGGTGGACAGGTGCAGCGGAATGCCAAAATCGTCCAGGCAGTTCTTGACATTGCGGCGCAGGCCGTTGGCGTACGGCATGAGCTCGTACACGCCCTCGACCGAAATCCCCTCGAGCGTGCAGCGGCGCGCCATGATCAGCCCGATGTCACCCGAGCCCAAAATGACGGCACGCGAGCCGGGCTTGAGATTTTCGATATTGATGTATCGCTGCGCCAGGCCCGCCGTAAACACGCCGGCGGGACGGCTACCTGGAATCTTGATCTCGCTGCGGGTGCGCTCGCGGCAGCCCATAGCAAGGACGACCGCTCGCCCGGTGAGCTGTAGCATACCGGCGGGGCTCATGAGCGTGACGGTATGGACCGCGGCGGCTCCCGCACCCTCGTCCACGCTCGACGCGCCCGCGCCCTCGCTCGAATCGATCCCAAGTACCATGCTGTCCAAGAACAGCGTGATTTCGGTCTCGCGCACCTGGTTGATAAAGCGCTGCGCGTACTCGGGACCGGTGAGCTCCTGCTTAAAGTGTGAAAGGCCAAATCCGGGGTGGATGCACTGGCGCAGGATGCCACCCAGATGCTGCTCGCGCTCCACGATGGCCACGCGTGTGCCGGCCTTGTGCGCGGCAAGCGCGGCCGCCATGCCGGCGGGGCCGCCTCCGATAACGACCACGTCGAACGCCCGCGTTTGCACGGTCTCAACGGCGTCGGTATTAATCGCGCTCGATCCGAATTCCGCCATCCTAGCGCACCCCCTTCAGCAGTCCCTCAACCAACCAAGATCCGGTATCCTCCAACAGCACCTCGCTGGGGTCACACCCCAGCTCGCGGGCCAGAATCGCCACCACGCGGCTTTGACAGAAACCACTCTGGCACCGACCCATGCCGGCGCGGCAGCGGCGTTTGACACCCTCGACCGAAACCGCGCCCGGACGGCGTCGAATCGCGGCCACAATCTCGGCCTCGGGCACCGTCTCGCAGCGGCAGACGATCTGCCCCCACGCGGGGTCGGACTCAATGAGCTTTTCCTTGCGCGCAAGCGGCGCGCGGTCAAAGTCGTCCGGCGCGCGGCGAATCGGGTCCCAATCGGCACGTTCGCGCAGGGCTACGCCGGCATCGCGCATCACCTGCTCCATGCGCTCGGCAATGGCCGGTGCGCTCGCCACGCCCGGCGACTGGATGCCCGCCGCCTGGAATAGCCCCGGCACCACGGCCGACTGCCCAATAGAAAAGTCGTTTGTACCCTGAATGACCGGGCGCCCCCCGGCGAACGCGCGCACCACGCGGCGCGTGTCCAGATCGGGCACCAGCTTGCGCGCACCGGTCAGGAGCGCGTTGATATCGGTCGCGTAGGTCTGTGTATCGCCCGGCTCGCGCACGGCGGCGGTCGCGGTAATCACGGTGTTGCCGTGTACGGTACCCGTGACGATAACGCCCTTGGACACCGGCGTGGGAACGGGGTAGAGTGGCATCAGCGAGCGCGGTTCTTTGTCCAGCACCACGATGTTGCCCTGGCGCCAGACCATCCGGAACTCCTCGGCGCCCGCCATATGCGAGATGTCCGCGGCGCCGTTGCCCGCGGCGTTGATCATGTAGCGGCAGCGCACGTCTCCGGCGGGCGTCGCCAACGTAAAGCGCACGTCGTCGCCCGAGCCCGCGATTTCAATCGCCTCCACCGGTGCGGAGCGCATAAACGTCACCCCGTTGGCCACGGCGTTCTCCAGCGCGGCGATGGCAACCTCAAACGGGTCGACAAACCCAGTCGATGGGCACCACAACGCGCATGTCGCCTTGGTACTGGCGCGCGGTTCTAATTCGTGGATGCGGTCGGGTCCGACGATCGACAGCTCGGGCACACCGTTGGCCAGGCCATTGCTGCGCAGCTGCTCCAGATGCGCTCGGTCCTCGTCGTTAAACCCCAGCACCATCGACCCGGTGCGGCAGAACAGAAAGCCCAGCTCTTGGGCCCACGCGCCATATAGCTCGCAGCCACGGGCGTTGACCTGCGCCTTTACCGTGCCCGGTGCCGGATCGTAACCGGCATGCACCAGACCGCCGTTGGCCTTCGAGGCGCCCAGCGCAATGTCGTTGGCCGCCTCGACCACGCATATGGACAGGTCATAGCGCGCGAGCTGCCGCGCGATGGCGCACCCGGTGATGCCGGCGCCCACAATCGCGATATCAAACGTTTCTGCCACGGTGCCTCCCAGATGAGTTGACAGGCTGTCAATAAGACTATCCTACGGCCTGCACATCCCCAGTGCGGCGGCAATGCGGCGAACAGCCCCGCAACACCCGCCAACGGCAGAAGAGGGGAGACGCGGCAACGTCGACAACCTCGTCCGCCGACAACTACGGCAACCTTTCGTCTCGATCTGTAACAGTTAGCTGATGATTTGGGTTCTAGATGTTACAGATCAAGACAAACCTTCCGGTGGATTTTGAATGTCTTGATCTGTAACAGTAAGGACTGATTTTGCGGCCCAAGATGTTACAGATCGAGATTGAAGTCGGGGAGGGACCCCTATGTCTCGATCTGTAACATCTAGGCCCGGATTTCGCCTCCACCTGTTACAGATTGAGATGTTTCTATCCGCCCATGCCTGCGACCTGCCAAATCGTTAAACCCCGTGGTAAACTTGACCGGACTGTTAATATCCCGAAAGGTACCCGTAATGTCCAAGTACATCTCCGAGCTCATGTCGCCGCAGCTTATGGGCGTCGTCTATGCCTTCGTTGGCTTTATCATCGCCCTGTATGTGCTGTCGGTCGTCTATGTGTTCATCGACGCTCGCCGCCGCGGCGCCAGCGCCTACGTGGCATGGGGCATCATCGCCCTCATCCCGTTTGTAGGCCTCATCGCCTACCTGGTCTTGCGCCCGCACTCCTACGCGTCCGACCGCGAGGAGCAGGAGCTGGACATGGCCCTGCGCGAGCGCCAGCTTGCCCAGTACGGCACCTGCCCGCAGTGCGGCGCGCCCATCGAGAAGGACTTCGTCGTCTGCCCGGTGTGCGATACCCAGGTTCGCAACGTATGCCCCAGCTGCCATCGCCCGCTCGATGCGCACTGGAAGGTCTGCCCCTACTGCCGAACTCGCATTCAGTAACGCATCCATCGCCGGGCCGGCCGCAAGCCACGGGCACGCCGCAAGCCGCGCGCGCCCCACACCCCGCCCCCACACGATGAAGCATGCGTAGAAAATCGCCCGCCGTGCCATTAAGGTGCGGCGGGCGCTTGTATACCAAGGCAACCTGCCTATAATGATGCAAGTCAAAAACGCCGAGCGCATCGCACGCACTTGCATCAGGCATCCGAGAGGAGAAAACATACCCATGAAGGCACTCTACAATGACGGTTCGGTGGCCGAGCTCCCGCAGGACGAGGTCACGCACGTCATCCGCCACTCCGCCGCGCACATCATGGCGCAGGCCATCAAGCGCCTCTATCCCGAGGCCGACTTTGCCTACGGTCCCGCGACCGACAACGGCTTCTATTACGACGTCGACCTGCCCGAGGGCGTCAAGATCAGCGAGGACGATTTCCCCGCGATCGAGGCCGAGATGAAAAAGATTGTCAAGGAGAACCTCAAGTTCTCCGTGTACGAGAAGCCCCGCGCCGAGGCCATCGCCCTTATGGAGGAGCGCGGCGAGAAGTACAAGGTCGAGCACATCGGCGACCTGGACGACGACGCCCGCATTACCTTCTACCAGCAGGGCGACTACATTGACATGTGCGTCGGCCCCCACATCTGCTACACCAAGGCCCTCAAGGCCTTTAAGCTCACCGGCGTCTCGGGCGCCTACTGGAAGGGCGACAAGGACAACAAGATGCTCACCCGCATCAACGGCGTCGCCTTTGCCACCAAGGAAGAGCTCGACGAGCACATGCACATGCTGGAGGAGGCCAGGAAGCGCGACCACCGCAAGATCGGTCGCGAGATGGACCTCTTTATGATGCGCGACGAGGCCCCCGGCTTCCCGTTCTTCCTGCCCAACGGCATGATCCTTAAGAACGCGCTGCTGGACTACTGGCGCGAGATCCACCACAAGGCCGGCTACGTGGAGATCTCCACGCCGCTCATCATGAACAAGCAGCTGTGGAAGACCTCGGGCCACTGGGACCACTACAAGGACAACATGTACTCCACCGTCATCGACGACGAAGAGTACTGCATTAAGCCCATGAACTGCCCGGGCGGCGTGCTGGTGTACGCCTCCAAGCCGCATTCCTATCGCGAGCTGCCCATTCGCGCCGGCGAGATTGGCCTGGTGCACCGCCACGAGCTGCGCGGCGCCCTGCACGGCCTGTTCCGCGTGCGCTGCTTTAACCAGGACGACGCTCACCTGTTTGTGCGTCCCGACCAGCTGACCGACGAGATCGTGGGCGTGGTCAACCTCATCGACTCCGTGTACCAAAAGTTTGGCTTTAAGTACCACGTTGAGCTTTCTACCCGCCCCGAGGACTCCATGGGTTCCGACGAGGACTGGGCGCGCGCCGAGGAGGGCCTGCGCACCGCTCTGGAGCAGCTGCATATGGACTATGAGGTCAACGAGGGCGACGGCGCCTTCTACGGCCCCAAGATCGACTTCCACCTGGAGGACTCGCTCGGCCGCACTTGGCAGTGCGGTACCGTCCAGCTCGACTTCCAGATGCCGCTCAACTTTGACCTGGAGTACGTAGACGCCGACGGCACCAAGAAGCGCCCCATCATGCTGCACCGCGTGTGCTTTGGCTCCATCGAGCGCTTCATCGGTATTCTGATTGAGCACTTTGCTGGCAAGTTCCCCACCTGGCTGGCCCCCGTGCAGGTCAAGGCGCTTCCGGTTTCCGAGAAGAGCCGCGACTACGCCCACGAGGTGTGCGCCAAGCTGGAGGAGGCCGGCATCCGCGTGGTCTGCGACGACCGTGACGAGAAGATTGGCTACAAGATCCGCGAGGCCCGCAGCATCGACCGCGTGCCCTACATGCTTATCCTGGGCGAGAAGGAGGTCGAGGCCGGCAACATCTCCGTCCGCGATCGCTCCAACGAGACCGTTCAGATGAGCGTTGACGAGTTTGTTGCCAAGGTACTCGAGGAGATTAAAACCCGCGCCTAAGGCAACCCAACAGAAACAACGAAAGGCGACCGTCCACAAAGGGCGGTCGCCTTTTTTAATGCCAAAACGAGAAAAAGCCGCTGGTAGAGCGCTTTTTTGTTGTGCAAAAAGGTACAGGTTTTTGTAGAGGGCTATGGAGATGTGTCCTTTCGCGCCGCAATTTGTGCAATCTGGGAAAACAGTCCGAATTAACTTGTATAATGGCTCGCGTCGAAAGATACAAAAACCTGTACTTTTGCGACTGCGCCTAGCTGCGAGCGAGAAGATGTTCTAAACGCCCCGGTATTTGCGTGCGTCGCAAAGCCAGAAAAGGGGGCGAGAGATGGAGCAGACAACGCGGCGCCAAGAGCAACTGCCGGGCGCATTCAACGGCGCAACTACCAACAGCCAGCATGGCCGCGTCCGCTGGTATCTGGTCCACACCCCCAACGGTAAAGAGCGCGAGACCTGCGAAAAGGTCCGCCGTATTATCCCGCACGATCTGATGCAGGACGCTTTTGTGATGCAAAAGGAGTTCTGGTTTAAGCGGGACGGCGCCTGGTCGCTCCAAACCAAACCCATGTACAAGGATATTTCTTCGTCGCCACGCACGATGCCGCAGCGCTCGATAGGGCTTTGGCTCAACTGAGCTTTGGCTGCCGCATTGCCGGCAGCAGGGAGCGGGCCTATGCGCCTATGCCGGACGATGCGCAGGAGTGGTACCGCAGCGTGCTGGACGACGACGGAGTGGTGCGCAACAGCGTGGCGCGCATAGAAGATGGCGTGCTGCACATAGAGCAGGGTCCACTTGTGGGGCAAGAGGCCCGCGTTAAAAAAGTCGACCGTCATAAGCGCTGGTGCCTGGTGGACGTGGGCGAAGGCGTCTCCGCTTTTAGGGAGCTGCTTCCGCTGGACGTTCCCAGCAAAACGTAAGGGATACGTTGCACCGGCAATTTATTTGGTTTTTGAATTTGTGGATTTGGGGGGGGGTCCTGGGGACAGGAACGAAAGTTTTATTATGACTGCTAAAGAAGTAACAGAGAATAATGCGCCCGTGGGGGCGACGCTCATTGCTCGGGCCATGGACCGGCGCAAGGGCACGGCGGGTGCTGGGGTCGGCTCCGCTGCAAACACGGGTGCGGTGAGCCTCCCGGGCTCGCCCGAGTTCGCTGCAGAGTCCCGTGCGCTCGACACGCGATCGCTTGGCTACCGCTTCGTGAAGCGCACGTTCGACATCGCGTTCAGTGCGTGCGTCTGCGTCGTGGCTCTTATCCCTGGCACGGTTCTTTGCGCGTTCATTGCGGCCGACACCAAGGGTGCTCCCATCTATGCGCACGAGCGGGCTGGGCGCTTCGGTCGCCCCATCCGCGTGCTCAAGTTCCGCTCCATGGTCGCCGACGCCAACGACGTGGAGAAGTACCTCAGCCCCGAGCAGATCGAGGAGTGGCACCGCGAGCGGAAGGTCACAAACGATCCCCGCATCACCAAGCTAGGCCGCGTCCTGCGCAAGACTTCCCTGGACGAGCTGCCCCAGTTCTTCAACGTGCTCGCGGGCCAGCTCTCCGTCATCGGCCCTCGCGCCATCACCTACGAGGAGCTCGGGAACTTTACGCACGAGCAACAGGTGCAGGTGCTTGCCGTCCCGCAGGGCATTACCGGTGCCTGGCAGTCGGGCCCGCGCAACCTCGCGACCTTCGAGAACGGCCTGCGCCAGGAGTTCGAGCTTGCCTACGCGAAGGGTGCCAGCCTCAAGGCAGACTGGAAGGTCTTCTTCAAGACCTTTGGCGTCATGTTCGGCAAGAAGAAGACGGGGAGGTAGCGCATGAGTGCTGACAAACCCCTCGTCTCGATCGTGGTGCCGACCTACAAGCGCTCTGACAGGATTCGCGTGGCCCTGGACTCAATCGCCGCGCAGGACTACGGCGCGGAGAACATCGAACTGATTGTAGTGAGCGACAATCGGCCGGAGTGGCCGGAAAGCGCCGAGACCGACGCGGCGGTCGCCCCCTATGCCGCGAGCCTTCCGCACTTTAGGCTGCTGCACACCTCCGGCCAGACCGGCGGCGGGGCGGCGCGCAACTACGCCTGCCGCCAGGCGACGGGCGAGTACCTCACGTTCCTCGACGATGACGACGAGTTCCTGCCTGACAAGGTGTCCACCCAGGTCGCCTTCATGCAGGAAAACTCCCTCGACATGAGCTGGCAGGATGTCTCGTGGTATGACGAACGTGGCCGGCTTGTGGAGCACCGCAGGCTCGACCATTGCGAGGACTTCTCCACCGAGGGTCTGCTGCGCGCGCACCTCCTAACGCCGATAAGCCCAACGGCCATCTATATGCTCAGGCGCGACCTGTTCGACCGCACTGAGGGTTTCGGCGAGGTGGCGACCGGCCAAGACTGGTGGCTGATGCTGCGCTGCATAGAGGCTGGCGCCCACATGGGCTACATGCCCGAGGTGCACGTGAGGCAGTACCTCCATTCCGGCGAGAGGCTCTCGCTTGGCAAGAACAAGGTAAACGGCGAGGTCGCAAGGCACGAGGTGGTGCGCGGCTACTACCCGCGCCTCAGCAAGAAGGATGTGCGCTACATCGAATTTCGCCACAACGCCGTGCTCGCCTTCGCTATGAAGCGCAGCAACCAGCCAGGCCAGGCTGTGATTTACGCCTTAAAGGCCATTGCCTCATCGCCCGCCGCCTGCGTCTCTGAGGCGCTGAAGTTCTTCGGCAAGGCGAAATCCTAACTATTTCATATGTGTGCCTGCTCTTAACGAAAGGTTGAATGATATGTCCGAAAAAATGAAGATAGCAGTCGCCGGCACCGGCTATGTGGGGCTCTCGTTGGCCGTTCTGCTCTCGCAGCACAACGAGGTGCGCGCGCTCGACATCGTCTCCGAGAAGGTAGAGAAGATTAACGCTTTTCAGTCGCCCATCCAGGACGACGAGATTGAGCTCTTCCTGGCCGAGGCTAAGGCGGGCACGAGGAAGCTCGACCTGCATGCAACCGTGGACGTCGCCGAGGCCTATACAGGCGCGGATTTCGCCATCGTGGCCACGCCAACGAACTACGACTCGGACCGCAACTTTTTCGACACCTCGTCTGTTGAAGCCGCAATTTCGGCAATCCGCTCGGTGAACCCGACGGCCTGGATTGTCATCAAGTCGACCATCCCTGTGGGTTACACTTCGTCGCTTCGCGAGACGCTTGGCGACAGCCGCATCATCTTCAGCCCCGAGTTCCTTCGAGAGAGCAAGGCGCTCTACGATAATTTGCACCCTAGCCGCATCGTTGTGGGCGCGCCCAAGGACGACGAGGAAGCTGTGAAGGCCGCAAAGACGTTTGCTGGGCTGCTCGCCCAAGGCGTCGGCCCCGCCGAGCTTGAGCGCACCAACCCTGATGGCACGACGGGCATCCCGCAGCTCGTTCTTGGTACCACCGAGGCGGAGGCCGTGAAGCTGTTCGCCAACACCTACCTGGCACTTCGCGTGGCGTACTTCAATGAGCTGGACACTTACTGCGAGATGAGGGGACTCAACACCA
The DNA here is from genome assembly GCA_027663555.1 of Coriobacteriaceae bacterium AM04S-08. GTDB lineage: Bacteria > Actinomycetota > Coriobacteriia > Coriobacteriales > Coriobacteriaceae > Collinsella. Next base: position 9,372 of record JAQDHS010000014.1, on the reverse strand, counting down.
AGGACGTCATCGATGGCGTGTGCCTAGAGCCCCGCATTGGCTCCCACTACAACAACCCCTCCTTCGGCTACGGCGGCTACTGCCTGCCCAAGGACACCAAGCAGTTGCTGGCCAACTATAAGGACGTGCCTCAGAACCTTATCGAGGCCATCGTCGATGCCAACCGCACTCGCAAGGACTACATTGCAGACGAGGTACTGCAACTGCTGTGGGACAAGGTATACGAAGGCAAGGAGAAGCCCGTGGCGGGCGTGTACCGCCTGACCATGAAGTCGAACTCCGACAATTTCCGCGCCAGTTCCATCCAGGGCGTTATGAAGCGCGTGAAGGCCAAGGGAGTGCCGGTCGTTGTCTACGAGCCAACGCTGGACGCGCCGGAATTCTTCGGTTCCGAGGTGACGCATGACCTTGAGAAGTTCAAGGCCGAGTGCGACGTGATCATTGCCAACCGGTGGAGCGACGATCTGGCCGATGTTGCCGGCAAGGTGTATACCCGCGACCTATTCAAGAGGGATTAGTATTTGTGGCGATTACTGCTGATAAAAAAAAGAGACGGCTGCTCCTTCTGACGAGGAGGTTCCCCTTTAACCGCGGCGAGGTCGCCGCTGAGTCCTATCTCGAGAACGAGATAGGCGTTCTTTCGACCTATTTCGACGAGGTGCTCGCCGTGGGGACCGAGGCGCAGCCGGGTGAGGCGCCCACCTGCGCGCTGCCGGGCAATGTGACGCCCCTGGCCTTGGGTTGCGGTAATACCTCCAAGGACAAGGCTTTGCTTGCAGTCAAAGGGATCGCGTTTCCCCTTTTGGGCGGTGCGGACGTTCGTGAGGCCTATGCCACAGAATCCGTTCATGGAATCGGAAAGCGCGTGTTTCGGGGCTACTTTGCCGCGAGGGCGAAGGCAAAGGCGGACGTGCTTGCGGAGGAACTGGTCCGCTTTGGCTTTGAGCCCACGCACATATACAGCTTTTGGCTTTACGACACCGCTTTGGTCGCTGCTTGGCTGACCGGCACGTACCCATGTGCACGCGCCGTTGCGCGTGCACATGGGTACGATCTGTATGCAGATCGTACCGATGTGCATTATTTGCCCTTCCGGGGATACCTCCTATCCAAGCTTTCCGGAGTGCTTCCCTGCTCGAAAGACGGGGAGGAATACATAAACGCGAACTGGCCGGGCCATGAGGGCAAGGTGACGACCTCCTATCTCGGAACGCGGGAGATGCCAGACAAGTCCGGCGAGCCGTTGACCTGCCCGTTGCGGGTCGTCTCGTGCTCGCGTATTGTCGACGTTAAGCGCGTGCCTCTTCTTGCTAAGGCTGTCACCCTTCTTGATGCCGAAGGGCTTCGCGTCGAATGGACCCATTACGGCGACGGCCCACAGCTCGAGGAGGCGAGGGCCGCCTGCTCGTTGCTGACGCACTCCACCGCGAAGTTCGCGGGGGCTTTGCCGAACGACGCGCTTTTGGGGGAGTACGCAGCGAAGCATTTCGACGTCTTCGTGAACGTCTCGTCAAGCGAGGGCCTGCCGCTTTCGATCATGGAGGCCTGCGGATTCGGCATTCCCGTCATCGCCACGGACGTTGGCGGAACCCACGAGATAGTAAGCGATGGCGTCAACGGCTTTCTCCTACCTAGCGACTGTGGACCGGAAGATGTCGCCGCGGCCATAAAGCGATTCGTCTTTTTGGGCAAGGCCGAAGGGTCTTCTATGAGGCGCGCTGCAAGGGCCGTTTGGGAGAGGGACTTCCGTTTGGAGGCCAACGTGGAGGGGCTTGTGCGCTCGCTCGGAGTCGATTACAGAAACGAAGGTGAATGATGGGCCAGATTGCGCAGAAGATGACCATGCTCAAAAGGTGGAGCAAAATGCTCACTGGCAAGACGGCTGTGGCCGTAGAGCAGAGCATGGGCAGGGCCTATAATGTCGGACAGTTGTCCGGGTACTACAACGATTTGACCGGCAAGGTCACTGGCAGTACTCTGCTCGACGAGGGCGGTGTCCCTGTTAGCGTCATCGCCGGTGGGGCGCGGGTGCATTTCCCCATCGCCATTTTCCAATACGGTTTGGGCTGTTACGACTTGAGCATTCTCAGGTCGGATGAAGTTGAGCGCTTTCTCGACGCACTAAGGGTATGCTCGGATTGGGCGATCGGCGCCCAGCGGGATGACGGCTCTTGGGACGCATTTGGTCCGATAGGCAGCGCTAAGTACTCCGTCTCCTCGATGGCCCAAGGCGAGGGGTGCTCGATGCTGCTGAGGGCCCATGCGGCTTTCGGGGACGAGTGCTATAGAGTTGCGGCGCTGAAAGCTGCCGAGTTCATGCTTATCGACATGGACAATGGCGGCGTGTCGTCGCATGACGGGGGAGAACTGTTCCTGGAGGAGTACCCTCAACGCCCCAGGCGCAGTGTCATGAACGGTTGGGTGTTTAGCCTTTTCGGTCTCTATGACGCATCGTTGGTCGACGCGCGCTTCGCCGGGCCATTCAAGCACTCTGCGGAGACGTTGGCTTGCCATTTGGATGACTACGACGCCGGCTTCTGGTCTTATTACGACATGGAAAAGCGTATCGCCTCTCCCGCCTACCATCATCTACATATAGCGCAGCTCCGCGCAATGGCGGATCTTTCAGGCGACGCAAGGTTCGCGGTGAAGGCCGAGGTATACGAGCGCTATCAGGAATCTCCGGCCAACCGCAGGAAGGCGATTGCTAAAAAGGCGCTGCAGAAGCTGATCGAGAAATCCGATGCGGTGATCGTCCAATGAAGAAGGCCCTCTATATCGTGACCTCGATGGACACCGGCGGGGCCGAGACGGTATTCATGAAGTATTACCGGGCTTTGGACAAGTCGCGCTATCAGCTCGACTTCTGTGTGTCGTCCGACGTGCCGGGCTTTTACGACGCCGAAATCGAGTCGATGGGCGGCAGAATTGTGCACACAGTCAAGAAGACCGAGGCCGGGCCGGTCGCTTCGTTCAAGCGGCTCATGCAGATAGCCCGGGACGGCGGTTATTGCTGTGCTGTCAGGTCGTCTCAGCACAGTCTTTCCTGTCTTGATTTGCTCGCCATGAGATTCGGAGGCGTGTCCAGAACCATATTCAGGTCAAGCAACACGGGTACAGTTTCGAACAGCAAAAAGGAGACCCTGCTGCACAATCTTTTCAAGCCCCTTGTCAGGGTTGCGGCGACCGACTTCGCCGCCCCGTCTACCGAGGCGGGCGTCTACATGTTCGGCAAGGCGGGGGTATCGGGGCCGCGTTTCCATCTCATGAAGAACGCGCTCAACCTCGAGGACTACGCCTATGACGCTTCGACACGGGACGATGTTAAGCGCGAACTGGGCGTTCCTGCCGAGTCCTATGTCGTCGGGCACGTCGGGAGGTTCAGTGAGCAGAAGAACCACCTCTTCCTTGTCGATGTTTTTGCTGAAATCGCCCGGAGAAGGCCAGACGCCGTCCTCATTCTCGTCGGCAAAGGCGAGACACGCACGGCCGTTGAGAGGCGCGTTGCCGAGCTCGGATTGACCGATAGGGTGGTGTTTGCCGGGGTTAGGAGCGATGTCCGCCGTCTCTATTCGGCTATGGACGTCTTCATCTTCCCCTCTGTCTACGAAGGCCTGCCGAACGTCGTCGTCGAGGCGCAGGCAAACGGACTCCCTTGCGTGATTAGCGACTCCATCACGCGGGAGGTTGGCATTTGCGAGAACGTCGTTTACAAAAGTCTGGGCGACGCTCTGGACGAATGGGCCGACGCCGCGCTCTCCGCGGATCGCATAGGGTCAAGCGCCAGTGCGAGGGATTTGAAAGGCTCGGGCTATGAAATCAATTCGGAGCTTCCCGGTTTCGTGAGGCTGGTATTCGGATGAACTTTATCGAAACATCGCTTTTCTACTTTCTTGTCGTTTTGCTTTCAGCGGCGCTTGCGCGCATGTCGGAAAACGGCAAAAGTAAGGCTGGGCTGGTCGCTGCCGTGGTTCTTCTTACCGCCGTCGGGGGCTTGAGGTCGTATGCGGTTGGGCAGGATACCCTGGGTTATAAAGAGGGAATCGAGTACTTCTACGCGTATGGGACCACGATGTGGAACCATACGTTCAGCGTTCCGTACGGTGTCTTCACAAGTGCGGTGCTCCATATCTGTAACAATTACTCGTTCTTGCTCGTCGTCGAGTCGCTGATCACCAACGCCTTTTTTGCTTTCAGGCTTTGGGATTTTAGACGAACGGCATCGCTCTCGTTTGCGATGTTCGTCTATACGGCAACGGTGTTCCCGCTGTCTATGTGTCTGACGTGCCAGATGATTGCAGTCTCGCTGGTTTTCTACGCAACCAGGTTTTTAGAACAGAATAAGCCGTTGCTTTTTTGCGCTTGGTGGGCTGTTGGCGCTCTTTTGCACGCGTCCGCCCTGATAGGGGTCCTATTCCTCATCTACTACCTATTTTCCAACAAAAGCAAGAGCCGATCGCAGTTCGCCGCGAAGATGCTTGCATCGGTTGCCCTGCTGTTCCTGGCAGCTTATGCGGGCTCTAAGCTCGTCGACCGGTATGCGCGTTACTCCGTGAACGAATCGAGCATCGGGTTGATGGTTTTTGCGCAGGCGACCGTCCTCGCGATCGCATATTTCGTCAGCCGCGAAACTGCGAATGTTGCCCCGGTTGAGAGCGACGGAACGTCGCGGCTCAAAGCCAACCGGATGCCGCTCGTGTTTTACGCTTTAGGCATTTTGGCTTCGGCGTCCTCTTATGTGATTGCCAACGCCGGCCGCATAGCCTATTACTTCACCGTATTAGGCCCCGTGATTTTCGGAGGCTTCGTGAAGGACGCTCGGAAAATAAAAGCCCGTTTTTGTCTTGGCTGTTTTCTAGTTGTCTGGTTCCTTTTCTACGCCTTTTATGCCTATCTGCTTCATACCGGGCTTGGTATCGAGTCTTATTCGTTCGTCTGGATGGGGTAAATAGTGCCCGAAACCGTTTCGGGCATATACGAGCAAAGTCTACGTTGGTGGTTTGCATACGCCCAGGGCTTGTTCCATGTGTAGCGCAGAGAATTAAAAAGTAAAACGCTTTGTTTAAGCTCGGACTTAAGGAAATTGTATATATGGAAAGCAAAATTAAAAAATACCTAAGTGACCCGTGGATGGCCTACTGTGCCTTTACGTCGAAGGGTCTAACGAAATGGGTTTCCGACAGGACGCACCTTCGATTGATGCATCGCGCCAAGTTGGGCATGTGGCCTAGCATAGACTCGCCGGTGACCTTCACTGAGAAGATGCAGTGGCTGAAGCTTAACGATCACAACCCTGCGTACACGACCATGGTCGACAAGTACCGCGCTAAGGACCTCATTGCCTCGCGTGTGGGCTCCGAGCACGTGGTCAAGACGTTGGGCGCCTGGAATTCCGCTGATGACATCGATGTGAGTGGGCTACCGGAGAAGTTCGTACTCAAAACGAATCACGACTGCGGCGGCGTGCTCATCTGCACTGACAAGGGACACTTCGATCTCAACAGTGCCAAGGACTTTTTTCGGGGTCATTTGAAGCAGAATTATTTTTACGGGTGCAGGGAATGGCCTTACAAGAACGTGAAGCCCGTCGTGTTCGCCGAGGAGTTCTTGGAGAGCGAGGGCGATAATGCCCGTGATGAAGACGATAACTGGGAAGGCATCGACGAGTTCGACTTCTTCTGCTTTGACGGGGAACCCCGGCTGATTTCTTATTGCCACGGGGACAAGAACGATTCTGAGAAGAGGTACAACGATTTCTACGACACTGAGTGGAATCTGCTGCCTTTGGCGATGGGATACGCGAGTTCCGAAGAGACGATCCCTGCCCCGGAGCAGCTCAGCGAGATGCTCGAGCTATCAAGGAAACTGAGTGACGGTGTACCTTTCTTGAGGGTCGACCTCTTCATCTGCAAGGGGCGCGTTCTCGTCGGCGAGCTGACTTTCTACCCGTGGGGCGGGTTTACGCCTTTCAGCCCCGCTGAGGCGGAGAGGACGTTGGGGCAAATGGTTTCTTTGCCCCAACGTGAAAACGAGGAATGATGGCAAACGAAAGCTGCATTCAGTGCGTGCGCATGGATAATCAGCCAGTAAGCGCGCTCCGGCGTTTCTTCATGGAGGTTTAGTATGTCCGACACAAAAGACCTCCGGGCGAGGTCGGCAAGCGCGGCAAAGTGGTCTCTGGCAACCGAGATTATCGCCAAAATCATCTCGCCTATCTCGCAGCTCGTCTTAGCGAGGCTGCTGGCGCCAGAGGCGTTTGGCATGGTGGCGACCGTCACCATGGTAGTGAGCTTTGCCGACATGTTCGCGGACGCCGGGTTCCAGAAGTACCTGGTGCAACACAGCTTCCGAGACAAAAAAGACCTGCATGCCAACGCTAACGTGGCCTTTTGGACGAACTTCGGCATATCGGTGGTCCTGTGGTGTCTCATTGCCATATTCAACGATCCGGTGGCCACCTTCGTGGGCAATCCGTCGCTGGGCTTTCCCTTGGCCGTGGCCTGCCTCTCTCTCCCGTTGACGTCGTTTTCGAGCATTCAGATGGCGTTGTTCCACCGTAATCTCGATTTCAAGTCGCTTATGCCGGTGAGACTGACGTCGACCTTACTTAACTTCGGCTCGACGCTTGTACTGGCGTTTATGGGATTTGGTTACTGGTCACTTATCGTTGGCACTTTGGCGGCGAATATTGTAAATGCAGTGGGGCTGACTCTGCTGTCTGAGTGGAAGCCGCGTTTTTTCTACTCCTTCAACATGCTGAAGGCTATGTTCTCATTCAGCGGATGGACGCTTTTGGAGTCGTTCACCATATGGCTTTCCTCTTGGGCGGGCACCTTTATCGTGGGGCATTTCCTGGGTGCGGCTGAGTTGGGATATTACAAGACGCCAGTCACCTTTGTGAGCGGGTGCTTCGGGATTATCACGAACGCTACGACGCCCATCTTGTTCTCGTCACTTTCGCGCCTTCAGTTTGATCGGGAAGAATACGTTGCTTATCTGCGACGCTTCCAGTTCATGGTGGCATTGTTCCTGTTGCCGTTGTCTGCGGGTATCTTCGTATTCCGCGAGCCTTTGGTGGCCCTGTTGCTCGGCGATCAGTGGGGCGAGGCGACGCTCATGTTCGGGTTGTATGGGCTGGTGCAGGGGCCGATGGTGCTGCTCTCATACTACAGCAGCGAGATGTATCGCTCTCTTGGTAAACCGCGCGTGTCTACGCTTGTGCAGGTGATGTACCTCGTGTTGATGACGCCGCTTATGACCGTGGCGGCTATGCAAGGGTTCGATGCCGTCGTGTGGGCTGATGCGGGATTGAGAATCCTTTTGATTGCTATCAACCAAGTGGTCACATATTTCGTGGTTGGCCTTTCGTTTGGGCGCACTATGTTGTCGCTCAAGGAGCCCATTTTCTGCACATCGATGATGTGCGCATTTGCATGGGTGACGTATGGACTCGCATCTAGCAACTGGCTTGGCGTCGGGTTGGACATTGTAGGGTGCGTCGTTGTCTATTTCGCGATTTGCTTTGCTTTGCCCAAGAGTAGGAGGGTGCTGCTGAAGCTGGTCAAGGGCGGCGGCTTTAAAACGTTTTGAGGTCTGTAATTAACTTGTTGGGAGTTCCATCTCAGGACTTCCTTAAAACGAAAGAGTGGGGTATATATGCAGGATAGAAAAGTCCTCGTCACTGGCGCCGCCGGCTTCATCGGGGCGTTTCTGGTGAAGCGGCTGCTCGAAACCACCGACGACGCGATCATCGGTCTGGACAACGTGAACAGCTACTACGACCCTGGCATCAAGGAGGCTCGCCTGCGAATGCTGGCGGAGGTGGACAAGGCGGGGCGTTTCGCCTTCGTGCGCGGCGACCTGTGCGATGCCGCGTTGATAGAGCGCCTGTTCGCTGAGAACGGCTTCGACGTTGTGGTGAACTTGGCCGCCCAGGCCGGTGTGCGATACTCCATCGAGAACCCCAAGGCCTACATAGACAGCAACCTGGTAGGGTTCTTCAATATATTGGAGGCTTGCAGGCGCCACCCGGTGAAGCATCTTGTCTACGCGAGCTCTTCCTCCGTCTACGGCGGCAACGAGAAAGTGCCTTTCTCGGAGGACGACCGTGTAGACTCTCCGGTGAGCCTGTACGCCGCCACAAAGAAGTCCAACGAGCTAATGGCCGCGGCCTACTCCAAGCTTTACTCCATCCCAGCCACGGGCCTGCGCTTCTTTACGGTGTATGGGCCCATGGGAAGGCCCGACATGGCATACTTCGGCTTCACCGAGAAGTTGCGTCGTGGCGATACGATTAAGATTTTCAACATGGGCGATTGTAAGCGCGACTTTACGTACGTGGACGATATTGTGGAGGGCGTGCGCAGGGTCATGGACGGCGCTCCTGAGGTCAAGATCGGTGTTGATGGTTTGCCAATGGCCGCTCATCGCGTGTATAACATCGGCAATTCGAATCCCGAGAACTTGCTGATCTTCGTTGATACGCTGCAGCGTGTGCTGGTTGAGGAGGGCGTGCTCCCCGCCGATTACGATTTCGAGGCGCATAAGCAGCTCGTTCCTATGCAGCCTGGTGACGTGCCTGTAACCTATGCGGATACTGGCGCCTTGGAGCGCGATTTTGGTTACAAACCCGCAACGCCGCTCGAGGACGGTCTTCGTGAATTCGCGAAGTGGTATCGCGAGTTCTACGGGAATTAGCTGGGTGATAGCAATGTCGAATGTATACAGCAGTGACCGTATTCGCTTTGGGGGGGTCTATTCTCTCAAACCATGCTTTGAGGTTTGTTTGGCTACTTCGAAAGTGCCAGAATTCGCACAATCCTTTATGGCATCTTTTTCGAAAGAGGATGGCTTGCAAATATGGTCTCGAGATCGCGCCTGCCACCTCGATTGGCGAAGGCTTGTATCTGGGTCACGCTTTTGGCATTACGGTAAACCCGAATGCCGTTATCGGTCGCAACTGCAATATGCACAAAGGTGTGACAATTGGTCGGGAAAACCGCGGCAAACGAAAAGGTGCGCCTGTTCTTGGCGATTGCGTTTGGCTTGGTGTCAACTCAACTATTGTTGGTGGCGTTCGTTTAGGCAACGACGTTCTCGTTGCACCGAACACTTATGTTAACTGCGACGTACCAAGCCATTCGATTGTGATTGGGCACCCATGCAAAATCATTTCTCGAGATGGGGCAACAGACGAATATATAAACAACAGGGTCTGAATAATAAAATCGGTTTTACATGTCTTATCCAGGATAGAGGGGGGGGGGATCGTCTTCGCTAATTACAGCGAGTTAGCGACTCAGTGAGCTTTGGCGCGCTCTGGTACCGTCAAGATTCTTTCGCAAATTGATCGAGGCGGCCTCGGCCCCGCCT
>JAQDHS010000013.1:0-63753 GCA_027663555.1 Coriobacteriaceae bacterium AM04S-08 | reverse complement strand
CGTTGGGGCCAGGCCCGATTTTGCCTCTTGACAATGTCCTGCTCATATTAAAAAAGGGCGGTTCCCTGTGGAAGAGGGAAACGCGCCCACGTTAGAGAGAAAGGAAGCGCAGATGCAAGCCATCCTTCCCATACTTGAGTTTATCCAATCGATTCTGACCAAGCCAGCGTGGATTATGGGTCTGTTTGCCTTTGTGGGCCTTGTTGCGCTCAAGCGCCCTGCCCACAAGGTGATGACGGGAACCCTGAAGCCCATTCTTGGTTACATCATGCTGTCTGCCGGCGCCGCTGTTGTTCAGGAGAACCTTGCTCCGCTGGGTACCTTCATCGAGACCGGTTTCCACATCACCGGCGTCGTGCCCAACAACGAGGTCGTCGTTTCGATGGCTCAGAGCGTCCTCGGCGTTCAGACCATGATGATCCTGATTCTCGGCTATGTCGTGAACATTATCATTGCCCGCTTTACCAAGTTTAAGTACATCTTCCTGACGGGCCATCACAGCATGTTTATGGCCTGCCTGCTGTCTGCCGTTCTGCAGGCATCTGGCTTCCAGGATGTTCAGCTTGTCATCGTGGGCGGCATGTTCCTGGGCCTCGTGAGCGCTATGCTTCCCGCCGTTGGTCAGCGTTTCACCGAGAAGGTTACCGATGGCGATGAAATCGCCATGGGCCACTTCGGTTCACTCGCCTATTACATCTCCGCTGCAGTCGGTACGCTTTTTGCTAAGGACGCCGAGGAGAACAGCACCGAGAAGATCGAGGTTCCCGAGAAGTTCGCCTTCCTGCGCGACACTACCATCTCCACGGCTCTTACCATGGCCTTCTTCTACCTGGTTACCGCTTTCGCCGCTTACATCGCAGATCCTGCGGTCGTTACCAAGACCGCTGGCGGCGACAACGTGATTGTCTATGCCCTGACCTGTGCCCTGTCCTTCGCCGTTGGTGTCACCATCGTCTATAACGGCGTTCGTATGATCCTTGCCGACCTGGTCCCGGCTTTCCAGGGCATCTCCAACAAGCTGATCCCCGGTGCCATCCCCGCCGTCGACTGCGCCGTCTTCTTCCCCTATGCTCCCACCGCCGTCATCCTCGGCTTTGTCGCTTCCTTTATCGGTGGCGTGGTCGGTATGTTCATCGTGGGCGCTACCCTGGGCATCTTCATCATCCCGGGCATGGTTCCCCACTTCTTCTGCGGTGCTACCGCGGGCATCTACGGCAATGCTACCGGCGGTCGCAAGGGCGCAGCTCTTGGCGCTTTCGTCAACGGCCTGCTCATCACCTTTGCCCCGGCCCTGCTCCTGCCCGTTCTTGACGTCTTTGGCTTCAAGAACACTACGTTCGGCGACTTCGATTTCTCCGTCATTGGTATTACGCTTGGCCGCGCTGCCGAGGCCTTCGGTACCACCGGTGTCTACGCGATTCTCGCTGTCCTTCTGGTCGTTGCCTTCGTCCCCAACTTCATCCACACCAAGGGTGCTGTGATCAATCACGTTGAGGAAGAGTAATCCAGGCATACGTTAAGCCCTAATCGGGCGGAGCTCCGATAACCGGCTCCTACACGGAAGCGGTGACGTCTCAATCGAGGCGTCACCGCTTTTTGCTTTGGAGCGATTGTGAATATGAGCCGGCGAGGCGCTGCTTCTGTTCCGTGAACGGAATCAAACGCAATGATCGGCAAAAACGTTTTGCCGCTGGGGCGTCGATATAAAAATGGTAAATCTGCAAAACCGTTCGCCGAGAAGATAAAAAACCGCAGTTCACGCCTTGATAAACGTAGATAAAGTGTTTAGCAGTTTATCGGCCGTATGCTAACGAAAGGAATCAGGCAGATGGCAATCAAGGTGTTCGCTGACGGTGCAAACCTCGAGGGCATGCTCGACATGTACGAGAGCGGCAACGTTCAGGGTTTCACGACTAACCCGTCCCTTATGAAGAAGGGCGGCGTGACGGATTACCGCGCGTTTGCCAAGGAGGTCCTGGCCCACATCACCGATGTGTCCGTGTCGTTTGAGGTCTTTGCCGACGACGTCGAGACCATGGAGGTCGAGGCCCGCGAGATTGCTGCCTGGGCCGAGAACGTCTACGTCAAGATTCCGTGCGTGACCACCAAGGGCGAGTCCACCGCCGAGCTGGTGCACAAGCTTTCGGCCGACGGCATCAAGGTCAACGTCACCACCATCTTTACGCCTACGCAGGTCGACGAGATGGTCGAGGCCGTTGACGCCGAGACGCCGTCCATCATCTCGCTCTTTGCCGGTCGCATCGCCGACACCGGCGTCGATCCCATTCCGTTTGTGACGGAGTCGGTCAAGACGGCCGCCGCCAAGCCCAACTGCGAGGTCCTGTGGGCATCCACGCGCGAGCTCATCAACATTTACCAGGCGCAGGCCTGCGGTTGCCAGATCATCACGGTGCCCAACAGCATCCTGGCCAAGCGCAAGAACATCGGTCGCGATCCGTACGAGGTCTCGCTCGACACCGTGCGCGGCTTTGCCAAGGATATCGCCGCTTTGGGCTTCCATATCTTGCCGTAACGCGAACACTGGCTGCGCCGCGGGTTGTTCGCCCCGGCCTTTCCTTTCCCTATCGCTCACGCGCTTCGCGAGGGTCGCGCTAGGTAAAGGAAAGGCCGGGGCTGCCGACACGAGCTTGCCGGCAAGTTAGCACTCGGCTTCCATATCCTGCCGTAGGCAAAGGTACCCCCGCCTGCGACGTGCAAAATTGAGAGTATTCAGCAAGGTAAAGGCTTTTACCAGCTGGGTGAAGCATGGAACAGCCCCCGTTTTGGCTCTGATGACGCTAAAACGGGGGCTGTTTCTTGCTTTTTCGTCTCTGAGGGGCATACGGAACGGCGGAAATTGCAGAATACTCGCGATTTTGCACGCTGCTACAGGGGGTACCCTTGCTTTGGCGGTTTACTTCCCCTGCACCATGGTGAGGGAGATCTTCTTGCGGTCGCGATCGACCTTTTCGACCCACACCTTGACCGTGTCACCGACGCGCACCACGTCGCTCGGGTGCTTGACGAAGCGGTTGGCGAGCTTGGAGATGTGTACGAGGCCGTCCTGGTGCACGCCCACGTCGACGAACGCGCCAAAATCCACAACGTTGCGCACCGTGCCCTTGAGTTCCATGCCGGGCTCCAGATCGTCGATGGAAAGCGCCGAGCGGCTAAAGACCACCTCGGGCGCGTCGTCGCGCGGGTCGCGACCGGGCTTCTTGAGCTCGTTGACAATGTCGATGAGCGTCAGGGTGCCGCAGTCCAGGTCGCTTGCCAGTGCCGAAATGCTGCCCAGGCGGTGCTCAATGTCGGGCACGCCGCCGCGGCTGAGCTCACTGGTCGCCACGCCGGCGCGTTCCAAGACGGACGTGGCCACCTCGTAGCTCTCGGGGTGGACGCTTGTCGCGTCGAGCGGGTTCTTGCCGCCGCTGATGCGCAAAAAGCCCGCGGCGTTGAGATATGCCTTGGGGCCCAGCTTGGGGACCTTCTTGAGCTGGCGGCGATCGGTAAAGGCGCCGTTTTCCTCGCGGTAGGCCACGATGTTTTTGGCTACGCTCGGCGTAATGCCCGACACGTAGCCCAGCAGGCTTGCGCTCGCGGTGTTGACGTCGACGCCCACACGGTTGACGACGTCTTCCACCACGTGGCCCAGGGTGCGCGAAAGCTCGGCCTGGTCAAGGTCGTGCTGGTACTGGCCAACGCCGATGGACTGGGGCGGAATCTTGACGAGCTCTGCCAGCGGGTCTTGCAGACGGCGGCCCAGGCTCATGGCGCCGCGCACGGTGACGTCCAGGTCGGGGTATTCCTGACTGGCGAGCTCGGAGGCGGAGTACACCGACGCGCCGGCTTCGTTGACGATGGTGTATCGCAGCCCGGGCGCCTGCTCGGCAATGAACTCCGAGACGACTTCCTCGGTCTCGCGGCTGGCGGTGCCGTTGCCGACGACGATGGTGTTGACGCCGTCCTTCTTGACGAGGCGGGCGAGCTCGCGCTTGGTGCCGGCGACGTCATGGCGCGGCTTGGTGGGATAGACCACGCCGTGGTCGAGTAGCTTGCCGGTCTCGTCCATGACGGCGACCTTGCAGCCGGTGCGGTAGCCCGGATCGAGCGCGAGCACGCGGGCGCCGCGCACGGGGCGCGCCGAGAGCAAGCCCTCGAGATTCTTGGCAAAGACGTTGATGGCCTCGGTCTGGGCACGAACGGTGAGCCTGGCGCGGGCCTCGCGCTCCAGCGAGGGGGCCATGAGGCGCTTGTAGCCATCGGCGATGGCGGCGTCAAAGACGGGAGCAAACACGCCCTGGCGACGGGGCCAGCGGCTGCCGAGGCGTGCCGTAGCGGCAGCGCCGTCGACGTTCACGCGCACGCGGAGCTTGCCCTCACGCTCACCGCGGTCGATAGCCAGCACACGGTGGTTGGGTATACGGCGCAGCGGCTCATCATAGCTGTAGTACGGCTCGTAGGGGGTCTTCTCGGCGGGGTCGGTGGCCTCGACGACGATGTCGGCGGTGTTTTGCGTAAAGGCGCGCAGGTCGGCGACGTTCTCGGGGTCCTCGGCCACCGTCTCGGCCACGATGTCCGCCGCGCCGGCGAGCGCCTTTTCGGGCGTGTCGAAGCCGGCCTCCTCGTTGACGTATGCCGCGGCGGCGTCGAGTGCGCTGCCCTTGGCCGAGGCCTGCATGATGATCATGTTGGCGAGCGGCTCCAGGCCGGCCTCGCGTGCCTTCTGCGCGCGGGTCATGCGCTTTTTGCGGTAGGGCTTGTAGAGGTCCTCGACACGCTGGAGCTGTGTGGCCTCGCGAATCTGTTGCTCGAGTTCGGGCGTGAGTTTGCCCTGGGCATCGATGAGCAGGATGACGTCCTCTTTACGCTGCTCAAGATTGCGCAGGTAGGACAGGCGCTCGTCGAGTGCGCGCAGGGCGACGTCGTCCATGCCGCCCGTGGCTTCCTTGCGGTAGCGCGAGATAAAGGGAATGGTGTTTCCCTCGTCGATGAGCTTGACGGCCGCCTCGACGTTGGCGGCCTTAAGGTTGAGCTCGCGGGCGAGCTGGGCGATAAGATCCATGGGACTCCTTGCGTTTAAGGTGCGTTTGCAGCACAGAGCTACCAAGGATACCACCTGCCACTTCGCCCAAAAAAGACTGTTTTGGCGCGGAACCACGAAAGCGGCCTATCTACTACGTTTGAACCGTGTGGGTCGACCATCCCCCGGTTTTCCGAAAATGCGCAAGCCGTTTACCTGCGGTTTTTATTTCGCGAAATTCTGTATGGATGAGGGTGATTGGTTAAACGTAGTAGATAGGCACATTTCGTGGCGAACGAATCAAGCTAAGGTGCAAAAAGTCCCCCGTCCCAGAAAAATCATTGGCAACGTAGCAAAATGCCCCGCGGGCAGGAAGCTGCTCGCGGGGCAAAGAAGAGGGGCTTATTTGTGGCGGACCGAGGGGCCCGGCATGGGGTTCTGCCGCGGCCTGTCCTAAGGTGCTACAGCTCGACGAGCTGGCCGGTCTCGGCGGCCTCCTTGATGGCGTTGAGAAGCGTGAGCGTCTTGACGTTGTCGGCGGGGGTTACGACGGGCTCGACCTCGCGGCGGACGACCTTCACAAAGTGCTTGAGCTGCATCTTGTGCGGCAGCGCCGGGTCCACGGCCGGAATCTCCATCTGCAGCGGCTTGTGCCAGTTGGAGGCGCCGTCGTAGGAGAACTGGTGCAGGCGGGGCAGCGAAAGGGCGCCCAAGGTTCCGCCGATAAAGTAGGCGTCGGCGTCGAAGGGACGGTACTGCGGGTCCTCGCGAGCGGTGGCCTCCCAGTTCCAGGGGCTGGCGGTGGCATCGGAGATGGTCATGCTTGCGAGCGCGCCATCGGCAAAACGGACGTTGACCACGGCGGAGTCCTCAGTCTCAAAACCGCGGGCGGCGCTGGACTGCATACCCTGGACGGCAACGGGCTCGCCCAGCAGATAGCGGAGCAGGTCGACGTCGTGAACCAGGTTAACCAGGATCGGGCCGGCACCCTTCTTGCGGCGCCACTCGACATCGAAGTACTCGTCATTCTTATAGATCATGTAGTGGAAGCTCGACACGGTGAGCTTGCCCAGCTCGCCGGACTCGATGATCTCCTTGGCCTTGTTGACGAAGGGGTTGTGGCGACGGTGCTGGCCCACGAGCACGGGCACGCCGGCGGTCTCGGCCTCGGCGGCGAAGGCCTGGGCATCCTCGAGGTCATTGGAGATGGGCTTTTCGACCAGCGGCACGATGTTGCGCTTCACGGCCTCGCGGGCAACGCCCAGATGAAGGTCGTTGGGGGTGGCGATGATGACGGCCTCGGGCTTGACCTCGTCCATCATCTGGGCGGGATCGGTGTAAAACGGCACGCCGGCGGCCTCGGCCGTGGCGCGGGCGCCCTCAAAGGCGTCGGCGATGGCGACGAGCTCGGCTTCGGGCTCCTCGGTGACAAAGCGGATGTGGTTGCGGCCCATGGCGCCGGCGCCGATAACGGCAATGCGGACGGGGTTGAGCTCAGACATTTCGACTCCTTAATACTGGTGACCGGTGGAATGCGACAAAGGGACTGTCCCTTTGTCGCATCGGTAAAACTAGGCGGACTTCTTCTTGCTGTCGGAGACCATCATGTAGACGGTGAGCACGACGGCGATGGCGGCAATCACAATGGCGCCGTAGAAGGACTGCTGGTAGGCGGCGCTGCCGGCCTCGGCGTGATACAGCACGGCGGTGATGGGCTGGCTGATCCAGGTGGAAGCGGCATAGCCCAAAAACATGATGCCGTAGTTGACGCCGATGTTGCTGGTGCCAAAGGCGCCACCGGTGAGCGGCGGGTAGATGACGAGCAGGGCGCCAAAGCTAAAGCCGAGCAGGGCGAGCGCCACAAAGAACATGCTCTGCGTAAAGCTCATCGACATGATGACGAGCGCGACGATGGTGACGACAAGGCTGATGAGCAGCGACTTGTAGGCGCCGAGCTTGTCGATGATCTGGCCAAAGGACAGACGGCCGACCAGGTTGGCGCAGGTGTTGACGGAGACGACCACGCCGCCGAGGGCGACGGCCGCGGCGCTCGTGGGGTCGGCGAAGAGCTGGACAGCGGCGATGGAGGCAACCTTGCCCACGAGCAGGGTGCCCGCGGTGGCGGCAAAGGCGAAGGTGACGATGAGGACCCAGAAGCGCGGGGTCTTGACCATCTCGCCCGGGGTGAGGTCGCCGAAGGTGCCGGCATGTGCGCCACCCTTGGGGGCCTCGAAGCCCTCGGGCAGCCAACCGGCCTCGGGGGCCTTCAGGAACAGGGCGGAGGCGGCGATCGTCACAAAGAAGATGACGCCGAGTGCCTTAAGGGCGCCAAAGATGCCCAGGCTCGGGATGAGCAGCGAGGCGAGCACCGGGGACAGCACGGCGGGGCCGGCGGTCGAAGCGGCCAGGGTGATGCCGGAGGCCAGGCCCTTCTTGTCGATGAACCACTTTTGGCCGGTGGTGAGCGCGGGGTTGTAGCCCAGGCCGTTGCCGATGGCGGCGACGAGCGAGAACCACAGGTAGAACTGCCACGGCTCGGTGACGGTGCCGGACATGAACCAGCCCAAGCCGTAACACACGGCGGCGGCGATCACGACGTTGCGCGGGCCGATCTTATCGGAGATGCGACCGGCGAAGATGCCCGTCACGGCCATGATGGTCTGAAAGACCGGGAAGGCCCAGGTAAGGGCGCTGGACCACTCGGGGTAGACGGCGAGCAGGTTCTTGCTCACGACGGAATACAGCGCGATTGAGCTGATGAAAAACATGGTGACGCACGCGGCGGAAAGCACGACGGCGCGACCCTTGTTGGAGTTGGTGGAAGCCATTGGACTCTTTCTAATCGATACGGGGGAGGGGCGGACGCGTCCGCGGGGCCTCCCTGTCAGGCTGGTTTACTGGTCGGTCGGCTTTGCGACGCCGGACTCGTCGGACCAAAGCTCGACACCCTTGTTCTTGAGGTAGTTGTCGGCAAAGGCTCGGCGGCCGCCGGGCTTGGCGGTGAGGTCGCCCATCATATTGGAGAAACCGCCGTCGACCTTGATGGCGTCGCCGGTGGTAAAGTCCGAGCGCTTGGACGCCAGGAACATGACGGCGTTGGCGATATCGCTGACCTCGCCGATGCGGCGTGTGGCGATAAGGCGGCTGCGGCTCTTCTCGACCTCGGGGTCAGCGTAAAAGCTCGCCGACATGGGGGTCTTGACAAAGCAGGGCTCGACGCAGTTGGAGCGCACGCCGTAGGGGCCCCACTCGGCGGCCAGCATCTTGGACATCATGTTGACGCCCGCCTTGGTGGAGCTGTACACGCCCGAGAACGTCTCGGGGGAGTGGCTGGCAACGGTCGAGATATGCACCAGGCGACCCTGGCCTGCCTTGATCATCTCGCGACCAAAGCGCTGCGAGGTGATGAAGTAGCCGGTGAGGTTGACGTTGATGACCTCGTTCCAGTCGCTCAGCGGCAGGTCTTCCATGGCTGCGAAGCGCAGGATGCCGGCGGTGTTGACGAGGACGTCGACACGTCCGAAGTCGGCGATGGTGGCATCGACGGCGGCCTGAACCTCGGCCTCGTCGGTGGCGTTCATCTTGTAGCCCTCGGCGTGGATGCCAAACTCGGCGGCGAGGTCGGCAGCTGCGGCCTTGACCTTCTCCTCGTCCAAGTCGAGCAGGACGACGTTGGCGCCGTTGCGGGCGAACTCGCGGCAGATCTCGACGCCCATGCCGCCGAGCGCGCCGGTCACAGCGCAGACATCGCCCTCGAGCTTAAGCCAGTTGCTCATAGGAACTTCCCTTCTTGTACCTCCCTGTGGGCCGCTCCCATTACTCGACCCACGTGGTTTTCGCTGGTTATCGTATGCTTTGCATTTGCGCAGGTGAATTGCATATTTGTTAGAATGGCGTTAACCGTAGGTTTACACTATGCGATGCAGTTTTTCTCAATTGAGCGCGTGACCTGCCAAAACGACCCCCTTCGGCAGTTCATTGCCATGCGTCTGGAAACGGGAGATTGACGTGTACGATCGACGACTCGAGGCCATATCGGCCGCCGCGGAGCTGGGAAGCTTCTCACGGGCGGCGGCAAAATTGCGCGTGTCGACCCCGGCGCTCGTCAAGCAGGTGTCGGGCTTCGAGGCCGAGTTTGGCATCACGTTGTTCGAGCGCTCGCATTCTGGTGTTAAGGTGACGCCGGCGGGCGCTCTGCTGGTGGACGACGCGCGCTCGATCATGCGGCAGTCCGAGGACGCGCTGCGCCGCGCCCGACGCGCGGCGGGCGATGGCGGTGCCGTGCGTCTGGGCGTGTCGATGATGTGCCCGGGGCGCCAGACGCTGTCGATGTGGTCGGGCATCCACGATCTGGAACCGTCGCTGCGATTTGAGATCGTGCCGGTAAGCGACCTCTATGACGAGCGCGAGACCGTCATGCGCAGCTTGGGCCGCGAGGTCGATGTGGTGCAGTCGAGTTTTTCGACCCCGCGCTGGGGTGACGCCTGCCAAAAGCTCCGCATTGTCAACGTGCCGTTTTATATCGACCTGCCGCGCACGAGCTCGCTGGCGCGCAAGAATCGCATTGCGGTCGCCGACTTGGAGGGCATGCGTCTGCGCGTGCTCCGCCACGGCAACGACGCTATGGACAGCCTGCGTATCGATCTTTTGGCAGACGGCGGCGTGGATGTGATCGATGTGGATAGCTTTGACTTTGCACTCTTTAACGAGGCGGAGGAAAAGGGCGACGCGGTGCTCACCTGCGGCGCATGGTCGGGCGTGCACCCGGCTTTTGTAGGCGTGCCGTTCCTATGTGGCCGCGAGGTGCCGGTCTTCTTGCACTACCCGCTCGAGCCCACCCTCCAAGTACAAAAATTCGTCAACGCCATGGTCCAACTTCTCAAATAGCTATCGTGTCGATGATTCTTTAATCCCCGTCCTAGAAAAATCATCTGGTAGAGTTGACCTCACGTGAATTTCAGCACACTGTGTGCTACCTGCACTTTTGTCATTTGAGGAGTGAACTTGTGAATCCTTCTGTCGCCAAGAAAGCCAGCCGGGCGGTGCGCCTGCTCATGATGGTGCTCACGGCAGTTCTCATCTTCTTTTTCATCAATGTTATGCTGCTCGTCTCCGATATCCAGGGCACAGCGCGCGTGGTCAACTACGCCGGTCTGGTGCGCGGCACTACGCAGCGAATCGTTAAGCTCGAGGACGCGGGCCAGCCTCGAGATGACCTGCTCAGAGCCGTTGATTCATACATCAACGGTTTGCGTTACGGAAGTGATGACCTCAACCTCGTCCGTCTCGACGACGACGAGTATCAGGCAAAGATGACCGAGCTTGCAAACTATTATGATGAGCTTTGCGCCGAGATCATCCATGTGCGCGAAGTCGGCTACGAGAACACCGACATCATCGCCATGAGCGAGGAGTTCTTTGGTATTTGCGACGATGCTACGCGACTCGCAGAGGACTACTCTCAGGAGAAGGCGTCGGCGCTCAACTATCTCGAGGGCTTGGTGATCATCGACATCGTGGGCTTGGTGACGACCTTTGCGGTCGAACTTGTTCGCGCGGTGCGCACTGCCGCACTCAATCGCGAGCTGCAGAGCAAAGTTTATCTCGACGAAGCTACGGGACTGCCCAACAAGAACAAATGCGAGGAAATCTTGGGTCAGGAGCATCCCGTTTCCGCTGAAGCGCCCGTTGCGCTGTGTGTCTTCGATCTTAATAATCTGCATACGGTCAATAACCGCTTTGGCCACGAGAAGGGTGACGAATACATCCGTTCTTTTGCCCAGCAGCTGGGGCGCGTGGCGTCCGAGGCCTGCTTTGTGGGCCGCGACGGCGGCGATGAGTTTATCGCGGTGCTGTGGGATGCCGATCGAGCTGCCGTGGAGTCCCGTCTCGCTCGGGTCCGTGCGAACGTGAACGAGTATTCCGAGGCTCACTCCGACATGCCTATCAGCTACGCGGTGGGCTATGCGCTTTCCAGTGATTTTGATGAGCCGCCCACGATGCGCGAGCTCTTTTCACAGGCCGACAAAAACATGTACATCGACAAGAACCGCATAAAGACGGCCGAGGCAGCCGGTCCGCAACGCGATGGCCGGTAAGCCTGCAACAGAGGACGGCTACAAAACGAGGCCCTGGCCAAACGGCCAGGGCCTCACTAACCTTTATTCCGTTTTAAACAACGGGCTGATTGCGCGCAGGAGGGTGCCCCGGGGCGGCGGGGTATTTCCTCCGCGCGCAGTTTCGCAGCGAAGCGAGAATGTTTGAGCACGGAGGAATTACCCCGACGCCCCGGGGAACCCTCCGTCAGTAACCGTTCCTACTCCAGCTCAAACGCTCCCGTGTACAGCTGGTAGTAATACCCGCGCTTGGCGATCAGCTCGTCGTGGTTGCCGCGCTCGATGATGCGGCCGTGATCCAGACAGATGATCGCGTCGGAGTTGCGCACGGTGGACAGGCGGTGTGCGATGACAAACGTCGTGCGGCCCTCCATGAGCTTGTCCATGCCCGCCTGTACGATGGCCTCGGTGCGGGTGTCGATGGAGCTCGTGGCCTCGTCCAGGATCATCGCCGGCGGATCGGCGACGGCGGCGCGTGCGATCGAAATTAGCTGACGCTGGCCCTGCGACAGTTGGGCGCCGTTGCCGGTGAGCATGGTGTCATAGCCGTCGGGCAGGCGTGTGATAAAGTCGTCCGCGCCGGCAAGCTTGGCCGCCGCGATGCACTCCTCGTCGGTGGCATCCAGGTTGCCGTAGCGGATGTTATCCATCACGCTGCCGGTGAACAGGTTCACGTCCTGCAGCACCACGCCCAGGCTTCGGCGCAGATCGGCCTTGCGGATCTTGTTGACGTTGATGCCGTCGTAGCGGATCTTGCCGTCGGCGATGTCATAGAAACGGTTGATGAGGTTGGTGATGGTCGTCTTACCGGCACCGGTGGCGCCGACAAACGCGACTTTCTGGCCCGGCTTGGCAAACACGGACACGCCGTGCAGTACCTCGTGGTCGGGCGTGTAGCCAAAGTCGACGTTGTCCATGACCAGGTCGCCGCGCAGCGGTACGTACTCGATCTCGCCGGTTGCGCGGTGCGGGTGTTTCCATGCCCACATGCCGGTGTGGTGGTCGGCCTCCTCGAACTCCCAAGTCTCGGGGTTCACCTGCGCGTTGACGAGCGTCACGTAGCCTTCGTCGGCCTCGGGCTTCTCGTCGATGAGCTCAAAGATGCGGTCGGCGCCGGCGAGGCCCATGACCACGGCGTTGATCTGCTGCGAGATCTGGCCGATCTGTCCGCAGAACTGCTTGGTCATGTTGAGGAACGGCACCACGACGGCGATGGACAGCGCCATGCCCGAGATGCTCAGGTTGGGCACGCCCAGCGCCAGGAAAATGCCGCCGGCAAGGGCCACCAGCACGTAGAGCAGGTTGCCCAGGTTCATAAGGATGGGCATGAGGATGTTGGCGTACATGTTGGCCTTCTGGGAGACCTCGAAGAGCTTTTCGTTGCGCTCGTCAAAATCGGCCTCGGCGGCAGACTCGTGGCAGAACGCCTTGACGACCTTCTGGCCGTTCATGACCTCCTCGATATGGCCCTCGACCACGCCGAGCTCGGTCTGCTGCGCAATGAAGAAGCGCGCGGAGTTGGAGCCGAGCAGCTTGGTCATAAAGGTCATAAAGGCGACGCCGGCGATGATGACCAGGCACATCCACACGCTGTAGTACAGCATGATAAAGAACACCGTGACGATGATGATGATCGTCATGAGCAGGTTGGGCAGCGACTGGCTGATCATCTGACGCAGCGTGTCGATGTCGTTGGTGTAGTGGCTCATGATATCGCCGCGCTGGTGCGTGTCGAAGTAGCGGATCGGCAGGTCCTGCATGCGGTTGAACATCATCTCGCGCAGCTTCTCGAGCGAGCCCTGCGTGACGATAGCCATGGCGCGGTTCCAGAAGAGCGAGGACAGGACGCCGACGCCGTAGATGCAGGCGAGGGTGGTCACGAGCTGTGCGATCTTGGGCTGCGCGGCTTCCCAATCGCCCGACTGCCACGATTCGCCAATAATTTGCAGGGCGCTCTGCAGGAAGGTCGCGCCGATGGAGTTGATGATGGCGCAGAGCACCACGCCGGCGACGACGAGGGGCAAAAGCACGGGATAGAAGCCAAAGAGCGTCTTGATGAGGCGCGACATGGTGCCGCCCTTGCGGTTGAGCGCGCGCTCGGCGGTCGTTGCCTTACTCATGGGCCTCGCCTCCTTCCTGGGTCTGAGCTTGCGTTGCGGTCATGTCGGTGTTGTCTGCCGCCGTGTTCGCGTCGCCAGAGACGTCGTCGGCGTCTTGCGTACCTTCGGCAGACATCTTGTTTTGCGAGGTAAAGGTCTCTCGGTAGATCTCGCTCGTCTTGAGCAGCTCTTCGTGGTTGCCGATCTGTGCGATACGGCCGCCCTCCATGACGATGATGCGGTCTGCGTCCTGCACGGAGCTGATGCGCTGGGCGATGATGATCTTGGTCGTGTTGGGCAGATAGCTTGCCAGACCTGCGCGAATTTTTGCGTCGGTCTTGGTGTCGACGGCGCTGGTGGAGTCGTCCAGGATCAAGATCTTGGGGCGACGCAGCAGGGCGCGTGCAATGCACAGGCGCTGCTTCTGACCGCCCGAAACATTGGAGCCGCCCTGTTCGATCCAGGTGTCGTAGCCCTTGGGGAAACCGTCGACAAACTCGTCGGCGCAGGCCAGATGCGCTGCCTCGCGGACTTCCTCGTCGGTGGCGTTCGGGTCGCCCCAACGCAGGTTCTCGGCGATGGTGCCGCTAAACAGCACGTTTTTCTGCAGCACCATGGCGACCTGGTGACGCAGCGCGTCCAGGTCGTAGTCGCGCACGTCCACGCCGCCCACGCGCACAGCGCCTTCGGTGGTGTCGTACAGGCGGGCGATGAGGTTAACGAGCGTGGACTTGGCCGAGCCGGTGCCGCCGATGATGCCGATGGTCTCGCCGCTCGTAATGTGCAGGTCGATATCGTCGAGCGCCTGGCGCTTCGCATGCTTGGAATACTTAAAACTCACGTGGTCAAAGTCGATGGAACCGTCGGCAACCTCGAGCACGGGCTCGGCGGGATCGGCGATCGTGGGCTCGGCGGCCAGCACCTCGGCAATGCGGTGTGCCGATTCGTCGGCCATGGTCACCATGACAAAGATCATCGACAGCTGCATCAGGCTCATGAGAATCTGGAAACCATAGGTAAAGGTCGAGGAGAGCTGGCCCACGTCGAACAGCGTGCCCTGGCTCGTGATGATGAGCTTGGAGCCCAGGTAGATGATGACGACAAACGCGCCGTTGACGCAGATGTTCATCATGGGGTTGTTAAAGGCGAGCAGCTTCTCGGCGCGGGTGAAGTCCATCTGGACATCGCGCGCGGCGGCCGCGAACTTCTCCTTCTCAAAGTCTTCGCGTACGTAGCTCTTAACCACGCGCATGCCGGTGACGTTTTCCTCGACGGACTCGTTAAGGGCATCGTACTTGTGGAACACGCGCGAGAAGATGGGGCGCACCTTAAAGATGATAAAGAACAGCCCAAAGCCCAGCAGCGGAATGATGACCAGGTAGACCATGGCAACGCTGCCGCCCATGATAAATGCCATGGTAAAGGCGAAGATCAATACCAGCGGCGCGCGCACGGCGATACGGATGATCATCATAAAGGCCTGCTGCACGTTGTTGATGTCGGTGGTCAGGCGCGTGACGAGCGAGGAGCTCGAGAACTCATCGATGTTGGCAAAGCTGAACGTCTGGATTTTGTAGAACAGGTCGTGACGCAGGTTCTTGGCGAAGCCGCAGCTCGCATGGCTGCAGGTGACGCCTGCCGCGGCGCCAAAAGCAAGCGATGTCAGCGCGATGAGCACCAAAAAGCCTGCGGTGGGAAGCATCTCGGCTACGGTGGCGCCGTCTTTGATGGCGTCGATCAGGTTGGCAGTGATAAATGGAATCAGCATCTCGCAGAGCACCTCGCCAAGCACGAGCAACGGCGTAGCAACGGTGACTTTCATATAGTCGCGGATGCTGCCCATGAGGGTTTTAATCATCCAGTTCCTCCCAGGTTACGCGGATTTTATCGAGCATTTCGGCGAGGTCCTCGCGCTCGTCGTGGGTGAGCGCGCTAAAGGCCCGTTCTCTAAAGCGGATGCGGGCTGCCTGGTCGATGCGGGCGTTTTCCCGGCCGGTTTCGGTCAGGCGAATGGTGAGTTGCCGTCGATCCTTGGGGTTACGGCTGCGCTCGATGAGGCCGTTGAGCTCGAGCTTGGACAGGATCTCGGAAAGCGATCCCGGCTTGAGGTCAAAGTGCATGCCGAGCTCCTGCTGCGACATCTCGCCGCCGGGCTGCTTGGCCAGCAGGCAGATGATGGGCGCCTTGCCGGACACGCCTCCGCCATGAAAATGCATGTAATGGCCGCAGAAGCCAAGCCCGTTAAGGATGCGCTTGGCAAGTGCATCCGATTGCGATTGCGCCTCGGGCGAATCTGCAGGCTCGATGGGGTCGCCGCCCGGCGTATGGGGGCAGAGGTCGATGCATTCGTCGCACATGGTGTTGCTCCTTTCTTTAGTTAGGTAGAGAAATTGTTTTGTACCTAAGTGATTCTAGAGGTACCTAACTGATTGTCAAGGTACCGAATCGATTTTGTGGCAGTGCTGGGGTGCCGGTGCCAGGGGAATCTTGGACAGTCTTCGCAGCGTAGATTCAGCGGGCCACGGCGTATCCCGGAGTTTTCGATAGGTTCATTAAGGGGGCGAGACTGGCAGCTGCCGGTCTCGCCCCTTGGCTTTCCGAGACTTAGAGCGGCTCGTCGCCGGTTCGGAGGATGGCGAGATATGGCTCATATGAAAACGTGCGGTATCGTTTCCTGCTCGTATCACGTTGGACAAGAATGCCCCAATCGGTAAATTGGGATATAAGGTTGTTTGCGCTCGATCTGCTAATCTGCATTCGTTCAGACACAAAGGCGGTGTCGACGATCGGATTGCCCTCGAGAAGGTCGAGTAGCATAAGGGCGTTCGTCGTAGCCCTTCCCGCCTTTTCGCGAATCAGCCTTTCGGTTTCCGAATGGAGGTCGACAAGCTTCCGCATCGAATCCCGCGCCTCGCGTGCGCTTGCAAGCAAGCAGGTACTGAAAAACGAAACCCATCCCTCAAAATCGCCTCTCTGCCTTACGCGCATAAGCCAATCGTAGTATTCGCTCCTGTGTCGTTTGAGTTCATACGAGGGGTAGATGACCGGCTTGGTGAGCGCCCCATCATGTATGAGCGAAAGGAGGATGAGCAGACGCCCGAGGCGTCCGTTGCCGTCGAGGAACGGGTGCGCGGTTTCAAACTGGTAGTGCACCAAAGCGGCCTTGATGACTGGATCGATGTCGTCACGCTCGTTGATGAAAAGCTCGAGGTCGCCAAGTGCCTCCTTCATATCCTCCGTGTTGGGAGGGACATACGGGGCCTCATTGAGCGTGCAGCCGTTTGGTCCGACCCAGTTCTGAGTCGTCCTGAACTGGCCCGGCGTCTTGTCGGAGCCTCTGCCATTTCCAAGCAATGTGGCATGGACGGATTTGAGCAGCCTCATACAGAGTGGCAGTTCCTCCATGAGCGTGGTCGCCTGCTGCACCGCTCGAGTGTAGTTGACGACGTCGGTTAGGTCCCGGCTCGCATTGGATTCGTTTGACGGGTCAAGAACATCATCGAACGTACATTGCGTACCCTCGATTTGAGAGGACAAGAGCGCTTCCTTGCGAACGTACATAGAAAGGTACATGTCGATGTTCGGAACAAAGCGAGACATGCCCTCAACCTCGCCGAGTATGGCGCGGCAATCGGAGACAAGCCGCATGGAATCAGCGGATAAATTGATTGGAAAGAATGAATCCATATTGGCGGGTCTAAACGAATCATAGGCGAGGGCTCCTGAAAGGTTGTGCCTGACGTTTCCCTGTCGTCCGGGTGTGATGGGTGCGAGCATCGTTAGTGTCCTAAGAACAAATTTGAGCCAAAACTTGTTCTTAGAATTTTATAGCGCCTTCTAAGGCCAAGTTTCTGCAATAAGAAGCGTCAGAAAAACTCTAAGAACAAAATTACGCCCAAACTTGGTCTTACATCCGAAGGCAAGACTTAGATTGCACTGCGCTACACTTAGTCGCATTATGGCGACATCGCGCCGCGCCCGACCCAAGGGGGACACTCATGAAGAACACTCAGCTGCTGCTGATCAACGATATGTGCGGCTACGGCAAGGTCGCGCTCTCGGCCATGCTGCCGGTACTGTCGCACATGGGCTATCGCATCCACAACCTGCCGACGGCGCTCGTTTCCGATACGCTCAACTATCCCAAGTTCTACATTCACGACACCACGGAGTACGTGCGCCAGAGCCTCGCTATCTGGGAGGAGCTCGGCTTTGAATTTGATGCTATCTCGACCGGCTTTATCGTGACCGAGGAGGAGACGCGCATCATCTCGGACTTTTGCCACCGCCGCGCTCAAAAGGGCACCAGGGTGTTCGTCGATCCCATCATGGGCGATAACGGCAAGCTCTATGCCGGCGTGCCCGAGTCGACCATCGGACTCATGCGCAGCTTGGTCGAGTGCGCCGACTACGCGGTGCCCAACTATACCGAGGCGTGCCTGCTCACCGATACGCCTATCGCCGAAGAGATTACGGCCGATGAGGCCCGCACGCTCGTGGACGCCATGCTCGCGTTGGGCACCAAGTCGGTTGTCATTACGAGTGCGAAGGTCGATGGGGCGAGTGCCGTCATCGGCTACGACCATGTGGCGGGGGAATACTTTGAGATTCCGTTTGAGCTGATCCCGGTGTACTTCCCGGGTACGGGCGATACGTTCTCGGCCGTGCTCATGGGCCGCGTGATGAACGGTTGGAGCCTCCAGCGTGCCACGGCCGATGCCATGCGTGTGGTGGCCGAGCTTATCGAGCGCAATGCCGACCAAGAGGACAAGTCGGCTGGCCTTCCCATCGAGGCCTGCCTGGATGTGATTGACCATGAGTAACGCTGACGAGGGCGGCGCCAAGCCTGCAGGCGAGAGCAAGCCGCTCGGCGCGCCGCGTGGCAAGCGTCCGCGTATCCGCATTAGCTGCGTGGACCAGTTGGGAACGTGCCGCTGCCATCATGGTCACAAGCCAGGCGATGTCTTTGACTTTGACCGAGACCGCGGCAAGATGTGCGCTATGGCCTGCCATGTGGGCTTTCCTTACATTGACATCTTGCGTTACGGCGGAACCGTGCCCGGCAACGAGCCCGGCACGGCAAAGTTCTGCTGCCCCGAGGTCGATACATTGAACGTCTGGCTCGCCGAGATCGTCGACGAGTAGTCGAGCGAGGATTTTCTCCCGCCGAGATAATGAGCGTGGATTTTTCCCGTTTTGGACGCAATTTCGCGCTCAAAGTGGGAGAAAATCCACGCTCGATTTGTATATGGGAATCCCGATCTCGTTTATGCCCGTGCTTAGGCGTTATCGTCGTTGTCCTGCGTGCGAGTAAGGTCAAATTTCTGCATTTCATCCGATTTGTGGCTCTAAAAACTCTGCATTTCATCGATTACAGCTGCTCGAGCATAGCGGTGCAACCGGCGAGCACGTCGCGGTAGGTGGCATCGAAGTTGCCGGTGTACCAGGGATCGGCCACGTCGCCGGGGCGCTCGGTCCAATCGAGCAAGCGCGTAATCTTGCCGTCGGGGTCGTCGTCAAAGATGCGACGCAGACCGCGCGCGTTCTCAGCATCCATATAGACAATGCGATCCCAGTTGCCATACTCCGCGCGCCGCACCTGACGTGCGCGATGTGCGACGACGGGAATCCTGACTTCGCGCAGCTTGGCGACCGTGCCATGATGCGGCGGGTTGCCGATCTCTTCGGTTGAGGTTGCTGCAGAATCGATGACAAACTCGCCCGCGCGTCCAGCGCGGCGCGCTAGCTCGGTAAACACGGACTCAGCCATCGTCGAGCGACAGATATTTCCACAGCAGATAAAAAGAATGCGTTGCATGAGCGGTTTCCTTTCTGGGCGGTCGCGCGGGGCTTACAGGCTGCCCTTGAGACAGTTTGCTCCGATAAAACCCGCTGCGTACAAGGGGAGGTGGCGCAGCTCGCGCCCGTCATCAGTTTCGCTGCGGGCAAAATTGTTCTCGGACAAAATGTAGGCATATGGCGACCGGGCTTTGTCCATAAACGACCCGAGGGTTCTTGCGCGCACGTTGCGTGCGGACTTTACCTCGACGGGCACAATTTCCATACGGTCGGTCTGAAGTAGAAAATCGAGCTCACCGCTCGTCTTCCAAGACGACGGCGGCACCCAATAGTACGTCCGCAAACCATTGCTCGAAAATGCCTGCATGACCGAGTTTTCGGCCAGGGCACCTCGAAAGTCGGAAGACAGTGCTATGGCGGAATCCTCTTTGAGGTCGAGCCAGAGCCGCGGGTTGATACCGAGTTTGTAGAACATGAGGCCCGTATCGAGAAGATAGACCTTAAAGAAACTTCCGTCTTCGTCGTCGAAGGGAACGAGGGGAGGTTCGATGCCTTCGGTCAGGTTGTTGACCGATATGATGGCGGCGCCTTCGAGCCAGTCGAGCGGCTCGATAAGCTTGGCGCGACGGCCTCCGCGTTCGACCTCGGAGTACTTGAATTTCTTTGTGGACGATCTCAGCAACTGGGACGGAATGGAGCGCCATACCTTGCGCGCCGCCACGCCACTGATCCCGTTTTCGGGGTCGGTCATATCGGCGGTGTAGGTCTCGTCGATTTCGCGCTGCTCGACGCGCGCGTCTTCGATGGATAACGTCTTGCGATATGCGTTGACGGCGGCGGGCATGCCGCCCACGACCTGGTATCGATGAAACAGGCTGAGCGCGGCTTGGTGCGCGGCGTAAGCATCGAGCGTGCCGGCGTGGGTACGAACAGCATCGGCCATCTGCTCCTCATCGAGCGCCCAGAGAAACTCCTCGAACGACATGGGATGCATGGTCTCTTGACGAACGCCGCTGGGAAAAGGCAACTTGCGCTTGCGCGTGGCGACACCGAGTTGGCTGCCGGTCGCGCATATGCGCCAGCCCGAACCCGAGAAAAAGCGAAGCGAGTTGAGCGCCCGTTCGCAGAGCTGCACCTCGTCAAACAGGATGAAGGCGGTTTCCTTGCGAATGGGGGTGCGTTTATAGTCTGAAATTCGCGCCACGATGGTGTCAACGTCGTCGGTGGGACAGTCGAACAGCGGAGCAATCAGTTCAAGATCGGTCTGAAAGTCGAGTTTGACAAACGCATCGCCGGCGATTCGCCTGCCGATTTCCTCGGCAGCGTACGTTTTGCCTACGCGTCGCGCACCACGGATGAGGAGGGGGCGTGAGGCGTCCTTTGTCGCCCATGATTCGATAACGGATTCGATTGATCTGCGCATGGGGCCACCTTTCCGATTTCGTGTACTTCAGATACATAGTTTAGTACGATTTCGTGTACTTAAAATACACGAAATCGTAGAAAAGCGTGTATCTGAAATACACGAAATTCCACTGCCGGAGCTTGCAGGCGGATAAACACTACTAGTATGGGACGGTTTTCACTGGTTGCTCGCCACCTTGGGCTGTGTTCGTCCCTATGCCTGCATCCGGGGCTGTGCTGATTGACGACGGCGCTCCCAGCGAGCCAACTTAATCGTCACCAGCGTAAGTGCCCAGGCTACAAGCGAGAACGCAGCGCCCACGGCGCCTACGTAGGAAATGCCAACTCCACTTACCACAGCGCCGCCCACTGCGGTGCCAAACGAGATGCCGACGTTAAACGCCATGGGCTCAACCGAACTCGCGAGCACCATCGACTTGGGATGGCGGCTGCGCGCCACGTCCATAAAGTGCGTGATGCATGACACCGAGAACAGGTACATGAGCAGCGCCAGGCTAAAGACAAAGACCAGCGCGAGCGGCATGGTGTCGCCCACGGCAAACAGCCCGAGTAACGCCGCAGCTTGCAGCACAAACGTCACAAGCAGCGCCTTCATGCCAAAGCGCGCGTCGATCCATCCGCCCAAGATGTTCGAGACCAGGCAGAACGCGCCGTAGGCCATAAGCGTGGTGCTTGCCTGAACAGTGCCCATGCCCAGCACCTGCTCAAGATAAGGCGTCACGTAGCCGTAGAACACATAGACCGATCCCACGCCAAACAAAAAGATGAGCATGCCGGTGATGATGCTCGGTTCGCGTAGCAGACCCGCCTGCTCGCGGAAGGTAGCGGGTTCGTCGGTCTGTCCGGCGCGCGGCATAAACGCCACGAGCGCTCCGCAGATCAAAACGGCAAAGGTCAGCGTACCGTACATGGCCACGTGCCAGTCGAGCGTGTCGGCCACAAACTTGCCAATCGAGGTCACAAAGACCATCGCCACGGAAAACGCGCCGTACACGACCGAGATGGCAAGCGAAGTTTGCTGCGGGGACAGCAGCTCGGGGATGTACGTCACGCCCACGGCGAGCAGTGCGCCCGAGACGGATCCCAGGACAATGCGCGAGATAAACAGTACCTGGAAGTTGGGCGCCAACGCCATGACCAGATTGCCGAGCACAAAGATAATGCTGTAGCACACGAGCAGCTGGTAACGACGGAAGCGCCCCGTGCTGAGCGCAAGCACCGGCGTCGCGATGGCGTAGACCAGTGCAAAAACGCTGATGAGCTGGCCCGCAGCGGCAAGCGATATGCCGAGTTCCGTCGCCAAGTCACTTTCGATGCCGATGACCACGAACTCGGAGCAGCCGAGCGAGAATCCCAGCAGCACGAGCAGCGCCAGGCAGAGCCTGGTGCGCGCGGGGGAGAGCGCGGCGGCGGTTAACTTACTTTTAGGCGTGGTTGCGGCGGTCAAGGTTGTCACTCCAATGTCGCATGAATAAGCGGGATTCAATCCCTGCAACTCTAACAGAATGTGTCAGGTGCCTGCCTCCTTTGTCGCAGGCTGCGCTTGCCTGTATAGTCGCAATACAGGCGAAGATGGTCTCAGGTACATTGCGGGCGACAGGAGATCCCATGGGTATGCACACGACAAAGGTTGTAGTGGGCGAGGGCAAGTTTGCGCTCGAGGCCCAGTTGACGGTGACGCCGCGAGGCATGGCGGTGTACGCCTGCTCGCCGGAGTTTGCGCACCTGGGCGCCACGGCGCAGGCCATTCCTCGCCCCGAGCCCGGCCGTACGGCGACGGTGAGCATCCTGGCCGTTCCGTGCCATCGAGACGAGATCCCGGCGCACGATATTGCGGCGGCGCTGGCCACGCGCTTTGGCGTGCCGGTAGTTGCAAGCACGGGTTTTCATGTGGAGAACGCGACCGCGGACGACTTGCGGCGCATGCTCGATACCACCAAGGAACTCATCGCCGCGCTCGAGGGGGCCGCAGCCCGCATTCTGCGCGCCGGCTGGGATGAGGGCGGCGCAGGCGCCGAGGTCGTGGCGGTCGATGCCGCGACCGGCGAGGCGCTTGGCCCCGTCGACCGCATCGAGGCCCATACCGGCGAGGGAATCCTGCATCAGGCATTTCTGACGCTTCTGGTCGAGGGCCAGGGCGAAGACGCGCGCCTGCTGCTCTGTCGTCGCAGTCCGCTCAAACGCCTGTGGGGCGGGGTGCTGGCCGATAGCTGTGCCGGCCATCCGCTCCCCGGGGAAGACGTCGCGGCCGCCACGGCACGTCGCATCAACGAAGAGCTTGGCATCACGCGCGAGCCCGATCAGCTCAAGCACCTCGGACACGTGGTGTACCGCGAGGACCACGGCGACGGCCGCTGCGAGTGCGAATGGTGCGAGGTCTACCTTGCCCATGTTGAGCCGAGCGAGCTGCATATCAACCAAGAGGAGATCTCGGAAGTGCGCCGCGTGGCCCCGTCCGAGCTTAAAGGCTACCTGCAGGGTCACCCCGAGCAGCTGGCCCCCTGGCTCCGCGAGGCTCTGGAGGTCCCCTCCATCCGCGCAGCCCTCGCTATGTGAAAAAAGACAGTCCCTTTGCCACATCCAAACCGTCACAACATTTGATGAAAATCTCGAAAACGAGGAAAAGCGTCGAATGTTGTGACGCTTTTTGTCCAGAGGATCGCTTCTCATCCAAAAATCCCGCTTGACTGTATTGCCACAACACAGCGCAACGTAAGGGGTGTCCGATAACGGGCGCCCCTTTTTAAGTGGCAACGTGGCCGCGAATCCGGAGCGCCCCCAACAAGAAAGGTGGGGAGATGGAAGCGGAAAAGAAGGCGTTTAAGATCACCAAGCGCGAAATTGGCTTTGTGCTGGGTATCGTTGTCTTTTTGCTGGTGAAGTTTCTTCCTTTGGCGGAGCTGAGCTCGACGGTCGAGCTTACGGTCGGCGGTCAGACCTGTCTGGCGTTGACGCTCGCCACGGTGGTGTTCTGGGCGTGTGGCGTGGCACAGCCGGGCTTTGTGGGCCTGCTCTATTGCGCGCTGCTCGTTCTGTTCAAGGTGTGCGTGGACGACACGGGTGCCGCGAGCATCTCGGCGACGGTCGCCTCCACGTTTAGCTCGTGGACCAAAGCCACCATGTGGCTCGTCATCGGCGCCTACCTCATCGCCAGCGCGGTCAAGGAGTCGGGCCTGGGCGAGCGCATCGCCTATGCGTTTATGCTCAAGTTCGTGCGCGATGCCAAGTCGCTCATCATCTCAATCTTCGCGCTCACCTTTGTGCTGTCGCTGCTGATCCCGCATCCGTTCCCCCGCGCCTTCCTCATCCTCGCCGTCGTCTCGGTCATCGCCGAGTCCGCCGGCTACGGTGACGACGACAAGGGTAAGCTCGGCTTCCTCGTGTTTGCCGCTGCTGCCCCGGGCTCCATGTTCTTCCTGACGGGCGACTCCACACTCAACCCGCTCGTTGCGCAGTACAGCGCCGAGGCCGGCGGCATGAGCCCGTCCTTTGTCGACTGGTTCCTGTACATGAGCGTGCCTATGCTGGTCGCGCTGCTGTGCACCCTGTTCTTGGGCCTCTTCCTCTTTAAGCCCAGCAAGGAGCTCGTCTACGATCGCGAGCAGATCGTGGCCAAGCAGGCCGCGCTCGGCAAGCTCTCCGTCAAGGAGATCCGCACCATCGTGTGGCTTGTCATCGCCATCGCGCTGTGGCTCACCGTCTCGGGCGACTATATCGGCTGGGTCACCCTGGCCATTGGCGTCGCACTCGCCATGCCCATCGTCGGTGAGGTCCTCACCCCCGCCAGCTGGAACGCTGTCGACATCAAGTCCCTCATGTTCCTGACGGCTGCCATGGCCGTGGGCTCCGTGGGCGGTGCCACCGGCATGAACGCCTGGATCGCCGATGTCGTGCTTCCCAGCTCCGTGCCCGAGAACATCTTCCTGTTCGCCCTGCTTGTCGCCGCGCTCTCCATGATTATCCACATGTTTATGGGCTCGGTCATGGCCGTGCTCGGCGTGTGCGTGCCGGCGTTCATCAGCTTCGCGGCTGGCTCTAGCGTGAGCCCGCTCGCCGTGGCGCTCATCGTCTTCACCTCCATCAACATCCACTACATCCTGCCGTTCCATAACCTGCCGATCCTTATCGGCGAGGGCAAGGACGCCGGCGGCTACACCTCCAAAGAGGCCATGCGCATGGGCATTCCCCTTACCGCGGTCGTCTTTATCGTCGTGCTGGTCGAGGCGGCCTGGTTCCACCTCTTTGGCCTGATGTAAGCGGTCGAGCGCTTGGGCTGTAAGCAGCCGAACGCTTGAGCTGCGAGTGGCCGAGCGCTCTATCTATGAGCGCCGTGGCCCCACTATGTTCCCCAGCCCGGCGGCACTTCCGCCGCCGGGCACTCTCCCGAAAGGAGCACGCTATGTCCACTACCGATGCTTCCCAGATCCACGACCTGCGCTCCGCACTCGACTTTTTGCGCGAGATGCCGGGCCAGCTGCTCGAGACCGACACCCAGGTCGACCCGGACGCCGAGGTCTCGGGTGTCTATCGTCACGTCGGCGCCGGCGGCACCGTTATGCGTCCGACCAAAGAGGGTCCGGCGATGGTCTTCAACAACGTCAAGGGCTTTGACGATGCCAAGGTCTGCATCGGCATGCTTGCCAGCCGCAAACGCGTTGCCGCCCTGC
The DNA here is from genome assembly GCA_027663555.1 of Coriobacteriaceae bacterium AM04S-08. GTDB lineage: Bacteria > Actinomycetota > Coriobacteriia > Coriobacteriales > Coriobacteriaceae > Collinsella. Next base: position 38,627 of record JAQDHS010000013.1, on the reverse strand, counting down.
TCGACCTGGACGAGGAGCACCTGGGCCTCGAGATCGGCAAGCGCTTCGAGAACCTGATCGCGCCCAAGCAGATCGCCGAGGGCGCGCACATCGACTGCCAGGAGGTCGTGTACAAGGCGACCGACGAGGGCTTTGACCTGCGCAAGATCGTTCCCGCTCCCACCAACACCCCCGTCGACGGCGGTCCCTACATCACCATGGGCCTCGCCTACGGCACGAGCCCCGATGGCTCCCAGTCCGACGTGACCATCCACCGCTTCTCCTGCGTCGACAAGGACAAGCTCGCCATGTGGATCACTCCGGGCAGCCGTCACCTGGGCGCGTTCTTTGACGAGTACTGCCAGCGCGGCGAGGACATGCCCATCTCCATCTCCATCGGCCTAGACCCCGCCGTGTACATGTGCTGCGGTTTTGAGGCTCCCACCACACCGCTCGGCTTCAACGAGCTGCAGATCGCCGGCGCCCTGCGCGGCCGTGCTGTCGAGCTCGCCGACTGCGTCACCGTTCCGCAGAAGTGCATCGCCAATGCCGAGTACGTGCTCGAGGGCTACCTCATGCACGATGAGACCATCAACGAGGACGTCAACGGCCACGGCTACGCCATGCCCGAGTTCCCCGGCTACACCGGTGGCGCCAAGGTCTGCCCGGTGATCAAGATCACCGCCGTCACCACGCGCACCAATCCCATCATGGAGAGCTGTATCGGTCCTTCGCACGAGCACGTTTCCATGGCCGGCATCCCCACCGAGGCTTCCATCTACAAGATGGTCGAGACCGCCATCCCGGGCCGCCTGCTCAACGTCCATGCTGCTCCCTGCGGCGGCGGCAAGTTCGTTGCCATCATGCAGTTCAAGAAGTCGAGCAAAAATGACGAGGGCCGTCAGCGCAACGCCGCCATGCTCGCCTTCTCGGCATTTTCCGAGCTCAAGCATGTGATTCTGGTCGACGAGGATGTCGACATCTTCGATATGAGCGACGTGATGTGGGCCATGACCACGCGCTTCCAGGCCGACGTCGACCTCATCACCATCCCCGGCTGCCACTGCCACGTGCTCGATCCGTCCAACGACCCCGCGTTCGATTCTTCGATTCGCGAGCACGGCATCGCCTGCAAGGCCATCTTCGACTGCACGGTCCCGTTCGACCTCAAGAAGAACTTCATCCGCTCGCAGTTCATGGAGATCGACCAGGACAAGTGGGCCAAGGAGATTGCTTTCTAGTAAGTAGCCCTACCAAGTAGTTAAGGAGCCGTCATGCCTGAGTCTTCTGTCCGTCCCCGTCGCATTGTCGTTGGCGTGTCTGGCGCCAGCGGTGCCGCGCTGGGTCTTGAGTGCCTCAAATGCCTGCGGCAGGCCGGTGCCGAGTCGGCACTTGTCGTCACGCGCGGGGGAGAGATTACCATCGAGCAGGAGCTCGGCATGACGCTCGACGAGTTTGCCGCGCACGCCGATGTGGTCTACGACAACAAGAACATCGGCGCCGCCATCGCAAGCGGTACCTATCCGGTCGACGGCATGATCGTGGCGCCTTGCTCCATGAAGACGCTCGCCGGCATCGCGAGCGGCTACAGCGAAAACCTGTTGCTGCGTGCGGCCGACGTGCAGATGAAAGAGCAGCGCCGCCTGGTGCTCATGGTGCGCGAGACGCCCTTCAGCGCCATTCACGTCGACAACATGGCGCGCTTAGCGCGTGTGCCGGGCGTCATGCTCATGCCGCCCATGCTCACGTTCTACAACGGCCCCGCCACGCTCGACGACGCGGTGCATCACATCGCCGCCAAGGCGCTCGAGGCCGTCGGCGTGTCATGCGCAAACTATAAGCGCTGGTCATAGGCGTCTTTAGGGTAGGATACGAGTAGTGTTTGAGCCCGCTGCCCCTGTGGGCGGCGGGCTTTGTGCGCAAAAAGGATGTGTCGGGAGGACCTATGCAGACGGGCATGTATGCGATTAGCGAGATGGCGAGTTTGTTTAACGTTTCGCGCCAAACGCTCATCTACTACGACAAGATCGGCCTGTTTAAGCCCGCCGTGGTTAACGAAAAAGGCTACCGTTTCTATTCGCCCACGCAGATCCCGCTCATGCGCCTGATCTGCATGTTGCGCGATCTGGGGCTCGAGCTCGACGAGGTCGACCGCCTGACCTCGACGTTCGACATTAGCGAGATGACCGATCACCTGCGCTCGCGGGTGCAAGCGCTCGATGAACAGATCGCCGGCCTCAAAGCCGAGCGCGCGAGCGTGCAGGAGCGCCTGAGCTTTTACGACGAGGCGGTTTACTGGCGCGAGCGCGAGGGCAGGCCGGAGCTCAAGCAGTTTGAGCGTCGCTACGTGGTCTTTGAGGAGTTTCCAGGCGATATCGAGCGCGGCCGCTCGATGCTTCACCCCACGCTCATGCGGGCCATCCTGCGCATGCGTGCGTTGACGGGCACGCGCCCTATGCGCGGCTGGGGTGCCATGCTGCGTCGTGAGGCGCTGCATTCCGACGACCCTATCGCCGGCGCGGGCTCCTTTGCCGTGCTACCGCGCGGTGTCGAGGAAATGCTGCCGAGCGATGCTGCCGAGCTGGCAGAGATCGGCATCGAAGTGCTGCCCGAGGGCACATACCTGTGCATGAGCCGCTGGGGCATGCCGTACGAGCCCGAGGGCATCCGCGCCGTCGTGGCCTGCATGGACAAGCACGCGCTCCAGCCCATCGGCAACGCTTTCGACTTTTGCTACCTCGATACCACGAGCTACGACGAGTCCCACCAAGAGGACTTCTGCTGCATCCAAATCCCCGTCGCCCTCTAGATGTGACAAGGGGACTGCTCCTTCGTCACATTCGTGGTGTGGCTGCTGCCCAAACCGTCACAACATTCGATGAAAATCTCGAAAACGAGGAAAAGCGTCGAATGTTGTGACGCTTTTCCTGTCTGTGCCGGCGAGCTCCCGTGTCATCTGGGGGTATAAGGCTAGCAAGTGTTTATTTGCGAGGCCAAGGGGGCGCCCCGTATGGATATCGATAACTTTGAATGGTGGTATAGCGAGGGCGAGGCTCCGGACGAGGAGTGGGACGAGCCCGCGCCGCGTGACGTGTCGAGCGACGAGGACGAGACCGGCAGCGATGCTGCTGTCGAGCCTGACGCCGCCTCCGATGCCGCCGAGCCTCTGACCTTTGAGCAGGCTTGGGCCCAGGCTGAGGCCGACGAGGCAAAGGCCGATGCCACGGCCACACTGGGTGAGCCAGCCGACATGTCCATCTCGCCGGCAAAGACCCCGCAGCCGCGTCACACTATCGATCCCGACAGCACGGCATCCTTCAGCATTCTCGACGTGCCCTCGCAGGGTGCCCAGGCGCCTGCGCCCACACATCGCCCCGATCTGGCTCGCGAGGAAGATGCGGGACGTCGCTCTCCGCTTGGCCCCATCCTTATCGCCTTTATGGCCGACGTTATCGCATGCTCGGTAATTGGAAACGTCTGGAGCCATGTTGAACAACAGCGCAAAGACGCCGCCAAGGTCGAGATGTCTGTCGAGCAATCGCTCAGCCGCACGCGCTCGGTGCATGTATCGGTCGAGGTCAAGGACGGCGCGACGTGGGACACCGCGCGCGGCGACAGCCAGATGCTCGTCCATATCGTGGGTCGCACGCTCAAGGGGCAAGCGATCGACGAGTACCAATACGTCAATTCCGAAGGTGACGGCATCGAGCTCAAGCCCGGCGACTACGAGCTCACGGTCGATGAGCCGCCCGTCGCCACCGACGGCACGCGTTACCGTGCCTCAAAGCGCATGGTTCCGGTGAGTTTTAATTCACAGGCGCCCGATACGGTCGATAGCACGCCGCAGGGCGGGCTTGACCTTTACGCTATTGCTCAATAACTGCACCTGTCGCTCAACCCCGCCGCCAAGAGTGGGACAATAGCCCTCGACACCGTTGTTTACTATTGGAGGAAGTAGCATGTCCACCGTCACTACCATCAAGCGCGGCGGCCTCACCGCGGCCATCGATTCCATGGGCGCCCAGCTCACGAGCCTTGCCCTCAACGGCAACGAGTATCTGTGGCAGGGCGACCCGGCCTTTTGGGGCAAGCATGCGCCTATCCTGTTCCCCATCGTGGGATCGCTGCGCAACAACATGGCGACATCTGCGGCCGACACCTGCGAGATGCCGCGCCACGGACTCGCTCGCATCGTCGAGCACAAGTTGGTCGAGGTTTCGGAGGACGGCTCCTCGGTAACGTACGAGATCACTGACACGCCCGAGTCGCTCAAGGCGTTCCCGTTCCACTTTAAGCTCAACATGACCTATGCCCTGACCGGCGACGCCACGCTCACGCAGACCTTTGCCGTCACCAACACCGGCGACGTGGCCCTGCCGTTCTCGGTGGGCGGCCACCCCGCATTTAACGTGCCCGCCCCCGGTGCCGAAGACGAGGCGTTCGAGGATTACGAGCTGGCGTTTACCGAGGCTTGGACCAACGAGGCTCCCATCATCACGCCCGACGGTCTTATGACGTTCGAGGGCAGCTACAAGGCTCCCGATAACTCGGACGTGCTGCCCATCACGCACCGCAGCTTCGATAACGACGCCATCATGTTCACCGATGCCCCGGGTTCCACGCTCACGTTGCGCGGCCGCAAGTCGGGCCACGGCGTCAAGATCGACTTTGAGGGCTTTAAGTACATCGGCGTGTGGTCTGCCGCCAACGACGCCCCGTTTGTGGCGCTCGAGCCCTGGACCGGCCACACCACCATGGACACCGAGGACGACGTCTTTGAGCACAAGGTCAACACCATCACGCTGGCGCCGGGCGAGACCGACATCCGTTCCTTTAGCGTCACCCTGCTCTAGAGGTTCCGCCGTTCTAACGAACGACGGACCGGTCGACGCTGCGCGCCACCCAGAGCGACAATTTGTCATTCAAAAGGCAAGGCATGACCAGAAGGTCTATGCCTTGCCTTTTTCATGCCAAGTGGTACATGGGGCAGGCTGCTTTGCGCCAATCGTCCTCGTGTGTCTATTAATTTTTCGCGCACATGCCGCGCTGCTGGTCGCGGGCGTATATCCTGTCTTATTGTCAGCAAAACGAAATTGGGAAGGCACCAGATGCAATCTCGACAACAGCGCGACGCGCATCCACAGCCGGTATGCAGCCGTCGCATCTTTTTGGGTAGCGCTCTCGCTGCGAGCGCTTCTGTCGTCGCCGGCGCACTTGCCGGCTGCCAGCGTCCCTCCACGCTGGAAGTAGTTCAGCCCACGACGGGCGGCGGTCGCGATGACCTGTCCGATTCCGTTATCGGCAAGGATAAGATCCGCATCGGCATGGAGGCGGCCTACGCCCCGTACAACTGGCAGGTATCCGAGGCCAGTGAGTACACCATCCCCATCGATAACGTGCAGGGCGCCTATGCCGACGGCTACGACGTGCAGATCGCCAAGATCGTCTGCAAGGCCCTTGGCGGCGAGCCCGTTGCCGTCAAGCAGAGCTTCTCGGGCCTCATCGATTCGCTTAACAATGGCCAGATCGACCTCATCATTGCCGGCATGAGCGCCACGCCCGAGCGCGAGGAGTCCGTCGGCTTTTCCGATCCGTACTTTATCGGCTACTTTGGCCTGTTCGTAAAAGAGGGCTCGCCCTACCAAAACGCGACCAAGCTCAGCGACTTCAGCGGTGCCACGGTGCTCGGCCAAAAGGACACCATGCTCGATACCGTCATCGACGAGATTCCGGGCGTTGTGCACAAGAACCCGGTCGATTCGGTGCCCACGGTGTTCTCGAACCTGCTGCAGGGCACTTGTGACGCCGTGACCTACAACACCGAGAACGAAAAGGGCTATATGGCCCAAAATCCCGGTATCGTCCCCATCCACTTTGCCGAGGGCGAGGGCTTTAAGCAGGAGGTCACGGCGAATGTCGGTTGCCGCAAGGGATCGGACAAACTGCTTAAGCTCATCGACAAGACACTCAAGGGCATCAGCCAGGAGGAGCGCGACCAGATGTGGGACGCGTGCCTCGACCGTCAGCCGGCATAGGGAGGCAGCATGAAAGGCATCAATCGTCTGGCCTCCTTTATCAAGGCCGACCACCGTTATGTGTACCTGGGCACGAGCGTTATCGCGGCGCTCGGCTTGGCATTTAGCCAGCGCAACCCCACGCCGCTGAGCTTTTTGGCGCCCACCGGCATCTTCCAGGATTGCCTTTGGGCGATTCTTTGGGCCTGGATCGTCGTGTCGGCGGCAGCGCTCGTCACCAAGGTTATGCACTGGAACGACTATCGCGAAACGTCGCCGTTTGCATCTGAGCGTTGCCGTCGCGGCGCGCGCCTGGGCAGCTATGTCGTGGTTGCCATCGCGGCGATCTTCTTTATCGACCGCTGCGTCATGTCGTTTGTCGACCTGGTGCAGGTGAGCATTGTCTCGGACTCCAATCCCAGCGACTTTCTGTCGAGCTTGGTCTACATGACCTACAAAAGCGGCGACTTCTTTATCCGCGGTATCGAGATCACCATCGCGCTTGCCACCTTCGGCACGGTCATCGCCTTCTTCTTGGCGCTGCTCTTTGTATTCTTGCGCACCCAGACCTTCGATCGCGTCGACAACGACCTGGTGCGCTTCTTTAAGAGTATTGGCCGCGGCTTTGCGACCGTCTACTCCACCATCGTGCGCGGCACGCCCATGATGGTCCAGGGTCTGCTCATCTATTACGCGGGTTTCACCGTTTTGCGCGGCATGGGCTTCGAGACCGCCCAGGCCAACCAGATTTGGAGCACCTTCACTGCCGGCCTCGTCACCATCTCGCTCAACTCCACCGCCTACATGATGGAGGTCCTGCGCGGCGGCATCGAGTCCATCGATCCCGGCCAGGCCGAGGCAGCACGCTCGCTGGGCCTGTCGCAGTGGCAAGCTATGCGCAAAGTCGTGTTCCCCCAGGGCATTAAAAACGCGATTCCGGCGCTCACCAACGAGCTCATCATCAACATCAAGGATTCGTCGGTGCTCTCGGTCATCGGCGTGTTTGACCTCATGTACGCCACCACCACCGTCGCCGGCGTGTACTACCGCCAGATGGAGGTCTACTGCGTGGCGCTCGTGGTCTACCTGATCCTGACGCTCGTGGCGAGCCGCCTGCTCGAGGCCTTTGGCAAAAAGCTCGGCGCCGAGGCTCCGGTCACGCTGCCCAGCTCCAACTAGGCTCAAGACGAGGAGAATCATCATGGCAGATACCGCCACTACCGGCACCGCGGCCGCCGCACAGACCAATGAGCCGCTCATCCGCGTCGAGGGCCTGCGCAAGAGCTTCGGCTCGCTCGAGGTACTCAAGGGCATCGACCTGTCCGTCAATCCCGGCGAGGTCGTCACCATCATCGGCGCCTCGGGTTCGGGCAAGTCGACCTTCCTGCGCTGCCTCAACCTGCTCGAGACCCCGGACGCGGGCCACATCTGGTTCCACGGCCAGGACCTCACGGCCGAGCGCTGCAACATCAACAAGCTGCGCGAGGACATCGGCATGGTGTTCCAGGGCTTTAACCTGTTCAACAACATGGATGTGCTCGACAACTGCACGCTCGCGCCCGTCACGCTCAAAAAGATGAGCAAGGCCGAGGCCGAGAAGGTCGCGATGGGGCATCTGACGAGCGTGGGGCTCGAGAAGTTCGCGCACGCCGCCGTGGGTCGCCTGTCCGGCGGCCAAAAGCAGCGCGTTGCCATCGCTCGCGCCCTATGCATGAATCCGCAGATCATGCTGTTCGACGAGCCGACCTCCGCGCTCGACCCCGAGATCGTGGGAGGGGTGCTCGAGGTCATGCGCAAGCTCGCTGCCGACGGCATGACCATGGTCGTCGTCACGCACGAGATGGCCTTTGCCCGCACGGTGTCCGACCGCGTGGTCTTTATGGACAAGGGCGTGGTCCTCGAGGACGCCGCGCCGGCGGAGCTTTTTGGCAACCCCAAGCACCAGCGTACCCGCGAGTTCCTCTCGCGTTATCTCGAGGACAAATAGCCGACCGCAAACGCTTACGTGGCAGGGCCGCTCCGGTGGGGCGGCCCTCGTCATCACAATCGAAAGGATGTCATGGCCGAGGTTTGGCGCTTCTTTGCGCATGAGGATGATTTTGTCGGTATAGACGAGGCCGGCGCATGCGAGCGCCTGGGCCGTGTGCTGTCGTTTCCGACCATTTCGAGCATGGATGCCGAGGCAGTGGACTGGCGGCCGTTCGACGACCTGCGCGCCTATATGCAGCAGGCCTGGCCGCACGTATTTACAGCGGGTAAGGTCGAGCTCATCGATCATTCGTTGCTGGTGACGCTTTCCGGCTCCGACCCCGCCCTCAAGCCCGTTGTGCTCATGGGTCACATGGACGTGGTCCCCGTGGTGCCGGGTACCGAGGACGACTGGACGTACGCCCCCTTTAGCGGGCATGTAGACGACACCTACATTTGGGGTCGCGGCGCCATCGATATGAAAGACCAGGTCGCAGGCATTCTCGAGGCGGTTGAGTATGCGCTGGCGCACGGTTGGCGGCACGAGCGCACGCTGCTCCTGGCCTTTGGCCAGGACGAGGAGACTACGCAGTACGGCGCAGGCGCCATCGGCCGCGCGCTCGAGGAGCGCGGCATTGAGCTTGAGTACCTGATCGACGAGGGTGACTACCGCATCGTTCCAGCTGCCGAGTACGGCGCGGGCGAGGGCTGGCTTATGCATGCCGACCTTGCCGAGAAGGGCTACGCCGATATTGTGCTCAAGACGAAGAGTGAGGGCGGGCATTCGTCCAACCCCTACGGCGGCACATCGCTCGAGGTGCTCAGCCGTGCCATCACCGCAATCTGCGATATCGAGTGGCCGACGCGCGTCACGGACCTGCTTGCCGCACAGCTCGTCGAGCTGGGGCTTTACACGGCCGACGAGATTGCCTCCAACAAGGACACCATCGTGAGCGAGTGCCTCGCCAGCAAGAAGCTCTATCCGCTCGTGACCACCACCTGCGCGCCCACGCAGATCGAGGGTGGCAGCACCGGCGCCAACGTAATGCCGCAGGATATGTGGGCCAATATCAATTTCCGTATGCTCGAGGGCACGAGCGTGGCCGATGTCGTGGCCCGCTGCCGCGTCGCCGTTGCCGAGGCGGGGCTCGCCGACCGTGTCGAGGTCGAGCTCGGCCCTGGCAGCTCCGAACCCTCGCCGTCCCCGCGCGTGGGCGGTCCGGGGCTCGAGGCCGTCCGCGCCATCGCCGCCCGCTATTTCCGTGATCCCAAGCCGACGGAGGAAAACGGATCGTCTGCGGTGGGCCAAGAGCCGATGAGCATCGTGCCCTCGACCGTGATTGGTGCAACCGATGCCGCCAACTACCAGCGCATTTGCCACGAGTGCATCCGCTTCTCCGCCTTTGTGGTCGACGATGACGAATGCGACCGCGGCGTCCACGGCACCAACGAGCGCATCACCCGTCGCGCCTACCTCCAAGGCATCCGCTTCCTCATCGCCCTGCTCCACACGCTCTAGCATGCGACAAAGGGACTGAGCCGATTTCATCGGTAATGAGACAAAAACTGTCATAGAATAAGACTAAGATATCTTAAGAGACATATGCTGGGGTTGGTATTCCTTGAACGACTGCGGGCATGTGCCAGACTGCCTCGGCCCCCGGGGAGCACCCGGGCAGGTCGCCGTGTGACTGGGGAGGAAATTATGCAGGAGCTCAGAGAGACGACGTCTCGACTCGTGAATAATGCTACCGGGGGGGGTGTCTAAGCAGGGAACTTCCTGGTGAACACCGGCCGCGCGAGCGGTGGTCCGTCATGTCTTATGGCCGTCGTCGTGGGCTGCGCCCGGTCTCGCCATATGTGATTGTTTTGGCCCTCGCCGTCGCGCTGACGGCGAGTTTCTTCCTGCCGACCCGTGCGGAAGCGGCGTTTTCGGACCACACGGTTACGACGATTTCGCCTTCGGGGACAACAATCAACCTGTTTGATTACTGGGTGAATCCCGATAACCATCTGTCGGTTTCCGGCAACGGCGGCGTCAACGCAAACCACCGGTTCCAGTTTAACGACGGCCAGGGTGGTGAGCCGCTCAACCATTGGACGGGCAACACGAACCCGCAGCCCGGCATTGTCAACAACACGCTTTTAGACGGCTATCCGCAGCTTTCCAAAACCTGGGGCGGCGAGTCCCTCTGCTACCTGTTCGATTCCTCTGCCCAGATCGGCAAGACGTCCCATTTTGGCGTGACGGGCCTCCTCAAGGTTCAGAACGGCTACTACGTCTATGACAGCTCCAAAAACTACGCAGCCTACAACGCTGACAAGAATGCCTTCGACATCTATGACACCTGGGGCATTGACAAAGTGGGCGATTCGTCCCACCAGGGTCAGTTCTTCCCGTTCGACGCGGCAGACAAGGTGCTCAAAGAGGAAAACGGCCGGCTCGTCCAAACCGGCATCAAGGCAGACAACACCGGTGATTCGCGCTACAACGACGGCCGCCCCGTCAACCACCACTTCGGCCTCTCAATGTCCACGCGATTCGTGCAGCCTGCTGGCGGCAAGACGAACGCGGGCGACGACATGGTGTTCGAGTTCGCCGGCGATGATGACGTCTGGGTGTTCATCGACGATGTCCTCGTGGGTGATATCGGCGGTATTCACAACCGCGCGAGTCTGAGCATCAACTTTTGTACGGGCGACATTAAGGTGAACGGTAATAACGACGGCACACTGAAGAGCAAGTACCAGAAGGCGAATAAGGACACTTCGGGCTTCAACGACAACACCTTCGCCGACGGCACCAACCACACCCTCAAGTTCTTCTACCTGGAGCGCGGCGCCACCGACTCCAACATGGAGCTCAAGTTCAACCTCGTGACGGTGCCCGAGTCCGACATCATCAAGTTCGACCAGGACGGCAAGTTCGTACAGGGTGCCGAGTTCAAGCTCTATAAGACCGACAAGGACTTCAAGACCGTGGGCGAGCTCATCGGCTCCGGTACCACGGACGAGGCCGGCCACCTAACGCTCACGAACGACGTGGACAACGGCGTCATCAACTTCGACGATCTCTACAACAAGGATCACGACAACAACAAGTACTACCTCCTGAAGGAGACGCGCGTACCCGAGGGATACCGCTCGAGTCTCGCGGCGACGGGTGGTAGCATGCAGCTCGAGTACGTGCCCGCGAGCGCTGAGAACGGCGCGGGCGGCGTCATCATCAACCGCGGCGGTATGGACGCGGGCAGCGTCGTGTGGAAGACCGGTGCGTTCGCCGCCGCGAAGGAGACCATCACCGCGCCGTCGACCGTGTACAAGGCAAATAATGACCTGACGAAGTCCGACAAGACCGTCAATCTGGACTCCGGCATACTGTTCGCTGTGGTGCTCAAGCGCGACAAAAGCGCAGGCACAGGTATCAAAGATCCGAGCAATTGGTACGCCGTGTCGGGCGACCCATCGACGGGAGCGGGATACACCCTTGCCAAGGAGCCGGGCATGACCGGTGCTATCGAGGCGGCGAAGAAGGGCCTGCACGCCTTCACGCTCAACACAAGCGGCCAGTACCAGGTAGAGATTCAAAATCTGCCCGGTGACATCTCCAAGTACTACTACCTGCTGAGCGGTGATGCCCGCAAGGATGCCGAGCACACGGTGGCCATCTACCACACAACGGCGAGCTCGATCGGCGACGCGACGCCTGAGAACACAGTCCACGTGTACAGCGACGACATCGCAGACGGCACGAACTTCAAGCGGCAGTTCGCCACGCGCCTGCTCGTCACGAACATCCAGAATCGCCTGTTCGTGCAGAAGACCGATACCGAGGGTAAGCCCGTTGACGGGGCGAAGTTCGGCCTTTACAAGTCCACCCAGGTGACTACGGATGCGAACGGCAAGGCCGTGCTCGATGGCGACCAGGCCCCCTACGACACCCTGACGACGAGGTCGGTCGCCAACCCGGTCAAGCTCGAAGGGGCGGGCGTATTCCCGTCTACGAGCGACAGTAGCGAGCCGCTCGTGAAGGGTACCTACTTCCTGAAGGAGGTCTCGGCGCCCAATGGCTTCCTGCTTAATGACAGGCTCATCAAGGTGATTGTGGACGATTACGGCGTCCACGCCGATGCTGGTACAGTTGATGACGGCGTTTCGACGTTCGTGGGCGTGGGCTCGCTCATGAAGAGCCTGGGCCAGTTTGGCGCAGAGGGCGACATTGACAACACGCTCACGTGGATCAAGGGCCAGCGCCAGACGTCCGACGGGACGCTCGACGGCAACGGCAACCTTTCCTGGAACAATGACGCCAAGGGCGGCGAGAATGAGGTACATCTTAAGTACGGCGCCAATGGACGTGTCTACCAGTATGGGCCCACAAAGAAGGACGAACCTTACCGCCTGGAGACCGAGACGGGCTGGATACGTATGGGCATCACGCAGGACGTGTCTGGTGACACTAATGCGAAGGGCGCCCGCGCCGACCTGGGCGACATGAATCTGAACGCCCTGTTTACGGGCGCCACCTGCGTGCGCGTGGCGAACGAACGCGAGGCGAGCCTCGAGGTGATGAAGAAGGTCATGGTGCCAGCGGGCCTGATGGGAAAACCGGACGCGGGGTTCACCTTCAAGTTCACCGTGCCCACGACGGCGGGGAAGACGTACAAGGCCGCGGTGTTTGAGAACGCGGGGACCGCAAGCGAGAAGCAGGTCGGCAAAATGTTCGACCTCGAGAACGGCCGCGAGCAGACCATCACGGCTGACCAGACGATCCGCGTGTACGGTCTCGCCGAGGGTGACCAGTACGCGGTGCAGGAGCTGACCGGCGCAGACAAGATGCCCGCGGGCTATAAGCTGACCGGCCGCAAGCAGGGTGACAAGAATCTGACTGAAGAAGGCGATAGCATCTCGGGCAGGATTGCCCCGCAGAATTCCGACGGCACGGTGGCCAAAGACAACAAGCTGGTGTTCACCAACAGCTACAGCGTGAAGTCTTCGGTGACGCTCACAGGCATCAAGGCGAAGAAGAAGTTCACCGGCCGTGAGTGGACTAGCGCCGACAGCTTCGAGCTTTGCCTGCGCGCCGCCGATGGAACGCCGATGCCTGATGGTGCCACGGCAGCGCCCGTGGCCGGCATGAAGCAGGTCGAGAAGACCGTTACGAGCGCCGAAGAATTTAGCTTCGGAGAGATTAAGTATGAGAAGCCTGGCAAGTACACCTACTACATTGCCGAGACTACGCCCGCCAAGAGCGATCCCAGTTGGCTGGGCGGTGTCAGCTACTCCAGCGCCGAATACAAAGTGACCGTAACGGTGAAGGATGACGGCAAGGGAAATCTGACCGAGCCAGTCGTCAAAATGGAGCAGATCTATAAGGATGATGGCACCGCCACATCTCAGGTGATCGACGATCAGATTGCGGTGATCACGAACACGTACCGCCCGAAGGAGACCTCGGTAACGCTCAAGGCGACGAAGCGCTTCACGGGCGGTGAGCTCGCGGGGAGTGACTTCACGTTCCAGCTGCTCGACAAGGACGGCAGCGTGGTCCAGACTGTCCAAAACGAGAAGGACGGCAAGGTCGCCTTTGCAGCCATCGACTACGCTACGCCGGGCGACCACGACTACACCATCAAGGAGGTGAAGGGCGCCGACTCGACCGTCGTCTACGACGCGAAGGGCGTGAAGGTCCACGTCAAGGTCACCGACGAAAAGGGCGAGCTGAAGGCGACCGTCACCTACGACGGTGAGAAGGCCGTGCCGACCTTCACCAACACGAAGCCGACGGCGGACGTCACCGTTGAGGCCACGAAAGTTCTCGCGGGCAAGGACCTGACGGCCGATGCGTTCACCTTCGGCTTGTACGACCAGGACGGCAATGAGGACGCTCGCGGCACCAACGATAAGAATGGCAAGGTCAAGCTGACCGTCAAGGGCCTGAACCTGGGCGAGTACGACTACACGCTCAAGGAGGAGAAGGCCGGCCAGTCCGTCGACGGCGTGGCCTACGACGCCAAGGAAGTCAAGGTCCACGTCAAGGTAGAGCAGAACCAGGACGACAACAACAAGACGAAGGTGACCGTCACCTATGACGGTACCGCTACGGCTCCCACCTTCAACAACACCTACACCGCAAAGGGATCCGTGGAGCTGACGGCGACCAAGACCATCAAGGTTGCGGACGGCTTCGATCACACGACGAAGCCTGCGGACGGCGAGTTCACCTTCGACCTGAAGGACGCTGCCGGCAACGTGATCGCCACCGCGAAGAACGATGCAAACGGCAAGGTCTGCTTCACGCGCGAGTTCCAGCTCTCCGACTTGGACGGCGCCGCGAGCAAGGACTTCACCTACACCATCGTGGAGCAGCCGGGCGCGGAGCCGGGCATGGTCTATGACAATCATGCCCTCACCTATACGGTGACGGTCACAGACGGCGGGAACGGAGCACTGAATGCGAAGGCGATCGTGACGAGCGCATCCGGCTCGGATACCTTCACCAACACCTACCAGCCGGCCGCGACCGGTCTGGCCCTCGGTGCGCAGAAGAGCTATGTGAAGAAGGACGACAACACGCCGATCGTCCCCAAGGACGGCGAGTTCACCTTCGATGTGTACGAGGGCAAAATGACTGCTGAGCAGCTTGCCGGGGCCAAGCCCGTCCGGACCGCGACCAACGGCGCGGACGGAAGTGTTAACTTCGACGCCTTCTCCTACGCGAAGCCGGGCACGTACGAGTACACTATCGTGGAGCGGAAGGGTGATCTGGCCTACGTGACCTACGACGACGCGGTGCATCATGCCGTGGTGACGGTTGTGGACAATGCCGGCACGCTGCAGGCGAGCGTCGCCTACGACGGCGCGGACGCCACGAAGCCCACCTTCACCAACACCTACAAGGCGAAGGCGACGAACTCCGGCGCGATCGCCCTCACCAAGAGCGTTGACGTGCACGACGGCAGCTATCAGCTAAAGGCGGGAGACTTCGCCTTCGAGCTGGTGGGGTCTGACGGTACGGTGCTCCAGACCCAGAAGAACGACGCCAAGGGCAAGGTTTACTTTAACGAGCTGACCTTCGACCATGCGGGCACCTTTCCCTTCACGGTCCGTGAGGTGCAGCCGACGGACGGCGCGCCGGGCGTGCCGGGCGTGACCTACGCCGGCAAGATGTACACCCTGACCTACGTGGTGAAGGACAACAACGACGGCAAGCTGGTGGTAGAGAGCTCTACGGTGAAACCGAGCGAGGGCACCGAGAACGGCGTCACCCCCAATACCATGACGTTTGCGAACAGCTACCAGCCGGGTCAGACCTCCTACCAGATCTCTGGCACCAAGGTGCTTGAGAATGCCGACCCGGCCACCACGCGGACGCCCGCCGATGGCGAGTTCACATTCGCGCTGATTGACGTGGCCACCGGGTAGGAGATCGACCGGACCACGAACGTGGGTAAAGCGTTTACCTTCAAGGCCATCTCGTACACCGCAACTGGTTCGCATGCGTACCAGGTGAAGGAGGTTGCGGGCCAAGATGGCACCATCACTTACAGCGATGCGGTGCTGGACGTAACGGTGAACGTGACCGATGACGGCAGCGGCCAGCTGACCGCGACGGCGAACAAGACGGCTGCGGATCTGACCTTCACCAACACCTACACGCCGACGGCAACGACGGCGACGATTACCGGAACGAAGGCTCTGACCGGCCGCGACCTGGCCGAGGGTGAGTTCTTCTTCGACCTGAAGGACGCCGACGGTAACGTGGTGCAGACGGTGCAGAACGGCGCCGACGGCACGTTCGGCTTCGCGCCGCTGCAGCTGGACAAGGTGGGGACGTACGTCTACACCGTGTCCGAGCGGGCAGGGGCGACGGCGAACGGCGTCACCTACGACACGACGGTCTTTACCGCGACGGTGACGGTGACGGAGAATGCGGAGACGCACGCGCTGGAGGCGCAGGTTGCCTACAGCAAGGGCGGCAAGGCTGCGGATGCGGTGGCGTTCAGCAACAGTTACGCGCCGGCCGCGACTGAGGTGAAGCTGGGGGCCTCCAAGGTGCTGAGCGGCGAGGACCTGAAGGAAGGGCAGTTCTCCTTCCAGCTGAAGGATGCCGACGGCAAGGTGCTGCAGACCGCAAAGAACGCGGCGGACGGCACGGTGGGCTTCGAGGCGATCTCGTACGACAAGCCCGGAACGTACGCCTACAGCATCTCCGAGGTGGACGACGGTCAGAAGAACGTGACGTACGACGCGGCCGAGCACCGGGTAACGGTGACGGTGACGGACGACGGTGCGGGCCATCTGGTGGCGACGGTAACCTATGACGGCGCCGTGGCGCCGGTGTTCAAGAACACGTACACGCCGCCGACCACCCCGCCGACGGAGCCGCCCACCAATCCGCCGAGCAAGTCACCGGTGCCGAAGGAGGAGAAGCCGGGTCTGCCGTATACGGGCGATACCAGCTTGTCGCCGATGGCCCTGGGTGGCATCGCGGGCGGCGCGGCGGTGCTGATCGCCGCAGGCGTTATCCTGCGGCGCCGGAACCGGTAGCTACGGCGGCCGAGAAGGGCTTTGATTGAGGGCGGGTGGTCGCAGGGCGCGGCCGCTCGCCCTTTTTGGTGAAAGGCTATGTTAACCCGCCGTTTGCACGTCCGGCTCCAGATGGAACTCGTACTCCGGCTCCATCATCTTCTTCCGGATCTTTTCGTAGCGCCCGTCGTCGAGCTGCTCGCGCATGAGCGACGTCCTGTCCCCGACGCGTGCGGCCTCGCGCAGCCATCTGAACCACATCAGGCAGCTGTGGAGCCTGCGGGTCGATACGCCCTTGAACCTCTCGAGGAAGTGGCCGAGCGAACCCTGCGCTTCAGCATCCTCTGGACCGTGTCCCGCTCGTACCCGGTGAGCCTGCCGTGGGTCCTCGGAACCGCCCTCGCGGCGCCCTTCCCGCCCTTTCCGGACATGGCGTCCTCCGATCTCCTGGGGCCGGCCGATCCGGCCCTCAGGGTATCGGATTCCCAAATTTATCCGTATATGTGCGGATGAATGCGGGAGGCGTTCGGATGAAGTTGTATTCAAGGAAAGAGACTGACCCTTTGTCGCATTCCGTGCGGGTTATATGCAGGTATGCCTGCGCACGCTATCATGTATGGGTTAGACCGCAACTATGTACCCCATACGCGAAGGGATGCGCATGTATCTGAAGATCGACATGTTCTAGCCGGGCTTACCCCCGCAGTGGCGCCGCGCGCCCCATCAACTCTGCCGATTTTCACCTTCACGCATATAAAGGAGTCCCGCCATGCGCGACAAGCTCGAAAAGATTATCAAGGCCTACGAGGAGCTCGAGAAGAAGCTCTCCGACCCGGCCGTCGCCTCCGATATCAAGGAGTTCACGCGTCTCAACAAGGAGTACGCGCACCAGTCCGACCTCATCGCCGCCTCGCGTGAGTACATCGGCGCGCTCGATGACATCGAGGCCGCCAAGGAGATGCTCCGCGACACGACCGACGCGGACGAGAAGGAGATGCTCCAGATGGACATCTCCGAGAACGAGGAGAAGCTTCCCCAGCTCGAGGAAGACATCAAGTACATGCTCATCCCGAGCGACCCCAACGACGACAAGAACACCATCGTCGAGATCCGCTCCGCCGCCGGTGGCGACGAGGCGGCCATCTTTGCCGGCGACCTGTACAAGATGTATCAGCGCTTCTGCGAGTCACGCGGCTGGAAGACCACCGTGCTCGACTCCAGCCCCAGCGAGGCCGGCGGCTTTAAGTCCATCGAGTTCAAGGTCGAGGGCGACCGCGTCTACTCCGTCATGAAGTTCGAGTCCGGCGTGCACCGTGTCCAGCGCGTCCCCAAGACCGAGTCCCAGGGTCGCATCCAGACCTCCACGGCAACCGTCGCCGTGCTTCCCGAGGCCGAGGAGATCGACGTTCAGATCAACCAGTCCGACCTGCGCATCGACACCTACTGCGCCTCCGGCCCTGGCGGTCAGTGCGTTAACACCACCTACTCCGCCGTGCGCATTACCCACCTGCCCACCAACACCGTGGTGCAGTCGCAGGAGCAGCGTTCCCAGATCCAGAACCGCGAGGTCTGCATGCAGATGCTGCGTGCCCGTCTGTACGAGATGGAGCTCGAGAAGCAGCAGGCAGAGCTCGGTGCCGAGCGCCAGAGCCAGATCGGCCACGGCAACCGTTCCGAGAAGATCCGTACCTACAACCAGCCCCAGGACCGCGTGACCGATCACCGCATCGGTTTCAACTCCACCTACAATGGCGTCCTCCTGGGCGACCAGCTCGGCACCGTCATCGAGGCGCTCGCCGCCGCCGAGCGTGCCGAGAAGCTGGCACAGGCAGTCTAAGTTCCGCCGTTCTACCGAACGGCGGACCAGCCGACGCTGCGCGCCGCCCAGAGCGACAATTTGTCATTCAAAAGGCAAGGCATGACCAGAAGGTCTATGCCCTGCCTTTTTCATGCCAACTTGTTCGCTCTGGACGTCGCTCGCTGACATTGCCAAAACATCGGCGTTTCCTTGGTTGTCAAATGATCCGTAGGGAGTCATTGGTGACATTGCCTTGATATTTTATTCAGTCGGCTGTGATGTCATTTGAGCTGCTTACCTGCTTAAGGTAATTGACGGCATAAGTCCGCTATCGAAAATATTGCTCAAAATATCGTTCAAGAAGTCGCGGAGCGATTTTTGATGGGTCGTGCGTCAAGCGATGTGGCAAGTTCTTGGTTAGATATTGGTCAGTTTTGGGGCAACCTTGCCAAAAGCTTGACGAATGCAAATTTAGACGTCAGCGAATGAACACTTTGAGCGAGCTCGGTGCAAAATTCTGGGCTGATTCTCGATAATCGCCTTCAATCGCCCCTTGCCAAGCGCTGGCCTCGCTTACAATCTGCTCCGACATTCGCGCGCCGTCCGGCGCTTAAGAGGGGAGGGCCCCATGGCAAACGAGATTTGGACCATCAAGCGTTGTCTCGAGTGGACCAAGGAGTACCTGGCCGAGCGCGGCGAGGAGCACCCCCGTCTTTCTGCCGAGTGGCTGCTGTGCGCCGCCACGGGCCTGGCGCGCATTGACCTATATATGCGTATGGACGAGACGCTTAACGCGGCCCAGCTCGAGACCATGCATGCGGCCGTTGTCCGCCGCGCTAAGGGCGAGCCGCTGCAATACATCACGGGCAGCACGCAGTTTCGCATGATCGACGTCGCGTGCGCCCCCGGTGTGCTCATTCCGCGCCCCGAGACCGAGATGCTCGTCGAGGAAGTCCTCAATTATCTGGATGCCGAGGTACTGAGCCCCGAGGCCGCTGCCCGTCAGCGTGTTGAGCTGCCTTGGAACGATGAGGTCGAGGAGGCACGCAAGGCCGAGGCCGCATTGGCCGACGAGCGAGCGACGGCCGAGCGCCGTGCCGCCAACCTCACAGCTGCCGACGAGGCGGCGCTAGGCGGCGATGTGCTGGGCAGTCGCGCTTATGCCGAGGAACTGGCCGATCGCGAGGCCGAGGAAGCCGCCGCGCAGGCGGCAGAAGCCGAAGCGGCAGAAGCAGAGGCCATGGAAACCCCCGAGCCCGAGCTCGACGAATACGGCATCGCCATTGAGGACAACGACCAACAGGCGACTCCCGCGCAAGATGCCGCCGAGGCCAACGTATCTGCCCCAGCCGAGCCCCGCACTGCCCGCGTTCTCGAGGTCGGCTGCGGCACGGGCTGCATTTCGCTCTCCCTTGCCTGGGAGCGCCGCGGCCACGTTACCTGCACTGCTACCGATATCGAGCCGCGCGCCATCGATCTGGCCACCAAAAACCGTGATGCGCTTGGCCTCACGTCCGACGAGGTCGCCTTCAGCCTCACAAACCTGGTGAGTTCCATTCCCCGCGAAGAGTGGGGCACCTTTGATGTGCTCGTCTCCAACCCACCTTACATCCCGACCGACGTCATGCGCTCGCTGCCGCATGAGGTCAAGGACTTTGAGCCCGATCTGGCGCTCGAGGGCGGTGCCGACGGTCTCGATATCTTCCGCCGCCTGCTCAACGCGGCGCCCTACATGCTGCGTGCCGGCGGCCTGTTTGCCTGCGAGCTCTACGAGGGCGCGCTCGACGCCGCGGCCGAGCTCTGTCGTCAAGCAGGCCTTTCGGACGTGCGTATCGTCCACGACCTCACCGATCGCCCCCGCATTGTCCGAGCCATCGTCACCGAGCCCAAGCAACGCCAGTAATATTTATTAACTGGTTAGCAAAAATTATAAAGTAGTTTATAATTAGGACGGCTGAAAGAGGTCGGCCCATGCAACCTCCTACCTTTCGGGAAATCATTGCCCTACTCAAGCACGATGGATTCGTGAAGGTCGCGCAAGTCGGTAGTCATGCTAAGTATGTTTCTGGTGACCGCGTTGTCACCGTGAACGGCTCTGGTGGTGATCGACCAAAGAAGGGCACGTGGGCAAGTATTCGTCGCCAAGCTGGATGGTAGTTGGAGGCAAAATGAGGCAGCGATTTACCTATGACTGCGTTCTCATAAAAGAAGACGATGGTTACTGCGCTAGCTTCCCGCAGATTCCCGGCGCCTTTGCCGATGGCGATACGCGCGAAGAAGCGATTGCCCATGCCACCGAGGCACTGATGGCGTTTTTGGCCGACGACCTCAACAACGGTTTGACTCCGGCAGGGTACGAACGCTCGGCCGAGGTCGTGGCCCTTTCAGTCGAAATCGACCACGAGGACGCTCGGGAAGCGGCGTGCCGAACATTTAAAGACGCAGCGCTGGACCTCAAAGTCTCCGCTCCGCGGATTACCGCGCTGGTCAAAGCCGGAAAGCTCGATGTTGAACTCGTCGACGGCCGTCGGATGATAACGATAGACAGCATCGAGCGTTACGCCGCCCAAGAACGTCACGCCGGCAGGCCAAAGAAGTTCGTCGCAGTCCAATAACCCCCTCACTTTCACCGACTACTAGAGCCGCTCACCAAACCAACATGCGCTCTGGGCAAATAGGTTGAACGTTTCGTGCGAGAATGCCCCACAGTAAACAAACTTGCACCAGAGCGTAAGGGGCTGGCATACACATGCAGACGGTCTATCGGGTATACGAGGGAACGCGCGAGCCGCATCGGCTTGCCGTCGAGCGCACGGCCGAGGTGCTCGGCCGCGGCGGCCTGGCTTTGATCCCGACCGAGACCGTCTACGGTGTCGCCGTGGCAGTCAACGCCTTCTCGGACGCCGTGCCCCAAGATACAAGCGAATTCCCATCGTGGCCGCGCGATCCGCAGGCTGCCGTCAATGGCGCCGCAGTTCCTGCGCTCGGCACCGGCTATCGCCGTATCTTCACTCTCAAGCAACGTGAACTCACGCAAACCGTCGCTTGGCTGGTCGATGGCGTCGAAGCACTCGACCGCTATGGCGTGGATATCCCGGAAGATGCCCGCATACTCGCGCGACGATGCTGGCCGGGAGCCCTGACTATCGTGGTCAAGGCAGCCCCCTGCGTGCCGACCTTTATGCGCGCTGCCGACGACACGGTGGCACTTCGCGCTTCGGCCTCGCCCGTGGTGCAGGCGCTCATTCGCGCCTGTGGCAGCCCCCTTGCCTGCACCAGCGCCAACACGCATGGCGCGCCCGCGCCGGCAAGTTTTATCACGGTGGAGGGTCGCATCCTGGAGGGGGTCGATGTTGCCGTCGACGCCGGTGAGACCCCGTGTCGCGACGCCTCGACCATCGTGTCGTTTCAGCACGGCGAGCTCCAGATCCTGCGCCAAGGCGCACTTCCCGCATCAGAGATCGAACGGGTCCTGTCCGACCCGATGCAATAGAAAGGTTTAAGCGATGTCGTTGAATCTGGGCAGCCTGGGCATGGAAGATGCCTCGTTTGACTTTGGCGGTTCCTACATCATGGCGCTCGACTGCGGCACCACCTCGGTACTTGCGACCATCGTCGACGAGTACGGATGCATCGTCGCGCAGGCACGTCGCAGCGTCAAAACCAGCTTCCCGCGTCCCGGCTGGGTGGAGCAAGACCCCATGGCGGTCCTTGCTAGCCAGATCGCCGTCATGATGGAAGTCCAGTTTAAGAGCGGTATCCACTCCGACCGCATTGCCGCCATCGGCATCTCCAACCAGCGCGAGACCACGGTGGTCTGGGACCGTGTGAGCGGTCAGCCGATCTATAACGCTATCGTATGGCAGTGCCGCCGTACCGCACCTCTGATCGACGAGCTTGTCGAGCAGGGCGCAGAAGGGCTGGTGCGCTCCCGCACGGGACTCACGCTCGACCCGTATTTCTCGGCCTCCAAGGTGCAGTGGATTCTCGACAACGTCGACGGCGCACGCGAAAGCGCGGCGGCGGGCGACCTCATGTTTGGCACCATCGACACCTGGCTCATCTACAACCTCACCGGCGGCCAGGTCTTTGCCACCGACTACACCAATGCCAGCCGCACGGCACTCTTTAATATCCATACGCTCGATTGGGACGACGACCTGCTGGCACTCTTTGACGTTCCACGTTCCATGATGCCCGAGGTTCGCTGGAGCTCGGGCGACTACGGCCGCGTCGCGAGCGACATCATGACCAACATGCCGCCCATCATGGGCGTGGCGGGTGACCAACAGGCGTCGCTGTTCGGCCACTGCTGTTTCCGTCCCGGCCAGACCAAAAACACCTATGGCACGGGTTGCTTTATGCTCATGAACACCGGCGACGAGATCGTCGAATCCAAGAATGGCCTGGTCTCCACCATCGGTATCGCTGCGGACGGCAAAGTCAGCTATGCGCTCGAGGGCTCTATTTTTGCCGCCGGCTCAACGATGAACTGGCTTCGCAACAACATGGGCATCATCTCGAGCGTGAGCGAGTCGGCACAACTCGCCGCTTCGATTAGCGACAACGAGGGCTGCTACTTCGTTCCCGCCTTTGCGGGTTTGGGTGCTCCCTGGTGGGACCCGCATGCTCGCGGTATCGTGTGCGGTCTGACCGGCGCCTCGAGCCGTGCGACCATCGTACGTGCCGCCTGCGAATCCATGGCATATCAGAGCTACGACGTGCTGCGCGCCATGGAGCAGGACGTGGGGCTTTCGATTGAGCGCCTGTCTGTCGATGGCGGTGCCTCGCGCAACGAGTTCATCATGCAATTCCAGGCCGACCTGCTGGATATCCCCGTGCTGCAATGCGAGACGGTGGAGACCACGGCAATCGGTGCCGCGTACTTGGCGGGTCTTGCCGTCGGCTATTGGGAAGACCTGGAAGAGCTGGAGCAAAATGCCCAGATCGTTAGGACCTTCCTTCCCCACATGTCCGCCGAGCGCCGCGAGCAAAACCTTGCGGGCTGGCGTGATGCAGTCAGGCGCTCGCTCAGCACCTCACAGTAGGGCTGCGATGGGCTGCTCGATACAACAAAACGCTAAACTAATGCATGGCGTGCGGCGGCAACATTGCTGCGCGCCTTGTCAGCAAGGCCGTTTTGCGGCCGCAACGAAAGGGGCAATCAACCCATGACCGTCACCTACGATGCGTCCCGTGTGACGCTTGTCGATCACCCGCTCGTCCAGCACAAGCTGTCGATCCTGCGCGACAAAAACACCGGCACCAACCAGTTCCGTCAGCTCGTGCGCGAACTCGCGCTTTTTGACGGCTACGAGGCCATGCGCGACCTGCCTATGGAAGACGTCGAGGTCGAGACCCCTATCACCACCGCAACGTTTAAGCAGCTCGCCGGCAAGAAACTCGCCATCGTGCCCATCCTGCGTGCGGGCCTTGGCATGGTCGACGGCATCCTCGACCTGGTGCCCTCCGCTCGCGTGGGCCACATCGGCATGGAGCGCGACGAGGTCACCCACGAGCCGCACGAGTATTACTGCAAGATGCCCAAGGATATCGACCAGCGTATCTGCCTGGTTGTCGACCCCATGCTCGCCACGGGCGGTTCGGCCGAGATGGCTATCAGCTACCTGCGCGAGCGCGGTGTCAAGGACATCCGCATGCTGTGCATCGTCGCCGCGCCCGAGGGCCTCAAGTCGCTGACCGAGAAGGATCCTGACGTACATATTTATACGTGCGCCATCGATGACCATCTCAACGAGGCCGCCTACATCGTTCCCGGCCTGGGCGACGCCGGCGACCGCATCTACGGCACGCTCTAGTTGTCGGGCCTTGTCGGCTACGGTCACAAATACGAAGAAATGGTGCGCGCGGGCGAGCAAAAGACGTCCACGCGCACTCCTGTTAACGGACGTTTAGCCTAGAGGGGTTCGAGAAAAACGTATTACCTACCTGCGGCATAAAGAAGGTCTTAAGAAAACGAACAGGTGCGTATTAACCGATGCTTTTTCGGTTGTACTTTAGCGATTGGCTCGTACAATAGTCACCAATGTTTGGCGGGAACTGTTCTGGGAAGCGTTAAAAAAGGAAAGTGAGGACGCCAGTGTTTCAGATAGCCGATCTGCTCGCTATCGTTGCAGGCGCCATCGCGGGCGCAATTGCCTTCCTTCCCTTTGTCTTTACGCTCAAGCCGGTTCTTGACGATAAGCAGAATGCGGACATGCTCAAGGGTATGGTGAGTCTGGCGGTCTCGGCAATCGCCCTGCTCGTCTTTACCTTGGTTGTGTTTGTGTTGTTCGGAGAGGCATTTCGCATGTTCCTCCTGGGCGAGGCGATCGGCTTCGTGGCCTTTATGGCCGCCTGCGCGGTTCGCGTCGCCAAGGCGCTGCGAGATCCTCATGAGGTCGAAAGGTAAGTCGTGGAAATTTTTGAAAAGCTGCCTGATGAGATTAATCATCTGGTCAGCGAGTTCAGCTCCACCCCTGTCGTGGGCGATCTGAGCTGCGGCATCACGCAGTACTCGTTTTGGCTGATCGTCTCCACGATCGTGCTCCTGATCGTCCTGGCCGTGTTCAAGAAGAAGCAGACCCTGGTTCCCAAGGGCTTCTTCGTCAACGGTTTCGAGTACATCATCGAGTACGTCGAGAACGATATCGGCAAGGGCGTCGTGGGTGAGAACTGGAAGAAGCACTTCCCGTTCCTGTGCTCGCTTTTCCTGTTCATCCTGATCAATAACATGATCGGCCTGATCCCGGGAATGAAGCCCGGCACCGGTGCAATCGGCTCCACCGCCGCGCTCGCCATCTTCGCCTTCGTGTACTTCATCTACTACGGATGCAAGGCTCACGGCGTGATCGGCTACATCAAGAGCCTCGCCCCGCAGGGCGTGAGCTTCCCGATGAACGTGCTCGTGTGGGTCGTCGAGCTCTTCTCGACCTTCCTGCGCCTCATCACGCTCGCCGTCCGTCTGTTCTGCAACATGTTCGCAGGACACGTGGTCATGGGCTCGTTCGCCATTATGGCGAGCATGTTCATGCAGCCGCTGCTTCAGCAGGTTTCCGCGGCCCACGCCGTCGGCGCCCTGCCTTCGCTGGCCTGGCTTGCCATCCTCATCCTGATCTATGCGATCGAGCTTGTGGTCGGCGCCATCCAGGCTTACGTCTTCACGGTCCTTACCGCCGTGTATGTCTCCGAGGCAGAGGAGGTCGCGGAGGAGGAGTAATCTTCCGTTCGCGCCTTAAAGGTAAGGCAATTCGTTCAACCGCCGGTGCCCGTACCCATGGAGCCCGGCAGTTATAAAAAGGTTATCCTGCGTGAAATAAGACACGCACGACAAAGGAGGAATCGTGGGAGTTATCGGTTACGGTCTCGGTGTTATCGGCGCTGGTCTTGCTATCGGCCTGTCTGCTCTGGGTGCTACGGGTGCTATGGCCCGTCAGCCTGAGGTCCAGGGCCGCGTGTTCACCGTCTTCATCATGGGCTCCGCCTTCGGCGAGGCTCTGGCTCTGATCGGCTTCGTTGTCGCGCTGATCGTTAAATAGCACGGAGCGTCAAGTATGAATCTTTCATCCCAGAAGAGCGCGATCGCACTCTCCGCGTCCGCGGCCGCGCTGCTCATGCCGGTTTCCGCGTTCGCCGAGGACGGCGCTGCCGGTGCGGACATCCTCATCCCTAAGATGGCGGAGTTCATCCCGGCGCTTATCGCCTTCCTGATCATCTGGATCGTGCTGGCCAAGGTCGCCCTGCCGGGCATCATGAAAACCATGGAGGAGCGCGGCAAGAAGATCGAGGAGAGCCTCGACGAGGCCGAGAAGACCAAGCAGGAGGCAATCGCCAAGCGCGCTGAGTCCGACTCGATCGTCACCGACGCCCGTCGTCAGGCTGCCGACATCGTTCTCGAGGCCCGTAAGGACGCCGAGTCCGAGCGCGCCCGTATCATCGAGGCTGCTCACAAGGAGGCCGAGGAGATCATCGCCAAGGCCCATACGACCGTCGAGGACGAGCGCAAGTCCATTTACGCCGGTGCCGCGAGCTCCATCGCCGACCTGTCCGTTGCCGTCGCCACCAAGATCGTGGGCGAGGCACTCGAGGACGAGACCGAGCAGAAGAAGCTCATCGAGCGCTACATCCAGGAAGCAGGTAGCCTGAATGCCGACTAGCCGCTATCAGGACAAGGTGCTCGAGACCTACGCTCGCTCCCTTCTGGAAGCCGCTAAGGCCGAGAACCATGTGTTCGAGGACCTCGAGATGATCGAGCGCTTGGCTTCTGCCAGCCCCGAGATCATCGCCGTGCTCGACACCATGTCCAAGCGCGACCAGCTCGACCTTCTTCCCAAGGTGGCAGCTGCCTTTAAGTATGTTGCCGAGGAAGACGAGGATGTAGTGGGCGTGACCGTCACCACGGCGATCCCGCTCGACGACGAGCTGCGTCAAACCATCACTAAGAAATGCGAGCAGGACTTCGGCCGCAAGGTATTCCTTATCGAGCAGGTCGACCCGTCTATCGTGGGCGGCCTGGTGCTCGAGGCCCGCGGCGAGCGTCGTGATATTTCCGTCAAGACGCAGCTGCGCATCGCGCAGGAGACCCTCGCAAACTCTGCTAATTCGTACGGAGGTGAAGCCTAATGTCCGAAACCCTCAATGCCCAGGATATCGCCAAGAAACTGCAGGAGCAGCTCACGAGCCTCTCCGCGACGGTCGATACGCATGAGGTTTCAACGGTCGACGAGGTAGGCGACGGCATCGCGCGCGTCTCCGGCCTCAAGAGCGCCATGGCAGGCGAGCTTCTGGAGTTCAAGAGCTCCGATACCGGTGAGACCGTCTTCGGCCTTGCCCAGAACCTTGACCGTGACGAGGTCGGCGCCGTTCTGTTCGGTGCCGTCGACTCCATCAAGGAAGGCGACGAGTGCCGCACCACTGGCCGCATTATGGATATCCCCGTGAGCCGCGCCATGCTCGGCCGCGTCGTCAATCCGCTCGGCCAGCCCATCGACGGCCTAGGCGACATCGTCGCTACGCACCGTCGCCCCATCGAGTTCAAGGCCCCCGGCGTCATCGACCGTACCCCGGTGTGCGAGCCGGTTCAGACCGGTCTGCTCGCTATCGACTCCATGGTGCCTATTGGCCGCGGTCAGCGTGAGCTCATCATCGGCGACCGTAAGACTGGTAAGACCGCCATCGCCATCGACGCTATTCTCAACCAGCGCGGCAAGGGCATGGTCTGCATCTATGTCGCCATCGGCCAGAAGGCCTCCACGGTTGCCAACATCCGCGAGACCCTCGCTCAGCACGGTGCGCTCGACTACACCATCATCGTTTCGGCCACCGCTGCCGATTCCGCCCCTATGCAGTACATCGCGCCTATGGCCGGTGCCGCTATCGGCGAGTTCTTCATGTACAACGGCGAGGACGGCAAGCCCGCCAGCGAGACCAACCCCGGCGGCCACGTGCTCGTCATCTACGACGACCTGTCCAAGCAGGCTGTGGCCTACCGTCAGATGTCGCTGACGCTGCATCGTCCGCCCGGACGCGAGGCCTATCCTGGCGACATCTTCTACCTGCACTCTCGTCTGCTCGAGCGTGCCGTCAAGATGTCCAAGAAGAACGGTTACGGCTCCATGACGGCACTGCCGATCATCGAGACCCAGGACGGCGACGTCTCGGCCTACATTCCGACCAACGTCATTTCCATTACCGATGGTCAGATCTACCTGCAGTCCGAGCTCTTCTTCCAGGGTCAGCGCCCGGCAGTCGACGTGGGCATCTCCGTGTCCCGCGTCGGTGGCGATGCGCAGACCAAGGCCATGAAGCAGGTCGCCGGCAACCTCCGTCTGGACCTCGCTTCCTATCAGGAGCTCGCTGGCTTTACGCAGTTCGGCTCCGACCTCGACGAGGCTACTCAGAAGCAGCTGACCCATGGTGCTCGCATGACCGAGCTCCTGAAGCAGCCGCGTTACAAGCCGTTTGAGGTTGGCGAGCAGATCGTTACGCTGTTCGCTGGCAACGAGGGCTTCCTGGATGACCTGGAGATCGCCGACGTGCTGCCCTTCCGTGCCGAGCTCATCGAGTACATGGACAATGGCTTTGGCTCGCTGCTCGACAAGGTTCGCGCCAAGAAGATCGATGATGACACCAAGGCTGAGCTCTTGCGCGTCATCGGCGACTTCAAGCAGCAGTTCATGGCCAAGCACCATTCGGATGTTTCTGGATCAGAGGAGAACTAAGCCCCATGGCCAACCTTCGCGACATTAAGAAGCGAATCTCCTCGGTTACCACGACCAAGCAGATCACGCGCACGATGGAGATGGTCTCTACGGCCAAGATCCGTCGTGCCCTCGATCGCTCCAAGCAGGCCGAGCCCTATAAGGAGGCGCTGACCGACGTCATGTTGACGGTCGCCGGCGACGCCTCCTGTTCGGGCACCGATCCCATGCTGCAGAAGCATGAGAGCGTCAAGCATGGCCTGATTGTCGTTATTGCCTCGGACCGCGGCCTTGCCGGCGGTTTCAATACGACGGTGGAGCGCACGGCCGAAAAGCTCGCTGCTTCTTGGGCGAACGACGGCATCGAGTGCGAGATCATCGCGTGTGGGCGCAAACCGGCCACGTATTTCCGTGACCGCGCAAACGTCGTCATGCACTTTGAGGGCAACTCCTCTGAGCCCGATTTCAATCAGGCCCGCATGATCTCCTCTCATATCTGCGATGCGTATCGTGCCGGTGAGCTTGACCGTGTCGAGCTTGTCTACCACCACGCCAAGAACCGCGTGGATCAGGAGCTTCGCGTCGAGCATCTGTTGCCGCTCGATCCCGAGATGATCGCTATGGCCCACGGTCCGCGTAAGAACGAGACCGACGCCCCTAAGCGCATCTCGTCCACGTTCGAGTTCGTGCCCTCTCCCGAGCATGTTCTCGGCAAGCTTGTGCCGTCTTATATCCTGACGGTCATCTACCAGGCCCTGATCGATTCGGCGGCTGCCGAGCAGGGTGCACGCCGCAAGGCCATGCACTCCGCGACGGAAAACGCCACCGCGATCATCTCGACCCTTACCCGCACGTATAGTCGCGTGCGCCAGGCTTCGATCACGACCGAGATTAACGAGATCGTCGGCGGAGCCTCAGCATTGGAGGAACAGTAATGGCTAATAACACCGTAAAGCTTGCGGTCGAGGAAGCCACCAAGAAGACGACTGCCGGTGATGGTCGCATCGTGCGAATCATCGGCCCTGTCGTCGACGTCAAGTTTGACGGCGCGGTGCCCCCGATCTACAACGCGCTCACGGTCGAGGCCGAGACCCCGATCGGTCATCTGAGCACGATCCTCGAGGTCGAGAGCCAGCTTCCGGGCGGCGTCGTCCGCACGGTCGCCATGTCCTCGACCGACGGCCTGCAGCGCGGCCTCATCGCCACCGATACCGGTGAGCCCATGAAGATGCCCGTTGGTCCCAAGACGCTCGGTCGCATTTGGAACGTCATGGGCAAGCCCGTCGACGGCAAGCCCATGCCCGAGGTGGAGGAGTTCTACCCCATCCACCATGCAGCGCCCCGCTTTGACGAGCTCACCACCAAGACCGAGATCTTCGAGACCGGCATCAAGGCCGTCGACCTGCTCGAGCCCTACATCCGTGGCGGCAAGACCGGCCTGTTCGGCGGCGCCGGCGTCGGCAAGACCGTTCTGATTCAGGAGCTCATCAACAACCTCGCCCAGGAGCACGGCGGCACCTCGGTGTTCACCGGCGTCGGCGAGCGTACCCGCGAGGGCACCGACCTGTTCCTCGAGATGAGCGAGTCTGGCGTTATCGACAAGACCTGCTTGGTCTATGGTCAGATGAACGAGCCGCCCGGAGCGCGTCTGCGCATCGGTCTGGCCGGCCTTACCACCGCTGAGTACTTCCGCGATCGCGGCCAGGACGTTCTGCTGTTCATCGACAACATCTTCCGCTTCTCCCAGGCAGGTTCCGAGGTTTCCGCACTGCTGGGCCGTATGCCGTCCGCCGTTGGTTACCAGCCCACGCTGGCAACCGAGATGGGCGACCTCCAGGAGCGCATTACCTCGACCAAGACGGGCTCCATTACCTCCGTCCAGGCTGTCTACGTCCCCGCAGACGACCTGACCGACCCGGCGCCTGCCACGACGTTTACGCACCTCGACGCCACCACGGTTCTTTCGCGTAGCATTTCGTCGCTTGGCCTGTTCCCGGCTATCGACCCGCTCGCATCTTCCTCCGACGCTCTCGATCCCTCGATCGTCGGCGAGGAGCACTACCGTGTCGCCGTCAAGGTCCAGGAGCTCCTGCAGGAGTACTCCGACCTTCAGGACATCATCGCCATTCTGGGTATGGACGAGCTGTCCGAGGAGCAGCGCCTTACGGTCAACCGTGCCCGTAAGATTCAGCAGTTCCTCTCGCAGTCCTTCCACGTCGCCGAGAAGTTCACCGGCAACCCCGGTGTCTACGTCCGCGTCGAGGATACCGTCCGCTCTTTCGCCGAGATTGTCGACGGCAAGGCCGATGACCTGCCCGAGCAGGCTTTCCGCTATGCTTCCACGATTGAAGACGTGCGCGAGCGCGCCCGCAAGATGGGGGAGAAGTAGGTTATGCGTATCCGCATCGTGTGCCCCGTGAGCTGCGCCTATGAGGGCGACGCTGCGTTTGTGTCGATTCCGTCCACGGATGGCGAGTTTGGCGTTCTGCCTGCTCACTCCAGCGAGATCTGCACGATCGACCGCGGTTACGTTCGCGTTTCCGATAAGGCCATGGGCACTGTCGACCACACGTTTGCCGTGGCCGGCGGCTATGCCCAGGTTGCGGACGATGTCGTGACCGTTCTCGCCGAGCGCGCTTGCGATTTGGCGACCGTCGATGCCGACAAGCTTAAAGCTGATATTCAAGGTTTTGAAGAGAAGCTGGGTAATTTGTCGGAGGATGATGCACGCCGCGCCTACCTCTATAATGAAATCGCATGGTGTAAGCTCAAGCTTGCCCAATAGTCAAACGATTTAGCGTTCGACCATTTGCGAACACATCATGCCCGGGATGGCTTGGCCACCCCGGGCATGCTTTTTGAAAGGGTAGACCTTGGATATTATCCGCGTTGAGGGTGGCCACGCCATCGGAGGCTCCGTGCCCGTCTCGGGTGCTAAGAACTCCGCGCTCAAACTCATGGCGGCAACGCTTCTGGCGCCGGGCAAGACGACGCTGCAGAACGTGCCCGATATTTCCGATGTCCACGTGATGGGCAAGGTGCTCAAGGGCATGGGCGCTACGATCGATGTTCTCGACGAGCACACGCTCGAGATCGATACCTCTCAGGTCGATTCCTGGGAGGCTCCCTATGAGCTCGTCGCTAAGATGCGTGCTTCCACCGCCGTCATGGGGCCCCTGCTGGGTCGCTTCCATCGCGCCAAGATCGCCATGCCGGGCGGCTGCAACCTAGGTGCCCGCAAGATCGACATGCATATTCTGGGTCTCGAGGCCCTGGGCGTCGAGTTTGATACCGCCCACGGCTACATCAACGCCAGCGCGCCTCAGGGCCTGCGCGGTACCACCGTCACGCTCGAGTTTGCCAGTGTCGGTGCGACCGAGAACCTCATTATGGCATCCGTGCGCGCGCAGGGCACCACGGTTATCGACAATGCCGCCCGCGAGCCCGAGATCGTCGATCTCGCCAACATGCTCAACGAAATGGGTGCCAAGATTGTTGGCGCCGGTACGCCTGTCGTGACCATCGAGGGCGTGGAAGAGCTGCATCCTGTTACCCATCGCGTAGTGGGCGACCGCATCGAGGCCGGTACCTTTATCGTCGCCGGTGCGTTGATGGCAGACGATCGCGGTGTCGATGTCACGGGCTTTTGTCCCATTCACTTGGGTATGGTGCTCAAGAAGATGGAGCTCATGGGTATCGACTGCGAGCGCGTCGAGGATGGCGTCCATGTGAACCGTGCCGAGCGTATCAAGCCTGTCGACATCCAGACGCTTCCGTTCCCCGGCTTCCCGACCGACATGCAGGCACAAATTATGGTGCTCTCCGCCCTCTCCGGCGGCAGTTCCGTTATTACCGAGAACATCTTCGAGAATCGCTTTATGTTTGCCTCTGAGCTGGTGCGCATGGGTGCCGACATTCGTATCGAGAGCCATCATGCCATGATTCATGGCGTCAAGGGCTTCTCGGGTGCACAGGTTACCTCGCCCGATCTGCGCGGCGGAGCGGCCCTCGTCGTAGCGGGCTTGATCGCCGACGGGACGACCGAGGTTTCGGCTATCCATCACATCAAGCGCGGCTACGAGCAGTTTGTCGAAAAGCTGCAGGCGCTTGGCGCGCATGTCGAGCATGCTACCGTCCCCGATCCCGTCATCTACTAATACAGGTTGCCTATGTTTAATAAAAAGCCCCTCGCGGATACCACCACCCGAAGACCCTCAACTGGTGCGCAGGCCAAGATCTACAGTCGCGATAACGTGGCTCGCTATTCCGAGCGCGCTCGTCAACGTCGCCGTAGCCACACGATTCGTCACGTCGCGCTCATTGTCGTGCTTGGCGTGCTGCTGAGTGCCACTACCGCTGCCGGCCTGTGGTTTGCCACCATTATGGGCAAGCTCGGCGATTCTAATGTCATTACTGACAATCTGCGTCGGGTTCTGGTTGACACCGATGAGGCAAAGGATCCGTTCTACGTGCTGCTTCTTGGCACCGACGGCCGTCCGGGCGAGGATACGTATCGTGCCGACTCGATTATCCTGGCACGCATCGACCCCACGCAAAAGCAGGCGACGCTCATTTCCGTTCCGCGCGACACCAAGGTCGAGTACAAGGGCGAGACCATGAAGATCAACGCCTGCCATACCGTTGGCGGCGCCGAGGCCATGGTCGAGGCGGTCAACGAGCTGTGCGGTGTTCAGATTTCCCACTATGCCGAGGTTAGCTTCGACGGTATGCAGGCGCTGATTGATTCGGTTGGCGGTATCGACATTAACGCAACCGATGATGTTGACGACCCCGAGCACCTGGATATTAAGATTACCGCTGGCCAGCAGCATATGGACGGTGCCACCGCCCTTACCTATGCCCGCTGCCGCTACACCTATGCCGACGGCGATTACACGCGCATGCGCCACCAGCGTCAGGTGCTTGGCGCCCTTGCCAACCAGATTCTCAATAACTTCGATGCCACGAAGATCTTTGGCCTGGTTAATTCGCTGTCCGATATGCTCGTGACCGATATGAGCGTTCAGGATATCGTCTCTACGGTCAACGCCATGCGCGGTATGGATGTCGACGGTATCTACTCGGCCAACCTGCCTTCGTACGCCGACGACAGCACCATGATTGACGGTGTGAGCTACGTCTTTGTCTACGAGGACGAGCTCAAGGAAATGATGGAGCGCGTCGATGCCGGCAAGGATCCCAAGGGTCCCAACACCATGGGTCTTTCCGACGGCTCCAGCTCTACGATCGGCGACCTCAGCAACAACACGTCTGACGACTACGCAAACGGCACCGCAACCTCATCGGTCAGCTCTGACGATTCCGATGGCTCAAGCGATTCGAGCGATTCGGACTACTACGAACAGCCCACCGGCGACGGCAACGGTTACGAGGCCAACTACTAAGTTACGGCGTTTTACCAAACGCCGTAACGACTCGACGCTGCGCGCCGCCCAAGGCGACAATTTGTCATTCAAAAGGCAGGGCATGACCAGAAGGTCAATGCCCTGCCTTTTTCATGCCAACTTGTTCGCCTTGGACGTCGCTCGCTGACGTTGGCTCAACCTGCGATGTTGACTACTCCCCTTGTATCAAAAACCGCCCCGTTCTCTGTAGAGGACGGGGCGATTCGTCTTTTGGGCTTATGCAGCCAGGCTTATGCGAAACGGGCGACGAGCTCCTGCAGGACGTCGGTCATCTTGACGAGCGAACTGACCGGGACAAACTCGTTGACGCCGTGGTAGCAATAGCCGCCGGTGGAAAGGTTGGGGCAGGGCAGACCGCGGAACGACAGCTGCGCGCCGTCGGTGCCGCCGCGAATCGGCAGCACTTGGGGCTCAACGCCGCAGGCAAGGTAGGCTTCCTTGGCAACATCAATAAGCTCGGGATAGTCACGAACGATCTCGGCCATATTTCGATACTGCTGCTTAATCTCGACCGTCACGCGCTTGTCACCCAAGCGCTGGTTGAGCATCGAGGCGGCGGCATCAATAAGGTCGAGTTTCTGCTGGAACTTGGCTGCGTCATGGTCGCGGACGATATAGCGCGCTGTGGCGTGATCGACGGTTGCAGATACACCCTCAAGGTGATAAAAGCCCTCGTAGCCTTCCGTATACTCCGGGCGCTGCACGTAGGGGAGCAACGCGTTGAAGTCGCAGAACAGATTGCCTGCGTTAACCATACGGCCTTTGGCGTCGCCCGGGTGGATGGACTGGCCCTCAAAGCAGACGGTCGCCTCAGCGGCATTAAAGCACTCCCACTCCAGCTCGCCGATGGGGCCACCGTCGACCGTGTAGGCATACTTGCAGCCAAAGGTATCGATATCCAACAGCTCGGCTCCGTGGCCGATCTCCTCGTCAGGGCAGAAGCAAATGCCGAGTGCGGGATGGGGCAGAGAAGGGTCCTGAGCGATACGCGCGACAAGCGACATGATCTCGGCGACGCCTGCCTTGTCGTCCGCGCCCAGCAGCGTGGTGCCATCGCTGCAGACCAGGTCCTCACCCGCGAGGTCGTTCAGGGCGGGAAGCTTGGCGGTACTCATGGCAACGGGCTTACCGTCAACCGTGCCGCAGACCAGGTCGCCGCCTTCGTAGTGCACGATGTGCGGCTTCACGCCGGCGCCCGGTGCAACTTCGGTGGTGTCGAGATGGGCGATCAGGCCCAGGGCGGGCTTGTCCTCAGCGCCCACACTTGCGGGGATATGCGCGCAGACATAGGCGTGCTCGGTCACGTGGGCATCTTCCGCACCAAGCTCGCGCAGCTCTTCAGCCAGCACGTTGGCAAGGTCAAACTGAAC
This sequence comes from Coriobacteriaceae bacterium AM04S-08, assembly GCA_027663555.1. Classification (GTDB taxonomy): domain Bacteria; phylum Actinomycetota; class Coriobacteriia; order Coriobacteriales; family Coriobacteriaceae; genus Collinsella. The sequence continues at coordinate 3,344 of JAQDHS010000013.1, read as the reverse complement.
GGCGCTCGAGGGTACCTGGTCGCAGTTTGCATCCTCGGACTGCGTGTTGATCTGGACGTAGCGCAAAAAGCGCTCGAGGACATCGGGGTTCGTGGTGGTGTTTTCCATAAAGACCGCTCCAATCTTGGTCGTCGTGTGCAACAAGAACTCTAGCACGGTATGCCACGGCATACCGCGACGCTTGGATGGGGTAGAATCAGCCAATGAATGCAGAAGGGACGGAAGATCATGGATACGACAAATAGCTCGCGCGAACTACATCTGACGGTGGCGAACGAAGACTACTTGGAGTGCATGGTTCGCATTGAAAGCGAAGAGGGGGAAACCAACGGCGTGCGATCGGTCGACATCGCGCAGCGCCTTGGCGTCTCCAAGGCATCGGTCAATAAAGCGGTTTCGGCGCTCAAAGCATCCGAACTTGTCGAGCAATCGCACTACGGCAAGGTAGTCCTGACCGATCGCGGCCGCGAGGTTGGTACGGCTATCTGGTACCGTCATCGCCTCATCCGCACGTTTTTGGTTCAGGAGCTCGGTGTCGAATTTGAGCGAGCCGATTCCGAGGCCTGCATGATGGAGCATGCGCTATCCGAGGACACGATGAACCGCTGGCTCGCCTATCTCGAAAAGCAGGGAATCAGCGTCGAGGAATAGCGGGATATATATGGATACGAGTTATTACAACCGCTTTGGTGCCGAGGAACTTACGCGCCGCTTGTCGAGCGAGACCTTGTTGGCGCAGGGCCCCATGGGCAGTGTTCTGTTGAGTGAGTACGATGCCGCCGACATTCCACCGGCGTTTTGGAATCTGGCAGAGCCGCAGACCGTTTCTCGTATTCATCGCTTGTATGTCGCCGCCGGCGCGCAGGTGCTCATTACCAACACCTTTCAGGCATCGAGCTATGCCCTCAAGCACGATCAGATTGCGCCGTCCGTGGCGGAGGTCAATCGCGGGGCCGTCGACGATGCCCGCCAGGCGCACCCTCAGCTGCTACTGGGCTCGATGGGCCCGATCGGTATTGAGTGGTTTGCCGAAGACTCTGTCGAGTATCGTGAAATCCGAGGCATTGCGCGCGAACAGGCGCACGCCTTGCTCAATGCCGGTGTTGACGGTCTGCTGATCGAGACGGTGACGTCTATCCGTAATTTGCAGCCCATGCTTGCCGGCGCCCGAGATGCCGCCGACGGCATGCCTGTCCTGGTGAGTTTTGTCGTTGACGATAAAGGCGACCTGTTGGGCGATGGCCTCAACATCGAGGCAGCCGTTTTGTACGCCGAAAAACACGGCGCAAACTCGGTTGGTGTTAATTGCTGTTCGCTTGCGGCTGCGAACGCGGCAGTGCCCAGGATGGTTGCATCGGCGACTACTCCCGTCACGGTGCGTCCCAACGTGGGCGATCCGGTCCAGACTCAGGATGGCCCCGTATGGCACGAGAACCCCGAGGCTTTCGCGCGCGCATGCATCGAATGGAGACATGCCGGTGCCGCAATGGTGGGCAGTTGCTGTGGAACCACGGCAATCACTACGGCAGCGATGGCCGAGGCGCTCGATATATAAAGGGCAAAACCGCTCCATACGGGGCGGTTTTTTTATTGCTTGCATGTCCTCGGCAGCATTTGCCCAAATGGTGAATGCTGGTGCCGGCAGGTTGCCGAGTGTGTATCGCGGGTATACCTCATGCGTACCATGATCCAAACACTGTGAGGTGTCTGCGCGTGTGCGCGATAATTCATTTTGGAACTGACGGTTGGCGCGCTCGCGTCGATGAGGACTTCACTGCCGATAACGTTGCCCGTATCGCCGATGCCGTCGGCGAGTTGTGGCAAAAGACCAATCCGGGCAAAACGGTATATATAGGGTTCGACACTCGGCCCCTGGCGCGCGAGTTCGCTGAGCTTGCGGCGGGTGTGCTAGCAGCGCACGGGCTAGACGCCGTGCTCGCTTCGCGACCTGTTCCGACCCCTGCCCTTACGTGGGCGGCGGCTTATGACGGTGAGGCGTGCGGCGCGCTCATGGTGACGGGGTCCCATCATCCGCAGGGTTATCTGTGCCTCAAGATTCGCATGGGTGACGGCTCGACCGCCAACCAGGATGTCATCGAAGAGCTCGAAGAGACCATGGCTCCCGAGCCAATGGGGATCGAGGGGCAATATCGCACCGCGGATATCATTCCTGACTATATGCAGGCGGTGGCATCGTTTGTTGATGCCGAAGCCATCCGTGCCGCGCACCTGCGCGTGGTTGTTGATCCCATGGGCGGCGCAGCCCAGGGCTATCTAGCCGACTTGCTGCGCGAGCTTGGCGTTGAGGTGCACGAGATTCATGCCGGGCAGGCACCTGACCAAGAAGATATCTGCCCCGACCCCGTTGAGCCGTGGGTGGACGCTTGCGAGCGCACGGTTATCGAGGACGGAGCTTGCGCTGGCCTGGTGACCGACGGCGACGCCGACCGTATCGGCGCGGTTGACGAGCGCGGCAGATATATACATCCGCATCAGATCATGGCGCTCGTTTTGGGCGACTTGGTTCAATTTCGTAATTTGGAGGGGCGCGTCGTTGTCAATCTTTCATGCTCGACGCTCGTGCGTCGCATTGCCGAGGCGCTTGGCTGTCGTGTGACCGTTAAGCCGGTCGGTTTCAAATATATAGCGGCGGAGATGAAGAAGGGCGGCGTCCTCATGGGCGGCGAAGAAGCCGGTGGTATCGGCATCGCCGCGCATATGCCCGAGCGCGATGGAATCCTCGCCTGTCTGATTCTGTGCGAGCTTATGGCAAAGACGGACGCGCCTTTGGGCGTTCTGGTCGACCAACTCGAGGACAGTTTTGGTAAGACGAGTTACGGTCGACGCGATTTGCGCCTTGAGGCCGAAGATGCCGAAACGTTGCGAACCCTGCTGCCGGGCGTAAACCCCAAGTCGATTTGTGGCAAGGTGCCGCAAAACGTTAGTCATATGGATGGCTTGCGTTTGGCATTCGAGGATGACACGTGGTTGCTGGTCCGTCCTAGCGGGACCGAACCAGTGGTGCGCGTCTACGCCGAGGGGTTCTCGGTGGAAGAACGTGATGAGTTGCTCGATGCTGGCTGTGCTTTAGCTAGGGGGACGTATCCGCTTTAACCATGAGGCTGCCTTATATAAAGAGATGCTCGGCGAGCGGTAGGTAACGGCTGGCAAACGTTAGCCGGATCCCAAAATGTGCAGGAAATGTGTACGCCCAGATTCCCGCCCACGGCGCCCCTCCGGTCTGGCAATATATCTCCTTGCCGCGCGGCCCGGTCGAACCGGGAACCGGCGCAGGCGTGCACCTTGAGAACCGGATACTGCGAGGATGGACACATTCAGTGTCG
>JAQDHS010000012.1:0-64308 GCA_027663555.1 Coriobacteriaceae bacterium AM04S-08 | reverse complement strand
CACGCATAAAAAGCCTCCCATTTCTCGTGTCCAAGAAATGGGAGGCAGTTCATTGTCCGCTTTCCGGGGGCTTTTTGTTGTTGCGCGCATCCACGCACATATTCAAAACCTCTCGCACAGATAAAATCAGATTTCCAATTGCCTGACAGCTCTATATGACCCTGTTTTTGGGTACATTGTTGTCCCGATATTGAGCTTGGGGGATGTATGAAAGATGAAACGATGGGCCAAGAGGATGCGGCCCAAGATGCAGAAGCTTGCGCTGAGGCCTTGGAGAGCTTAGACCGGATTTCACTCGATGAGATTGCGTTTGACGATTCGGGCGCTGACGTGCAGGATGAGCCGGAAGCCGAGGCGCAGTCCGATGATCAGGATGCAGACGACGTTGAGCCTGCCGAGGATGAGGTAGATCACGAAGACACCGAAAGCGAGGCCGGCAACCAGCCCGAATCCGACACGGGTGAGGAAACCGTCTTGCTCGACAGCTTGCCGGCCGAGGATTCGCTGACCCGCGAGCTTCCTGGCTTAGGCTCTGCACCAGCCGTGGACGAGACCATCGCCATGGGCGATATTCCCCTACCGTCCGTTCCTTCGGCACGCGAAGCCGAGGCTCGTCATCGTAAGATGCCGCCCAAGCGCCGCAACCTGATGGTTGCCGGCGTTGTGGCCGTTGCGCTCGTCGCCGGCGGCGCAGGCTACGCAGCCTGGAACGGATACCGGCAAGAGCAGGCTGCCGCTGTCGCCGCCAGTGCGCACACGATGATGTCGGTGCAGATTGGCGTGCATGCCGCGGGACTCGACTGCTCCACCGGCTCAAAGATCCCCGTGCAGGTGAGTGGCCAGGACTCCGACGGCTCTTCTGTGAGCGAAACGCTCTACGTTGACGAGCACGGCCGTGGCATCAAACTGCTACCCGGTGACTACACGCTCTCCATTGCCGCCTCCCCCATCGCGGCCGACGGCACCATCTATACCGTCCCGACCACCAAGACGCAGGTCACCGTTAAGAGCGATGGACAGGATTTAAGCGCCCAGGCTGCCTTTAAACTCAAGGTGCCTTCGGCCGACACGGTAACCAACGACCAGATCGACGCCGCCGCCAAGTATGCCGAGGAGGGAGGCACGAGCTCCGCCGCCACCGCCAAGGTGCTCCAGCAGGCGGCAACTGCGCGTCGCAATGCCGCCGTCAATGCCGTGGGCGCGCAAAAGGCACAGGCGGCCCGTGATGCTGACGCTCGCCACAAGGCAACCGACCTCTACCAGCTCGATATTCCCGTCGAGTGGTACGGCAAGGTCGAGACTTGGCAGAATGGCAGCACGCTATGCATCTATCTTGCCGGCGACAGCGATACGCCGCTTGTGACGCTTGTCACGGTGCGCGACGGCGAAAGCTTTACGCCCGATGAGGGCGACGCGGTTTTGGGTGCGGCAAACCTCGGCAACGGCTACACCGTCTACGCCAGCGGCCCCGTTTATCCATACGTGGTGCCCCAGACTATCAACGGGCGCACGCAGAGCCCCGTGTCGACCTATCCCATGGACACGGCCATTGAGCTTGTCGAGCTCACGACCGGCAACCGCTACACCTACAGCCAAATCAAGAACGTGCTGGTCGGCAAAGACGGTAAGGCCGACGCTGCCACCAAGCTCGAATGCGACTATCTCGCCCAGATTCTCCTGCCAAGCATCAAAGCCCAGGACTAGCCGGGCGCATCATGGTGCTCCCCAACCGTGATGAAGGGGCCAGGAGGTCCTGGCCCCACAGATCCGTAGATGATTAGGCAAGGAGCCACTTCCATGCGGGAACAACGTGTACCACACCGTGCTCGCATGGAATATCGGCCTGCTCATCCATAGTAACGATTACCGACTCGCCAAGATCAAACTGGGCCATCGAGGCATCGAGGGCTGCAATTTCGCGTTCGCGCGTTTTCTCGCTTGCCATATCCACACTCACCTGAGTCAGGCTATAAGCCTGCATGAGAAGTGCATCCCCAGCCACAAAGTCAACCTCATGGCTTTTATTCTTATCTTTAATCAGCAGGCGGCAAACCGAACCGGGCCGCACGGCGGGGGTCCTTCTTCTGAGCGCATTGAACACCGCGGTCTCGAACCTCTGACCCTGATCCAATGCCGATGCGGGGGAGAACGCCCCGAACATCGCAGGATCGACGGCGTAGACCTTAGACGCAGACCGCGTATTATTTGCAAGCGAACGCGTGAACTCCGGCACAGAAAACAGCAGGTAGGCGTCCTCGTAATACTCAAGTAAGTCGCTGAGCGTATTTCGACTGACGGGTATCTGCCTGCTCTTGAACTCGTTGTACACTTTGTTCACCGACAGCTCTCGTCCCGAAGATGCCATACACCGCGTCAGAAACAGTGAGGCCAAACGAGGGCTCTTGACGTCGTAACGCTCCACAACGTCCATAGCGACCGTTCGCGACGCATATTCCTGTAGCAGCTGAATCGCATCCGCAGGCGTCTGCTCAAGAGTCGCGATAAATCCCCCTCGTTCAAGATATCCGATCAGATGATGTCGAAGCAACGCTGTGTCGCTCGAAGAAAAGGGCACATCCGGATCAGGAACGCTCCCCGTCTTATATCGGACGTATTCCGAAAAACTCAACGGGAAAAGCTCTCGCACAAGAGAACGGCCCCTGAACTCGCTCTTAAGTTCTGAGGACAGCATCTTAGAAGAAGATCCCGTCACGTAAACGGTCGCTTTCTCCGTATCGACCACACGCCGCAGAAACGCACCCCATTCGGGAATTTCCTGGATCTCGTCAAAGAAGATGTAGGCGCCCTCGGTTCGGGCAGCAGGATGGAGCGCATAGAACGTATCGAGCACGTCCGCCAGTAGCGATGGCTCATACGGACGCAAGCGCTCATCCTCAAAATTGAAATATAGCATCCGATTAAGCTCGACACCCTGGCTCAGAAGCCGCCGCATCTCCTGATACAGGCGATACGTCTTTCCACAACGGCGGGCGCCCACAATCACATATACGATGTTGTCGCGCTTTGGCTCCTGCGGGTTGCCCAGATCAAGGTCGCGCTCAAAGACCTGCGGAATCCCCTGTTGCTCAAAGTCCTTTATTTTTTGAGCCACCAAGTCGTTGAATGCCATAATTCTCCAATCTTGCTCTCCTGCTAATCAAGATTATAACGATTCTTGATTAGCAGGAGAGCAAGATTATGCGTATCTTGATTAATGGATAAGCAAGTTTTCTATTAGTGGCCCCTCCCGGAGGATATCGAGCGGCCGAGGGGGGCAGGCATGAACGCCTCTAGCCGAAAACAAAGTAGCTAAAAAAGCCCCGTCCCAAATGAGCTACTTAACGCCAGGGGTCGGCTTCGAAGAGGGGCTCGCGCTCGGGGCGACGATCGCTATAAGGATCGTAGCCGTCGTCATCCTCGTTCTCGGCACGGATGTAGGGGTCGCGCGGCTTGGGTGCCGGCTTAGGCGCAGGCTTGGGTGCGGCGGATGCGGCGGGCGCCGCCTCAGTCGCCGGTGCGTTCGTCTTGTTCTCGTCTTTCATCTGCATAGCTCCTTGCCATGTGCTCACGTTCAACACCATCGATTGTCGCACGAAAAAGGGCGGCGGACCCAATTGGATCCGCCGCCCTTGGCGTTTAGAGACGACTGGCAGATTTTAAGGCAAGTCCTAAAGATCTACTCGGCGTCGGGGACCTCGTAGGTGGCCGCCGGCGTGTTGTCGCACACGACGGTAAAGCCACCGTCCTTGTCGGCATCGACCGTCACCTGATCGCCCTCGCGCACCGTGCCGTCGATGATGGCGGCGGCGATGGCGTCCACGACCTCGCGCTGGACCAGGCGCTTGAGCGGACGGGCACCGAACACGGGGTCTAAGCCACCCACGGCGAGCATCTGCTTGGCCGCCGGGGTGATGGCAAGCGTCATGCGCTCCTTGGCCAGGCGTGCGCGAACGTCGGCAAGCTGGATGTCGACGATCTTCTCGATCTGCGCCATGCCGAGCGGATGGAACACCACGATATCGTCGATACGGTTGAGGAACTCGGGGCGGAAGGTCTGAGCCATGGCCGCGTCGACCTGATGGCGCATCTCTTCCTCGTCCTTGCCGGAAAGCTCGGCGATAGCCTTGGAGCCCACGTTGGACGTCATGATAATGATCGTGTTCTTGAAGGACACCTGGCGACCTTGGCCATCAGTCAGGCGGCCGTCGTCGAGCACCTGCAGCAGCACGTTGAAGACATCCGGATGAGCCTTCTCCATCTCGTCGAGCAAGATCACGGAGTACGGACGACGGCGCACAGCCTCGGTGAGCTGACCACCCTCGTCGTAACCCACATATCCCGGAGGCGCACCGATCAGACGCTGGACGCTGAACTTCTCCATGTACTCGGACATGTCGATACGCACGAGCGCGCGCTCGTCGTCGAACAGGCACTCGGCCAGTGCCTTGGCGAGCTCGGTCTTGCCCACGCCGGTGGGGCCCAAGAAGAAGAAGCTGCCGATGGGCTTGTCCGGATCGGAGAGGCCCGCACGGCTGCGGCGCACGGCCGCGGCCACGGCGGAGACCGCCTCCTCCTGGCCGATGACGCGCTTATGCAGCTCGTCCTCCAAGCCCTTCAGTTTGTCGAGCTCGCCCTGCATCATCTTGGACACGGGCACGCCGGTCCAGGCGCTCACGACCTCGGCGATCTCATCGGAGGTCACCTGCTCGTTGAGGCCCTCGCCGTCCTGCTGCTTTTGTGCCTCGAGCGCAGCCTCGGAATCCTGAATCTGCTGCTGCAGACCCGGGATCACGGAATAGCGCAGCTCGGACGCACGGCCCAGGTCGCCGTTGCGCGTCGCACGCTCCTCTTCGCTCTTGGCCTCGTCGAGCTGTCCCTTGAGCTCCTGCACGTGGTCGATGGCGTTCTTCTGGTTGAGCCAGCCGGCCTTTTGCACGTTGAGCTTTTCTTGGACCTCGGCAATCTCTTGGCGCAGGGCCTCCAGACGCTCCTTGGAGGCGTCGTCGGTCTCCTTCATGAGCGCCTGCTCCTCGATCTGCAGCTGGGTGAGCTGACGCGTGGTGGCATCGATCTCGACCGGCATGCTGTCGAGCTCCATGCGCAGGCGGCTTGCGGCCTCATCGACCAGGTCGATGGCCTTGTCGGGCAGGAAGCGGTCGGCGATGTAGCGATCGGAGAGGTCGGCGGCGGCCACGAGCGCGCTATCGGTGATATGCACGCCGTGGAAGATCTCGTACTTCTCCTTGAGGCCACGCAGAATCGAGATGGTGTCCTCGACGGTAGGCTCGCTCACCATTACGGTCTGGAAACGACGGGCGAGCGCCGCATCCTTCTCGATGTACTTGCGGTATTCGTCAAGCGTAGTCGCGCCGATTGCGTGTAAGTCGCCACGGGCAAGCGCCGGCTTGAGGATGTTGCCGGCGTCCATGGAGCCCTCGGTGGCACCCGCGCCCACGATGGTGTGGAGTTCATCGATGAACAGGATGACCTTGCCTTCCGATTTTTGCACTTCCTTGAGCACGGCCTTCAAGCGGTCCTCGAACTCGCCGCGGTACTTGGCGCCGGCGACCAGCGCGCTCATGTCGAGCTCGATGAGGTCGCGATCGCGCAGCGTGCTCGGCACGTCGCCGGCCACGATACGCTGGGCGATGCCCTCGACGATGGCCGTCTTGCCGACGCCCGGCTCGCCGATGAGCACAGGGTTGTTCTTGGTGCGGCGGGACAGGACCTGAATAGTACGGCGAATCTCGTCGGTACGGCCGATGACCGGATCGAGCTTGCCGGCGCGGGCGAGGTCGCAGATGTTGCGGCCGTACTGCTCCAGCGCCTCAAACTGCGTCTTGTCCTCGGCAGACGTCACGCGGTCATCGCCACGCAGCTCCTCGTAGACCTGCTCGATACGCTCCTTGGTAACACCGGCGTCGCGCAGCACACGACCAGCCTCGCCCTTGTCCTCGGCAAGCGCCATCAGCAGATGTTCGGTCACCACAAAGCTGTCGCCCATCTTGGTGGCCTTCTTCTCGGCCTTCTCGATGACGCGGACGAGCTCGTTGGACAGGCCCATCTGTTGGCCCTCGCCCGAAACCTTAGGCGCGTGGTCGATGGCATCCTGCGTGGAGCGTGCGAGCTGGGCCGGGTCGGCACCGATGCGCTCGATAATCACGGAGATATTGCGCTCGCCGGCACCGAGCAGGGCAGACAGCAGGTGGATCGGCTCCACCGCGCCGGCCTGTGCGTCGGCAGCCGTGCTCATGGCGGTCTGCAGCGCCTCGCGCGACGTCATTGCTAGCTTATCGATTCTCATGGAATCACCTCTCTTGGGGCGGCCGCCCTACGGGGCGGCTTCACGTTGTTCGAGAAGTATTGTTGCCAGCTTTGCACGATCTTATACACAAATCTAAGTCTCTATATATAAGATTTTCTGAGTGATTGATGGATAGGGTACTGAGATGTCAGCCCGACGCTGCCCAGGCGCACTACCGTCTCGATCTGTAACATCTAGCAGCCATTTTTGATCCTAGACGTTACAGATCGAGATGAAATGACCAGCGGCAACCGTTTGTCTCAATCTGTAACATCTACTCGGCAAATTAGGGTCTAACTGTTACAAATCGAGACAAACCGAGAACCACCGCAAAGGGGACAGGCACCTTTGTGGTGGTTCTCGGTTTCGACGGCCAGCTGTCACACGTTATGAGATTAAAATTGAATTGTTAGCTGAGATTATTCATTTGTCATCGAGCTTGCCTGCTCTTTGTCTCGAGGAGCGCATATGAAGCCGCCTCATTCCACCGGTCGCAACGTCATTGCCATTCTCGCCATACCCATCGTGATGCTCTTTCTTATCGTCGTCACACCCTTTTCCCTGGGTATCGCCTCGCCCTTCGATTTGTGCGGGATGGTCGACGCCGGCTCGCGTGCCACCTCGCTCTCCTTTATCTGCCGCGGTGTGCTCTACGAAGATGCAATTCCCACCGGGCTTTGGCGGTCAAAGCTGCCGCTGCTCGGTCAGGTCGACGGACGTTCTCCCTACTTCAACCTTGAACCTCAAGCGATGAACTATCTGATCGATGACCAACCCCTTGCCTCCATCACCCTCGCTTACGACTATGCTCCAAACACCGATGAGCGTCACATGAACCAAGTCCTCGACAAACTGCTTGAACAGTGCGGGCTCACCGATGAGGTCGGCCGAACCGTCGACAGCGACCAGAAATTAAAGCGAACAGAACTCCGCCGCATTGGAAAAATCAGAGAGCGAGGCAGAGCTGCCTACTGGCAGGCCTGGGCGATACGCGACAAAAGCGAATTTGGGCACAGCACCTATACGGTCACCGTCTTCACTAAAGATGGGATCAAGGACAATGTTGACGATTTCGCATCGTCCAAACTCGGCATCCCCAAAACGACCAAATCCGCCAGCCCGGACGAAATCCTGTAGAGGTTTTCATCGAAATGTTGCTCAACCCGAACGGCGACATCGAGCTCGCTCCCCACCACCACAAAGGTGCCCGTCCCCTTTGTGGTGGTTTTCGGCGATCATTTCCGCCCTACGATGCAAGAAGCCGCCGCAGGAACCATCCCTGCGGCGGCTTCTTTGGGTTGGCAGGGACCAATCGCCGGCGTTGAAGGCCGTTTTTAGTCTCCGACGTTGGCTTTTGGCCCCTTCAAGCTATCCGACAAATATCAATATCTTGATAGGATTTCATTCGAGCTCTTAAGCAGATATTCGCGCAGCAATGGAATCGAGAACCTCACCATGCCGCGTGAGGGCGCATCGATAACCTGTGCCTTGATAAGTTGCCGTCGTGTCGCTGTCAGGCTCGCAGGGGGCAAGGAGAGCCCCGCTGCGATCTCTTTGGTCGGCACATTCCCCTCATGCTTGGCCATGGCAATGAGGTACTCAATCGCGCGAAGCGGCAAATCGGCAAGGGCAACGTCGAGCACGGAGCCCTCAAACTCCCCATACGCATCTTCAATGCCCTTCTGGGCATCCTCAAGTGAAATCGACGCATCGCGGTCGGCATGCCTGCGCGCATTCGCGAATACGCGATAGCCCACGAGTTGCACGAGATACGCATATCCCCTCGTAGCACAAGCCGTCATTTCAAGCGCCTTGCCATCCAAGTGCAAACCGGCACCTTCCACGGTTGAAGCCATCGAATCCGAAACATCCGACAGCGGAATCGAGGCGAGCTCCTCAGCCTTAGCTCGTTGTAGAAATGTAAGGGCACGGCCGTTGATGAGGTCCATTACGCCCATGGTCAAGCCAGCAAATACAAACGCGATATTCTTGCGTTCGCGGATAAGGTGCTGCACGGCCGCTGCAACGAGCCGCACGTCATCAGCATCCGCATCCTGTATTTCATCGACCGTCACCAGCAGACCGGCACCATGTTGCGTTTCCTGCGACGCCACGCGCGTCAAGACGCCCCGCAACGTCTCAGGCCCGGTCGAGGACTTAGATACGCCCGCTTTCACCACACCAAGACTTGCTTCTAAATGAAGCTCGGTATTGTCCGAGGTGCGTGCGAGCTCATGTTGGATGGCGTCGACGATACTGCCCGCCGCAGTCACGTCAACCACGCGCCAACCATACGACTTCGCAATATCGCCGAGCTCTGTCAACAGCGCCGTCTTGCCCGACCCGCGCGGGCCGGTAATGCGCATGAGCCTTCCGGGGGCGCCCACGCCTTCTTCGATGCCGTCCCTAAAATCATCAATAACCCGCTCGCGTCCGATAAGGACCGGAGGTTCAGCGCCAGCGGTCGGCTTAAACGGGTTGATCATCGTGCGCTTCAATGTCCCCACCTTCCTACTGTCGTCGTTATCGTGATTATAGTATCAATAGTGCAAATAGTGAAAGTAGTGAGAATAGGTCAACTATTTAATCATGCGGCCGTTTCCCGCCGCTAACAACTAAAGGTGCCAACAGTCCGCGTTGGACTCTAACAGGAAAACATTTGGCCCCTCAAAAACCACCGCAAGGGGCCTTTGTGGTGGTTTTCGCTCCAACACACCCCGCTGTCTCAACCTGTAACATCCAGCGGCCCTTTTCGGTCCCAGGTGTTACAGATTTAGATGAAGCGATCGACGGCAACCGTTTGTCTAAATCTGTAACAACTACTCGGCAAATTGGGGTCCAGATGTTACAGATCGAGATTAACCGCGAAGCCTCATCCGAAAATCTCAATCTGTAACACCAGGCCCACTTTTAGCGGCCAAGACGTTATAGATCGAGACAAACGAAACCACCACAAAGGGGACAGGCACCTTTGTGGTGGTCCAGAGAAGAATCAGCCCCGATTAAAAGAGGCGGCATCAAGCCCGGCCTACGTTTGGCGACCCCAAATCGAAGCCCAATGGGGCCTTTCAGCCCCCTCATTCCGGGCGGTCGCTTTCTTTTGAATATTGTCGTAAGCTGGTATCACTTATCTTAATGAATGCATACTGTTTGCGAGGTACCCGCCGTGAAACGCTCCACCTATATCGGCCTGCTCGTCTTAGCGTTTGCGATTACCGCAGTCGGCGTAGGAATTATCTATCTCGCATTTCTCCCCGCCTCTGCAACGCAGGCAGCGATTGAGACCGTAAGCTATCCCATCGAAATCCTCACCGATATCGTCAAACCCGATTCGATCACCGTCGATTTTGACGGTACGCCCGCAGCGCTTGGGGTCAGCAACTATCCCCGTATCGAACTTGGGGCCAAGCGCTATACCAAAGATGAGCAGCTTATCGGTAAGGCAGCCAAGTTGCTCAAAGGCAAGACGTTTAAGCGGTGGTACGGCGCCGTAATATATCGAGCCAAGAACAGCCAAATGAATGGCGGGTATCATTCGACCCTTGAACTCGATGCGGCAAACGGGAGCAGACTGTGCAACGTCTCATACGACCCCGGCTACGTGGACAACGAAGGGCCGGGAGTCTATATCTCGGATGGCAACGTGATCTACGTCATGGAAGGCGACCAGACGGCAGTCGTCGATTTTATGGATCGGTGTACCGAGGATGCCTACGAACAAACCTGCGAGCCCGATCCACAGACAGCGCGCGACAGTGGCTCAGCACGCACTTGGCTATTTGACGATGAAATAACCTGGACCCCATCGAAATAAGAACCCGCCGGACAGGCACCTTTGTGGTGGTTTTCGACTCCGACGCCCCGCTGTCTCAATTTGTAACAGTTAGCGGCCCTTTTCGGTCCCAGGTGTTACAGATTTAGATGAAACGAGCTGCGACGACCGTTTGTCTCGATCTGTAACAATTATTCGGCAAATTGGGACCTGTCTGTTACAGGTCGAGATGAAGTGTAGAGCCCCGTACGAAAATCTCGACCTGTAACAGCTAGCGGCGTACTTTGGCCCCTAGCTGTTACAGATCGAGATAAACGGAACCACTACAAAGGGGACAGGCACCTTTGTGGTGGTCCGCAGCGATACCCGCCTCAAAAAAAGAAGCCGCCCCAATAAAAAGAGGCGGCATCAGGCCCAGTCTATTTTTGGCGTTCCTCAAGACCCAACGAGAACGTCGCGGTAGCCCCTGCCGCACCTTTCCCTCGGGCGACCCTCGCGAAGCGCGTGAGCACGAGGGAAAGGTGTGGCAGGGGCGTACGGCAGCGTTACTCGGCAGCGGCCTTGAACTTGTTGTAGTTGATCAGGCAGCCGGCCTTGACGATGGCACGCTCCTCGGCCGTCATATCGGCAATATAGAGCTCAATCTGCTCGACCGCACCGTCGGCGCGCACCACGTAGGCGGCGATGTCCTTCAGATCGCCATCGAGCGCGGCACGGATACCCGGCACGAAAACGTAATCGCCCACCTCAAAGTTGGGCTCCACCTCCATCTGGAAGGGCACCATGCCCCAGTTCATCACGTTGGAGCGATAACGCTTGGTGGCGTACTCGTGGACGATGTTGGCCAGGCCGCCGATCACGCGCTGGCAGCTCGCAGCCTGCTCGCGGGCAGAACCGTCGCCCGGCTTCTTGGCGTAGAGCATGGAGCCGTACTCGGTCGCCTTGGCATCGGCCGCGACACCCGCGCCGGCCAGCGCCTCGAACACACCAGCAAGCTCAGCATCGAGCGCCGCCAGGTCGCCTGCGGACTCACCGGCAACGCGGCGCTTTTCCACGGCGTCGACCTCCTTGGAGCGGCCCACGTAGGCCGGATCGCGACGGCTCAGCGTAAACTCGGCCAGGCCCAGCGGGTTGGAGCGGAAGGAGCTCGTCTCGCCCGAGGGAATGAGCTCGTCGGTCGTGGTGACCGGGTCCATGATCTTGGAGCACACCTTGAGCAGGATATCGTCGCCGAGCGGCTCCATCGCGGGCCACGGCTTGATGTTGGGGCCCTCAACCAGCTCGTCGGCAGGCTCCGCCTTGCCAAAGCCCCAGTACACACGCTTTTTGTACGGTGCGTCATCAAAGGTGTACTCGCAGGCCTCGTCCCAAGTCTCCTCGGGCAGGTCGGTCGCCGGCGTCAGAACGCCGCCGTTGGCAGCCGTCGCCGCAATGGAGCGGGCGTCCATCAGGGCCACGGCGCTCAGCTGGCCATTGCCCGGCTTGGAACCCTCGCGGTTGGGGAAGTTGCGCGTGGTGTGGCGAATGGACAGGCCGTTGTTGGCGGGCGTGTCGCCGGCGCCGAAGCACGGGCCGCAGAACGCCGTGCGCACGATCGCGCCGGCCTCCATGAGGTCGTAGATATAGCCGCGACGCGTGAGCTCGAGCGCCACAGGCTGGCTCGTGGGATAGACCGACAGCGAGAACTCACCGCAGCCGGTGTTGGCGCCCTTGAGCACGCGGGCAGCCTGGACCACGGAGTCGTAGTTGCCGCCCGAGCAGCCGGCGATAACGCCCTGCTGCACGTGCAGCTTGCCGTCGACGATCTTATCGAGCAGGCTAAAGTGCGTCTTGCCCTCGCCGATCTTGGCGGCCTCGAGTTCGACCTCGTGCAGGATGTCCTCGAGGTTCTCGTTGAGCTCGTCGATCTCAAAGCCGTTGGAAGGATGGAACGGCAGGGCGATCATGGGCTTGATGCTCGACAGGTCGACCTCGACGCAGCCGTCGTAGTAGGCGACATCGGCGGGCTTGAGCTCGCGGTAGTCGTCGCCGCGGCCGTGCATGGTCAAAAACGCGTGCGTGTCGTCGTCGGTGGCCCAGATGCTCGACAGGCAGGTGGTCTCGGTGGTCATGACGTCGACGCCGTTGCGGTAGTCGGTCGTCATGCTCGCGATGCCGGGGCCCACGAACTCCATGACCTTGTTCTTGACATAGCCCTTGGCAAAGACGGCGCGGATAATGGCGAGCGCCACGTCGTGCGGGCCGACGCCGGGACGCGGGGCGCCCGTGAGGTAGATGGCTACGACACCGGGATAAGCGACGTCGTAGGTGTCGCGCAGCAGCTGCTTTGCCAGCTCGCCGCCGCCCTCGCCCACGGCCATGGTGCCCAGAGCGCCGTAGCGGGTGTGCGAGTCGGAGCCCAGGATCATCTTGCCGCAGCCCGCGAAGTTCTCACGCATAAAGGAGTGGATAACGGCGATGTGCGGCGGGACGAAGATGCCGCCGTACTTCTTGGCCGCGGAAAGGCCAAAAACGTGGTCGTCCTCGTTGATGGTGCCGCCCACGGCGCACAGCGAGTTGTGGCAGTTGGTGAGCACGTAGGGCAGCGGGAACTGCTCCATGCCCGAGGCGCGCGCCGTCTGGATGATGCCGACAAAGGTGATGTCATGGCTCGCCATGGCATCGAAGCGAATCTTGAGCGCCTCGGGGTCACCGGACGTATTGTGTGCCTGGAGGATCGAATACGCGATGGTGCCGCGCTTGGCATCCTCGGGCGTCTGCGTAATACCGCGCTCGGCAGCCTCGGCCGCAGGCACAACCTCGCTGCCACCGCGCAGGTAGATGCCGTCCTCGTACAGCTTGACCATACTGTCTCCCACTCTGCCCGAAAGACTCGGGCGCATAGCATACATTCGTTCAATATCGTGCCATAGAACGGTTGCGAGTGGGTTACGAATCTGCGCGTTCACTTTATCTCAGTAAAGTAAAGGCCGAGCCCAGTGTAGGGCCGGCAGATTTGGCGCAAGAGTGTCCCTTTCGACTAGTCATTTAAGAACGTCCCCAATGACTACCCATAACAACGCCGATGTTTTGGCGCGGACAGCGAAAGCCCGCCAGAGCGAGCAAGGTGACGTGAAAGAGGAGGGAAGCGTACTTCGGTACGCGACCGACGATTGAACGTCAGATTGCCGCTCTGGCGGGCTTGCAGCGTCGAGCCGTTACGCGGTTTGGTAAAACCGCGTAACTATAAGTCACCTCCGGTGCCCAGCAGCTTGCGCATGACTTGCTCGGGGTTAACCGAGCCATCGCGCGGGGCCAGGGCGGTGATCTTCTTCTGCATCTTGTACTCGTGCAGCTCATCCTCGAGCTGGCGCACGCGAGCGCGGAGCTTCTCGTTCTCGCGCTCGCGCTCCTCGGCACGCTCCTTCATATCGAGAATGCGCACCACGCCGGCAAGGTTGATACCCTCGTCAGTCAGCTGGTTGATGAGCTCCAGACGCTCGATATCGGCACGCGAATACAGGCGCGTGTTACCGCCCGAGCGCTGGGGGTTCACCAGGCCCTTAGACTCGTAGACGCGCAGAGTCTGCGGATGCATGCCGGTCAACTCGGCCGCCACGCTGATCATGTACAGCGGTTTGTTCCTATTGTCCTCGGCCATGCTACCTGACCCCTTTTCGTCTCGTTATCGTCCATCATAAGCCCGCGGGCGCGGGCGCGCGCCGCGACCTTCCTAGTACGTCGCCTTGTAACGGTTGACCTTCTCGCGATAGTCGCGCGTGTCGGCCTCGCGCAGCTTGGTCATGGCATCGCGCTCGTCATCGGATAGGTTCGTGGGGACCTGCACCTTGATCTCGACGAGCAGCGCGCCCGTACGGCCACGGTGCTTAACGTCGGGCGCTCCCATCTCCTTAAAGCGGAACTTCTTGCCCGTCTGAGTACCCGCGGGCACTTTCAAACGGACCGTCGCACCGCCGGGTGTGGGCACGTCCACCGTGCAGCCGAGCGCCGCCTCGTAGACCGAGACCGGTACCTCCATGGTCACGTCGGCGCCTTTGCGCTTGAACAGCGGGTGCTCCTCCACATGCGTGGTCACGACCAGGTCGCCGCGCTCGCCACCCGCAACGCCATACTCGCCGCGACGCTTGTAGCGTAGCTTGCCGCCATCGACCGCGCCCGCGGGCACCGAGACCGTGATGGCCTGCTGCTCGCCTGTCGAGGGAATGCGATAGGTGACCTTGTGCGTCACGCCGCGAAACGCGTCCTCGGCCGTCACATCGACGGTCAGCGATAGGTCGCCGCCCTTGCGAGCGCGGCTGCGACCCGCGCCGGCACCGGCAGCGCCCGCAGCCCCGGCAAAGCCCGAGCCCCAATCGCTACCCCAGGCGCCATTGCCGCTGAAGATGCTGTCGAAGATATCGCCCCAGCCGCTGGCGCCCGCGCCGGCACCGTAGCCGCCGCCATACGCGCCGCCCGCGCCCGGCATGCCGCCGAACATGAGCATCTGGTCGTACTCTTTGCGCTTCTTCTCGTCCGAAAGCGTCTCGTAGGCCTCGCTGATCTCCTTAAACTTGGCCTCGTCGCCGCCGGCATCGGGGTGATATTTTTGCGCGAGCTTGCGAAACGCGCTCTTGATCTCTTTGTCGGAGGCGCTCTTGGATACGCCCAGGATGTCATAGAAGGTTTTGCCTGCAGCCATCGTAGCTCCTCTCCTGTTACGTCCGCCGCCCATGCAGACGACGGCTCATGCTTTCATATGGCACTAGGCCAGAAAGGGCCCCGGGTGTTGCCCCGGGGCCCTTCTCAATTACTCCTCGGTGCTCTCGGCCGTATCGGCCGAAGCATCCTCGGGCGCCGCTTCGGGCTCCGGTTCGGGGCGCTTCTCGCCACCGTAGGTCACCGTCACCATCGCGGAACGCAGGATGCGATCCGCCATGCGGTAGCCCTTCTGGTACACGTCGTTGACGGTCTCGTCGTACTGCGATGCGTCCTCGACGCGACCCACAGCCTGGTGCTCGAGCGGATCGAACGCCTCGCCCTTGGGGTCGATGGGCTCAACGCCCTCGTGCGCAAACACATCGAGCAGCTTGGCATGCACCGCGTCGACGCCATCGACGAACTGCTTAAAATCGTCGGAAAGCTCCTGGCTACGGGCATGGTCGATCGCGCGCTCGATATCGTCAATCACCGGCAGCAGCGCAGTGACAAGCTTCTCGGTCGCGCGCTCGCGCTCAGCGATGCGCTCGTTGGCGGTGCGGCGACGAAAGTTCTCCCAGTCGGCCTGTAGACGGGCAGTGCGCTCGGTGGCGTCCTTCGCCTTGTCCTCGGCAGCCTTCTGAGCCTCTGCCGCAGCATCGAGCTCGCTGCGCGCGTCGGCAAGCTCCTTTTGGGCCTGCTCGAACTTGAGCTTAAAGTCGTTGTCGGCGGCTTCCTCACCGGCGCGGATAGCGGCTTCCACCATCTCGTCCTCGGTCATCGTCGCCTCCTTGTTGGAATCCTCTACCTGGTTCTCGGCAGCCTCGGCGGCCTCGGCCTCGTTGGCCTCGGTATCGTCGACGGCCTCTACGGGAATCTTCACGTCCTTCTCCTCAGAGTCAACGGGGACGGCGCCAGCGGCGGCCGCCTCCGTGCGAGCTTTACGGGCGGACATGATTACTTGTCCTCGTCGTCCACAACCTCGTAGTCGGCGTCGACAACGTCATCGTCGGCAGGCTGGGCACCGGCGGCGCCGTCGGTCTGCTGCTGAGCGTCGGCGTAGACAACCTGAGCCAGCTCGTAGGCTACGGACTGCAGGGATTCGCCAGCGGCCTTGATGGCCTCGACGTCAGAGCCCTCGAGCGCCTTCTTGGCATCGGCGATAGCGGCCTCGGCCTTGGACTTCACGTCAGCGGAAACCTTGTCGCCCAGCTCGTTGAGGGTCTGCTCGGTGGAGTAGCACAGGCTGTCGGTCTGGTTGCGGACCTCGACCTCTTCCTTCTGCTTCTTGTCCTCCTCGGCATGAGCCTCGGCGTCCTTGACCATGCGATCGACTTCGTCGTCGGAAAGCGCGGTGGAGCCGGAAATGGTGATCTGCTGCTCCTTGCCGGTGCCCTTGTCCTTAGCGGAGACCTTGACGATGCCGTTGGCGTCGATGTCGAAGGTGACCTCGATCTGCGGCACGCCGCGGCGGGCAGCCGGGATGCCGGTCAGCTGGAACTTACCGAGCGACTTGTTGTCGCGAGCAAGCTCGCGCTCGCCCTGGAGCACGTTGATCTCGACGCTGGTCTGGTTGTCGGCAGCGGTGGAGTAGACCTCGGTCTTGGAGGTCGGGATCGTGGTGTTGCGGTCGATCATCTTGGTCATGATGCCGCCCATGGTCTCGACGCCCAGCGACAGCGGGGTAACGTCGAGCAGCAGGATGCCCTCGACGTCGCCGGTGAGCACGCCGCCCTGGACGGCAGCGCCGTCGGCAACGACCTCGTCGGGGTTCACGGACATGTTGGGCTGCTTGCCGGTCATGGTCTTGACCAGATCCTGGACAGCGGGCATACGGGTGGAGCCGCCGACGAGGATGACCTCGGTCAAATCGGAGAGCTTAAGCTTGGCGTCACGCAGGGCGTTGGTGACAGGCTGCTTGCAGCGCTCGAGCAGGTCGCGGGTGATCTTCTCGAACTCGGCGCGGGTCAGCGTGTAGTTGAGGTGCAGCGGGCCGGACTGGTTCATGGTAATGAACGGCAGGTTGATGGTGGTCTGCTGGGCGGCGGAGAGCTCCTTCTTGGCGTTCTCGGCGGCCTCCTTCAGACGCTGCAGGGCCATGGGGTCCTGACGCAGGTCGACACCGTTCTCCTGCTGGAACTTATCGGCCATCCAATCGATGACGCGCTGATCCCAGTCGTCGCCGCCCAGGTGGTTGTCGCCCGAGGTGGACAGAACCTCAAACACGCCGTCGGCGAGGTCGAGGATGGAGACGTCGAAGGTGCCGCCGCCCAGGTCGAAGACCAGGATGCGCTGGTCGGTGCCCTGCTTGTCCAGGCCATAGGCAAGAGCAGCAGCAGTCGGCTCGTTGACGATACGCTTGACGTTGAGGCCGGCGATCTTACCGGCGTCCTTGGTGGCCTGACGCTGGGCGTCGTTGAAGTAGGCCGGGACGGTGATGACGGCGTCGGTGACGGTCTCGCCCAGATACTTCTCGGCGTCGGCCTTCATCTTTGCGAGCGTCATGGCGCTCACCTGCTCGGCGGTGTAGTCCTTGCCCTCGATGTCGACGACGGCACGGCCGCCCTGGCCCTCCTTGACCTCATACGGCACGGTCTTGATCTCGGAGGTGCACTCGGAGTACTTGCGGCCCATGAAGCGCTTGATGGAGAACACGGTGTTCTTGGGGTTGGTGACAGCCTGGTTCTTAGCGGCCTTACCCACAACGCGGTCGCCGTCGGCACGGAAGCCCACGACGGACGGGGTGGTGCGGTCGCCCTCGGCGTTCACGATAATGGTCGGAGAACCGCCCTCGAGAACGGCCATGGCGGAGTTAGTAGTACCAAGGTCGATACCAAGAATCTTACTCATTAGAAATTCCCTCTCTCTTTTGCGTTCGCGTCGCCTCGACGGTCTGTCGCGCGGCGCTTCGGCTTGTCTTTCAGGATGTAGTGTATCCCCTTATGGGCTGGAATATACAAAATCTAAGTCAATTCATATAAGATTTCTTATTGCTGAGAGTTTAGGTTCTTAAATGCGCAGGTAGATGCGCTGATTGAGTTCTCGGCAAATCTATTGAGATCTATGTAGAGTTGACTGAGGTTTGGGTCCGAAGGTGTCTGGGGCTGCCTTGCGGAAAGGGTATCCCGGTCTGAGCGCGAATTCTGGGACACAGTTTCCGCCGGGCGGTCCAACCGGAAGCTGCGACCCGTTTTTCGGCCAAATAACGGGATGCCCTTTCCGCAGGCGCGCTTAATAGCTCAATATTTCAAGTCACCTTTAGCTAACATTTACGCAGCTCAGCGGCCCCACCTGCGTGTTTTTTAGTAAACCTTGGCATACTCGGCGAACGGTATGAAGATACCGGCCAGAGGGTATTGCAAACGGTCGCTCCCGTGGTATGTTTTTGCCCGAATCAAACCGGCGCGCATCGCCTGTAGCGTCGGTCAACAGAGAGGAAACTACCATGGCTCATCCCGTAATTGATGCCGACGAGTGCATCGCTTGTGGCGTTTGCGTCGACTCCTGCCCCGCTGGCGTTCTGGAGCTCCAGGACGTCGCTACCGTCGCTGACGAGGATTCCTGCGTCGCCTGTGGCGCTTGCCAGGACGCTTGCCCCGCCGGCGCGATCACCGAGATCGTCGAGGAGTAACAATTCCCCCGCTTGCACACTCACAAGTACACCGTGCACAAAAAGGAGGCCTCCGCATCGCCGCGGAGGCCTCCTTTTTTGTGCGGATAACTAATTTGGCACCGTCGCAGGTTGAGCTCACGTCAGCGAAAACGCCCCTAAGCGAGCAAGGTGACGTGAAAGAGGAGGGAAGCGTACTTTGGTACGCGACCGACGATTGAACGTCAGATTGCCGCTTAGGAGCGTTTGCAGCGTCGGCTAAGAGAGATCGTCCTCGTAGGGCATTAAATCGGCAAGGTAGCCCTTCTCCTTGAGTATGGCCTCGATCTCGTCGAGGGTCTGCTCGTCCTCCGCCGCGATGCGATGGAAGTGGTAGCCGCTCGTCACCGTTAGTAGTGGAAAGCTCTTGCCGCTCTCGATATCGTGCAGGTAGCGCTCAACATCGCGACGATTGCGGATGTCCAGGTCGGCCGTGATCTTGCCGTACACACGATGGTTGACGATCACGTTGAGCACGGCGCCACCCGCGTCGACGATACTCGTAAGCTCGTCGCCCGCCTGCTCCACGCCGTGGCGCACCTTAACAAGACGCGTGGGCACGGCGGGGCTACTCGCGGCTTCCTGCAGCACGTAGCCGCGGTTGGTCGCCACGATATCGTGCCCATCGGCACGCAACAGGGCAATATCCTGAACCACGACCTGACGGCTCACGCCAACCTCGCGGGCAAGTGCGCTGCCCGAAACGGGCTCCTTGGCTCCTTCGAGCACGGCCATGATGGCACGGCGACGCTCGCGGGCGTCCATTATTTACCGTCCAGCAGACGCAGGTGCTTGAGCGAGAGGTCGAGAATCGGCGCAGAGTGCGTCAACGCCCCCGAGCTGATAAAGTCAACACCCAGGTCGGCCAGGGCACGAATGTTGTCGGCGTCTACGTTGCCCGAGCACTCGGTCTTAGCACGACCGGCGATAAGCTCAATCGCTGCAGCCATGTCGTCGTGGGTCATGTTGTCGAGCATGATGATATCGGCACCGGCCTCCACGGCCTCGCGTACCATGTCCAGGTTCTCGCACTCGATCTCAACCGTCGTGGTAAACGATGCGTGGGCGCGTGCCATCTCAATCGCACGCGTCACACCACCGGCGGCGTCAATATGGTTGTCCTTGAGCATGACAGCCGTCGACAGGTTGTAGCGGTGGTTGCTGCCGCCGCCGATCTCGACCGCGGCCTTCTCGAAGACACGCATGCCCGGCGTGGTCTTGCGCGTGTCGACAAGCACGGTCTTGGTACCTTCGAGCGCCGCTGCCATGTTGTGCGTGTAGGTGGCGATGCCGCTCATGCGCTGCAGGTAGTTGAGCGCCACGCGCTCGCCCGAAAGCAGCACGCGCGCGTCGCCGCGCACCTGGCCCACGTGGTCGCCGGCATGCACCTCGTCGCCATCCGAAACATCGAACAACACGGAGCTCTGCGGATCCAGCAGCTCAAAGGTGCGGGCAAACACATCCAAGCCGGCGATGATACCGTCGGCCTTGGCGATAAGCTCAACGGTAGCGGGACGCGCCGTGGGGCACACGCTCGCCGTGCTCACGTCCTCAAACGTAATGTCCTCGCGCAGAGCCTGCAGAATCAGATCATCGACGACGAGCTTCATGGTAATGGGATTCATGGTCTACTCCTCCACGGCCTGCGTGCCGGCGGCACGGGCCAAATCATCGATTGCAAGGGTATCGGCGCTCAGAGCGCGGTGACGCCCGTCAAGTGCGGGCTCACCGGCCTGCTCCACGGTCAGCGACTCGCCGGTGCGCATACGCCAAGCAGCGCGGCGGCCCCAAACTAGGGACTCGAGCAGGCTGTTAGAAGCCAGGCGGTTCTTGCCGTGCACGCCATTGCAAGCCGTCTCGCCGGCGGCGTAGAGCTCGGGCATCGAGGTGCGGCCGTCCTTGTCGACCCATACGCCGCCCATAAAGTAGTGCTGCGTGGGCGTAACGGGAATGGGCTCGTCCAAGATGTCGCGACCGTCCTCCAGACAGCGCGCGCGGATGTTGGCAAAGTGCCCGGTCACCACGTCGCGCTCGACGGGGGCAAAGCTCAGCCACTCGTGCTCGGTGCCGTCGAGCTTCATCTGCTCGCGAATAGCAGCGGCGACAACATCGCGCGGCTGCAGCTCGTCGGTAAAACGCTCGCCGGCGGCATTGAGCAGAATCGCGCCCTCACCGCGGCAGCTCTCGCTGATCAGGAACGTACGGCCTGGCTGCGGCGAGAACAGGCCCGTGGGATGGATCTGCACGTAGTCCAGGTGCTCCATCTTAATGCCGTGCTCCTGCGCGATGTAGCAGGCGTCGCCCGTGAGCTGCGGGTAGTTGGTCGAATGGTCGTATACGCCACCGATGCCGCCCGTCGCCCACAGCGTATGGCGGGCATGGATCTTAAACGGCTTACCGACATGCACGCCCTCAGCGGCATTTGCCAGCTCGTCGGCGGGGCGAGCTGAATCGTCCTCGTCCACGGCAACAGCGACGACACCAGTGCACACCGTGGCCCCATCGCGCTCGGCCGTCAGGATGTCGGTCATGGCAACGTGTTCGAGAATCTGCACGTTGTCCAGCTTGCGGACGGCCTGAAGCAGCTTGGTCGTAATCTCCTTGCCCGTAATGTCGGCATGGAAGGCAATGCGCGGACGGCTGTGCGCGCCCTCGCGGGTAAAGTCGAGGCCGCCATCGGCCTTGCGCTCAAAATCCACGCCCATCGCTAGCAGGTCGTTGATGACCGAGCGGCTCGAGCGGATCATGATGTCGACGCTCTCGCGGCGGTTCTCGTAATGGCCGGCGTGCATGGTGTCCTCAAAGAAGGCATCGTAGTCCGAGCCCTCGGGCAGTACGCAGATGCCGCCCTGCGCGAGCATCGAATCGCACTCGTCGACCGCGCCCTTGGAGAGCATGATCACGCGCGTACTCGTCGGCAGGTTGAGCGCCGCGTACAGGCCCGCTACGCCGCAGCCGGCAATGACGACGTCGCACTCCATATCGGGGTATTGCTTGGTTTCCACAGGAATCCTCTCCCTTGAATGTGACATAAGGAACCGTCCCTCATGCCACATTGTTCTAGCGTGCTGCGTACTCGAGCATGCGGTCGAGCGTGAGCTTGGCCTGGTCTGCCGCCTCGTCCGAGACGCCGATCTGCACCTCGCCCTCGCCCGTCTCCAGGCAGCGCACGAGCTTTTCGAGCGTGATGAGGTCCATGTTGACGCAGGTGGGCTGCACCGCGGGGAAGTAGAACTTCTTGCCGGTGCCCTGGCAGCGGCGCTCGAGCTCGTAGAGCACGCCGCGAACCGTCACGATAATGAACTCGCTCGCGTCGGACTCCTCGGCATACTTGATGATGCCGGCGGTGGAGCCGATGTAGTCGGCCTCGGCCAGGACGTCGGCCTTGCACTCGGGGTGCGCCAGCACGAGCGCGTCGGGGTGGGCCTCCGTCGCGTCGACGATCTGCTCGACGGTGATGATGTGATGGCGCGGGCAGTAGCCGTTGTTGAGAATGACGTGCTTTTGCGGCACCCGCTCGGCTACGAAGCGGCCCAGGTTTTGATCGGGGATAAACAGGATGTGCTGCTGTGGCAGCTCGGATACGATCTTGACGGCGTTGGAGCTGGTGACGCACACGTCGCTCCAGCTCTTGATCTCGACCGTCGAGTTGACGTAGCAGACCACGGCAAGGTCGTCGCCGTACTCGGCGCGCGCCGCGTCGACCGTCTCGCGCTTGACCATGTGAGCCATGGGGCAGTCCGCGCCCGGCTCGGGCAGCAGCACGGTCTTGGTGGGGTTGAGCAGCTTGGCGCTCTCGCCCATAAACTCCACGCCGCACAGCACGATAGCCTGCTGCGGTAAGCTCTTGGCAAGCTTTGCCAAGTAGAAGCTGTCGCCGACGTAATCAGCCACGGCCTGCACCTCGGGCGCCACATAGTAGTGCGCCAGAATCACCGCATCACGCTGGGTTTTTAATTGCTGAATGGCCTCGACGAGCTCTGCGGGCACCAGTGCCGCGCGCTCCGTTGCCGTCGTTGCCGATGCTAGGCCGGCCGCGATATCGCGTGCAAGCTCCGACGCATCCATGTTCGCGCTCTGTGCCATCAAGGCCCCTCTCTTTTGGCGAATCTTGGGGCTTTAGTATGACACCTAGGTTTACAGCTGACAAGACAGCTGTAAACCTAGGTGTAAAGTTGGAATAAAGATTCAATCTTGGGGCGGATCCATTTTCGAACTGGCAAGCTGAGGATAGCCGAAAATGGACCCGCCCCAAGATTCGAGCGGCCCGTTTTGTCCTGGGCCAAGGGGCGGTGGTCAAAAAAGGCCAAATATGAGTACTGTCACCAAATTAGTAGCAGCGATTTTCCGGTCCAGAGCAGCAAAATCGCCTTGTTTGGAGCCCGATCACGACTCTGAAGGACGAAAATCGATGCACTTTTGGCCGCTGGCACCGATTTTGGAGGCCATTTGGCTGCCACTAAACTGGTAACAGTACTCATATTTGGCCTTTTTTGACCACTGGGTTTCCGGCAGGCCCCAAAAGCGGGCCCGAATCGCTCGATCCGGGCCCGCTGGGGGTAGCGAGCACAATCGAGGTGTAAGAAGCAAGAGAGGGCCATCGCCTAGAATCGTCAGCGCCTAGATATTCGACGAGAGGAAAGGCGATGGCCCGTAGCGACATGCTATCCCAGCCGGACCGGGGGCTCGGCCTCGACCGGCCCCAGACCGAGGCATTTCACTGACGAGTTCAAGAGGAAGATAGTCGACCTCCACAACGCCGGAAAGCCCAGGCGCGAGGCCATGGACGAGTGCGACCTCGACAAGAGCACCGTGGAGAGGCGGGTCAAGTCGATAAACGAGACCGGCTCGCCGCGCGCCGCCGACAACCGCACGCCCGAGTAGAACCGGATCCTGGAGCCCGAGCGCGAGAACCGCAGGCTCCGGATGGAGGTCGACGTCTTAAGACGAGCGGCGCCGGTATACGCTCGGAAGTGAGGGCCATGGCGGCCAACGGGGGCCGCTGCCCCATATCGGCGCAGCGCGGGCATCGAGGTATTCCACACGGACCGTGGCAGCGAGTTCGACAACGCCGAGATCGACCTGATGCTCGAGGCCTTCGGCATAGAGAGGTCGCCGTCGGCCAAGGGCTGCCCCCACGACAACGCCGTCGACGAGTCGGCCGGCGGGATACCGAGGGCCAGGCTCTCGGACAACGTGCACCGGTACGACAACTTCAGGATTCACTCGGCGCTGGGCTGCATGTCGCCGGTCGAGCTCAGGGAGACGGGGCTGTCCCCCCCCCCCGGAATCGTCCAAATAGGTGTTGCCAATCCACGTCGTCGCGCCCTCGAACATCAATCGCCAGGCCATCGCCTTCGAGAGCACCGTGGGCGCACGCAAGGTCGACATCATGGCCGCGATGGTGCGCGACATCAACCCCGCCTGCCGCGTCATCGCGCGCGACGCCTTCGTGCTCGCCGAGAACCTCGAAGAGCTCATCGACACCTGCCTCGCCGCGACGGGCGGACGCCTCGACTACGTCATCGACGCCATCGACACCATCTCCACGAAGCTCGCCATCGCCGCGCTCGCCCAGCAGCGCGGCCTTCCCCTCATCAGCTCCATGGGCGGGGCGAAGAAACTCCATCCCGAGTGCCTACGTTTCGCCGACGTGCACAAGACGGTGAACTGCCCGCTCGCGCGCATCATGCGCAAGGAGTGCCGTCGTCGCGGCATCCGCCATCTGCGTGTCCTGTACTCCTGCGAGGAGCCCGTGCGCATCTCGGCCGCACCCGGCGCGGCGCGCAGCGAGCGCACCGATCTGGGCACCGCGAGCTGGATGCCCCCCATTATGGGGCAGATGCTCGCGGGAGAAATCCTGCGGTAGCTCTCGGGCGTCGGCGCGGACGACGACACCAACGCGGCGCTCGCCATGCACGACGCCGCACAAAAGGGCAAGCTGGCCGGACGCAAGGGCGGCAAGGCGTGAGGGCCGCTGCGCGCGAGGCGGGCGGGCGGACGCTCCGTCCGAGGTGCGCGGGAACGCAAATCCTTCCGGCGAGGATGCGCCCCCGGCGGGGGCTATCGCCTCGTCGACATGCACTGCCACCTGAGCCACATGGCGAACGGCCCAGAAGTCGCAGCCGCCGTACGGCAACGCGGTATCGCCCTGCTCGACGCCACGCTCGCACCGTCCGAGTACCCGGCAGCGTGCGAGCGCTTCGCCGCGGCACCCAACGTGCGTGTCGCTTCCGGGCTCCATCCCTGGCGCATCGAGGCGGGCCCTGCCGGCGAGAAGACGGCTGCGTGGGCGGCCGCCCAAGCCGCCGCCCACGAATTCGTGGGCGAAGTCGGGCTCGACTTCTCGCGCGCCCATGCATCGACGCGCGCGGCGCAGCTCTACGCCTTCGACCGCATCGTGGCCGCCTGCGCCGCGCAGCCGCGCGCGGGCCGCGTCGTGTCCATCCATGCCGTGCACGCCGCCACAGAAGCGCTCGACATCCTCGAGCGCCACGGCCTCCCCGCGCACGCGACCTGCATCTTCCACTTGTTTTCGGGCAGCGGCGAGGACTTGAACCGCCTGCGCGCGCTCGGGCGCCTCGTCTCGGTCAACGAGTGCATGCTCGCGACCAGGCGCGGGCGCGCCTACGCGCGCCAACTGCCGGAAGACGCACTGCTCTTGGAGACGGATGCGCCCGCATGGCTCGATGCCCCCTGCTCCGCCGCAGAGCTGGAAGCCTCGCTCGCCCACACGCTCTCCCTGCTCGCCGAGATCCGCGGCACCTCTACGCAAACGCTCGCCCCCGCTCTTGCGGAGACGAGCGTGCGTCTCTTGCGATTGTAATCAGCAGATGCGCGGGGCGGCGCATCGCGCAACTCGATTAACCGCCCCGCCGCAGTCCGGACGGTTAGACCACATTGAACGTGAAGCGCGTGCCCGCACGCAGGCCGTCGAGCAGCATGAGCTCCGCGCCATCGATATACCCCACCACATTCGTCCGCCCGCTGTTTTCCATGGCCGCGAGCGCAATCTGAACCTCGCCGGCATACTGGCCGTAACCGTCGTTGTCCACGAGCACATCGCCCCGCCGGATATCGACCGTGTTGAAGGGAGCGACCTCCCCTTTCACCATCCGGCTCTCGACGGTGCGCACGAGATAGCCGTTTTGCTCGGGACGACACGACAGGCCGAGGCGCAGGCGCCGCTCAAGCTCCTTCGGCAAACCGGGAGCGCGATGCAAGGTGAACGCCATCGGGGCTGCGACGCCCGCAGCGATTGCCGCAAGCTCGCGCTCGCTCGCAAAGCAGTTGCCCACGATGATGTCATCCACGCAGCCGAGTTGCACGAGGTGACGGGCCTGCACGGCGGCGGGCAGATCGCGATGCATCTCAAGCGTAGGCAAACCGTCGCATGCCGGCCACGGGCCGAAGGCCTCCGGCTCCTGCGATGACACGAATGCCTGGAGTGGAAGCCCGCGCTCCTTCCACCGACGCGAGCAGGTCAGAAAATACTCGAGCGTCAGACCCGTGTAGCGATGCGGATAGTAGTTATGGCAGCCTACGATGCGCGCCGGCTCCCCACCGCTCGCGAGCAGCGCCCCGATGTGGTCGCACGCGTTTGCCGAGGCGTTGAGGCACACCCCGATGCCCGCCTCGTTGCGCGTGAGAAACGCCTCCTCCATCTCGGAGAGACCGAGATCGAGACGCATGACATCGCAGCCCATCTCCTGGAGAAATCCCAGATCGAGCTTGCCGCGCAAAACGCTCGCATTCACGCCGAATCGCGCAAGCACCGAAGGGTTCACGTCGCAGAACACCTCGAAGCCGAGCGCATGCGCCTCGTCGGTCAAAGCCCGGTAACGTGCCGTGACTTCATCGCGTTCATCGCGGACGCCGAGCAGCGCCACGAACAGCACGCGATAGCCGTGACGGGCGGCGAGGCGCAGGTATTCTCGGCACGCCTCGGCAGAGGCGAATTCCGGGTAGAGGGAAATGCCCAACCGCACCTCACGCATGGGAGACCTCCCCGCCGAGATCCTCGCCGTTCGTCTCGATCACGCGCTGGTACCAATAGAACGAGTCCTTGCAGCTGCGCTCGAAGGTGCCCGTTCCGTCATCGTGGCGATCGACGTAGATGAAACCGTAGCGCTTCGCGAACTCGCCGGTCGAGGCGCTCACCAAGTCGATGGGGCCCCACGAGGTGTAACCCATGAGGTCGACGCCGTCGGCCACCGCCTCGGCCATCTGCTCGATGTGCTGGCGCAAATACTCGATGCGGTACGGGTCGTGGATGGAACCGTCCTCCTCGACCGTATCGTAGGCACCCAAGCCGTTCTCCACGAGCATGACGGGCTTCTGATAGCGATCCCAGATGGCATTCAGCGACCAGCGCAGGCCCACCGGATCGACCTGCCAACCCCAGTCGCTCGTCTTGAGGTAGGGATTCTTTGCGCCGAAGGCGAAGTTGCCGCCCGTCGTCTCGAGCTTCTCGGGATGCGCGGAGAGGCAGACCGACATGTAGTAGCTGAACGTGACGAAGTCGACCGTGCCGCGCGCGAGCGTCTCGGCGTCGTCCGGCTCCATCGCGACCTCGATGCCCTTCTCGGCAAAGTGGCGCCTCATGTAGCTGGGATAGTATCCTCGCACCTGAACATCGGAGCAGAACCAATTGGCCACGCGCGTGCGCTGCTGCACGAGCACCGCGTCATCGGGATCGCAGGTATAGGGGTACATGAGCGCAAACGAGGACATGCAGCCGATGCGGTACTCGGGATAGCGCTCGTGGGCCAGAGCCGTCACGCGCGCGGCAGCGACGAGCATATGGTGCAGCGCTTGGAAGCGCTCGGCGGGGTTATCGGGCAGGCCGTTGATGGGCCCCTCGTACCCGCGGACGGTGCTCAAGTTGAGCACGGCCCCGCCGCGACCGATGCCCGTATTCATCTCGTTCAGCGTGAGCCAGTAGCGCACCTTGCCCCGATAGCGCTCGAACACGCAGGCGCAAAAGCGCTCGAAGCACGCGATGAGCTCATGGCCGGCCCAGCCGTTGTACTTGCTCGCCAGCGCATAGGGCATCTCATAATGGCTGAGCGTCACGATGGGCTCGATGCCGTGCTCGCGGCAGCAGTCGAACACGCGATCATAGAACGCCAGACCGAGCTCGTTGGGCTCCGCCTCCTCCCCCGTAGGGAAGACGCGCGTCCACGCAATCGAGAGCCGCAACGCCTTGAAGCCCATCTCCGCGAGCATCGCGATGTCCTCGCGATAGCGATGGTAGAAATCGCACGCCTCGTGGCTCGGATAGAACGTGTCCGGCTCAAGGGTCGGCGTGATGCGCTTGTCGACCTTATGCGAACCGGCCGTGCACACGTCAGGCACCGAGACGCCCTTGCCGTCCACATCCCATGCGCCCTCGATCTGATTGGCCGAGATGGCGCCGCCCCACAAGAATCCATCGGGAAATCTACCCATGGAACACCTCCAAATACAACGAGGGGCGAGACTCGAAGAGCCGCGCCCCAATCACAAGTCACCCGCAGAGAGCGGGGCACATGCGCACATGCGCCAAGATGGTCCCTACGCTTCGGAAGCGGCCTTCTCGGCAGCCTCCTTCTCGCACAGCTGATGGTCATACACCTTCACGAACGGCAGGTAGACCAAGAAGGCGATGACGAAGGCCATAGGGGCAATGAAGAGGTTCTGCCACGCAAGGGAGGGCATGAAGCTCTGCATGATGATCGGCAGCTGCGTCATGATGAGCAGGTGGCCGGGCTGGAAGAAATCGAGCGAGTAGCCGATATAGGCAAAGAACATGATGATCATGGGGTTCAGGATAAACGGGATGGCCATGATGGGGTTATAGATGATGGGAGTACCGAACGCCATGGGCTCGGAGATGTTGAACACCGCAGGAACGATACCGGCCTTGCCCACAGCGCGAAGCTGCTCGGACTTGGAACGCATGCAAAGCACGGCGAGCGGCAGCACGTTGCCGCTACCACCGCAGCAAGACATGACGCCATACAGGGCGATCGGAGCGAACATGGCAGCCTGGCCGGAGGCGACGAGCTCGGCGTTCTGGGTGTAGAACTGGATCATGGGGGCCATGATGACCGGAGAGAGCACCATCGCGCCGTGGATGCCGAGACTCCAGAGCAGCTGGCACACAAACGCGAGTACGAACATGCCGGGCACCGACATGAGGGGCGTCAGCGGGATGGACAGGATACCGGCGATGGCGCCCGGGAGCACGACGCCGATGGTCATCTGGGCAAGTGTGTTGAGACCATGCCAGAGCAGGATGCAGATGACGAGCGGCACGAGGGTCGCGAAAGCGTCCGAAAGGAACTGCGGAACCGCGTCGGGCATCTTGAGGCTCACGTGATGCTTCTGGCAGAAATCGATGATCTTGACCGAAACCAGCGGGATGATGAGCGCGGTGAAGAGACCGGTGCCGCCAAGGTAGGTGGTGGCGAGCACTCTCATGGTCGAGCCATCCTGCAGGGTGACACTCTGAACGGGAGCACACACGAGCAGGAAGAGAATCATGGTGACGATGCCGTTCGCCAGCGCGCCCTCCATCTCCAAGTTCTTGGAGTAGATGTAGCCCACGGCGAAGGCCACGACGACGCCCAGGATGCCCATGGTCATGTTATAGGGCGTGGTGAGCCACATATAGGCGGCGTCGGTCGTCTCGAGCACGCCTACGATATCCAGCAGCGTGGCGACGACGGTGAAGATGGCGCCGGCGAGGATGACCGCCATGGCCGCCATCATGCCACCGCTGATGGCGGACAGGGCCTTGTTGGCCTGGAGCTTGCCGCCCCATTCCTGCAGCTTCATCATCACTGGGGATTGATACAGGTTGTCAAGTTTGGACATTGGTGTTCCGTTTCTCTTCGATCGAGACGGGTATCTAGCCCTGGACGAGAGACTCGACGAGCTTCATGATATTGGCGCAGTTGCCCGTGCCGTAATCGGTCGGCGGAATGACGGCGACCGGCATGCCGGACTCGGCGGCGATGTTGTCCTTCTGATAGGAAATCTGCGGACCCATGAGGATGCAGTCATACTCATGGCAGACCGTCTTGTACGTGTTGACGCTCTGGGCGGCGATGCTGAAATTGATCCCCTGCTCAGCGGCATACTTCTCAAGCTTCTTCATGAGAATGCTCGTGGACATCCCCATGGCGCAAACCAGCAATACCTTCATTGTTTTGATTCTCCTTGCATAACGGTCGTATCAACAAAGACGGCGGCCTTGAGCGCGCCATCCCGCCCGCATTACTCGGCGCGCGTCGCGTCGAGCTCGCGATACACATTCACGATCTCCTCGACCAGCTCCTGCGCGAGCATCGAGGTCATGAGATGGTCCTGGGCGTGCACGAGCATCACGTCGACGACGGTATGGTCGCCCGAAGCCTCCTTGGAAAGAAGCTGGGTCTGCACGTGATGGGCCTCGAGCGCGGCCTCCTTGCTCTGCTCGAGCAGGGCCTTCGCCGCCTCGAAATCATGCTCCTTGGCCTTCTTCAGCGCCTCGAAGGCGAGGCTGCGCGCCTGACCCGCCGAAGCGATGATGCCGAAGGAGATCATCTCGGTGCTCTGTTCCTCCTCTGCCATGGTTTTCACCTCCCTCTCGGTTTGCAAATATCTCAATGGAAAACGTATGGGCTATCGTGCGGAGCACGACTCGATGGGATCGACCAACTCGATGAGCGTCTGCCAAGAGCGCTCGGAAAGCAGGCGGTCGATGAACGCCTCGCTCAAAACCAGCTCAGACATCGCCGAGAAGAAGCCCTCGGAGACGTCGGTCGCATCGCGGGCGATTGAGACGAGGAACACCGCCTGCACCTCGCGACCTCCCCAGATGATGGGTTCGTCGGTGAGGGCGAGGGCCACGAAGCTCTGCGTGCTCGCCGCTTCGAGCGGGTGCGGCATGGCGACCCGGTTGCCGAATGCCGTCGGAGCCGTCTGCTCGCGGCGATACACCAAATCGAGGAAATCGGGCGAAAGGTCGTAGACGCGCGAGGCCTTGCCGACCAGCAGCTCGATTGCCTCCTCGGGCGTCGAGCACGACGCATGCGGCAGAAAAAGCTCCTCGCAGAACAGCGGGCGGGCATCCGACCGCCGCGAATCGGAAAGCAGGATTTCACGCACGTCGCTCACCTCTGCCGCGTCCAGAAAATAGCCCACTTGGCGTACCGGGACCGGCACCTCCTCGGCAAGCGGAACCGTCGTGAACACATAGTCGATGCGCGAGAAGTCGACGAAGCGCACGTGGGCGGCATCGCATGTCTCGATATGCTCGACGTACGAACCGAACTCCTGACGATAGCGGTGCTCCAGCAGCCGGGCGCTGCCCGAGCCCGAGGCACAGACCACCAGAATGCGTTTCTTGGGGGCATCGGTCTTTTGGCGCTCGAGCGCCAAGGCGAAGGAGAGAGCGATGTAGCCAATCTCTTCCTCGGAAAGCCCAGCTTCATAATGCGCCGCCAACGAGGAGCCCGCCTCGACGGCCATGGAATAGGCAAGCGGAAAACGCGACTTGATGTCCCCCAAGATGGGATTATCGAGATGCAGATGGTGATGCAAGCGCACCTCGAGCGGCACGAGATGGCGCGCGAGATTCATGCGCAGCTCCAAATCGTGCCTCAAGTCGAATCGGAACGTGCGCCACACCGCGTCGAGCATGCCCGTCACGACATCCCACACCTCATCCGAGATGACAAGCCCCGCCTCCTGATCATCCCCGGCATCGAAATCCCCGAGCAGGCGCTTGCCCGCCAGATGGATGGCGATATAGGCGACCTCCTCGTCGGGCAAAACGACGCCGGTGCGTGCGCCGATGGCATCGGAGATGCGCCGGGCAATCGGGAAACTCGGGGACTTCCGAATCTCGGTGAGCTGCTCGCCCTCCATGGGCACATAGCAACCTTCGCGTATCCGCAACAAAGCGATGACGATATGCGTGATGAGGTTGCGGTAGGCGACCGAGTTGATGGCGAAGCGTTCCTCGGTCGTCACGTCGTCGACGCAATCGGAAACCACGTCGAACAGCGCACGATACGCCTCGGCGTCGACCGAGAGGCGCGCCGCGCCCTTCAGCTCATCCGAGCCCTCCATGGCGAGGCTCGCGAGGCACAGACGCTTGGCCATCTCGGATCCGATGACCTTGATGCCATGATGGCTGCGCCTGTCGATGGCGAGGCCAAACTGCGCCAAGCGCTCCTCGACCTGTTTCAAATCGTTCGATATGCTCGTCCGGGATACATAAAGGACGCTCGCCAGTGTGTCGATGGCGATGTAATCACTGCGCGAGAGCAAATCGTTGAGGAGATAGGAGACGCGGGCCTCGGCCGTCTGGGGCAACGACGCACGCCGCTGCTTGCGCGCCTGCTCGAATATCGCATCAAGCGCCTGCTCGTCGGCGACGGAAACGGTATAGCCCCGCCCGCGCGCAAGGTCGATAGACGCGACGCCCTCAAGGCTGCGATTGACCGCCTGCACATGGTTGCGCACGGTACGAACGCTCACGCCGAACGCCTCGGCAAGCTCAGCGGGCTTGATGCCCTCGTGCTCCATGATGTGGAGCGCAAATCGCGCCAGCTGCACGTCCATCGGCTTTGACCTCCTTTCGCCTAGCTATGATACCAGCGGCGATGGGACGGGTTCTATACCCGGCTTTTCCCTTCCGAGAAGGAAAGCGTTTACCGAAAACGAGCGCGCGGCGTGCGTGTGGCGCTCGCCGCGCTCTTTGAGACCCGCCAAGACCTCGTGCACGCCGGGATTCATCAGTGCGGCGTAATCGACCTCGCGCCCGTTCTTCCAATCCCGATAGATGCGCAGGGCCTCGTCCGGCGTCACCACGCGCCCGATGCGGCCCAACCAGTCGACGAGGGAGCGCTGGAACGACTGGAACGAGGCGCCCACGGTCGCCAACAGCTCCTCGTCGCTCACCTCGATGCCGAATTCCTCGAAGAACTCGCGCTGCTCGATCTGGTAATACGCCTCGGTATCGACGATGACGCCGTCCATATCGAAGATGACGGCTTTGAAGGGAAGGCTCCTTGGACCATGATGATGGTTCTCCTGAATCCACTCGTGCGCCGCAACGGCGAAGGGCGCCCTTCGCGACGCTACATCGAAAAGGTGTATCGCGACCCGATGATATATTGCTGCCCCACGTACAGCGGCTTGTTGAATTGATCGCGATACCTGCCCCTCAGATTGAAGAGGGGCTCGGCGAGAGGGACCTCGAGCAGTTTCGCGAGCTCGTCATTTGCCAGTTGGATACCAAGCGACTGCTCGCTGCCGCGAAACGCGCGACGATCCGTCCGCTCGCGAATCGCCGCCGTTTATGTTGCAGCTGGCGCTTCGTGCAACATTGAGGGCATATTGCTACCCTGTTTGATGTTGAACAGCCATCAAGTTTGCTCAACCCGCCAGTTAATCTTATCGTTCACGTAGACCGTGCCATCGATGTAGATCCTCACAGGATTAATCCGAGACGCATCCGGCGCGTCGATGGTGTAACCCGAAGATGGCGTGACCTCACCCTCAGCCGTCTTAAGTACGTAACTGCCCGGCTCGGTGATTTGGACGGGTTCGTTGTTGGCCTGCGTAAGCGGCAGCACCTCCGCCTTCACCCCGTCGGGCATGACCTGCGTCTCGGCGCTTGCCACCGCCGGCGTCGCCACGAGCGCGCATGCCACGGTTGCGATACCCAGCAGGCGCGTCAGCACAGCGCGCATCCCCATCTTCTTCCCCTTCATCGTTCAGCTCCCTTACCCCTATGCTTTCGCGATGTCCGATATCGCTTGGCGCTGGCGGCCAGCATGGTCCCTCGCCAGCCGCCAGCTCAAATTGACATATATATCCATCTGGTATTGTGCAACCGCATGTTTTGACACCCTGCCGCTCGGCGCGAGTTGCGTGCCGTGGGGCGCAAATGGAACGCACCCCCGCGGGCGGCGCGTGCACGATGTGGCAAAATCGAGGTACTAAGGGGGCCAAATATGCTCAAAATCATCGCCTGCGACGACGACGTCGCCTTTCTAGATAACCTGCACCGCATGGTCAACCGCTGGTCTGCCGAGACGGGCACGGCGGTCGATGTTGCGCTCGTCACGCGCGGCGAGGACCTGCTGGCGCGCCATGCCGCGTCGCGCGCCGACATCATCTTGCTCGACATGATCATGCCGCTCGTCAACGGCATGGACACCGCACGCGAATTGCGCCAGGCCGACACCGCCGTGCGCCTGGTGTTCCTTACCTCGTCGCCCGAGTTTGCACTGGAGTCCTACGAGGTCCGCGCCTTCGACTATCTGCTCAAGCCCGTGACTTACGAACGCCTGGCGCAGTTACTCGACGAACTTTCGAGCATGCGCCCGGCGGCAACCGACGAGCTCGTGATCAAAACGTCCTTTGGCTACCACGCCCTGCGCCTGTCCGACATCGAATATGCCGAGGCGCGCAACAAGCACGTGGTCTTCCACCTGCGCGACGAACGCGATATCGAGGCACTCGAGTCGTTCCGCAGCGTCGAGGACCGTTTGGCGCAAAATGCCACCTTCTTTAAATGCCACCGTAGCTACCAGGTCAACTTGCGCAACATCGACCACTTCGATCGCACGGACATCGTCATGCGCTCCGGCGCGTGCATTCCGCTGTCGCGCAGCAGCAAGCAGGGGTTCCAAGACGCCTACTTTGCGGTGCGCTTCGAGGGCGGGAGGCGCTGATGATCTCCTCGGTCGAAATGGTCCTTTGGGCAATCCACCACGCCACAACGCTACTCTTTGGCGTCTTTGCTTCGGCGGCGCTATGCGGTATCGAAATCAATCGACGCCATGCACTCGAGTTGGTGGGGGTCGGAGCCGCAACCGGCGCTGCCTTTTCGATCGCCAATGTCGTTGGCGGAGAGCTTTTTGCCCGTCAGGTCTATCCGCTCGTCGTGCACCTGCCGCTTACCGTCTACCTGTGTGCGCGCTACCGTCTGAGCCCGCTGCTCGCGGCATTGGGCGTCACCAGCGCCTATCTGAGCTGTCAGTTCAGCAACTGGATGGGCATCGCCGCCTTTGCCGCAACCGATTCGCAGATCGCGTACTATCTGGCGCGCATCGCGACCACGCTCGGCGTCTTTGCCGTCCTGCTGCATTGGGCCGGCGACATTGGACCCCGCTTGGCGATTAAAAGCCCCACCGAGCTGAGCATCCTTTTAATCCTGCCGCTCGTCTATTACATCTTTGACTACGCCACCAACGTCTACACCACGCTGTTCCACTCGGGCTCGGTGGTGACAGTTGAGTTTTTGGCATTTGCGCTCTGTGCCTTCTATCTTATGTTTCTTGCCGTTTACCTGCGCGAATACGAAGAAAAGGAAACCGCCGAGCGAGAGCGTTGGATGCTCGAAACCCGCGACAGCGCCGCCATCAAAGAGCTCGAGGCTTGGCGTCAATCTGGGCGCGAGCTGTCGATTCTTCGCCACGATATGCGCCACTTCCTACGCGGCCTGGCCACTTTAATTGAGGAGGGCCACACCGACGAGGCGCTCAAACGCATCGATGAGCTCTGCGAAGCCGGCGACCGCACCGCCGTACGCCGCTTCTGCGCCAACGAGACCGTAAACATCGCGCTTTCGTCATTCAACTCAGATATCAATAGAAACGGCATTACCGCCAACCTGCGCGCCGCCGTACCCGAAACCGTCCACGTAGGTGACGCCGACCTGTTTAGCGTGCTCTCAAATGCCTTGGAAAACGCTATCACCGCCGCAAGCGCCGCACCCCAAGGAAAGCGATTCGTCGACCTTGACCTGCGACTTGAGGACGGCCAGCTGTTGCTGTTAGTTTCCAACACGTTTGACCGCGCGCCGCGCATGGTCGACGGCATGCCCGTGACCCGGCATGCGGGCCACGGCTTTGGAACCAAGAGCATCAAACTTGCCGTGAAGCGCATGAACGGCAACTGCCAGTTCCGCATTAACGGCGATCGGTTTGAGCTGCGCGCTGTGATGTAGAAGTACGGCGCCGATCTCGCGGCGCGCCTCGCCCGCCAGGCAATCGCTCGCCGGTGCCGATCCGCTACAGTGGAGCGACCGCCGGGGTCAGCTGCTTGATGTAGGCCCACATACGCTGCTTGGCCGCTTTGTCGGTCAGCGCCGCCTCAAAGCCATCGAGCGCGAGCACGCGGCGGCCCTGCACATGGGCGACCAGGCCGGGCTTGAGCATGGCGGTGTCGAAGTCATCAATCGCCACGAGCATATCGGCGTAGGTTTCGCGCATGACATCGGCCGCGCTGTTATCGAGCAGCAGCACCGCCTCGGGATCCAGAGCCTCAAGCGCCTCGCGGAACAGCTCGCACGGCAGAGTCTCGCCCACCGCGACCGCTCCGTCACCTGTGCCGGCGACGCTTGCCAGCACGCAAAAATCCTCGGGCGCGTAGCCGATGGCCCCAAGCGCCTTGCGCAGCGCAGCACCGTCCGGACCGGCAGCCAGCTCGCCGCCCGAACGCTCGGCCTCGTCCAAATCGCCTTTGACCAGCACGATCGGCGAGCACGCGTTACCCACGATGCGCACGCCACGGACCGCAAGCGATGTGAGCTCCTGCTCGGCCGCCTGGGCGATGGCTTCTTTTTTCTGGCTTTGTGACGTGGACATGCGCTCTCCAATCGTTTGCGTGCCCACCATTATATAAAAGAGCTGCCCGCGAGTGGTTGCTTTGCGGGCGGCTGGGTATAAGCACGGTCGTACTGAGTTTTACGCGGCCGAGCCGCGTCGTATTATGGAGGTCACCATGGCTGACATTAAGCAGATTACCCCCGAGAACTTCGATTCCATCGTTAACGACAGCCTGCCCGTGCTGGTCGATTTTTGGGCGCCCTGGTGCGGGCCCTGCCGATCGCTCTCGCCCATCGTGGACGAGGTAGCCGATGAGCTGGCGGGCAAGCTTGCCGTTGCCAAATGCAACGTCGACGACAACCAGGACCTGGCCATGAAGTATGGCGTCATGAGCATCCCCACGCTGATTGTGTTTAAGAACGGCGAGGAGATTGACCGCTCGGTTGGCGCTCTGCCCAAGGCGAGGCTGCAGGCGCTGCTGGAGAAGCATCTGTAATACGCTTGTTACTTGCCCGCCGTCCATGAGCGGTTTTGCACCGCTCGCCGGACTGCCGGGTGCGGCGCGTGCGACCACGGATAGTATGGTAGTTACAAACAGCCCCCAGTGAACGGGTGCGAGTCGCACAGACTCGCACCCGTTTTCTTATGCAGCGGCGCGCAGAGCGGGCGTAGTAAAATCTGAACCACTGGATCACCGTCCACACAAGGAGATTTCCCATGCATGATGTTGGAATGAACATGAGCCAGCTTGCCATGAGCGTCAAGCAGGTCGACGACACCATCGAGCTCGCTCACGAGTGGAGCCATCAGTTGCTGCATGCGACCGAGAATTTTGACATGGAGCGCATCGGCGCCAAGCTCGAGGCAGCCATGGCCGCGCTGCACGAGGCCCACGACGCACTCGAGGGCTACGAAGAGGCCATCGAGGCCGACCACAACTCCGTCGGCTCCGTGAAGCTGGTGTAACGTGGCCGAACACGAGCACGGCTGCGGGTACGAGCACGAGCATCCGCACGGGGCGGACGGTGACGCAGGCTGCCACTGTAGTGGCTCCGGCTCCGAGCTGGTCCGCTTTTCGGTTACCGCACCGGACGACCTGCTGCGCCGTTTTGACGAACAGATCGCGCGCCGCGGCGACGTGGCCAACCGCTCCGAGGCCGTGCGCGACCTGATTCGCGCCTCGATCGCCAAGGAGCAGATGCGCACGCCCGATGAGCATGTTATCGGGTCGCTCACCATGATCTACGACCACCATACCGGCGACCTGACGCGCCGTCTGGACGAAGTGCAGCACGACTACACCGACGAGATCGTATCGACCATGCACGTGCATCTGGATCACCACAACTGCTTAGAGATTCTGGCGCTCAAGGGTCGCGGCGAGCGCGTCTACGAACTAGCCGACCGCCTGCTGGGCCTGCGCGGCGTTAAGCACGGTGAGCTCACGTGCGCCGCCACCAAGCAGAGCCTGGGGCTGTAGCGCACCTACCAAAAAGGGACAGGTTTGTTTTGGCAGGTTTAGCGTTTTACCTACCAAAATAAACTTGTCCCTTTTTGGTCGGTTTTGATGAGGAGTGTCGCATGCGGCATGTGCATATTCATGTGACGGGCATTGTGCAGGGCGTTGGCATGCGACCATTTGTGTATCGCGAGGCCATGGCGCATGGCATTTGCGGATGGGTGCTCAATGCGGGCGACGGCGTACATATCGAGGCGCACGCTCCGGCCGATGCGCTCGATGCTTTTGTTGCCGCGCTTTCTGAGCATGCGCCCGCGGCGGCTCGCGTAGAGCATGTCGAGGTTGTGGACTTGGGGCCTGGCGGTTGGAGTGCTGCCGATGAGCAGGGCTTTCGCATTGTGGCATCGCAGGACCAGACCGCGCACACGACGCTCGTCTCGCCCGATATCGCTACCTGTGACGATTGTCTGCGCGAGTTGTTCGATCCCGCCGACCGACGCTATCACTACCCCTTTATCAACTGCACTAACTGCGGCCCACGCTTTACCATCATCCGATCGTTGCCTTATGACCGAGCGGCCACGTCGATGGATTGTTTTCCCATGTGTCCCAAGTGTGCCGCGGAGTATGCCGACCCACTCGACCGGCGTTTTCACGCGCAACCCGATGCCTGCTTTGATTGCGGGCCGCATATTACGTGGCGCGAGGCTGTGAACGGCGATGCGTGCGGGAATTCGTCCGCGACACCGGCAGTCGGCACCACACGCGAGGCCAGCGACGCCATTATCGAGCGCTGCGTTGAGCTGCTGGCCAGCGGTGGCATCGTCGCCATCAAGGGCCTGGGCGGATTTCATCTAGCCTGTGACGCCGCCAGCGAGCAGGCGGTGGCCGAGCTGCGCCGTCGCAAACGCCGCAGCAACAAACCACTTGCCGTCATGATGCGCGACCTTGCCGACGTTGAACGCCTATGCCATGTCAGCGACGTTGAGCGCGGCTTGCTGGCCGGCAGCATTCGCCCCATTGTGCTGCTGCGCCGACGTGCTGCTTGCGAGAGCGGCGGCTCCCCCGACGCCCTCGCGCTCGCGCCGTCCGTCGCGCACGACCTTCCAGAGCTCGGTGTTATGCTCCCCTACACCCCGCTTCAGCATCTGTTGCTTGCCGCGGCAGAAGCCCGCGGTATGCACGCGCTCGTCATGACCAGCGGAAACCTGAGCGAAGAGCCCATCGAGACCGATGACGATCTTGCCTGGGAGCGCCTCGTTGCCGCCGGCATTGCCGACGCGCTGCTCGGCAACGACCGCGCGATTCTCTCGCGCTACGACGACTCCGTGGTACGCGTGGTCGATGGCGCCGCCATGCCTGTGCGTCGCGCACGCGGATATGCGCCGCAGCCGTTAGCGCTGCCGGCGCTCGACGGCACTGCACCCTGCGTGCTCGCCTGCGGGCCGCAGCAAAAAGCTACGATCGCGCTCACGCGCGAGGACGCCGACGGCCATGTGGCCTGTTTTGTGTCGCAGCATATCGGCGATGTCGAAAACGGCGAGACCTTCGATGCCTGGAACGCCGCGCGCACGCGCTTGGAAAACCTCTTTGACCTGGCGCCTGCCGCCTTGGCATGTGACATGCATCCCAGCTATCTGTCGAGCCAGTGGGCGCGTGAACTGGCACGGAAGCACAATCTGCCGCTTATCGAAGTCCAACATCATCATGCACATATCGCGAGCGTGATGGCCGAGGCCATCGCCGCGGGCCAGCTTACAACCGACGCGCGTGTCCTTGGCATCGCCTTTGACGGCACCGGCGCCGGCACCGATGGGACCATTTGGGGCGGCGAGTTTCTTGTTGCCGGCCTTGCCGATTTTGAACGCGCCGCGCACCTGCGCACCTGGGCGCTCCCCGGCGGGGCGGCCTCCGTGCGCGACGCCCGCCGCAACGCCTTTGCCCTGCTCAGTGAGCTCGGCCTGCTCGAGCACCCAGGCGCCGCTCGGCTTTTGGACGGCCTCGACGAGCAAACGCGCAGCGTGACAGCCACCATGATCGAGCGCGGCATCAACAGCCCGCGCACCAGCAGCATGGGGCGTCTCTTTGATGCCGCGGCAGCGATTCTGGGCATCTGCGACAAGGCAACCTACGAGGGCGAACCCGCCATAGAACTCGAAGCCGCCGCCTGGCGCGCGCTCGGCGGTAAGCCCGTTCGTCTCGACGGCAATCATACAGGCGTATTCACGTCTGCCGACGACTCCCCCACCTTGGACCCCCAACCGCTCATCGAAGCTCTTCTGAATGGAATCGAGGCAGGCGCGCCGGCCGACAGGCTCGCCCTCGGGTTTCACATCGCCATTACGCACGCTACGACCCGCGTCGCGTGCGAGATCTGTGCGCGCGAAGGCCTCGATACCGTCGCACTCTCGGGCGGTGTGTTCATGAACCGGCTTTTGCTTCAGCTCCTTACCCACGAACTCAAAAACGCCGGTCTTGCCGTCTTGGTCCCCCACGCCCTGCCCGTCAACGACGGCTGCATCGCCTACGGTCAGGCCGCCATCGCTCGCGCTCGCCTCGCGCAGACGGCGTTGCGATAGGCTGTTTTGCCAGCCTGCGCGCCGCCGTCTCACAGGTGTAACGCGTTTGCTCGTGACTCCCGCGAGCGCTACCATCGACTGATGGATTATTAAGCGCCCATCCAGCGCAAAGCGTATAAAAGGGGAACATTATGTGCCTTGCCGTTCCCGGTAAAGTGGTCAAACGCGACGACGACCTTAAGGCGACCGTCGACATGATGGGCATCGAGCGCCCCGTTTCGCTGCGCCTCGTGCCGACGGCACAGGTAGGCGACTATATTCTGGTGCACGCTGGATTTGGCATCCAGATCGTCGACGAGCAGGAGGCGCAGGATACGCTCGACCTGGTCAACACCATGACCGAACTGGTCGAAGAAGACCAACTGGCCAGCAACCCGGCTGAGGCGTACTAGTGGTGGCCGGACAGCCGGCTCGCTCCGGTATCGACTTTTCGGCATTTCGCGATTCCAAGCTGGCCCGCGAGCTCATCGAACGCATCCGTGAACTCGTCGGCGACCGCACCATCAACCTTATGGAAGTCTGCGGCACGCACACCGTGAGCATCGGTCGCTATGGCTTTCGCTCCATTATGCCGGCGGGACTCAAGCTGCTGAGCGGCCCAGGTTGCCCCGTCTGCGTTACCGCCAACCGCGATATCGACCATG
This sequence comes from Coriobacteriaceae bacterium AM04S-08, assembly GCA_027663555.1. Taxonomy (GTDB): domain Bacteria; phylum Actinomycetota; class Coriobacteriia; order Coriobacteriales; family Coriobacteriaceae; genus Collinsella. The sequence continues at coordinate 23,633 of JAQDHS010000012.1, read as the reverse complement.
CAATCGCGCTCGCCAACATAGACTGCGCCATCATCACCACCTTTGGCGACATGATGCGCGTGCCCGGATCGTCCACCTCACTCGCCGCGCAAAAGGCAGCAGGGTGCGACATTCGCATCGTCTACTCCCCGCTCGACGCGCTCGATATCGCCGAGCAAAACCCCAATCGTCCGGTCATCTTTATGGGTGTGGGCTTTGAGACCACAACGCCCACCATCGCCGCCGCCATCCTGGAGGCAGACGCGCGCGGGCTGCAGAACTTCTCGGTCTACTGCGCCCATAAGACCACGCCGCCGGCGCTGCGCGCCATCGCCAACGATCCCGAGACCACTATCGACGGCTTTATCCTGCCGGGCCACGTCGCCACCATCACGGGCTTGACGCCCTTTGGCTTTTTGGTCGACGAGTTTAAGACCCCAGGCGTGGTAACGGGATTTGAGCCGGTCGATATTCTGCAGGGCATCTGCATGCTGGTCCAGATGGTTGTTGAGGGGCAGCCCGCAATCGGCAACGCCTACCGTCGCGGCGTCAATGCCGACGGCAATCCCGTGGCGCGCCAGCTGGTCGAGCAGGTGTTTGAGCCATGCGACACCACGTGGCGCGGGCTGGGGCCGATTGCCAACTCGGGCCTTTCCATCCGCCCCGAGCTCTCGCGCTTTGATGCCCGCGCTCGCTTTGACGTGCCCGTTGAGGCGACGGTCGAGCCGCGTGGGTGCCGCTGCGGCGACGTGCTGCGCGGTGCCATCACGCCGAGCGACTGCCCTCTGTTCGGCCACGCTTGTACACCCGAGCATCCCGTCGGCCCCTGCATGGTGAGCTCCGAGGGCAGCTGCGCGGCGTACTTTAGATACCGCGACTAACCCGGACGCACCCGCACGCTGACACCACCCACGATTGGAGTTTTCGATATGTCCCGTACTGCCACCGATAGCACTGTCCTGCTGGGCCACGGCTCCGGCGGCCAGATGATGAAGCGCATTATCGATGAGGTCTTTCTGGATGCCTTTGGGTCGCCCGAGCTGCTTGCGGGCAACGATGCCGGTGTCGCCGCGCTGCCCGCAAGCGGGCGAATCGCCATGTCGACCGACAGCTTTGTGGTAACGCCGCAGTTCTTCCCCGGCGGCAATATCGGCCGCCTCGCCGTATGCGGAACCGTCAACGACGTCGCGACCTCGGGCGCTAACGTGCGCTACCTCTCATGCGGCTTTATCCTCGAAGAGGGCTATCCCATGGACAAGCTGCGCCAGATTGTGCAGACCATGGCCGAAACGGCACATGAGGCAGGCGTGAAGATTATCACCGGCGACACCAAGGTGGTCGAGCGTGGCGGTGCCGACGGCGTCTACATCAATACCGCCGGCGTGGGCGAGGTGCCCGCGGGCGTGGCGCTCAGCGGCGCCAACTGCCGCCCCGGCGACGTCATCCTGGTATCGGGTACGCTCGGCGACCACGGCATCGCCATCATGAGCCAGCGCGAGGGCTTGGCGTTTTCGAGCAGCATCGAAAGCGACGCTGCGCCGCTCAATCATCTGATTGCCGACGTGCTCGCCGTCGCCCCCGACACCCGCTGCTTCCGCGACCCCACGCGCGGCGGCTTGGCATCCACGCTCAACGAGTTTGCCCAGGCCAGCGGTGTTGCCATGGAGATCGACGAGGATGCCGTGCCCGTGCGCCCCGACGTGCAGGCCGCCTGCGAGATGCTCGGCTACGACGTTCTGCAGGTGGCAAACGAGGGCAAGATGGTTGCCGTGGTGCCGGCCGAGCGGGCCGATGCCGCGCTGGCCGCCATGCGCGCCGCGCGCTACGGCGAGAATGCCGCCATCGTCGGTCGCGTGCTGCCACTTGCCGAGGGCGCCCGTCCCGCCGTGCGCGTACGCACCGGCTGGGGCTCGACCCGCATCCTCGACATGCTCGTGGGAGAACAGCTGCCGAGGATTTGCTAACGACAAAGGCTCAGGGCTATTAAAGATATTCAGATTCCAAACATGCCCGGCACGCATGCCCAGTATCATGGGGTGCGTTTTACAACTCAAGCGGCAGGAGCACCCATGGCAGCAGCTTTTTCCCATGTGATCTTTGACCTGGACGGCACCATTCTCAACACGCTCGAGGACCTGGCGGCCGCCGGCAACCATACCTGCGAGACGCACGGCTGGCCCACGTTTGCCGTTGACGAGTACCGTTACAAGGTGGGAAACGGCATGCTCAAGCTGGTTGAGCGCTTTATGCCCGCCGAGTACGCGGGCGACAGCCGTATGTTTGAGCAGACGCTTGCCGAGTTTAGGGCTTACTACGGCGAGCACAAGGAGGACCACACCGCACCGTACGCCGGCACGATCGAGATGCTCGACCGCCTGCGCGCCGCGGGTGTGCAGCTTGCCGTGCTCACTAACAAGGACCACGTCTCGGCCGCTCCGCTTATCGAGAAATACTTTGGTTCCGAGCGCTTTGCGCTGGTGCAGGGCCGCGTCGATGCGCTTCCTCCCAAGCCCGAGGCGCCTGTTACGCTGCATGTGATGAAAGAGCTAGGCGCCGACCCGGCAACCACGCTCTATGTGGGCGATTCCAATGTCGACGTCCTGACCGGTCACAATGCCGGCCTCAAGAGCGCCGGTGTCACCTGGGGCTTCCGTGGCCGCGCAGAGTTGGAAGCCACCGGCGCCGACTACGTGGTGGACACCCAAGACGAGCTCTCGGCGCTGATTCTGGGCGAGTAACGGGGCTGTCGCTCAACACGGCTGGATAGATTCTGTCGCGCGGAAAGCGCATCCCGTTTTGCCGCCTCAGAATGGGATGCGCTTTCCGGTTGAGCCTTGTCGGGGAAACGGCATCCCGTTTCAGAGCAATATTCCGGGTCGCACTTTCCGCAACCCACGCCATCCGGAAACCGTGACCCGCTATTCGGCCAAATACCGGCTCGTATTTTCCCGAGCATTCGATGCAACGCTGGCGCAAGGAGTGTCCCCAACTGCCGGCAGAAAAGGAACGTCCCCAAGTGCCGCCCCAATGACTACCATGGCAACGCCGCAGGTAGAGGGCGGACAGCGAGCGGGCACCAGAGCGAACAAATTGGCATGAAAAGAGGACGGCATAGACCTTCTGGTCATGCCGTCCTCTTTGAATGACAAGTTGTCGCTCTGGTGCCCGCGCAGCGTCGAGCAGTTGCGGCGTTTGGTAAAACGCCGCAACAAACTAGCTCAGCATTGCATCCATCATCTCGGAGTTGACGGAGTCGTCGGCAGACCACTCGCCGTCGTCGTTGCAGGTGTACTTGAAGATAACCGTGGTCTTCCTGGGCTCGGTGGCCTTGGTCACATCGACCATAACCTGACCGGCCATCTTGTACAGCTCGTCATCGGAGGGAACCGTATCAAGCGCGGCAACCTTCTCCTGATACTGGGTGGAGAAGTCCTCGACGATCTTGTTCATAGACTTGCATGTGATAGAGACCTCGGCGGTCGCGACACCCTTGTCCTCGTCGACCGTCACGTCGCCGATCTTGTAGTCAAAGCCCTCGAGATAGGTCTTGGCATACTCCTTGGGATCGATACCCAACTGCTCGAACTCGTCGCCCGAAGCCTCCTCCAGACCAGAAAGGAACTCGTCGCCACCGTTCTTGACCTCGTCAAACTGAGTCGTAAGATCCTCGGTGATGAGTTCCTCGATCGAAGGACCTCCACAGCCGGAAAGCACGACCACGCATGCAACCAAGACGGCCATGAGGGGCGCAAGCAGCAGCTTCTTTTTCATGTTGTTCCTCCCAATGAGCGGCACCGCGCTTCCCAGACGCGGCGCACGTTGTAATAAGTAAGCCCATACTATCCACTTATTAACACCCTCGACGGCACGAAGGCGCGGTCGGTTCGTTTTAGCGTCCGAACGGTTTGCAAGCCCGCCCAACGTGCAATAAAACGCTTCCCCGCGGTGCAATAAAAAAGGTGGCCGGAAAACCCGACCACCCTTGCACATCCTTTGGATGCCGCAGTTTACTTGCGGACGACCTTAACGATGGCGTCACCGGCGGCGACAGCGGAGTCGGCCTCGACGGCGAGTTCGACATCGGCAAACTCGGCGGTGTTGGACACAGCAACGACGACGCAGTCCTTGTAGCCGGCAGCGGCGATCTTGGCGCGGTCGATCTTGAGCATGGGCTGGCCAGCCTTTACGACGTCGTCGGCCTTGACGAAGCCCTCGAAGCCATCGCCGTTCATGTTGACGGTATCGACGCCAACATGCACCAGAACCTCGATGCCGCTATCGGACTGCAGACCCACGGCGTGGCCCATGGTGACGGTCACCTTGCCGTCGCAGGGAGCGTAGACCAGATCGTCCTCGGGCCACACGGCGCAGCCCTTGCCCAGGACCTCACCGCCAAAGACGGGATCGGGCACGTCGGCCATCTTGATGACCTTGCCCTTGACGGGCGAGCACAGCACGTCGGCGCCGGCAGAAGCAGAGATGGAGGACGGAGCAGCGGCAGTCGCGGGCTCAGCCTTCTTCTTGAACATGTCAAACAGACCCATACGTTTTCTCCTCTTGATTAAGCGCAACGTTGTGCGCATGCCTATGGTGATTATAGTGCCAAATGGTTCAAATGCTAAGGTGGGGACTCGAATCGCGAGCCCATCCCAACGCTTTTCCCCGGTGGCACTCATATTGTCGATTAATCCAGGCCCTCGGCACCGTTGGACTTGATGATCTTCTGGTAGGCGTAGAAGCTGTCCTTGCGGCGGCGCTCGTAGGTACCGGTGCCGTCGTCGTACTTATCGACGTGGATGAAGCCATAGCGCTTGCGCATCTCGCCGGTGCCGGCGGACACCAGGTCGATGGGACCCCACCAGGTGTAGGCGATCAGGTCGACGCCGTCGGCAATGGCCTCGCCCATGGCCTTGATGTGGCTCTGCAAGTAGGCGATGCGGTACGGGTCGTGGATGGAACCGTCCTCCTCGACCTCATCGTAGGCGCCCATGCCATTCTCGACCACCATCAGCGGAATCTCGTAGCGGGCGTAAATCTCGTTGAGGGCGATGCGCAGACCCAGCGGATCGATCTGCCAGCCCCAGTCGGTGGACTCCAGATAGGGATTCTTGCCGCCAAAGGTCATGTTGCCCTCGGTCATCTCGTGATCCTTGTGGGTGCCCACAGTGCCGGACATGTAGTAGCTAAAGGTGTAGAAATCGACCTTGCCGTCGGCGATATCCTGCAGGTCGCCGTCCTCCATCACAAGCTCAACGTCGTTCTCGGCCCAGAAGCGCTTGGCATAGAACGGATACTTGCCGCGCACCTGCACGTCGGAGCAGTACCAGTTCATGGTATTCATCTCCTGCTGCGTGGCGAACACGTCGGCCGGATCGCACGTGGCGGCATAGGAGAGGATGAAGCAGTCCATGTTGCCCATCTTAAACTGCGGATAGTGCTCGTGGGCATAGCGCACGACGCGGCCGCTGGCGACAAACTGGTGATGCAGGGCCTGATAGCGCTGCTGAGCGGTGGTCTTGATGGCGCTTGCCGGGCCCTCGAAACCCTGGATCAGACCGGTCTCCATCATGGCGCCCATGTCCTGGGTGCCGCAGTTGATCTCGTTGAAGGTGAGCCAGAACTTGACCTTGTCCTGGTAGCGGTCGAAGACGGTCTGGCAGTACTTCTCAAAGAAGCCGATGAGTTCGCGGCTCGCCCAGCCGTTGTACTTCTCGACCAGGTGATAAGGCATCTCGTAGTGGCTGAGTGTGACGAGCGGCTCGATGTTGTGCGCGCGCAGGCAGTCGAAGACGCGGTCGTAGAAGGCGAGGCCGGCCTCGTTGGGCTCGGCATCGTCACCGTTGGGGAAGATGCGGCTCCAGGAGATGGACATGCGGAACATGGTAAAGCCCATCTCGGCGAACAGCGCGATGTCCTCCTCGTAGTGATGGTAGAAGTCGATGCCGTCGTGGTTGGGGTAGAAGCGGTTGGGGTCGATGTCGATCGTAATCTGGCGCGGCTCCTTGTAGCTGCCGCCCAGGAAATGGTCGTCTACGCTGGGGCCGCGGCCGTCCACGTCCCAAGCGCCCTCAAACTGATTTGCGGCCGTGGCGCCGCCCCAGAAAAATCCCTTGGGAAATCCCATAGGTGCCTCCTCGCAACGGGTTTTATGTGCTGAGTTGAGTATCGCGCGCACTTGGGCGCCCAAGGCGCGGAGGCGCTGCATTGGACACTTCTTTTCGCCCCGGCACGTCCGCCGGCTGACACTTTTTGATACCGAGGCCTAGACGAGGCAAAAATCGACCTGACGGCCACCTTCCAACCCGGATGGATGAAACGAAACATGAGACACAGTATTTAGGTGTGGCATATCGATAGCTAAAAGCCCGTTCCGTCTTGCTCATCCACGGTATTTTGCCGGGGTGCAGCCGTAGGCGGCGCGGAACTTGCGGTAGAAAAAGCTCATGTTCTCGTAGCCAACGGCACGCGCCGCTGCCTCGGCCGTGGCGCCCGCGCGCAAGAGCTCCGCGGCACGCGCGAGCCTGCGCTCCTGGACCAGTTGCCGATAGGTCTTTCCCACCTGCTGCTTGAGCAGCGCCGACGCGTAGTTGGGGCTCACATGAAAGTGTGCCGCCATCTCCTCGAGCGAGCAGGCGGCAAACGAGCGCTCGATGTAGCCGAGCATTCCCGTCACCAGGGCAGTGGGCCCCGCCGCGCCGTCCGCCACGCCGCGCACCAGCTCGCGCTCGTAGCAATCCATGAGCTCAGCCAAAAACAGCTGAAACAGGCACAGAACAATCTCGGCGCTGTTGGGGCTCGGCTCGTAACGCTCGCAGAGCATTTCCTGCATGTAGCGCCGCACGCGCCGGCTCTCCCCGCAACGAAAGTGTACGTGCCCGCGATGGTCCGTCTCACTGTTGAGCGCGTTGAACAAAAACCGCGAGACCACGCTCTCGCGCGAGAGGCTCGACTCCAGGCTCCGGCGCAAAAATGCACGTGAAACGGTCATGCTCAGCATGATGTCGTCCTCGCCGAGCGACGACACCGCGTGTGGACAGGCGGCGTCGAGCAGCAGCACCTCGTTGCGGCCCAGCTCGAGCCTCTCCCCCGCCACCGTCTGCGGGCAGTGCCCGCGATACACATAGCTCATCTCAACGTAGTCGTGCACATGCTCGGGCACGGCATTAAAACGCGAGTTTGTCCTTATCGTCAGGCCACGTGGCATGCCGGGCTGGGCGTAGGCAAACCCGACCTGCCCAATCTTTCGCACCGGACGTCCGTCGATTTCGACATGCTCGGTCATAATCGACCAATCAAACGCCAAGCCGTCTCTATACGCAATCTCGCTGGCACTCAGTTCGCTGAGCCTACGCTCGAGCTCGTCGATCTCCATCGCTCACCAATCGTTGATTTGGTCATAGTTCGTTGTGATTCGGATATTAGCAGAGCGCGCTGACACGTCCATAATCTGTGCCATGCAGCTAATCGACCGAGCCGAGGAGGATCCATGACCGCGTACTACCAGCAGGTGCTCAACGGCGCCTACGACAACCACGTGCTTCCGTTTTTGTGGATGAAGGGCGAGAGCCATAAGACCATTGCCGAGTATCTGGAAAAGATCGCCGGCGCCGATATCCACGAGGTCTGCCTCGAGAGCCGCCCGCACCCCGATTTTTGCGGCGAGGGTTGGTGGCGCGACCTGCGCTTTGCGATCGACATATGCAAGCAGCTGGGCCTCAAGATCTGGATTCTGGACGACGCACACTTTCCCACCGGATACGCCAACGGCGCCGTCAAGGAAGCCGCGCCCGAGCTCCGCAAGATCGTGCTCACACACCGCACGCTCGACATCGTGGGCCCCACGCCGCAGGCGAACATCGTGCTCACCAACCTGTTCGACAAGACGGAGCGCTTCTATGGCGTAACGTTTATGCAGGAAGGGCACGCCGTCGAGGTAGAGCACCGCGTCATCGAGGACGAGCACGGCATACCCTACCGCCTGGTCTTTGACGCGCCGGCCGGCATCACGCAGGCGTGCGTGATGTTCACGAGCGGCAAGACCTCCTACAACGAGGACTACATCAACATGGTCGACCGCGCCTCGGTGGCACAGCTCATCGACGCTGTGTACGAGCCGCACTTTACGCATCTGGGCGATGAGTTTGGCAAGACCATCCTGGGCTTTTTCTCCGATGAGCCCGGCTTTGCCAACGAGAAGGGCGTCACCGGCGCCGACGGCATCTCCGACACGCTCATCGGCAAGGCCACGGCTCCCCTGCCCTGGTCGGCCGAACTCAAGCGCCGCCTGCGCGCGGCGCTGGGCGAGCGCTACCTGGACGAACTCCCGCACCTGTGGGATCGCGAGCCGGCGGGCGCGCACGTGCGTCATGTGTACATGGACATCGCAAGCACGCTCTACAAGGAATGCTTCTGCGACCAGCTCGGCGGCTGGTGCCGCGCGCACGGCGTGCAGTACATCGGCCACGTGATCGAGGACAAGGACTGCCACGCGCGCTTGGGCGTGGGCGCCGGACACTACTTCCGCGCCGTGGGCGGCCAGGACATGGCGGGCGTGGACATCGTGATCAACCAGCTCGTCCCCGGTATGGACCAGGGGTTCCACTCCTACGGCCGCGGCGTATGGGACCTGGAGTTCTACAATTACGTGCTACCCAAGCTGGGCTCCTCGGCGGCGCATCTCGACCCCAAAAAGCAGGGGCGCTGCATGGCCGAGGTCTTTGGCGCCTTTGGCTGGCACGAGGGCCTGCGCGAGATGAAGTGGATCGCCGACCACTTTATGGTGCGCGGCGTTAACTGGTTTGTGCCGCACGCCTTTAGCATGGCTGCCTTCCCCGACTGGGACTGCCCGCCGCACTTCTACGCGCACGGCCAAAACCCCCAGTTTGCGCACTTTGGCAAGCTCATGAGCTACATGAATCGCACGGCGAGCCTGCTTTCGGGCGGGCGGGCCGCCACACCGGTGGCGCTTCTGTACCACGCCGATGCCGAGTGGGCCGGCGAAGCCTCGTTTATGCAGCACGCCGCCGCCGAGCTCATGCGCGCGCAAATCGACTTTGATATTGTGCCGGCCGAGGCATTTGAGGATGCCGAGCGCTATACCGTGGCGTTTACCGCGGACGGCGGGTTTACTGTAAACGGGCAGGCATACCGCTGTCTGGTCATGCCCGGCGCCGAGTTTGTCGGCGGGGCTGTACTTGACTTTGCCGCGCGCGCCGCGGCCGCAGGCGCTGCCGTGTATGCCCTGGATAAGCTGCCGAGTAAGCGCTATGACGGCGATATTGCAGGACGCGAGGGCTTTGCCTCCGTGGATGCCAGCGAGCTTGCAGGCGTTTGCGTTGTTGCCACTTCCAAGCTTGCGAGCGTGCTTGCCGCGGCCGGCATGCAGACCGTGGCATGCGCCGAGCCGCAGCCGTGGCTGCGCGCGCTGCGCTACGATCGCGCGGGCGAAAGCTACCTCATGCTGGTAAACGAGCATCCCAAGCAGGGCATCTCCACTCAGATTGCGTTTGCCGACGGCACGCCCGTTGCAGGCGCGCGCCTCGACCTGCTCAACGGCAGGGAGCCTGTCGCCTTTGAGGGCACGCTCGAACTTGCGCCCTACGAGAGCTGCATCGTGGTGCTCGGGGCCGCAGGTTCCGCGCGCGCAGCAACAGCAGGAACTGAAGCCGCATGCATCGACGGGCCCTGGACGGTCGCCTTCTCTGCCCCCGGCACCGATGCCTTTGACGAGTCTATTGAGCTTGCAGGCCTGCACGACCTTTCCTTTGCCGAGTTCCCCGGCAAGGCGGGCACCTTCCGCCACCAGGCGAGCCTCAGCGTTGACAAGGGCCTCACCAGCGCCGCGCTCGATCTCGGCGAGGTCTTTGAGACCGCAACCGTCACCCTCGACGGCACGCTCCTCGGCACGCGCATCTGTCCGCCCTACCGCTTTGAGCTCGGCACCCTTGCCGCCGGCGAGCACGGGCTCACGATCGATGTGATCAACACCCTCGACCACGCCATCCCCGACATGTTCGGCATGACCGAGCCCTCCGAGCCCAGCGGCCTGCTCGGTCCCGTCCGCGTGCTCGGGTAGCGACCCCGCGCAACAGCCCCTTACGAGACGCCCGGCTTGCTTTCCCCAGCCAAGCCGGGCGTTTTATTTACCGTTATGATTGATACATCGCGATACGAATGCATGGGAGCCATATGGATATCAAGCGCAAAATCACCCAGGGCAAGGGGCTCACCCCCACCGAGCAGCAGCTCGGGCAGACGGTTCTCGCCATGGGCGAGAACGTTCGCGGGCTCTCCATCAAGGAATTTGCGCGCCAGGCCAATGTCTCCGTTGCGAGCATCCACCGCTTTTGCAAAAAGCTCGGCCTTGAGGGCTTCAAGGAGCTCAAGGTCGAGCTGGTGCGCGCAGCCTCGTACGCAGACTCCGCCCCCGAGGTGGATATCGACTTTCCCTTCGATGCCACTTCCACCCCTGCGCAGGTGATGGAGCGCATGGAGGGGCTCTACCAGACCACCTTGGCCGAAACGCAGGAGCTGCTCGACCCTGCACAGCTCGACCACGCCGCCAAGCTCATCATGCGCGCCGGCACCGTGGACATCTACACGGGCTCGCATAACCTATATCCAGCGGGAATGTTCCGCGATCGCCTGCTTTCCGCCGGCAAAAGCGCGACGTGCCACGACAGCGTCGAGGCGCAGGTGCGCACGGCGCTCGCCTCGGGTCCCGACCATGTGGCAATCATCATCTCCTACAGCGGCCTTGCCCCCAACCTCAAGGAGATCTTGCCGATCCTTAGCAGTCGACATGTCCCGGTCATCGTCATCGGCACGCCGTACTGTGCCCGCATTCACCCCGGCTTTGCCGCCTATCTCACGGTAAGCGACCACGAGAGCATGACGCACCGCATCACGCAGTTCGCCAGCCATATCGCCGTGCAATACGTACTCGATTCGCTCTATAGCAGCTACTTTGCCAAAGATTACGCCCGCTGCTCCGAGTTCTTAGAGCGCTCGTTCCCCTACACCCGCCTCCCCGGACTCAAGTAACAACGAGCGAGGATTATTGGACACTCAAATAACGAGCGTGGATAATCTCCCGTTTTTGACCTGGATGCAGGCTCAAAGTGGGAGATTATCCACGCTCATTTTGCGGGTAGTCATTGGGGACGTTCTTGAATGATTAGTCGTTTAAGAACGTCCCCAACGACTACATCAGGAGTGTCCCCAGGTGTCGGCAGAAAAGGAACGTCCCCAAGTGCCGCATCTGGACCAGGACAACGCCGATGTTTTGGTAGCGACAGCGAAAACCCGCCAGAGCGAGCAAGGTGCCTTGAAACGAGGCGGCATTGACCTTCTGGTCATGCCGCCGAAGTTGAAAGGCAGATTGCCGCTCTGGCGGGTTTGCAGCGTCGAGCCGTTACGCGGTTTGGTAAAACCGCGTAACTAACGGAGGCGGAACCTACTTGACGCCGTACTGCTCGTAGTAGGCGTCGATGGCGGTCTTGAGCTCGTCGTCGATGACGACTTTGCCGTCGATCTCGTGGTTGTAGAGGGTCTCGACGACCTCAGCCATGGAGACGATGCTCGCGACGGGGAAACCGTACTTGGCCTCGATCTCCTTCTGCGCGGTGGTCACGCCACCCTTGCCGACCTCCATGCGGTTGAGGGACACAATCAGGCCCTTGATCTCGACATCGGCAGCAGCCTTGACCTTGGGATAGGTCTCGTCGATGGACTTACCGCTGGTGGTGACGTCCTCGACCATGACCACGCGGTCGCCGTCCTGGGGCTCGTAGCCCAGCAGGTTGCCCTTGTCAGCGCCGTGGTCCTTGGCCTCCTTGCGATCGCAGCAGTACTTGACCTCCTTGCCGTACAACTCGTGGTAGGCAATTGCGGTCACGACGGCCAGCGGAATACCCTTGTAGGCCGGTCCAAACAGCACGTCAAAGTCGTCGCCAAAGTTATCGTGGATTGCCTGGGCGTAATACTCGCCCAGCTTCTTGAGCTGGTAGCCCGTCACGTAAGCGCCAGCATTCATAAAGAACGGGGACTGACGGCCGCTCTTGAGCGTAAAGCTGCCGAACTTAAGAACGTCGGACTCAACCATGAACTTGATGAACTCTTGCTTGTAAGCCTCCATGCGGGCTCCTCTCGTAATCGCGTACGTGCCTTCCAGTTTAGCGCAGGCAGGGCGCGTTGCGGGCGCGCTTTGGGGCCTCGGCATTCTGTAAAGGCTTTGTCAGGGGCAATGGTTTTCCAAACATTGGGGTTGACACGGCAAACCCCCTCATCAAGAATACGGGCGGATTGTAACGGGTACGAGATACCCAAAGCGCGCCGCGCCCGGCCTTAAGGAGGTGTGCCATGGAAGGCAGTCATAGTCGAAAAACCTGCATGTCGCCCTCGGCACGCCGCGAGGATTCCGCGCACGCATAAGCGCCAACAGCCGATCGTCAAAACCACCACAAAGGTGCCTGTCCCTTTGTGGTGGTTCGAAAGCATGACGTGAGCGACATCTAGGTTTTTTGAAGCACATACGACACGTACGCTAACTCCCTTCAACAAGGAGGACCCTATGCTGATGCTCAAAACCGCCACGGTACTCGAAGCCATCTCCAAGCGCCGCCGCACGGCGCGCCCCGCCGCTCATACCGGCATGTCCAAGAACACCATATTCGCCGCCACCCATAGCGCCGAGGATGCCCTCGTGCTGCTCGACGCCACAGCCGACGGCCTCACCGCCGAGCACGCCGCCGAGCGCCTGAGCGCCGTCGGCCCCAACACCATCGAAGCGCCGACCAAGACGCTCGCCCGCCGCATCGCCGACGCGTTCGTCGAACCCTTCGCTGGCATCCTCGCCGCCCTCGCACTGGTCTCGCTCTACATCGACGTGCTCGCCGTGCCCGAGCTGCAGCGTGACCCCTCCACGGTCATCGTCATCGGCATCATGCTGCTGGTATCGGGCGGCATGAAGTTTATCCAGGAAGCCCGCAGCGGCAATGCGGCCGAGGCCCTTAAGGACCTGGTCTCCAACACCTGCTGTGCCCTGCGCGACGGCGAGCGCGTCGAGATCCCCTTCGACGAGCTCGTCCCCGGCGATGTAATCCGCCTCTCTGCCGGCGACATGGTGCCGGCAGATGCCCGCATCATCACCGCGCGCGATCTGTTTGTGATCGAGTCCGCACTCACCGGCGAGAGCGAGGCCGTCGAGAAGACCGCTGCCACAACGATCGTCGAGGGCGCCGACAGCTCCGCGCTGCCGCTCTCTGCCTGCAAGAACATCGTCTTTACCGGCACCTCCGTGCAAAACGGCACCGCCATGGCGCTTGTCGTTGCCACCGGCTCGGACACCTACCTGGGCGGCATCGCCAAGATGCTCAACGGGCGCGGCGAGAAGAGCGCGTTTGACCGCGGCGTCTCGAGCGTTTCCGTGCTGCTCGTACGCCTCATGCTCGTTATGGCGCCGGCCGTCTTTGCCATCAACGCCGCCACCAAAGGCAATGTCATCGACGCGCTGTTGTTCGCCACGAGCGTGGCTGTGGGCATCACGCCGCAGATGCTCCCCGTCATCGTGACCACGAGCCTGTCGCAGGGCGCCAAGGACCTCGCCCGTCGCCAGGTTATCGTCAAGGAGCTGCCGGCGATCCAAAACCTCGGCGCGATGGACGTCCTGTGCTGCGACAAGACCGGCACCCTCACCGAAGACCGCATCGTGCTCGAGCGCTACCTCAACACCGACGGCAACGAGGACGTGCGCGTACTGCGCCATGCGTTTTTGAACAGCTTCTTCCAGACTGGCCTCAAGAACCTTATCGACCTGGCCGTCATCGACCGCGCCGATGTGACGCCCTCGGCAGCAGCACCCGATTCCATGCTGGGCCAGAGCCTGCGCGACCGCTATACCAAGGTGGACGAGGTGCCCTTCGATTTCTCGCGCCGTCGCCTGAGCGTAGTTGTCGCCGACGCCCAGGGTAAAACCCAGATGGTTACCAAAGGAGCTGCCGAGGAAATGCTCGAGATCTGCTCCTTTGTCGAAGTCGATGGTGCCGCCCAGCCGCTCACCGAAGATAAGCTCGCCCAGATTCGCCAGCAGGTCGCCGGGCTCAATGCCGAGGGCCTGCGCGTGATTGCCGTGGCGCAGAAGACCAATCCGCGCTGCGTGGGCGAGTTTGGCATTGCCGACGAGTGCGACATGGTGCTGATGGGCTTTTTGGCCTTCCTCGATCCGCCCAAAGCAAGTGCCGTGGGCGCCATCGCCACCCTCGAGGCCAAGGGCGTGGCAGTCAAGGTCCTGACCGGCGACAACGACCGCGTCGCGGCCACCGTCTGCGAACAGATCGGTATCGACGCGAGCAACGTCTTGCTGGGCTCCGAGATCGATGCGCTCGATGACGCCGAACTTGCCGAGCGCGCCGAGAACACCCACCTCTTCGCCAAGCTCTCGCCGCTGCAGAAGGCGCGTCTGGTGCGTGTCATGCGCGAGCTGCTCGGCCACACCGTGGGCTTTATGGGCGATGGCATCAACGACGCCGCCGCCATGCGTGCAAGCGATTGCGGCATCTCGGTCGATTCGGCCGTCGACATTGCCAAGGAATCTGCCGATATCATCTTGCTCCAGAAGGACCTGGGCGTGCTCGAGCGCGGCATCATCGAAGGCCGCCGCACCTACGGCAACCTACTCAAGTACCTCAAGACCACGGTGAGCTCCAACTTTGGCAACGTGCTATCCGTGACCGTCGCGAGCCTGTTCTTGCCGTTCTTGCCCATGAGCGCTCTGCAGTTGGTGCTGCTGTCGCTGGTCTACGAGATCGTGTGCATCGCGCTGCCGTGGGACACCGTCGACGACGCCTGGACCGCCCGTCCGCGCGCCTGGGATGCCGCGTCCATTAAGGGCTTTATGCTCGAGTTGGGTCCCGTGAGCTCACTGTTTGATATCGTGACTTTCGCCGTGCTCTTCTTTGTGGTGTGCCCCGCCGCCGTGGGCTCAAGCTGGGCAGAGCTTGCCGCTGTAGGCGACGTCGCAGGCATGGCGGCCTTTACGGCGCTCTTCCAGAGCGGTTGGTTTGTCGAGTCCATGTGGTCGCAGACGCTCGTGATCCACATGCTGCGCTCCCCGCGCCTGCCGAGCGCGCGCGACCACGCCGCGCCGGCACTGTGCGCTCTCACCGTGCTGGGTCTGGTACTCGTCACCTGGCTGCCGGCAAGCCCCATCGCCGATGCGCTAGACCTCATGCCGCTGCCGCCGAGCTTCTTCGCGCTGCTCGTCAGCATCGTCGCCGCCTACATCGCACTCACCCAGCTGGCCAAGCGCCGCTACATCGCCCGCCACGGCGAACTGCCGTAACTCCACAGGCGCTCCCGTCAAAACCACCACAAAGGTGCCTGTCCCCTTTGTGGTGGTTCGCGCTGGCAGTGGCTGCCCAAAACAGCTAAAAAAGCCCCGTCCCAAATGGGCTAGTCCTTGGGCGCCCAGGACCAGAAAAAGTTGATGAGGGCCACACGTGAGGAGGCGCCGGTCTTTTTGTTGATCGAGGCGATATGACGGTAAAGCGTGGAGCGCGAAAGGAAGAGCGTTGCGGCGATGTCTTGAACACTCTCGCGCGATGCGACCAAGGCCTCCAAAATATCGCGCTCGCGCTGCGCAAGCTCAAAGGCGACGGCGAAGGTATCGAGACGCTCGTCGAGTGTGGACTCCGGCACCTCTGCGGGGGCGGGCTCGCTCTGGGCGGATACGGGATCCGTGCCAAGGTCGCTAGCAGCAAACGCCAGGTCGCCGCGCACTTCAACGTCATAGACCTGATGCCCAGACTGTCCCAGCAGCGAGATCGCAATGCCCACAAGCAGTACAAGCCCCACGCCCACTGCCAACAGCACGTTCTGGCTCGAGACAATCGCCACCGCCGGTGCCGTCACGAGCATCGCGCAAACGTTATTGATGACGCGGCCCATGCACGGCCACAGATACGACCAATGCGCATACACCGAAATGGCGGCAAACTTCGCCGTGAAAAACACCACGAAGAAGCCCGCACCCAGATAGAAGATGACGGTGGCGGCAAGTATGTTGGCGCCGTTGGCATCGGTGATAAGCACAGCGAATGAGAGCGTGGACAACATGGCGGCGCAGGTCATGATGATGTTCATACACGAGCGCCCGCGCAGGTCAAATAGGGCGCCGGCGAGCAGAGCGCTCACGCCCATCAGCAAGCGCGACCAATCGCCCAAGTCAACGGACCCGGCGGCGTGCGAGATCGTGAGCCCCGCATTGAGGGCGGCAAACACCCCGGTAAGGCAGGCGGTTGCAATCGTCAGACGCACCACGGCGCGCCGAAAAGCCGCCGTTGACTCGGGATCGTTTCGCCATTTGGCGCCAAACTCCGATGCATCCACCGAAAGCTCGGAGATATCGGGTTCAGGCCCAAACTCAGATTCGCCGCGCAGCTTGGCACGGCGGACGCCGTGGAGGAGCGCCACCTGCGCGACCGCACAGGCAACAAAAACAAACTGCTGCGGAATCCCCGCGGGTATCACCATGTGGCTGAACACCTGAAGCAGGACGCCCAGAGCATATGAAAGCGCCGCCGCGCGCGCCAAGTACGGCGTCCGCGCAAAGCGCCGCGCAAAGTTGGCGTGAGCGGTCGATCCGCAGTAGCCCAGCGTGCAACACGCCATCAAACCGCCGGCAATTACCACCTCAAACCGAACCGCCATAATCATCAGCAGCAATGCCGACACCAGCAGCACGCCCGTGATGTCGCTCGTCGTATCGATCGCGCGGGGGCGGCGATAGTACAGAATAGGACGCACAAAAAAGCCGATTACGCTCGCACCGACGATGAGGGTCTCGTAGGTAGCAACCTCGCTCGGCGGCACAAACTCGGCCACGCGCATGTCGAAGAGGTACTCGCCAGCCAAAAACGTAAAATAGAACAGCGCCAGGCATATAATCTCCCGAATGCCCCAACGCAAATACGCTGTTGTGTCTCCCATACCTTTCATGAATACCCCCCCCCGCAGTCGCTTAATGGCCTGCAAACTCATTCTATTAGAGAACCAGTCCTAATATCGAACCTATCCTCAAAATGTCGCTAATTTGACCCCAACAGCCCACGGCGTAAACCGATTTTGAGCCGCAAGGCCCAGAAGGGGCGCGCACGGCTTGCAGCTCGGCAAGGAGTGTCCCCAACTGCCACTCATTTAAGTACGTCCCCAATGAGTGCAAGTGCCGCAAGTGCCAATCAAATGACGAGAGCGGATAATCTCCCACTTTGAGCCTGTATGCAGGCCAAAAACGGGAGATTATCCACTCTCATTCTGTGGGTAGCCATTGGGGACGTTCTTAAACGACTAGTCAAACAAGAACGTCCCCAATGATTATGTCCAATGCGCTACACCAGGCGCATGGCCTCCTGGACAGCACCGTAAAGGTTGGCGTCGTTGCCGAGCTCGGCCGCCTTTATCTGCGGCACAGGAATGCCGGCAAGGGTCCCTTCGTAACTCGAGAGGGCCAGCGGCATCTGCGCACGCAGGGCATCGACGAGCTCGGGATGGCACGAGATGCCGCCTGCGATCACAAAGACCTCGGGGTCGAGCACGGCCTGCAGGTTGATGAGCTGTCCGTCAAATGCGCGAGCGTAGCGGTCGAGCGCGCGCTGCCCCGCCATGTCGCCATCCGCGATCCACTCAAAGACGCGGCGGCCGTCCACCGGAGAATCCGCAGGCAGGCCCTTCTCGGCAACGGCGGCATCGCGGAGCGCACGCCAACCGCCCGAACCCGCAAAGGAGTTTTCCATGCTCGCAGCAGTCGTGACATCGTTGCGCAAGAAGCTAAACTCGCCTGCAAAGCAGTGCGCGCCGCGCAGGACCTTGCCGTCGATGACGATACCGCCGCCGATGCCCGTGCCGATAGCGAGCACCACGCCAAAACGCGTCCCGCGCAGAGCGCCAGCCGCATACTCACCGAGTGCACAGCACCTACCGTCGTTATTGACGGCAATCGGCACCCCCAGAGCCTCGCGCATGAGCTTTCCGAGCGGACAGCCATCCATAAACGTGAGCGCACCACCGCGATGGATCGTTCCTGTGACATCTCCCTCGTAGATGCCGCCGGGCGCACTCACGCCCACGGCGCTCACGCGCTCGCGATACGGCTCGACGAGCGAGATCAGCGCCGCGACCGTCTCATCAGCCGTGGTAAAGCCCGTCGGCAGGCTTCCGCGCTCGCGGATGGAAAAATCCTCGCCCAGCACAGCCCATTTAACGGCCGTACCGCCCACATCGATTCCAAAAAACTCCTGCATGTTCACTCCTTACAAGCGTAGCCCCGGACGCGCATCGCCGCGACCATCACAGGGGCCACCCCCCTGCGATGGTCGTGCAGCAAGTCACACCCGGAGCCGATTATCTCTGTTTTACGCCTCTAATTTGGTCAGGCGAAGCATCATATACTGCTTACTTGGGAGATCGATGCGGAACTTGCCCTCAAAGGTTCCGGGAAGCTCCTCCTCCGTCATGCCTCATGTGTCCACGACACGCACCTTGTATCGAGCGCCCGCCTCGCCCACAAACTCACGAGACCACTCATTTAAGTACGTCCCCAATGAGTACCCAATGAGTAAACAAAGAGTGCGACGGAATGGCTCCCCTTGACAGCTTAAAGCCGTCATGCAGGAACCATTCCGTCGCAGCCTTATGAAAGGGACTGGGTTGTAAATGTTGGAGAAGAGCCGTTAGCGCCCAGGGGTCAGGATCACCAGGGCGTCGTGCTCAAAGGGATGCTGAGCCACGCGCACGGTGCCGTCACCGTTGTCGCGAACGGGCAGCTTGGCGACGCGCTTGTCTTCCATGTCGAGAACCGTCGCCGTCCAGCCACGCGCGCCGTCGAGCTTAAACTTGAGCGCCGTGGTGCGCGGCAGGTACGTGACGACGCGATCGCCAACGCGCGCCACACGAATGGCCTCGCGCGCGTCATCGAGGAGCTCCTGCGCCGGAACCACGGCAAGTGCGTCGTCGCCAGCCGTAGCACCCAGGCCGGCAAGCACATGCTCGATCGCGCCAAAGTCCCAAACGCCCGCAAACTGCAGACACTCCTGCCAGCGGAACGGCATATCGAAGCCCTCGCCCAGCACCGAGCCCTGGCTCTTGCTAGTCTGCCAGTTCCAAACACCGTGCGCGCCATAGGTCACACCCGCGCTGGCGCCGGCAAGGATCGACGACCACACACTCGCGCGGCAGTCCTGCGCGGTGAAGCGCCAGTACACATTGCGCGACGCACCCATCTGCTCGTAACAAGGCTCAGAGTTGACCATCGGCTTTTTGGGATAGTTGGCGATAAAGTCCTGCGGCAAGTGCCAAGCCTCGGGCTGGCCCTCGTAGTTGTGGCCGGGCTGGAACATGTAGAAGTCCAAGCGGTCCAGGTACCGTGCCGGGATGGTGCGGTTGCCGCGGTTGATATGCATGGTGCGCAACGCCTCGGGCGCGCGATTGACGACTTCGTCGAGGGCATCCTCGTAATAGGCGATCGCCTCGTCGCTGGTAAAGTCGGTATCGCCCGTCACCACGTAAACGGGGTCGAACTCACCCAGGTTCTCGACGACGCGGGCAACGTGGGCACGGACCTCCTCGCGCGGCATAACCTCGGCACCGCAATGCTCGGCAATCTTGGCGCCCCAGGTACCGGGCACGTAGTTGCACCACATAAGCACGAGTGCCGGACGAATGCCGTGCTCGACGGCAGCGCGACACATGGCGGCGGCACGATCCCAGTACGCTTGGTTGGGTCGGGACCAATCAAAATGCACGCCATCCTCGCTGGCATAGGGCCAAATGCCCAGATCGGGGCAGCAGCGATCCCACTGCGGCAGCGTGTTGATCTGCAGCACGTTCATGCCCTGCTCGGCGCGACGGGTCAGATAGTAGTCCCAATCGGCCTCGGCAATGCTCGTAAACGCGCTCCAGCACGTATCGGCAAACCAAAAGAACGGTTTGCCCTCGCACAAAAAGCCATCCTGGCGACCGTTGACGGTCAGCGTTCCCAAACTCATCTGCATGTCCTTTCGTTCGATAAAGGATTTGCGAACCGCCGGAAACTTTCGCGGTAACCCCGCGCGAAAGCCCCCGCCGCTTGGCAAACCCTCGCGGGCGAATCTCACCCGCCCCCCATCAGTCTACCTTGCAAGAAGGGCCCCGCCGGGCTTGCGCCTGACGGGGCCCTGTCGTGTAGGTGAGGTCATATGCAACCGAATGGTTTGGCCTTAGGCCTCCATCTCGGCGAGTTCCTCCTTGGAGAAGCCGCAGGCAAAGACGACGGCAGCGGCGATGACAAAGGAGATTGCCATACCAACGATAGCCCAGACGGTGTTCATCTGGCCACCCTGCAGGTAGTTGGTGAAGACCAGGAAGTTGGAGGCACCGCCTGCGAGGTAGTAGGTAACACCCATGAGGCCGGAGAACACAGCGCCGATAGCACCGCCGATGAACATGCCAAACATGGTGCGACGGAAGCGCATGAGGATGCCGAAGAGCGCGGGCTCGGTGACGCCGCCGGCGATGGCGGAGATGACGTAACCGATGGCGAGAGACTTCTCGTCGGGGTTCTTCATCTTGAGGAAGGCACCGAAGGCGCAGCCCCAGACAGCGGCCATAGCGCAGTTGGTGGAAACGAAGACGAAGGGATCGTAACCGGCAGCGATGATCTGAACCTGGGCGAGCAGGATGACGGGCATGTGCATGCCGCAGACCACGAAGAGCTGCCAGAAGGCGCCGAGGATGGCCATGACGATCAGGATGCCGATGCCGCCAAGGTCAGCAAGGCCGAAGAGGGCGTTGGCGATCAGCGTACCGATCTCGTTGCCGATCGGAGCGAGGACGATGAAGGCAATGGGGATCGTGACGATCATGGTGCAGAACGGCGTGAAGACCGTGGACAGCACGTCGGGCATAACCTTCTTAAAGAACTTCTCGATGAAGTACAGGACGGGCACCGAAAGGATGATCGGCAGGACGGACTGCTGGTAGTTGGCAGCGGCGATCTGGATGCCGTAGACGGAGATGATTCCGCCGCCCTCCTGGGTGGCGACGCTCACCACGGAAGGAGCCATGAGGGCGCCACCGAGCAGCATGCCGAGCACCGGGCTGGCGCCGAGCTTCTTAGCGGCGGCATAACCCAGGTAGATGGGGATAAAGGTGAACGTGGCCTCGTACAGCGTGGTGTAGAGGAACGTATAGGTCGGGTCGTCGGCCGAGAGCACACCGAGCATGGTGGGGCCGAGGACGGCCGCGATGGTACGGAACAGACCACCGGCCATGAGCAGCGGGATGAGCTGGGTCATGGAGCCCGACAGATAGTCGAGGATGATGTTAGGCAGGTTCTTGAGCTCGAACTTCTCCTTGGGAGCGTCGAGGTTCTCGTTGACCGCCTCGCCCTGTTTGACGCCGGAGATGGCGACGAACTCGGCGAGCACCTTGGGCACGTTCTGGCCGATGATGACCTGGAGCTGGGCGCCGGCGAACTGGCAACCCAGAACACCCTTGACCTTCTTGATCTTCTCCACGTCGATCTTGTTGTTATCCTTGAGCGTCAGACGCAGGCGCGTCATGCAGTTGGTGGCAACGGAAACATTCTCCGCGCCGCCCACGAGCTCGAGGACATCGGTGGCAATCTGCTTGTTATCTACTGCCATGGGACCCCTCCCCATATCTTCGTGTGCCAGCCCCCTTGGGCTTAGGCACGCCTTTGGCCCGGCGACTATAACCCCTTACGGTTGCCGGACCCTTGGATACGCTGTCGTAAACAAAGTGTTTACTGAACGTTTACGGGCTTTAGTTTACACGGAGCGCCTCATTTGTGGCAATTTTACCGTGCAGAGTCCGGCGAACGGTAGGAAATCGGGGGTGAACGTATTCCAATGGCGGGAGATAGTCTCTTTGACTGTCTATTGATAAATGGCTCTTTACGTGGGCTTTTATTTTGATAAACACCTCTATGACCTGTTAACTCATCAACAGAAGCCCTGCTAGAAGCTAGTAAACATATGTTTAGTAGTTCATGGCGTGTTAAATTTTGCCGTTTACCGAGTTTATCAGCTTGTTCTGCAATTCTGGATTAAACTAAACATGTTTAGATTGTATTGCCGCTTTTGTTTCCCACTAGCGGCGCAAGGGAGGCAGCTCATGGAACTCAAATTGTGTACCTACGCAACCGTCACCACCTTGGGCGACTTTGGCCCCTGGATCAGCAAGGTCGTACTCGACCTGCCCTGCACCGTGCGCGCCAACGACATCGACGCGAACACCTTCCATATATATGTAGAGCGTCACGAACGCTCGGGCGAAGTTCTGATGCGCAAGGAGCGCGGCGCCGACCATGCCGCGCCCTCCGTGGGTTACATCGACGTTCTCGCCGCATATCCGTGCGACGAAAACGGACGTAAGCTCGCCGTGGGCACCCATGTGGCGCTCGAGGTCGCCGAGCAGCGCCTGACCAAGACCATCGAAGGCGGCGTCATGGGCTCGCGCATGCTCGATGACCAGCTGCGCATCACGCAGCTCGCGGCTCTTCCCGGCAACGACGGCGACGATCCCACCTGCGGCCTGGTCTTCGACACCTGCCGTGGCGATATCTGCCCTGCGCTCAAAGGCTGGAGCAACGACACGCAAAAGACCGCCGTCGACGGTATCGCGCTCGAATACGGCTTCTTTGAGCCCAGCTTTAAGGCCGAGGACTCGGCATGCTTCAACCCCTTTGCGCCCGAGGCCACGGCCGTGCCCCAAAAGGCACCGCTCGTGGTGTATCTGCACGGCGCCGGCGAGGGCAAGGGCGCCACGCAGGGCGAAGGCGCCACGCGCGCCTATATCGGCAACCGCGTGACGGCCATCAGCCAGGCGCAGATCCAGCGCTACTTTGGCGGCTTTGCCTGGGTGCTCGTGCCGCAGTCGCCCACGTTTTGGATGGACAACGGCGTCGAGCAGCTTGGTCACTCCAACCAGAGCATCTACTCCCCCGTGCTCAAGGCACTTATCGATGAGTTTGTCGCCGAGCATGCCGACCGCATCGACACCGACCGCATCGTGGTCGCCGGTCTTTCCAACGGCGGCTTTATGACCCTGCGCCTGTGCGCCGACTACCCCGATTTCTTCGCCGCGGGCCTTCCCTGCTGCGCCCCGTGGTACAACGCCACGGACGAGGACGTAGCCGCGCTCGCCAAGACGCCGCTGTGGTTTACGCACTCCAAGGGCGACGAGCTCGTGTGCCCGCAGCAGACCGTGCTGCCGCTGTTCGCGCGCCTGCGCGATGCCGGCGCCAACGTGCATCTCACCTACTTTAGCCATGTCGAGGACCTGACCGGCGTGTATCGCGAGGCCGACGGCTCGGCCAAGAAGACGTTCAACCACGGCGTGTGGATCCACCAATTCAACGACCTGTGTTATCAAGACTTCGACGGGGGCAACGTACTCATCGACGGCGAGCCGGTGGGCTGCTGGGAGTGGTCGGCCAGGGTCGACCGCTAAGCCCTCCCATCGCGGGGACCGGGGTTTAGTCTTGCAAACGTCCTCGGGCATGCATGGGCTGGCGCTTTGCGCTTCGCGCTGCGCCTGCCCATGCCCCCTGACGCTCCTATTTGGCAAGGTGTTTTTTAGAATCCATTTTGCGCTCGGCC
>JAQDHS010000011.1:0-67551 GCA_027663555.1 Coriobacteriaceae bacterium AM04S-08 | reverse complement strand
GCCGTGTTCCGCTATGCGGTTGTCAATTTGCGAAAGAAATTATGCGTCACCTGGGCGTTCCACTCGGAAAGGGATCATTCATCGCCCCAGACCGCTTCATCGAGCGAAGCCTGAACGACCGTTTCTCAACCGACCTGTCGAAGCTCCTCATGCACAGGGATTCCGAGTTTTCAGTCATCGTCGAATCGATAGAGCAAAACAAGGCAGTGGTGATTCAGGGGCAGTCTGGATCGGGGAAAACCAAGATCGCCCTCGACGCATGCCTCTCATTCAGCAAACGGCATCACTGGGATCTTCTTATCTTGGACTCTAGGTATTCATCGCATCTCGACGATGATATCGAGCTGATTTTGTCGGAGTCGGAAAACATTATCCTTCTAGTCGATGATGCAAACGGCAACCTGTCACTTGAGCACTTGCTGGGAATCTGTTTGGAAAACAAAAAGCTAAAGATTGTCCTCACCTGCAGGAAGATGCACCGAAGCGAGTTGACCGCAAAAATCGGCAGTTATCTAAATTTCAGAGAAATAGAGCTGGAGCCTCTAACCGCGGAAAATATAGAAGCGATACTCGAGACCGAATACAACATAAAAAACATAGCACTGAGGGAGAGAGTATCGGCAATCGCAAACGGAAACCTGCGCTTGGCTATCATGGCAGCAAGCCCCATAGCAGACGGCAATTTCGAAGCCATCCAAGAGCCATACGATCTTCTGAACATCTATATGAATTCCGCCTTAGCTGGGTACTCCAGCAGAGAGCAACGTCTCGCAGAGATCCTTGCAATCTACGACTGCTGCGATCTTATTGAAGGAGACCCTTGTTATGAGGATCTCTTGGGCTTGGGGTACGACGACGCCGAGATTCGGGATTTTGCATCCAGATTGAACGACCAGGAAATCGTCACGATCCTTACCTCAGCCGATGGCGTGCTAGCCATAAGGATGGAAGAGCAGAATCTTCGCGACTTCTTGATATGCCGCCACTTCGCAAAAGAAGGGAACGGCAGTTTTGCAGATTTCATTCTGCATACCGCAGAAATGCCGAACGCGCCGTATCTCAAAGCCGCCAAGTCAATGGCTGAAGTATGCGGAAGTGCGAGCGTGTACGACTATCTTCGAAGGGAATGCGAGAAAGCTTGGGATGAAATAAAGAATCGGGATGAGCGAATTGCCGATCAGTTCATAATCACATTCAATCAACTCCTCCCCGTACAGGCGCTCGCCTTTGCCTCAAACCGCATCGAAAGTGCTGCTTGCGCTGACGTATCGGAAGAAATTCTCGGCATGAATTCGACATCGGACGGATCTATGCCCCTGCATATTTCCGTATCCCTGATGAACTCGAGCGAGTATTCGCAAACAGCCTCCGAGTTGTTCGTGAAGTGTGTAGAAAGAGGCACAGAGCGGGCGGCCGAGTACAACTGGGCATGCGGGCAAGACGGCGCTTTCGCTTACGATTTCGATCGTACGGGATTCGATTTGGAAAACAGCAAACTCGATGCCCTCGCTCAAAAATATCAACAATCGCATTCCCGCAATGTTGCAGCATGTCTGATCGTCTTGACGAGTTCATACCTCTCTTCAAGGGTCCAGCGCGTTCGGCAAAACGGCATAACGTACACATACAACACCCTGATCTTTAATTTCACATCAGAGCTGGCCGAGCTCCACGCCCATTGCTTCCGGGCGCTCTCCGTTCTAGTCGAAACCGAATTCAGCAGGCAAGTTAG
The DNA here is from genome assembly GCA_027663555.1 of Coriobacteriaceae bacterium AM04S-08. Taxonomy (GTDB): domain Bacteria; phylum Actinomycetota; class Coriobacteriia; order Coriobacteriales; family Coriobacteriaceae; genus Collinsella. The sequence goes on along the minus strand of JAQDHS010000011.1, from coordinate 65,819 downwards.
ATCCACCTTTCGGCAGCACTTCTCGTTCTATGGCAAAGAACCTGAAGCGGAGCATGCAGAAAACATGCATTCGGTGCTCTCGATGATCGAAGATCTATTCCCCAAATATATAAGCGAAGACTCGACAATCGATCTCTCATGCAGCTTAAGCATCAACCAGATTTACGAAACATGCGCGCAGAATCCCCCTCTGAGCCTCGATGGGTTCCGCCAGAGCACATTCGACGCACTTGGCCTGGAGAACTCCGAGTCTCTCGTAGAGAAAGAACCGAGGATATCCGCGGAAGAGTTACCGCTAGAACGACTGACCGAAGCCCTGGGAAAGCTAGCCGAAGATTATGAGATTTCCGATAAAGAGTGGGAGTCGGGCAGGGCTATCGGAAAAGTCCTTCTGGAAATCGCCAAAAGGACCCCAGATACTGCCTCAAGCATAATCGCACGCAATATCGCTTCGTCGCCCTCGACGATCCCCGTCCCGTACGAAGCACTTGACCATCTTGCTGAAACCATCGGCAGGAAGGTCCTTAGAAACGAGCTGGGCGCGGTGATCGACGTGAGTGACCATCCGGCCCTGTTTGACTATCTTGATTTGCTAGCAATAAAGAACGGGCCCGACAAGGAGGAGCTCGACGAGATCCTCGCAAGACTCGATGACGGCAGAACGCATCTCTGCTTGGAAGATTTGGAGATAGTCGAGCCAAAGCATCCTGGCTATATCCTCAAATATGCTTCTAGGTTTTCCGAACGCACTCACAATGATGGGGTTTGGCGGTTTTTCGGCAACTGCGGAGACGAAAAGCGCGTCTCCGCTCTAGATTCGTACTTCGGATCCAATCCCTTACCGGCTATCAACCTGTATTTTCTCGCACTTGAAGGACGCCCTTCTTTCGACTATAACCTCGCTTTCCTACGCTGCCTTTTACGCCTTGACAGTTCAATGATTGACCGTTTTTTGGAATACGCTGCCAGCCTCGACTACCGACAAAGGCACGATCTCCTGCGAAGAATCAGCTCGTTTTGGACCGTCCAGGACAATCGTGCTTGGAATCTGCTGAAAGCATTGATCGATGAAGTGCTGAGCGAACCACTCGGTAGGTTTGAAATAGCCGCTTTGTTTCCCGTTCGTGACGCAAATGCGCTCTCGAGCGATATTTTTTGGGAGCGCCTGGAATATATCATCCGCGAAAGGATCGCCGACGCAAATAATCTCGATAGAATTAGCTGGGCCTTGTCCGATTGCAATGACGAGGCGAGGGTCAGGGCTATCACCCTCATTCTGTCGCTCGATAAAGACGGGATATCGATCAACGATTTGGATCTCCGTCGATCTTCAATGAGCGGGTCTCCAGAAAAAGGCTTTATTCCAGCAAAGCTCAAGGAGATTGAGGCGATTGAATCGATTGCTGCTCAGCTGCCCGCAGGTGTTGAATATTTAAAACACAGAGAATGGCTGTTAAAAGTGAGGTCTTCAATTGAAAGAGACATCGAAGACGAAAAGCGGAGGCTATTCCACGGCAGGCAGTAATCGACTTTAACACCTAGAATTAGGAAAAGCCTCGGGGGCTCCTGCCTAGCCCTTCGACCTGCACTGCGTGCAGAAGACAGTCGAGGACGAACCGTGGTGCAGCTCCATGAGCTCGAGCTGCATCGCCCTGATCAGGTCGTCGAGCTTGTTCAGCAGCCACTCGTCGATGTTTGTGTCAACGGCCAGCTGAATACTGTTCAGTTTTACGCTACCACTGACAGCGAGGCCGAAGTGGCTCGTTGCCATTTCGAAGCCGCGCGCGCGGCGCGGAAGGGCGGCGTGGACCCCGAGTCCACTGCCTGCAAGCTCGATAAGATGATTTGGTTGCTCTGCACAGGCGACTTCTACCGCGAAGGGGGTCTAAAGCTCTTTTCAACCAATGCACTTGTTGAATCGAACCTGAGCGCCTATTCGGGGGATGGCATTTAAATTGGAGCCACTTTCAGAAAAGCGGCGCTGCAAACGCATGCCAAAACTGGCAAATTATTATGAAAGGTAATCTTATGGTAAACGCAGAGGAATCAACTAAGGCCGGTCTATCGCGCTTGCAAGACGACGCAAGGCCGACTATTTGCAGCGACTCTCTCGAACTTATTTCGAATATCGCAGAGGTTGGCCTGGACGAAATTCTCCAAAACGAGTTCTTGAAGGACATCCCCGTCATCTCAAGCCTAGTGAGCATCTACAAAATCGGAAACAATATCCACAATGCGCATCTGCTGAAGAAGTATGCGTGTTTCCTCGATGAGTTCAACCGCGACTCTTTTGAAAATGGCTCATGGAACAAGTACAAGCAATACTTTGAAGAGTCAAATAGGAAGCGCGATATTGAGTACCTGCTTATCCTGCTCGAAAGATACATTGAGGAGGACAAAGCGCGGCGACTAGCAAAGATTTATGAGGCCTACCTAGATAAAGAAATTAGCTGGGACGATCTTCGTTTGTTTGCAGAGACTTTGGACAGATTTCTACCTGGAGACTACGAAATGCTTCGAGAAAAGGAAACTTTTCAGACGCTCAGAGGCAGAGATGCAGAAGTTCTTCTTCGATTAACCGGGCTGGGATTGCTGATTGAGGATATCCATCGGCAGCAGTGGGACGTAGTAGATACGACGCTCATCTTCGACGATCCCGACGAAATTGAGAAAGAAGAAAGGGTTTATCGTAGGACCGAATTTGGAAACAGGATGGTATCTATACTTGGCTAGCTACTGCAGACAACAATCTGAGCGCGCTCTTGTCGTCTTGGTTAAACTGCTCGGATCTACCAGTGATTTTTACTGCATTAGGCATTCGGAAAGGGAATCGGTTCTTCACGATTCGCATCCTTTCTAGTGCTGCCTTTATTTAATGATCGAGATATGCTCGGCGACTGCGGTGTTCTGCCCCTTAGGTTACAGACGGTTGTTTCTATTGAGCTTCCAGAGGAAATACATGGGGTTCTCTTTTGCCTTGGCTTCTCGCAAGAAATCTGCGGATTGAGATGCAACGGCCCCTATGCCGGCAGCCCCGAGGAAGGCCATGGCATCAGAAGGTGATGCGATTCCGTATTGCCCCAATGTAAAGCTCGCAATTCCGATAGCGGCTTCAATGCCTGCGGAGGTGACTAATCGGGATCGCTCGTTTTTCATCACTAAAGATATCTTGTGAAGCTCGGGCTCTATTAGGTCGTTCTTCAGGTCAGCTAATGTCGAGGTGTCGATGGGCCTTTCGCTCAGGCCTTTGGACAAGGTATCCCTAAACACAAGAAACGACTCTTCGTTTCTAATGCGGCAATCAAGGATGCTACGCAACGTTGCATTTTCAGCAATGGGGAGGGGGCAAGATAACCGGCGAATGGGTATGGTCTGATCTTTTCGAGGATAAAGGGTGGAAGTTGCGGACTCGAGGAACTCAATCTGAGCTGGACGAGTGGTTAAATACGAGCTATTCGAAAAATAGGGATTGACGAGGGCTTGAAAGCAATCGTCCAACAAAGGCAGTAGGATAGTCGAGATGCCGCCTTTCTCCAGCATGTCTCTATCCAATCGCGTTTCGCCTTGGCTTGCATAGAGCGATTCGTATTCAGACGGGATTACCAGGAAATCGACATCCATCTCATCATGGGACCCATATGCATCCATTCCCTCAATCGCTACACACAGATTCCCATCTGGTGCTTGTTTTAAAGTGCACGAGGTAGAGGAACAGAATTGTCGTACGAGTTCATCCCAATAACTCGATATCAATCCTTTTGCTTTTGATTCTCTTTCGATTTGTCGCGCTAGGCAATCTTTGCAAAGAGGAATGTAATTGCTCGAAAATCCGAGTATTCCAGCTTTGACTATGTCTTCGACTCGCATGGTCAAATAGATCCCGAATACAAGTTCATCGACTGAGGCATAATCATCGTGCCCCATTTCGAATGCCGATTCTATAGGGCAATGAATCAGTGTTTTATCTGCATACAATGCTGAGAACTTTGCCAAATGGTAAATGTTTTGCTCTCGACAGGCATAGTCAGCGCAGGGGAATTTGCCTCCTTCAAGGGTGGAGTCAACAGAAAAATTGAACAGGGATTGATTTTCGATTTTTTCGATTGGGATAAGGGGTGCAAGGCCCCTAATAAAGGCGTCGAACCTCCTTTGCCCCAGTTCTTCTAGGTACGCAATTATTTCGGCAAGAGAGCTGTTCTTGAATGCGGCTAGATAAGAATAAAGGTCATCGTATGCATGAGTCGCCATTTCGCTCACCTACACTTTCGGAAAGAGTTTTGCGTCGTTATTTCCGAGGCGTCGTTGGGCTCGCAATCGACTCTAGTGTGCAGCTGCTTCTCGACGTACTCCCTCATGTTCTGCCTCCACATGTAACTAATTGATTTGCTATGTGCCATTATGAATGGTATATAGCAAATCAATTAGTTACATTTAATGGAGCATTGCGAGCGTGGCGCGCGCAAAGAAGAGTCGTTGTATGGAGGCTTCCGGCAACGGCCTTTTGTACGTCCGTGACTGTTGGGTGCTATCGCGGATGACGTCATTGTTGCCTGTACTCTCGATCCAAGGATGTAATTACGGAAGTGCGGGGAAAATCGAGAACCTTCGAGCACAACGCGATTTTTAGCACCAAAACCGCAGTTCGCGGAAGCGAAAACTGGGGCCTGGTTAGCATTTCTTCGATTTTCCCCGCACCTCCGAATTTGACCCCTTGCCGCACCTTGATCACGTCTTCAAGTGGCTGGTTCATCGCTAATGGAGTTTTCTGCGGTGCTTGAATTGCGGTGTTGTGATTGGGGCAAAAGGCTCTTGGCTCCGGGGAGGCTCATCGCACGAAAATTCAAGTTGCTGCTGAAGTAGGGCTTGCTTCGGCAGCGCTAACAATAAGGGCGGCTCTGCTAGTCTCGGGAGACCGCGGCATTCGGCGGGCCTGCCGAATGCCGCGGTCAGTAGCGGTCAGTAGCGGTCAGTAGCGGTCAGTAGCGGTCAGTAGCGGTCAGTATATTCTTCGGAGCCGTTTCTCTGGGCTTCGGCGGACTTGCCAACTCGCGCTTGGGCACTACTCAGTAGATTACTCAGCAGTGCCCAGTAGATTACTCAGTAGTGCCCAGCAGGGGGAGGGCAGCAAACGCAATGGGCCTGTTTCCCGGCTAGGACCTGCAGCCTCAAACTTCGCTTGGCATCCTGTAGAACTGGTGCGGGTCTTTCGGGCTTTTCCCTACCCATTCCAACAGGCCTCGACCGGCAAGGTCTTTCAGAGTCTTCGAGGCCGTTTTCCTACCGACATTGGACTCCCGCGCGAGGTCGGAGGTCGTGATTTTCCCCTGAGCGGCGGCAATTGCCATCGCTGCTCGTTCGCGCTCGCTGAGGAGCGGTCGGTTGTCGGCCGCGGTTCTCCTGAAGGCCGCTTTCTGCAACCCAGGACGCTCGAAGACGACGACGGTGCTGTTGACGGTCTGCTCGAAGCGGAACCTCACGCCGGCTGCCTCGCAGGCCTCCTTGATGCGCGGTATGCCCGTGCCGTACTGCTCGATGACGCCGGCGCGGAACAGGGTGCGCGCGATCGCGGGGTTTCGGAGGCCGAACTCGCTCGCGGTACCGTCTAGGTGCTCTTGCGGCGAGTCGCCCTCGGGGAACAGGCCCGGGCTCACGATCTGGACGGTATCCATGAACACGTTGACCTCGACGGCGGTGCCGGTGGTGTAGTCGCGGTGGCACAGCGCGTTGGCAACCGCCTCGCGGATGGCCTCGGCCGGGATCTCGGGGATCTCCTTGCGGTACATGCCCGTCTCGCCGATGACGAACTCGCGCCTGATGTTCGACGTCACGAAGTACTCGGCGAAGTCGAGCCGCTTGAGCATGGTGCCGCTCTCGCGGCGCAGGTCGAGGATCTTGGCCTTGGTGTTGCCGCCCAGAAGCCCCAGCTTCATCCTGGGGTAGGTGTCGGATCCCTCGCAGAACAGCTCCACCGCGGCGTTTCTTAGGCTGCCGTCGGGCGCGACGAGGTCGAGCCTTGCCAAGGTGTCCTCCACGCCGGCGAACCCGCCGCCCACGCGTCCGGCCCTGCCGCCGCGCGCGACGAAGTCATGCACCGCCTGCTCGTCGGCGTCGGAGACGGGCCTGCCGGACGGCAGCGAGTCCCACGGGCTACGGGCGCGCTCACGCTTGACGACCATGGCGCTCAGCTCCGAGGCCGACAGCGCTTTGTTCGAAGTCCCCACGCGGGTGAAGTAGCGTCCGTCGGCGGAGTAGGGGGCGTCGGCACCTGAGAAGGCAATTTTGATGTATCGCAGCCCATCATCGGCGTCGAGGCACTCGACCGTCGGGAACACCGCGGGCTCGATCTTGTCGGACACCCACGACGTCACCTGGCGCAGCGTTGCGTCGCTGACATCCTGGCCGATGACATCGCCGTTGTCCTTCACGCCGAAGTAGAGCTCGCCGCGGCCGTGCTTGTTCAGCATGGCGCTGATGGCTTGCAGTGCTTCTTTATGCTCGCCAGTGGACTTCTTGAACTCGACGGTCTCGCTCTCGCTGCCCAGGTTCATCCGCGCTGCCTTTCCCGTTCGTTGCTTGTCTCGTTGGATTATACCGTGGTCACCATGGGCGAAAACGTGGAAGCGCGCTTGCTTGCCTCTACCATGTTCTCATGCGCCTTAATGCCCTTTGTGAAGAATCATCCCATTGGGAAACGGGTCCCTATGGAACGATTTTGGTATCAGGCATAGGGGGGCGCTATCGTGGATGTCGTCACCATTGCCTGCGCCCTCGATCCAGAGATGTAATTACAGAAGTGCGGGGAAAAATCGAAAACCTTCGAGCACAACGCGGTTTTTTTGTATCAAAACCGCAGGTCGCGGAAGCCTAAAACGGGGGTCTGGTCAGCATTCCTTTGGTTTTCCCCGCACTTCCGAATTTGGCCTCTCGCCACATCCCGATTACGTCTTAAAGTGGCGCAAAAAGCCGTGTGCTCTGCTTGATTTTGCTCAGGAATTATGCCTGAGGGGTAGTGGATTCGCCTTTCTCCGCCGTGCAGCGGCACGTGTAGGGCTCTCTGGCTCAGGCGCGAGTCGCTTCCCGTCTGAAAAAGTTCTTAAAACAGCTTTAAAGTTGCCTTTGGCCTACATTGACAGCGTACAATACGCATGTTTACCATGGCAAAAGCTAAATTTGGGGAGGGGGAGCGCACGGTGGAAGTGCTGGTTGTTGGCAATACCGCGTATGTCGATGACGACTTTTGTGCCAAGGCGTTTCCCGGTGACCATGTTCAGGTCGTGGCGGCCAACGAGGCGCGCCGCGACGGGTCGTCGCTCCATGCGTCTTGGAAAGAGCTGCTGCAGCACCTGGACCAGGCTTACGAATTCGACCGTGTGGTCTACCTCTCTACCTATCTCACGCCGCATACCGAGGCCGTTGGCGACATCGAGCTGCTGCGCTCCGTCTTTCGAGCTTGCATGGGTCGCCAGATTCAGCTGCTGTTTGTGACTGGTCCCATGGGAGCGGACGGTGCGGTGGACGCTGCGGGGCAAAACGGCAAGGGCATCATTGCCCGTGCGGCCAACGACCTGTGCCGCTACTATGCGGTCCGCGACGGCATTCAGGCCAAGATCTTGCGCGTGCCGTATCTGTACACCGCCTCGCCCACGCTGGAAGACCCGATTTTGACCCCGCTGTTCGAGGCGTGCTCGCAAGGCTCTGCTGTCATGAGGGCTGGGGCGGACTCACCGCTCGGTGCCCTCTGCGCCGAGGAGCTGGCCGTTCTGGTGCGTCGCATCTTCGACAGCTGGGATGCCACATTCGAGGAACTCGAGGTTCCGGATAGCTTTGCCCACACCGTGGGAGACCTGGGCGAGGCGCTCAAGGGCTTGTTCCCGGGGCTCGACATTACCTACGACGGGGACGCCGTCGTCTCCATTGCTCCGAGCGATACCGTCCGCACGCGCTACGGGTGGTTCCAGCGCTATGACGTGCTGCGCGATCTTTCGACCATACACGCCCGCTGGGAGCAGACCCTCGCTGGCAAGCGCCATCCGCTGCGTGCCGCCATCGACCGCATGCGCGGGCGGACACTGCCCATCAAATGCCTGGAGACCGCGCTGGCCTGGGTGCTCTTTGAGGGCCTGGAGCTGGTGTTTTCGCAGTCTGCTCAGCTTAACGTGCTCGACTACCGCCTGCTGTACGTGGTACTGATCGGCACGCTGTATGGGCTCGATTTTGGCCTGGTTGCGGCGCTGCTGGCGTCGGTGGGTTTGGCCGCGAGCTACTTTACCCAGTATGGCTATACCTTCCAGGGTCTCTTTTACGAGCCGTCTAACTGGCTGCCGTTTATTGCGTACTTTGTTGTGGGTGCCGTGTGCGGCTATGTTCAGCTGCGCAACAGCGAAGCCATTAGGGCGGAGCGCGATCAAAACGAGCTCGTGCGCAACCGCAATACGTTCCTTACGCAGCTCTACCACGACGCGATCGAGGACAAGCGCGCGTACAGGCGCCAGATCGTGGGTCGCCACGACAGCTTTGGCAAGATCTTTGCCGTGACGCAGGAGCTCGACGTATTCAACCCACGCGACATCTATCGCAAGTGCTGCGAGCTTTTGGGCGAGATCCTCGAGAACGATTCGGTGGCGATCTACCATGTTTCGGGCGGGGCATTTGCACGCCTGGTGGCAGCAAGTCCCGCGATTGCCGAAGATGCCGCGCGCTCGCTCACGCTTGAGCAGCTTGCACCTCTTTTGGGCGACGGGGGTCGTTCGAACCTGTGGGTGAACCGCGAGCTGACGCCGGGGCTTCCCATGTTTGGATACACGATCGAGCGCGACGGGGCACCCGCTGTGTTGATCTTTGTGCGTAGTGCGGCCGAAAACCAAATGACCCTCTATTATCAAAACCTGTTCCGCATCTTGTGCGGGTTGGTCGAAAGCGCGCTGGGCCGTGCCTTTGACTATGAGGCGGTGGCGCAGGATAAACGCTGCGTTGACGGCACTTGCGTGCTCAAGCAGGCTGCCTTTGGCCAAGAGCTCGCGGCGGAGCAGGCGCTGGCAGATAGCAAGATGGGGAGTTTTTTGCTCCTGCGCGTGGTACCGGGCATGGAGCCTGTCGGCGAGCTGGTGGGCGCAATTGGGTCGGCAATCCGCGAGAGCGACGCGGCGGGCTTGGTCGACGGCGACGTGCTCTACCTGCTTATGCGCCAGGCAAAGGCATGCGATCTGCCCATTATCCGCGAGCGCCTGAGCGCAAAGCAGATTGCGGTGGAGCCCGTCGACGGCGAGGACATCGTGGAGCTGCTGCAGCACATCTCTTACACCGGTGACGGTGAGGGGGGGGGTGCCGCTTGATCTCGCTTGTCGTTGCTGCCGTCTTGCTGCTGATTCATGCGCTGGTTTGCCTGATGCTGTGGACGCTCATGAAACTGGGCCTGCTGCCGGTGCGCGGGCACATGCTGGCTGTGATAGTGCTGGTGCCGCTGTGGGGCCCGTTGTTGGTGGTTTTGCTATCGGTGTGCAGCGCGGTGTTTGGCGAGGGGCTGAAAGGGTCTGCGCTGGAGTCGCTGCGCTTCAACGATGACCTGCATCGCAGTATGTCGGTACCGAGTGGTGAGGACGATTCAGGCGTAGTGCCGCTCGAGGAGGCACTCATCGTCAACGACCCGGCATACCGGCGCCGCCTAATGCTCTCCATGCTCACCGAGGAGCCCGACGCGTACCTGGCGCAGCTGCAGGCGGCTAAGCTTAACGACGACGTTGAGGTGGCGCACTATGCCGCGACGGCGGTGGCGCAGATCTCCAAGGAGTCCGACCTTAAACTGCAGCAGCTGGAGCGTGCCTTTAAGACGGACCCGAGCGCTCAAAACCTCAACGAATACTGCGATTTTCTTGGTGAATACTTGGGCTCGGGCTTGGCTGAGGGGCGCGTGGCTCAGATTCAGCGCCAACAGTACGCGCTCCTGCTTGCGCGTCGCTGCGAGCGCGAGGATACCCTTGAGCTGCGCATTCGATACGCGACGGCGCTGGCCGATGTCGGACAGACCGACGAGGCGCAGGCCGTGACCGACCAGCTGGTGCTCGACGTGCCCGAGGAGCAGGAGGTTTGGATGCTTTGCCTGCGCCTGGCTGTGATGCGCCGCGACGGTGACGAGGTCCACCGTGTGATCGATGCGATCGACAATCAGCATGTGTATTTGAGGGCCGTCAACCGCGAAAAGTTGGCGTTTTGGCGCGACGGGGAGGAGGTCAGATGAGCGTGGCGCAACATATCCGCGACCGAGCAGGCCGCTTTCGTTGGATGGGACTCCTCGTGGTGTGGGCTGTTTTTATCGTCATGGCCGCCGTGCTGCTGGTGGAGCGTGCCGGCGTGCAGTACAGTGCGGGCCAGCATAAGCTGGGCATGCTTGCCGCCAACGATGCGGTGCCGGCCTCCTCGGCAATCTTTGGCCAAAAGCCCACGTGCCTGGTCATTACCGATTCCGATCAAGCTGGCGTCGAGGACGTAAAGGAGCAGCTCGACCAGATCCTGCTCGACATGAAGATCGCGCACCGCGACGTGGACCTTGCCCTGGATGGTGCGGATGCCATTCCCTCGCTGACCTCCTTCGATCGCGTGATTTTGCTCATGCCGTCGCTCGATGGGCTCGGTACGCACCTGAGCGACATTATGAGTTGGGTGAGTGCCGGCGGTTCGCTTATGCTCGCTATGCCGCCGGATAACTCGAGCTATCTGCAAGTGATTGCCTCCAAGCTTGGCATTGAATCGGCCGGATATGACTATGTAAAAGCCGAAAGCATTGTGCCGAGTGAGGACTTTATGCTGGGCGGGGGAGAGCGCTACGAGCTCTCGGACCCTTTTGATTCGTCGCTTTCGGTATCGCTGCGCGAGACGGCTCGTGTGTGGGCTATGACCGGCGATGCGGGCGCCCCGCTCATTTGGTCGAATGACTGCGGTAGCGGGCGCACCGTGGTATGCAATATCGGTATCTATGACAAGGTCATGCGTGGCTTTTACGCCGCGGCGATCAGTCTGCTGGGTGATACCACGGCCTATCCGGTCATCAACAGCGCCGTGTTCTTTTTGGACGACTTTCCTAGTCCCGTGCCCTCGGGCGACGGTACTTATATCAAGCGTGACTACGGCCTTTCCATTGCCGATTTTTACACCAAGGCCTGGTGGCCCGATCTGCAAAAGCTCGCGCAAAAATACGGCATTCGCTATACCGGCGTGATGATCGAAAACTACGAGGACGCGGTCAACCAGATCGAGCCCGCGCGCCAACCCGATACCACGCAGTTCCGCTATTTTGGCGGCATGCTGCTGCAGATGGGCGGCGAGCTGGGCTTTCACGGCTACAACCATCAGCCTCTGGCGCTCTGGGACACCGACTACGGCACGCTGTACGACTACAAGACCTGGAAGAACAAAGAGACGCTCGTCGCTTCGCTCAACGAACTTATCGCGTTTCAGGACGAGGTCCTGCCCAATGCTCATGGCTCGGTTTACGTGCCGCCGTCGAATATTCTTTCGGCTCGCGCGCGCAAGCTTATCGGTACCGATGTTCCGCGAATTAAGACCATTGCCAGTACGTATTTTGAGGATGGCACCGACCTGCCCTACGTGCAGGAGTTTGGCGTGGCGAGCGATGGCATTGTGGAACAGCCGCGTATTGTCTCGGGCGGCATGGTCGACGATTCCTATATGCGCCTGGCAGCCGCGTCCGAGCTCAACATGCACTACGTGAGCACGCACTTTATGCACCCGGACGACCTTTTGGACCCCGATCGCGGAGCCAAGGAGGGCTGGGAGGTCTACAAGGGCGGCCTGGTCGACTACCTGGAGTGGCTTACCAAATCCGCGCCCGACCTGCGGCACCAGACGGCGTCGGAGTGCTCCGGTGCCATCCAACGCTTTTCGTCGGTTACGGTGAGCGTGGATACCAGTGCGGATGCCTGGACGCTCAGCCTGGGCAATTTCCACGACGAGGCATGGCTCATGTTCCGCGCCAATAATGGCGAGCCGGGTGCGGTGACGGGTGGTGAACTGACGCACCTTACGGGCGATCTGTATCTGCTCAAGGCAAATGATAAGACGGTGACCATTGCGCGCAAGGAGGGTGGCGACAAATGAGAATCTGCTTGGTACTCGAGGGTTGCTACCCCTATGTGCACGGCGGTGTGTCCACTTGGATGCATGGCTATATCCAGGCTATGCCCGAGCATGAGTTTGTGCTATGGGTGATCGGCGCACATGCTGCCGACCGCGGCAAGTTTGTCTACGAGCTGCCCGGCAACGTGGTCGAGGTGCACGAGGTGTTCCTGGACGATGCCCTGCGGCTTTCGGGCGAGCAACATGAAGCCAGTTTTAACGACCGTGAGCGCGAGGCGTTACGCCGTCTGGTGTCGCTCTCCAATCCGGACTGGGACGTGTTATTCGATATCTTCTACCGCCGTCGCGTGCATCCGCTCTCGTTTTTGCAGAGCCGCACGTTTATGGATATCTTTCGCGACGTGTGCCTGGCCGAGTATCCCTACACGCCCTTTGCCGATGCATTCCACACCATGCGCTCCATGTTGCTGCCCGTGCTCTACCTGTTGGGCAGCGAGGTGCCGGTGGCCGATGTGTACCACGCCATCTCGACCGGCTACGGTGGCCTGCTCGCCTGCCTGGGCTCAAGCGTTCACCATGCGCCGGTGCTGCTGACCGAGCATGGCATCTATACCCGCGAGCGCGAGGAAGAGATCATTCGCGCCGATTGGGTGGTGCCGTCGTTTAAGGAGCGCTGGATTCGCTTTTTCTACTTGCTTTCTGAGGAGATCTACCGCCGCGCCTTCCGCGTGACCAGTTTGTTCCATAACGCCCGCAAGACGCAGATCGATATGGGCTGCGATGCGGGTAAATGCCTAGTCATCCCCAACGGCATCCAGTTCGACCGCTTTAAGGACATTCCCTTAAAGCCCGATGACGGCTGGGTGGACATTGGCGCGGTGGTGCGCCTAGCGCCCATCAAGGACGTCAAGACCATGATCTATGCCTTCTTTGAGCTGCACGAGCGCCTGCCTAAGGTGCGCCTGCACATCATGGGCGGCGTGGACGACGAAGAGTACGGCGCCGAGTGCCACGCGCTGGTCGATACCCTGGGCGTGCGCGACCTGATCTTTACCGGCCGCGTCAACGTGGTCGAGTACATGGAAAAGCTCGACTTTACCATTTTGACGAGCATCTCCGAGGGCCAGCCGCTCAGCGTGCTGGAGTCGCTTGCAGCGCGCCGTCCCTGCGTGACGACCGAGGTGGGCTGCTGTCGCGAGCTTCTCGAAGGCGCCCCGGGCGACGACTTTGGCGTGGCGGGTTTTGTGACGCCGCCTATGTATCGCAAGGGCTTGGCCGATGCCATGGAACGCATGTGCACAAGCCGCGCCCGCCGTATCGAGATGGGGGAGCGCGGCCAGCGCCGCGTTGCCACGTGCTTTTTGCACGAGCAGATGCTCGCCAACTATCGCGCGCTGTACGACGAGACGGCGTGTGCGTTTAACCTGCCCAGAGAGGGGGAGTAGCCGGTGGCCGGAATTGGTTTTGAGCTCAAGCGCCTGTTTGGGCGCAAGGGCCTGTTTGCCACGATGCGCGCTTACGGCTACGCCGGCATTGTGTGCACGGGGCCCATGCTGTTGGGCGTGCTACTCCAGGTGGGTATCTTGGTGCTGTGCGGTCTGTGGGGTGTGGGCCGTGCCAACCAGGATCTGCTGGTGTGCATGGTGACCTACACACTGCTGGCCTCGCTTTTGCTCACGAGCTTTTTCTCCATGCCGGTCACGCGCTTTTTGGCCGACATGCTTTTTGCCGAGCGCGAGGATGAGATTCTGCCTTCGTTTTGGGGCTCCAACGCCATCATGCTCGTTGCGGGCACGGTGCTCTACGGCGTCTTTTTGCTGTTCTCGGGCGCCACGCTGCTGCAGGGGCTGCTGTGCCTGTGGCTGTTCAACATTATGATCGTCAACTGGAACGGCATGAGTTACCTCACGGCCATTAAGGATTACCGCGGCATCCTGTGCAGCTTTGCGGCCGCCATTGGCGTGGCGTGCCTGTGCGCCCTGGCCGCGCTGGCGCTGGGACTGCCGCCGGTCGAGGGCCTGTTGGCGTCAATTGCTCTGGGCTACGGCGTCATGCTCGCCTGGGACGTGGTACTGCTGTACCGGTATTTTCCTCAGAGCGACCGCAGCCCCTGGCCCTTTTTGCAGTGGCTCGATCAGTTTATGCCGCTGGCGCTCACGGGTCTGTTAACCAATCTGGGACTCTTTGCGCACCTGGTGATTATTTGGGCCGGTCCCATTGGCGTGCAGGTCAAGGGCTTGTTTTATGGCGCGCCCTACTACGATGTGCCGGCGCTCATCGCGTTTTTGACGATCCTGGTCACGACCGTCAACTTTGTGGTCTCGGTCGAGGTCAATTTCTATCCGCGCTATCGCGACTACTACAGCCTGTTCAACGACGGCGGCGTGGTGGGCGACATTGTGGTGGCCGAGGAGGAAATGCTTGCCACGCTCAATCGAGAACTGCGCTTTTGTGCGCTCAAGCAGCTGTTTGTGACTGCTGCGGTCATTTCGCTCGAGACCACGGTGCTGTCGGCCCTGCCGTTGGGCTTTAACAACCTGATGCACGGTTATTTTCGTACGCTGTGCGTGGGCTATGGCCTGTATGCCGTGGGCAATACGGTGATGCTTATCTTGCTGTACTTTACCGACTATAAGGGGGCCGTGCTGGCTTCGGGTCTGTTTGCCGGTGTGGCTGGGCTGGCGACTGCGGTGTCGTTGCTTTTGCCGCAGCAGTTTTACGGCTTTGGCTTTTTGTTGGGTGCGGCGGTGTTTTTTATCGTGGCGCTGCTGCGACTCGATACCTATACCGCCAACTTGCCGTATCGTATCCTGAGCCAGCAGCCCATTGTGGCGACCGACAAAACGGGTCGCTTTACACAGCTGGGCCGCTTGCTCGACCGTGCCGAGCAGCGCTATGAGGAACGCCGTCAGCAGGGCGAGCCGCATGGCGCGTTTGAGCGCGCGGTGGTTCGCTTGTACCAAAAGCATTGGGGAGGTCCTGATGACCGATAGAATGATGTCTCGCCGCCGTCTGTTTGAGGCGGCTGCCGGTGTGCTGTTGCTTTCGGGCTGCTCGGTGCAGGAAGACTCCTCGACCAAAAAAGTCAAAAAGCAGGACGAGATCAAAAAGGCCGAGGCCTCGGACGGGACTAAGCACCTGCGCGATAAGGACGAGCTGTACGAGGTCTACGACGACTCGGGTATTGTGACCATGTACCTGACGGTCTCGCGCGGCAACAGCTCCGAGAACACCGACCACAGCTGGGCCGAGATCAACACGTACTCGGTGTATGACTATGCCGACATGGGCGTGACGCGCTATCAGGTTATGGGCCTGCTGCAGCCGGGCGACGAAGACGGCCCGGTGGCCGGCGAGGTCGGCTATGGCGAGGAAGCGCCCAATGCCACCGTGCAGGTGCGCGGCCAGACGTCGAGCGGCTACGCGCAGAAGAATTATAAGGTTGAGCTCAAGAAGGGTAAGGGCACCTGGCGTCAGCAGCGCGCGATTGCGCTCAATAAGCATATGGGCGAGGGCATGCGCTTTCGCAACAAGATGGCCTACGACCTGATTTGTGGGATTCCCCAGATGATGGGCCTTCGCACGCAGTTTGTGCACCTGTGGGTGTGCGACCAGACCGAAAAATCTAACGACACCTTTGAGGACTACGGACTGTTTACGCAGGTGGAGCAGCTCAACAAGACGGCGCTTAAGGCACATGGCCTGGATAAGAGCGGGCACCTGTATAAGGTGAACAGCTTTGATTTCCATCGCTTCGAAGATACCATTAAGCTGGCGGATGACCCCGACTATAACCAGACGGCGTTTGAGGGCATGCTCGAGATCAAGGGCGATTCGGACCATACCAAGTTAATCGAGATGCTCGATGCGCTCAACGACGATACGCAAAAGATCGACGATGTGCTCGACACCTACTTCGATACCGAGAACCTGGTCTATTGGATGGCGTTTCAGATCTTGACGGGAAATTGCGATACGCAGAACCGTAACTGCTATCTGTACAGCCCGCTTAACTCAAATACCTGGTACTTTTTAGATTGGGATAACGACGGCATGCTGCGTAAGCTGGAGCTTTCTCTTACCGGGTTTTCGGACTACGCGAGCTGGGAGCGCGGCGCAAGCAACTACTGGGGTAACGTGCTGTTTAACCGCGCGTTGCGCAGCAAGTCGTTCCGCAGCGAACTCGACCGTGCCGTCAAGGACTTGCGCTCGTATTTGACCGAGACTCGCCTGACCAAGATGATCAAGCACTACCGCGAGGTGACTGAATCCCTGGTCTTTGCTTCGCCCGATATCGACAATCTGCCTGTCACCAAGGACCAATACGAGCAGATCGCCGCGGCGATTCCCTCCGAGATCGAGGAGAACTACAAGAGCTTTCGCGAGAGTTTTAAAAAGCCCATGCCGTTCTACATCGGCGTGCCGCAGATCGATAACGGTAAGCTGCGCATTAACTGGGATGCGTCCTACGACTTTAAGGCGCGCGACATTCGCTACACTGTAGAGCTAGCGCGCGACTATGCCATAAGCGACGTTGTCTTTAAGGCCGAGGACGTGCTGCTTCCCGAGGTGACCTGCGATGCGCCCGATGCCGGCCAGTATTTTGTGCGCGTGCGTGCCACCAACTCCGACGGCTTTACGCAAGATGCGTTTGACTACTATGTGACTGACGACGGCAAGCACTACGGCATGAAGTGTTTTTACGTGCAAGACGGCGGTAAGGTCGTGGAGGACACGTATGAGGAGGGCTAGCGCGCTGCTTGAGCGCTTGGCGGCTCCGCCTGTGCGTACCACGCAGGAGCGTTACCGCCACGAGCTCAAATATCTCATTAACGAGGGCGAGCACGCCGCGCTTGCCTGTCGCATGGCGCCGGTATTTAAACTGGACAAGCATGCGCGGGCGGGCGGTTACACCATTCGCAGCCTGTACTTTGACGACTACTGCAACTCGGCCTACGAGGAAAAAGACGCCGGCATTCTCATGCGCAAAAAGTTTCGCGTTCGCATCTATAACGGCAGCGACAAGGTGATTAAGCTCGAGCGCAAAAAGAAGTACGGTAGCTGGATCTATAAGGAGGACGCGCCGCTCACACGTGGCGAGTTTGAGCAGATTCTGGCTGGCGACTACGGCTTTTTGCTGAGGAGCCCCTATCCGATCTGTCGCGAGTTCTACATCGAGTGCATCTGCAACATGATGCGCCCGCGGACCATCGTGGACTACGAGCGCGAGCCGTGGGTGATGGATGAGGGCACCGTGCGCATTACGTTTGACATGAACGTGCGTGCCGCGGTGGGAAGCTTCGATATCTTTGACGCGACGCTGCCCGCGCTGCCGGTCCTGGAGCCCGGCAAGCTGGTGATGGAGGTCAAGTTTACGGAGTTTTGCCCGCAGCTCGTGCGCGATATGGTGCCGCCGGGCGCGGCCGAGCTTACGGCGGTCTCCAAGTACTGCCTGTGTTACGAAAAGACCGCCTACCTGCGCGGTTTTAACTACTGGGAATCGGATTTTGAGAACCGAGGGGATATTTAGACCATGAGCACCAGGGACTTTTTTAAGAACTCCGTCTTGGAGGCGTTTGGCCAGGTCGACCCTGCCAAGATCGGCCTGTCGCTGCTCGTGGCGCTCGCCATGGGCATCCTGATCTATTACGTGTACAAGCGCTTTTTTACCGGCGTGGTGTATTCGCGCAGTTTTGCCGTGACGCTTGTGGGCATGTGCGTGCTTACCTGCATGGTTACGCTCGCGATCTCGACGAACGTGGTCATCTCGCTCGGTATGGTCGGTGCTCTGTCCATCATTCGTTACCGTACGGCGGTCAAGGACCCGCTCGACCTGCTGTATCTGTTTTGGGCCATTACGACGGGTATTACGGCCGGCGCCGGCATGTATGCGCTCGTGGGGCTCACGGCAGCGGTGATCGTGGTGATGATCGCCGGCTTTGCGAGCCACCAGGACAAGGCGCGTGTGTACATGATGGTCATCCACTACACGGGCCAGACCACCGGCGACGATATCGTGCGCGCGTTTGGGCGTACCAAGTTCACCGTCAAATCTAAGACGATGCGCGGTGACAAGGTCGAGATGGCCGTCGAGGTGTTCTCGGACGGCGTTGACATGCCCTACGCCGATGCGATTCGCGCGCTCGACGGCGTTGAGGACCTGACGCTCATCCAGTACAACGGCGAATATCACGGCTAGTTTGGTTCCGGCGTTCTAACGAACGCCGGACCGCTCGACGCTGCGCGGGCATCTGCCGGGCGATCTGCCGCTCAAACCGTCGCTCGCGTACATAAAGTACGCGTCGCTCCTCTTTTGTGGCACCTCGCCACGGCAGCTGCCCGTTCGCTGGCGTATGCTCGACCAGGATGGGCATATTTGGTTCGGTTTAAATTGATTTATTATGCCGACTTGGGCTGGGTATGATGGTGCAAACGATTGCAAGATAAAGGGGTGCTCGTGGTAAAGATGAAAGATGTGGCCGAGCTAGCGGGCGTTTCGAGCGCCGCCGTCTCGCGCTACCTCAACGGTGGATATATCTCGGCGGACAAGGCCGAGCGCATTAAGCAGGCGATTGAGCTGACCGGATACGTGCGGTCCAACCAGGCCCGCGCGCTGCGCACCGGCTCCACCAAGCTCATCGGCGTCATCGTGCCCAAGATCAACTCGGAATCCGTGAGCCGCATTACTGCGGGTATCGGTCAGGTGCTCGGTCGCCGCGGGTACCAGATGCTGCTCGCGAATACTGACAACGTGGCCGAGCGCGAGCTCGAGTATCTCGACTTGTTCCAGAACCACCCGGTCGATGGCATCGTGCTCGTGGCAACCATGATTACCGATGAGCACCGTGCGGCCATTGCGTCTTGCCGTGTACCCATTGTGCTGATCGGCCAAAACGTCGAGGGCGCGGCTTGCGTCTACCATGACGATTACGAGGCTGCCTTTGAGCTGGGCCAGGCGCTTGCGACGCATGTTGAGGGCAAGATTGCCTATATCGGTGTTACCGAGGAAGACCGTGCCGCCGGTTACGACCGTCGTCGTGGTTTTGAAGCTGGTCTGGGCGCCGCGGGCGTTGTGCTCGATCCCGATTTGATTCGCTGCGGGTCCTTTACCCTCGATTCCGGCTATCGTGCGTCGCGCGAGCTGCTGGGCGAAGTGCCGGATGTTTCGTTTATCGCGTGCGCGACCGACACTATGGCGGCCGGCGCCCTGCGCGCTCTTGACGAGGCGCGCGGCATGGGCGAGGGCGTGCGTCGCGTGAGCGGTTTTGGCGACAACGCATTTTTGCGCGCGCTGACGGGCGGCATTCCCACCGTGCATTACGGTTACCTGACCAGTGGCGTCGAGGCGACCAATATGTTGCTCAACACGCTCGATGGCGTGGAGGGGGAGAGCGGCCTCAAGACGCTCAAGCTCGGACATCAGCTGATGAATGTCTAGGCTTTGGGCATGTCTGCCGGCCTTTGATTCCCTGTTTTTGGCTCAAAACCACCTTTCACCGTCAAATATCTACCGTTTACCGCTAATGAAAACGATTACAGCTATATATAACTGAAAACGATTACAGTGTAAGTGTCAAAGATGGCCGGGTGCAGATGCGCCCGTTGGAGGAAAGGGAAGTCATGGACTACCGCAAATCAGCCCAAGAGGTGCTCGACAACGTCGGTGGCGCCGACAACGTTGTTTCGGCCGCACACTGCGCCACGCGTCTGCGCCTGGTGATTGCCGATAACGCCAAGGTTGACAAGGAGGCCATCGAGAATATCGACGGCGCCAAGGGCGTCTTTGAGGCCCAAGGCCAGCTCCAGATTATTTTTGGCACTGGCACCGTCAACAAGGTCTACGAAGAGTTCATCGCGCTTAGCGGCGTCGAGGCTGCCACCAAAGCCGAGGTTAAGGAGGCCGCGGCACAGCAGCAGAACATCTTTATGCGTGCCATTAAGGTGCTCGGCGACGTTTTTGTCCCCATCATCCCCGCCATCGTGGCTTCGGGCCTGCTGCTGGGAATCATGAGCGCGCTCAACTTTATGGCCTCCAACGGTTTTATCGCGCTCGACACCAATAACTTTATCTACAAGATCGCCGACCTGGTCTCGGGCACGTCCTTTGGCATTCTGCAGATCCTGATCGGCTACTCCGCGGCTAAGGCCTTTGGCGCTAACCCGTATTTGGGCGCCGTCGTCGGAGGTGCGTTCATCAACTCCTCGCTGCAGAGCGCCTACACGGTTGCCTCCGAGGGCGTGCAGACCATGGTCACCGTCATTCCCGGCGTGTACAGCTTTGAGTGGGTCGGTTATCAGGGCCACGTTATCCCCATCGTTATCGCCTGCGCCATACTCGCCTTCCTCGAGAAGCGTCTCCACAAGGTTGTCCCCGAGATGTTCGACCTCTTTGTGACCCCGCTCGTCTCGGTGTTCGTTACCGTGCTCGTGACCTTCGTTGCCGTCGGTCCCATCTTCGTGTGGGCCGAGAACGCCATCCTCGGTCTGATTCAGGCCCTGCTCACCCTGCCCTTTGGTATCGGTTCCTTTATCGTCGGCCTGTTCTATGCCCCCACGGTCGTTACCGGTATCCACCAGATGTACACCGCCATCGACCTGGGTCAGCTCGCCCAGTACGGCGTAACCTATTGGCTGCCCATCGCCAGTGCCGCTAACATCGCCCAGGGTGGTGCCGCACTCGCCGTTGCCTTTAAGACCCGCGATGCCAAGATCAAGGGCCTGGCGCTTCCTTCGGCCCTGTCCGCCTTCATGGGTATTACCGAGCCTGCCATCTTTGGTGTGAACCTGCGCTTCTTTAAGCCCTTCATCGCCGGCTGCATCGGCGGTGGTTGCGGTGCCCTGGTCTGCGCGCTTACTTCGCTGGCTGCCTCCGGCACGGGCGTTACCGGTATCTTCGGTATCCTGCTGTGCCTGGCCCAGCCCGTGCAGTATGCGATCATGTTTGCGGTTGCCGCGCTGGTTTCCTTTGCCGTCTCGTTTGTCCTGTACAAGGATGAGCCCAAGGCTTCCGAGCAGGCGTAAGAGCTTTTGATTGAGGGGATGCCCGCGGGTTGTATGCTCGCGGGCGTTTCCCGTATCCGGTGCCGATCTCTGGTGCCTTGTTACTTTCGATCCGTTAGGACTTTGATATGTCTAATGCACTTGGTCGCGACCTTGCAAAGTTGGTTGCCGCGGTTGATGCTGCCGCCTCTGAGTGTGGTCATGGCGCGTATGGCCAACACTTCCATATTATGCCGCCGGCGGGTTGGCTCAACGACCCCAACGGTCTTTGCCAAGCGGGCGGCGTGTTCCACGCTTATTTTCAATATGCGCCCTTTGATGTCGAGGGTGGCGTTAAGGTCTGGGGCCATGCGACGAGTCGCGACCTTATGACGTGGGATTACGTTGGCGCCCCGCTGCTGCCCGACGAGTCGTTCGATTGTCACGGTGTGTATTCGGGCTCCGCGCTTGCCGAAGACGGTCGCATTCGCGTACTTTATACGGGCAACGTTAAGCTTTCCGATGCGGACGGCACGTACGATTACGTCAATACCGGTCGACGAGCCGATACCGTCTATGTGGAGAGCACCGACGGCCAGGCGTTCGGCGCCAAGCGTGTGGTGCTGACTTCCGAGGATTATCCCGAGGATTTGACCTGCCATGTGCGCGACCCCAAGGTGTGGCGTGACGTGGACGGGCGTTATCACATGGTGCTGGGCGCGCGTCGTCGCGTCGACGGTCCGCATGTCGAGAGCCGTTTTTGCGCCATGCATGGCGAGGGTGCCGGTCGCGATGTGGGCGAGATCTTGGTGTACGGCTCGGCTGACATGCTTAGTTGGGAGCTCGAGAATCGCGTGTCTACGCCCGAGCGCTTTGGCTTTATGTGGGAGTGCCCCAGCTATATCGAGCTCGATGCGAAAGGCGGTGCACCGGCGAAGTGGCTGTCCTTCTCTCCCCAAGGGCTCGAGAGCGGTCGTTGGGACCGCGGCAATGTGTATGCAGCGGGCTACATGCCCGTTACGGGTGACATTACGGCTGGCAAGGACGCTTATGATCTGGGCGAGTTCCGCCTGTGGGACGCAGGTTTTGACTTCTATGCGCCGCAGGAGTTCACGGCCGAGGACGGTCGCCATATTCTAATCGGCTGGATGGGCATGCCCGATGAGCCGACCTATGGCAACGACCCCACCGTGGCGTGCGGCTGGCAGCACTGCATGACGGTGCCGCGTGAGCTTACGGTCGGTGCTGGCGGCGTGGTACTGCAGCAGCCGGCGCGCGAGATCGAGCACCATTATGCCTCGGTGCGTGTGGGGGAGGGCTCGTTGGAGGTTGCCGGCGATACCTGCTTTGACGTTATTGTTGCCGGTGTCGACGGCGCTTTTAGTGCGACCGTTGATGGCGAGCTGAAGCTGGCGTTTGTGCCCGCCGAGGGTGAACTGCCCGCGCGCTTTGAGATGCGCTTTACCGACGAGGCCCGTACGGCGGCCGGCTGCGGTCGCGCGGTGCGTTGGGAACCGGTCGACGAGGTTCGAAACGTACGCATCGTCGGCGACGCTTCTTCGGTTGAGGTGTTTGTAAACGATGGCGCGCTCGTGTTTTCGACGCGCATCTATCCCGAGGCCTATGGCGTGACCGTTGACGCCGTCGGCGCGAGCGTGACCTACCACGCGCTCAACATCTAGCGATTCGCCGCATATCGGCGCTATACTGCAGCCGTTGCCCACGATGCGGGAAACACCCGCATCGTGGGTTTTTGTTTTGAAGGGACGGTGCCGTGTGGATGTACAGCAGCTAGAAGAGGCTTGGGCTTTGAGGGCCGGTGCGCGTGAGGCGCGTCTTGTCTCGGCCTCGCATGTGCCGGCGGCGCTGTCGATGCTGGGGATTGTGCGGCCCGGCGATCGCTTGGTGGCCTTTGCGGACGACTTTGCCGATGTGTTTGCCTGCGGCTTTGATGGCTGCGATGTTGCGCTGGTGGGGGAGCCCGCGGCTGCGGCGTTTGCTGCTGCGTCCGAGGGCTTTGATGCTTCGTTTGATGCCGAGGGGCCGCACCTGTGGTGGTTCGTCAACTCCATCGGCGGGTTTGGTCTGCGTGTGCCCGACCTTCGCGCTCTGGGCCGCGCGTCTCGTGAGTCGCACGCGCTGCTGGTTGTGGACAACACGGTGGCGTCGGCTTTTGGCTGCGATCCACTGCGGCTGGGTGCTGCGCTGTCGCTCGAGGCGCTCGATCGCGCGTGCGCCGGCAAGGCTCCGCGCAAGCTCGTTGCCGCTTCGGTGGCACGCTCACAGCTCAAGCGCCATCGCGTGGATGCCGCTGCCGAGCGCGCGCATGTCCTGCTTGAGGGCTGCGGATTGGCTGCGCTCGACTTGTCCTCCGATGAGGCTGAGGTTCTAGAGCACGAGCTCGACACACTCGACACCCGCATGCAGGAACACTTCGACCGTGCACGTGCGCTGGCCGAGTATTTGGCTGCCAATGAGATGGTGCGCAACGTGCGTTATCCCGGGCTGACCTCGCATCCCGACCATGCCATCGCGACTGGCATCCTGGAGCACGGTTTTGGCCCGGCAGTAGAGTTTGACCTGATGGGCTACATTGCGGGCGAATTCTTCAGCATGCTGCCGGACGAATTCCGCACATCGCCTGCCGGCGGCCCAACAACGCGCCTTTCGGCCCCACGCGGCAAGCAGGGGAGCACCATCCGCCTCTTCGCCGGCACCGACGACCCCCTGGTCGTAGCGTCCACCCTAGACAACGCCCTCCGCAACTAGCTAAATCATCCTCGACTCAATAAGTTGCGGTGAAATATGGATTGATTTACGGCTTTAACCGCATAAACAGTCCCTATTTCACCGCAACTTATGAGAAGAGATTGTGCGGCTAAAAAGCCCCGTCCCAAATTAGCTACTCTTTGATGCTGGCGATGAGGGCGTCGGCGCGGGTTGCTATGACGTCGTTGATTTCTGCCTGCAGGGTTTCG
Source organism: Coriobacteriaceae bacterium AM04S-08 (assembly GCA_027663555.1). Classification (GTDB taxonomy): domain Bacteria; phylum Actinomycetota; class Coriobacteriia; order Coriobacteriales; family Coriobacteriaceae; genus Collinsella. The sequence goes on along the minus strand of JAQDHS010000011.1, from coordinate 41,772 downwards.
TAGACTTCGATGGCGCGCTTGCCGGCGGGGGTGAGCGATGATCCGCGGGCGCCGTCGCGCTCGATGAGCTTGCAGTCTAGCTGCCCTTCAGCCTCGTTCACAATGCGCCAAGCCTTGGAATACGCCATGCCCATGCTCTTGGCGGCACGGTTGAGCGAGTGGTCGCGGGCAATACCCTGCAGCAGCAAGACGCAGCCATGGCCAAACACACCCGGCAGATCCTTGTCGCACGCTTGAATGACCAACTTTGCCGTCGTCTTGTACTCCATGTGCTCCACGTCTTTCCGCTAAAGTGTTTGCTGGGCAAACGCAAAGCCTGCGTCAAACCCTCGTGTGCTCTTCTTAAATCATGCATTGTAGCAGTCAAAGTGCGTTAAGATACTTCCCCAGTATTGGGCGCCCAAGGTTGGGCTGGGTCCTACGAGGCCTGCAGCCGACCGGTCGCATGGAAAAAGGAGAAACATGGCTACGTTCTTTCCCGGTGAGTCCCACACGTTTTCGGAGTATCTGCTGGTTCCTGGTTACTCGTCCTCGCAGTGCATCCCCAACAACGTCTCTCTTAAGACGCCGCTAACCCGTTTCAAGCGCGGTGAGAAGCCGGCAATCACCCTGAACATCCCCATGGTTTCCGCCATCATGCAGTCCGTCTCGGGCGTCGACATGGGTGTCGCGCTCGCTACCGAGGGTGGCCTGTCCTTCATTTACGGTTCCCAGACCCCCGAGTCCGAGGCCGCTATGGTCAAGGCCGTTAAGGATCACAAGGCTGGCTTCGTTCAGTCCGATTCCACACTGACCCCCGACATGACCATGGAGCAGGTCATCGAGCTCAAGGAGAAGACCGGCCACTCCACCATGCCGGTTACCGACGACGGCACCCCCAAGGGCAAGCTCCTGGGTATCGTTACCAGCCGTGACTATCGCCCCAGCCGCGATGACCACCAGAAGAAGGTCGCCGAGTTCATGACCCCGCGCGAGCAGCTCATCGTGGGCGACAAGAACATCAGCCTCAAGGTTGCAAACGACGTCATCTGGGACAACAAGCTCAACGCTCTGCCCATTGTCGACGACAACGATCACCTCATGGGCATCGTCTTCCGCAAGGACTACGACAGCCACAAGACCAACCCCAACGAGCTGCTCGACGGCGATAAGCGCTACATGGTCGGCGCCGGTATCAACACCCGCGACTATGCCGAGCGCGTGCCGCTGCTCATCGAGGCCGGTGCCGACGTCCTATGCATCGACTCTTCCGAGGGCTTCAGCGAGTGGCAGAAGCGCACCATCGAGTGGATCCGCGCCAACTACGGCGAGGACGTCAAGGTCGGTGCCGGTAACGTCGTCGACGCCGAGGGCTTCCGCTTCCTGGCCGACTGCGGTGCCGACTTCATCAAGGTCGGTATCGGTGGCGGCTCCATCTGCATCACCCGTGAGACCAAGGGTATCGGCCGTGGCCAGGCCACCGCGCTGATCGACGTCTGCCGCGCCCGTGACGAGTACTATGAGGAGACCGGCGTCTACGTGCCCGTGTGCTCCGACGGCGGCATTGTCTACGACTACCACATGACGCTCGCCCTTGCCATGGGTGCCGACTTTATGATGCTGGGCCGCTACTTCGCCCGCTTTGACGAGAGCCCGACCGAGCGCGTCAACGTCAACGGCCAGTACATGAAGGAGTACTGGGGCGAGGGTTCTGCGCGTGCCCGTAACTGGCAGCGCTACGACCTGGGCGGCGCCGCGAAGCTCAGCTTTGTCGAGGGCGTTGACTCCTACGTTCCCTACGCCGGCTCCCTCAAGGACGGCGTGGGCGGCACGCTCTATAAGGTCAAGTCCACGATGTGCAACTGCGGTGCCCTCTCGATCCCCGAGCTCCAGGAAAAGGCACGCCTGACCCTGGTAAGCTCGACCTCGATCGTCGAAGGCGGAGCCCACGACGTCGTAGTCAAGGACTCCCAACAGAGCGTAACGTATCGATAAGATAAGACCTGCACATAAAGGTTGAGCCTCAACCACGTTATTTAGATAAAGCGAGATGCCTGCAAGTCGCAGGCATCTCGCTTGTTGTATTTGCTATCATCAGTCGAGTTAACGATGTGGCGGGGCGTTCTTATCTTTGCTCGCTGCAAGTTCCGCACGAGCCGAAGAGCACTTAATGTGCTCTTCGTGCGAGCAGGACTGTCCGCAGCAGCGAGTAAAGGTAAGAACGCCCCGCCCCAACCCAGCTAACAAAGGAGCTGATATGTGCGATTGCACAGATCATAAGGATGAGATCCCCGCCTACGACGCGCAGGCCATTGAGTCCCGGTGGATGAAGGCGTGGGACGACGAGAACCTCTTTGCCGTCGACACCGACGCCACCAAGCCCAAGAAGTATGTGCTCGAGATGTTTCCGTATCCGTCGGGCGACCTACACATGGGCCACGCGCGCAACTACACCATCGGCGATGCCATGGCCCGTCAGGCCCGCATGCGCGGCTTTGACGTGCTGCACCCCATCGGCTTTGACGCCTTTGGCCTGCCCGCTGAGAACGCCGCCATCAAGCACAACACGCAGGCTGCCGCCTGGACGTATAAGAACATGGACCAGGCGCTCGCCACGATGAGGCGCATGGGCTTCTCCTACGACCTGGATCGCACCGTTAAGACCTGCAGCCCCGACTACTATCGCTGGGGCCAGTGGATCTTTGAGAAGATGTGGGAAAAGGGCCTGGTCTATCGTAAGAAGAATCCGGTTAACTGGTGCCCCACCTGCAAGACCGTTTTGGCTAACGAGCAGGTGACCGAGGGCAAGTGCTGGCGTTGCGGCACCGAGCCCGAGAAGCGCGACCTTGAGCAGTGGTACTACAAGATCACCGAGTACTCCCAGGAGCTGCTCGATGACCTTGAGAAGCTCCCTGGCTGGCCCGAGCGCGTCAAGCAGATGCAGGCCAATTGGATCGGCCGCTCCGAGGGTGCCGAGGTCGACTTTACCCTGTGCGACGCCGATGGCGAGCCCATCGAGGGCGACGAGGGCAAGATCACCGTCTTCACCACGCGCGCCGATACCCTTTTTGGCGTCTCCTTCTTTGTCCTGGCTCCCGAGTACGCCCGTCTGCACGAGCTCGTCGAGGGCACGGAGTACGAGGCGGCCGTCACCAAGATCGTTGAGGACTCCAAGCACATTTCTGCCGTCGAGCGTGCCCAGGGCACTCTCGAGAAGCACGGTGCCTTTACCGGCCGCTACGTGGTGAACCCCGTTAACGGCGAAAAGGTCCCCGTGTGGGTTGCCGACTACGTCGTGGCCGATTACGGCACCGGCGCCGTCATGGCCGTTCCCTGCGGCGACCAGCGCGACTTTGAGTTTGCCCGCAAGTATGATCTGCCGATCGTGCCGATCATCCTGGACGACGATGATCGCGCTGCCGTCGAGGCCAGCGGCGAGACCATCGATACCTTCCATGCCGAGACTGTCGACTGGGAATGCGCCCACGCTGCCGAGGGCACGCTGGTCCAGTCGGGCAAGTACACCGGCATGCGCGGCGGTAAGCACTCCGAGGGCGAGTCTGCCATCGTGGCCGACCTCGAGGCCATGGGCTGCGGTCGTCGCAAGGTCGAGTTCCGCCTGCGCGACTGGCTCATCAGCCGCCAGCGCTATTGGGGCAACCCCATCCCGGCCATCCACTGCGAGCACTGCGGCATCGTGCCCGTGCCCGAGGATCAGCTGCCGGTGACGCTGCCCGAGAACCTGGACCTGGGTGCCGGCGAGACGCTTGCCGAGTGCAAGGACTTCTACGAGACCACCTGCCCGGTCTGCGGCCGCCCGGCCAAGCGCGAGACCGATACCATGGACACCTTTACCTGCTCCAGCTGGTATTACCTGCGCTATACCGACCCGCACAACACCGAGCTGCCCTTCTCCCGCGAAGCCGCCGACCGTTGGATGCCCGTCGATAACTACATCGGCGGCATCGAGCACGCCATCCTGCACCTGCTCTACAGCCGCTTCTTTACCAAGGCACTGCGCGACCTGGGCCTGCTGAGTGTGGACGAGCCCTTCACCAACCTGCTGTGCCAGGGCATGGTCAAGGACGAGAACGGCGACACCATGTCCAAGTCCAAGGGCAACGTCGTGCCCCCGAGCTCGGTCATCGAGCCCTACGGCGCCGACACCATGCGTCTGGCGATCCTGTTTATCGCCCCGCCCGAGAAGGACTTCGACTGGGATCCCAAGGCCGTTGAGGGCGCCAACCGCTTCATCAAGCGCGCCTGGCGTATCGTGTGGCAGCTCGTCCAGTCCGGCGACGCCAACGTGGCCTTCGACAAGTCCGCGCTCGACGAGGTTGCGATGAAGCTCTATCGCGAGCGTCACCGGACCATCGCCAAGTGCACCGAGGACTTCGATCGCGGCCAGTTCAACACCGCCATCTCGGCCGTCATGGAACTCGTCAACGCGGCGAGCGCCTACCTCAACGCCACCGAGGGTGCCGCGCGCGACAAGGCCCTGTGCTACGGCGTGGCTAAGGACATCGTGAGCGTCCTTGCCCCCATCTGCCCGTTCTGGGCCGATGAGCTGTGGCATGAGGCACTCGGCTGCGAGGGCAACGCCTATACCGCCGCCTGGCCCGAGTTCGACCTGGCCGAGTCCATCGAGGACACGGTGCAGATTGTCGTGCAGGTGCTCGGCAAGGTTCGTGGCCGCATCGACGTAGCCCGCGATGCCTCCAACGAGGAGATGCAGGCTGCCGCCGAGGTCGCTGTCGCCAAGTGGACCGAGGGCAAGACGGTCGTCAAGGCCATCTGCGTGCCCGGCAAGCTGGTCAACCTGGTGGTCAAGTAAGCGCTGCGTGTAAAGCTGGCATGCAATAAACGAGGGACGGTCCGGTTGGGTCGTCCCTCGTTTTGTGTTGTATGCCCTGCTTAGTCAGTGCGTCGCACCGTCTTCTACGGGATGTGTACTAGGTCCCTAAAGTAAACGTTGCCCGTTGCCTCTTCGAACATCCAAATGTTGAGGTAGATGTCGTTGAGGTCGTTGTTCACATCAAAGTCGGGGTCGTCGAAGGTGCCCACAAAGGTGAGCATGGCGCGCGTTTCCTCGCCCGCTGCGACCTGCTGGCGCATGCGCACGTCGCAGACCTTACCGCTGACGTAGGCATAGGAGTCCGCGTCGCCAAACATCATGTCGACACCGGTATTGTTGGTCACCGTAAAGACGAGCGCGGCGTCTCCGTAGCCGTCGGTGTCCTTGCCCACGCAGGTAACATGGACGTTTTCGTCTGCCTCAAGGTCGATGGGGAACTGTTCTTGGGGGTCGGGACCTAGGCCCTGGGGATCGTCGATGTCTTCGTCTATTTTGTCGAAGCTTACCGGGGGTTCGGTTTTCTCGATGGCTTTGGTGCTGCCACGATCCGGTTCGCATGTTCCGGTTTTGCCATCGATGTTGTTGCAGCCCGTCAGAGCGAACGAGCAGGCAGCGACGACGAGCGCGGTCGCGCAGAGGGTGCCTAGGCGTTCCATGGATCCTCCTTGCCGTAGAGATGCTGGAAGGTTGTGCGGTCAATGCGTGCGGCAGGCTTTCTCGCTACAGAATGCCTCTCGGCTCTAGTCTGGCCGATGTGCGCCCAGGGATGGAATGCCCATAGGGCCCGATTCGGTCGGCACGCTGGGACGCATGGCCCGTTTTGGGACTGTTGAGGGCGCGCCGCATGGGGTTCCTCGGTCAATTGTCCCATTCTTGTGGAGAACCTGTGCGCACGCTGACCTGCAGATTCGTACTGTGCTTGCGCGTTTCCGCAGCTATTGGTATAGTTTGCTTGCAAATGAAGTTGTAATTGAAAGAAGTGGGGTTTCGGCCCCGCTTCTTTTTTGTATGGATGGAGGTGCCGCAATGGTCAAGACCAAGACCGAGCAGGCGATCATCGACGCGCTCGAGGCCGTCGCTCCCCAGCACGATGTCGACATCGTCGACGTCGAGCTCGTGGGCGCCACCAAGGCCCCCTGCGTGCGCGTGCGTATCGAGGGTGCCGAGGGTCAGAGCCTGTCTCTCAACGACGTCACGGCCAACACCAAGTGGGTCGGCGATGTGATTGAGGAGCTCGACCCTATCTCTTCGAGCTATACGCTTGAGGTGTCGAGCCCGGGCATGGCGCGCCCGCTGCGCCGCCCGTGCGACTTTGCCCGCTTTGTGGGCGAGAACTGTGAGCTCACCTCCACCGCCACTGAGGGCCGTCGCAAGTACGCCGGCAAGATTGCCGCTGCGACCGAGACCGACGTGACCCTCGAGCTCGAGGACGGCGAGTCCGTCACCCTCGATTTCTCTGATGTTAAAAAGTGCAAGTTGAAGCCCACCTACGACTTCAAGCCCGCGAAGGAAGGAAAGTAAGATGGCAGCATCCGACATGATGTCCGCCCTGATGGAGCTTTGCCAGGAGAAGCACATCGACCAGCTCTACCTGATCGACCGCCTGGAGCAGTCGCTCGCCAAGAGCTATGCCGAGATCCTGCATCTTGAGTGGGGCGCCAAGGTGACCATCGACCGCACCACCGGCAAGATCTACGTCTACCGCCTGGAGCCGATCGACGATTCCATGGACGAGGAGGGCAACTTCACCGAGTTCGAGGAGATCGACGTTACCCCCAAGAACACGAGCCGCATCGCCGCCCAGCACGCCAAGGCCGAGATCAACGCTATCGTGCGTAACTCCGCCCGTGAGCAGATCTACGAGGAGTTCTCCGGCCGCATCGGTGACCTCATCAGCGGTACCGTGCTGCAGTCCACGCCGGACTTCACGATCGTCAAGATTCGCGAAGGCGTCGAGGCCGAGCTTCCGCACTTCGATCAGCGCCGTTACGAGAACGAGCGCAACGAGCGTCCGATGGGCGAGCGCTACCTGCACAACCAGCATATCAAGGCCGTGATCATTGACGTTCGCGACCCCAACTCCAACCTGCAGCCGGTTCGTGGCGAGCACAGCCGTCCGCCGATTGTCATCTCCCGTACCCACCCCGAGCTCATGCGTCGTCTGTTTGAGCAGGAGGTGCCCGAGATCTATGAGGGCACCGTCCAGATCAAGTCGATCGCCCGCGAGCCCGGCCAGCGTTCCAAGGTCGCTGTCCACTCGCTCGACGACCGTCTGGATCCCGTGGGTGCCTGCGTCGGCCCCAAGGGCAGCCGTGTTCGCGCTGTCGTGGGCGAGCTCCGTGGCGAGCGCGTCGACGTCATCCTGTGGGATGCCGATCCTGCCGTCTACGTCGCCAACGCCCTGTCGCCTGCCAAGGTCACCCGCGTCCTCATCGACGAGGAGAAGGCCTACGCCGGCGTCATCGTGCCCGACGACCAGCTGTCCCTTGCCATCGGCAAGGAGGGCCAGAACGCCCGCCTCGCCGCGCGCCTGACCGGCTGGCACATCGACATTAAGTCCGAGACGCTTGCCGCCGACATCCTCAAGAACGTTCCCGTTCACGAGGAGCCCGCCGCCGACCTGATCGGTGACGAGGAGGACGAGGACGTCCGCCGCTGCGAGTACGTGTCCGAGGACGGCATCCAGTGCCGCAACCAGGCCCGTCCCGGCTCCCGTTTCTGCGGTGTCCACGACACCGACGCCTTCGATGATGCGGAGGACCTGATCTAGCGCGCGGTCGCGCCGGGCAGGTCCCGGCGCATCTCCCACGCTCGTTCAGTCTCTAGGCACCCAAGGTGCCAGAAAGGGTAGGTGAAGTCATATGGCAAAAGTCCGTGTGTCCACCCTGGCCAAAGAGTTCGGCATGACCTCCAAGGAACTGATGGGTCATCTCGCCGATATGAAGATTCCCGCTAAGTCCGCTTCCTCCACCTTGGAGGACGCTTATGTCGCCATGGTCCGCAAGCAGCTCGCCTCGGTGATCGAGGCCCGCGCTCAGGAAGTCGAGGCCGCCAAGCAGGCCGAGGAGCAGGCAGCTGCCGCCGAGGAGGCCGCACGCGCTGCCGAGGCCGAGCGCGAGCGCATCGCCGCCGAGAAGGCCCGCGAGGAGGAGCGCCGGCAGTTTGCCGCAGCCCAGGCTGCCGAGGAGGCTGCCCGCGCCGAGGCCGAGGCCAAGAAGAAGGCCGAGCAGGAGCGCCTTGCCCGCGAGAAGGAGGAGGCTGCCCGCGAGGCCCAGCGCCGCGCCATTCCCGCTTCCGACTCCGGTTCGCGCTTCCGTTCGCTGCTCGACCAGATCGCCGCACAGGAGACCGTGCTCAAGGAGAAGAAGGACGCCGAGCAGAAGGCCAAGGCCGAGCGCGCTGCCGAGCGCGGCAACCGTCGTGGCGGCAACAACGACCGTCGCGGTGGCCGTCGTAACGATCGCAACGCCTCCGACAACAACTCCGAGCGCAACGCCTCCGAGAGCCGTCCCCACAGCCATCGCACCAATGCCAGCAACAACGTTGCTGCCGGCATGGACTTCCCCAACCCCGACAAGCAGGGCAAGGGCAAGAAGCGCAAGGGCGGTCACAACAACGAAGAGGACCACTACAGCCGCATGGCTCGCGAGGCCGAGGAGTACAGCCGCGAGAAGGTGCTCGAGGAGGCTCGTGCCGCCGTCGAGGAGGCCTCTCGCGAGTCCACTGGTCGCCGCAAAAAGCGCAAGGAGAAGCGCGAGCGCGAGGCCGCAAAGGCTCAGGAAGAGCGCAAGATTGAGGAGGCGCTGGCCCAGGGCGTGAACCCCGAGGACCTCGACGCCATCAAGGTCTCCCAGGGCGTTACCGTCCAGGAGCTCGCCGAGGCGCTCGACGTTCCGGCCAACGACATCATCAAGCGCCTGTTCCTGCTGGGCACGCCGCTTACCATGACGCAGTCCATGTCCGACGACCTCGTCGAGCTCGTTGCCGACGACCTGGGCCGCCAGATCAAGATCATCACCCCCGAGGAGGAGAACACCTTCTCGTTCTACGACGATCCCGCCGACCTTAAGCCGCGCGCCCCGGTCGTCACCGTCATGGGCCACGTCGACCACGGCAAGACGAGCCTGCTCGACGCCATCCGTCACACCGGCGTCGCTGCCGGCGAGGCGGGCGGCATTACCCAGGCCATCGGCGCTTCGCAGGTCATGATCAACGATCGCAAGATCACCTTCATCGATACCCCCGGTCACGCCACCTTTACGGCCATGCGTGCCCGCGGCGCCAAGGTGACCGACATCGTCATTCTGATCGTGGCCGCCGACGACGGCGTCATGCCCCAGACCATCGAGTCGATCAATCACGCCAAGGCCGCCGGCGTTCCCATCGTCGTCGCCGTCAACAAGATCGATAAGCCGGGCGCCAACCCCGACCGCGTGCGCCAGGAGCTCACCGAGTACGGCATCATCCCCGAGGAGTGGGGCGGACAGAACATGTTCGTCAACATTTCGGCCAAGCAGAAGATCGGTATCGACGACCTGCTCGAGACCGTCCTGCTCCAGGCCGACGTGCTCGAGCTCAAGGCCAACCCCGATACGTTCGCTTCGGGCAATGTCCTCGAGGCTAAGCTCGACAAGGGCCGCGGCTCGGTTGCCACGGTGCTCGTGACCCGCGGTACCCTGCACGTGGGCGATACGCTGGTCGCCGGCCTTACTTACGGCCGCGTTCGCGCCATGCTCGACCCCAAGGGCAACGCCGTCACCGAGGCCGGTCCCTCCGACGCCGTCGAGATTCTGGGCCTGCAGTCCGTCCCCAACGCCGGCGATGAGTTCCGCGTGTTCGAGGACGAGCGCGAGGCTCGCGCCCTGGCGGACGAGCGTTCGCTCAAGGCCCGTATCGAGGAGCAGAGCCGCGTGAAGCACGTGACGCTCGAGAACCTCTTCGAGACCATCGCCGACGCCGAGGTCAAGGAACTCAACCTGATCATCAAGGCCGACGTCCAGGGTTCCATCGAGGCCCTTCAGGACTCCCTCGACAAGATGGACCAGTCCGAGGTGCGCATCAACACGATCCACTCCGCCGTTGGCGCCATCAACGAGACCGACGTTGTCCTGGCAGACGCCTCCAATGCCATCATCATCGGCTTTGGCGTGCGTCCCGATGGCAAGGCCCGCTCCGCTGCCGAGCGCGAGGGCGTCGAGATCCGTTGCTACGACGTCATCTACAAGTGCCTCGAGGAGCTCGACGCTGCCCGTATCGGCATGCTCAAGCCCACCGAGGTCGAGGTCTCCACGGGTACCGCGACCGTCCTGGACACCTTCAAGGTGCCCAAAGTCGGCATCGCCGCTGGTGTCCGCGTCGAAGAGGGCGAGATCGCCGCGACCGATTCCGTGCGCCTGGTGCGCGACGGCATCGTGGTCTTCAACGGCAAGATCGCATCGATGCGCCACTACAAGGATGAGGCCAAGAGCCTCAAGAGCGGTTCCGAGGGCGGCATTGGCCTGGAGAACTTCCAGGACATCAAGCCCGGCGACCAGATCGAGGGTTACCGCATCGACCAGGTTGCCCGTACCGAGTAGGGGGTAGCGCTATGAAGCAAACGCAGGCAACCCGCCGTCTGGGCGAGCAGCTTCGCGAGAAGCTCGGTTATATCCTGCTCTTTGAGGTTTCCGATCCGCGACTCGACCTGGTCACCCTGACCGCGGTCGAGGTCGCGGTGGACCGTTCGTTCGCGCGCGTGTACGTGTCGTGCGACGCGAGCCGCTACGACGAGGTCATGGAGGCGCTCGCCAGCGCCAAGGGCCGCATCCGTAGCCTGTTGGCCCGCTCGCTCGATTGGCGCGTTACGCCCGAGCTCGATTTTCGCATCGATCGCTCGACCGATGAGGCCGAGCGCATCACGCGTGCGCTGGAAAACGTTCCCGCCACGCTTGCGATCGAAAAGGACGAGGACGGCTATCCAATTGCGGATGCCGCCCAGGAGGCAGCTTTTGATGAGTAATTCCGCCGACCTCGCATCGTGCGAGTCTGCAGATATTCAGCGACGCATCCTCGAGCTCATCGAGGGTGCGTCCTCCATTGCGATTTCGGGACATACGTCTCCCGATGGCGATGCCCTGGGCTCCGTGCTGGGTCTGGGCTTATCGCTTATGAAGTTTTTCCCCAATAAGGATATTGCCCTGCTGCTGGCAGACGATGACCCGGTTCCGCGCATCTACCGCTTTATGGAGGGCGCCGACCGTCTGGTGCCGGCATCTGCGTATACCGGCAATCCGGACCTGTTCATCTCGGTGGACGTGCCGGTCGTCGAGCGTCTGAACAACTCAGCCGAGGTGCTTCGCCGCTCGTCGCATGTGGTGTGCTTCGATCACCATCCGGCGCGCGAGGAATTTGCCGAGCTGAGCCTGAGGTGCGTCGACGCCGCGGCCTGTGCCATGATCATCGACCGCTTTTTGGATAATTGCGGCATTGTGGCTCGCGATGGCGTCGCGACCTGCCTGCTGTGCGGCCTGGTGACCGATACCGGTCGTTTTCAGTACCAAAACGCCGATGCCGCTGCGTTCCATGCCGCCTCGCGCCTGGTCGCGCACGGTGCCGATCCCGCGCGCGTTGCGCTCGAGGTCTACCAGAGCATGCGCGTTGAGTTCTTGCATCTCAAGTCCATCGTTATGGGCCGCATCAAGACCGTGGCGCACGGTCGCGTGGCATATAGTTATGCGTACCAGAGCGACCTCGAGGCCTGCGGCGTCACTTCGGACGAGTGCGACGGCCTGGTCGATGTGGTGCGTTCGGTGATGGGCGTGGAGGTCTGCCTGTTCCTGAAGGGCATTGAGGGCGATACCAAGGTGCGCGGCAACCTGCGCTCCAAGGGCGACCTCAATGTTTCCGAGATCGCTGCTGCTTTTGGCGGTGGTGGACATCCCGCGGCCGCTGGTTTCTCTAACAACGGAACGATCCTCGAGACGCTCACCGCGGCACTCCCCATGCTGGCCGAGTTGGTAGGGGAGGATCCCGCTTCGGTGACCGTCGAGCTCTAACATTTTGGATGGTACATGGCTCGTCGTACGCCTTCTCAATTGAATATGCTGCTCGCCGTCGATAAGCCGGTGGGCTGTACGTCCCACGACGTGGTATCGCAGTGCCGACGCGCCCTCCATGAGCGACGCGTCGGCCATGCCGGTACGCTCGACCCCATGGCCTCGGGTGTCATGGTGGTGGGCGTGGGCCAGGCGACCCGTCTGCTGGGCATGCTAACCCTCGATACCAAAAGTTATGTCGCCGACATTTCGTTTGGCGTCGAGACCAATACCGACGACGCAGAGGGCGAGGCCGTTCGCACGGTGCCCGTTGCCCCCGAGCTGCGCGATCTTGCTTACGCCCGTGATCAGCTGGCCGCTATGCTTGGCCCGCAGATGCAGGTGCCGCCAGCGTTTTCGGCCATCTCGGTCAATGGCGTTCGCGCCTATAAAAGTGCTCGCGAGGGCAATGCGGTTGAGTTGCCCCCGCGCCCCGTCGAGGTCTATGCCGCCGACCTGATCGCCGTGAGCGGCGAGGGCGATACGTGCGTCTGGACCGTGGCGTTTTCGGTAAGCAAGGGCACCTACATTCGTGCGCTCGCTCGCGATCTGGGTCGTGCCTGCGATAGTGCTGCGCATATTTCCGCGCTGCGCCGTACGGCCTCCGGCGTGGTTTCCATTGGCGTCTGTCATGCGGTAGAGGAGCTCTCTGCCGAGTCCGCTGCCGGCTTCGCCCTGGATCCCATCGCCGCCCTTGGTGCCACGCGTGTCGATTTGCCGGGTAATCTTGCAGACGACCTGCTTTGTGGCCGCCGCATTCCCGTTGAACGCTCGCTTGCGGATTTCGATACGTCGAAGGCGCCGTTCGCACTCGTGCTCGATGGTGGATTGAAGGCGCTTGCCCGTATCGAGGGCGGCCGCTTTGTGATGGAGCACGTCTTTCCACAGGCGATTGGCGGTGTTCGATGATGCTGGCGCCCCACGAGCTCGCGCGTATCTTTTTCGCGGGTGAGTTGGATGAGGCTCGTATCGTTTCTGCCGATGCATTTGATGGGTGCGAGTTCTTGGGTGCCGCGTCGATCGCCATTGGCGTGTTTGATGGCGTGCATCGTGGGCACCAAGAGCTGATCGACGCGGTTCTTCGCGATGCACGTTCCCACGGCAGCAAAGCGGTCGTGGTCACCTTCGATCCTGATCCGGACGTCGTGGTGAGTCCGTCGCCCGCTCAAAAATTGATGACGACGGCCGACCGCCTGCATGCCCTGGCTCAAACCGGGGTCGATGCGGTGGTGGCCGTTCCCTTTACGCCCGCCGTGGCGGCGCTCGACCATGTCGGGTTTCTGGCGCTGTTGTCGCGCGTTATCGACATTCGCTCCATTCGTGTAGGTAGCGATTTTAGGCTCGGCCGCGGAGGCGCTTCGGGCGTTGCCGAGATGCGCGCCTGGGGCACTGAGCGTGGGGTTGACGTTTACGGTCACGACCTGCTCTGCGTTAACGGGCAGACCGTCTGCGCCACGCGCGTCCGCCATGAGCTGGGTCAGGGTCATGTGGAGCTGGCTGCCGAGCTTCTCGGCCGTCCCTATATGCTGCGCGGCGTTGTGGCGGCTGGCCGTCACGAGGGCTCCGACATGGGCTTTCCCACGGCAAACATCCAGGTGCCCGACGGCATCCAAGTGCCTGCCGATGGCGTCTATGAGGGCCTGGTGCTAGTTGACGATACCGTATGGCCTGCTGCCGTTAACGTCGGCCTGCCGCCGACCTATGCCGACGATGCCGCCTCGGCTCATCTCGAGGCCAACTTGATCGGGTATGCGGGCGATCTGTACGGCGCCTCGGTGTCGCTGGCGTTTACGCGCTGGCTGCGTCCGTCTCGCGTGTTCGACTCTCTGGACGAGTTGATCACGACCGTCGAGGGTAATATCGACGATATCCGTCATAACTTGGGTGAGCAGGGGGTGAGTATCCGTGATTAGCGATGAAGAAAAAGATCAGGTACGCGCGGCGTCGGACTTGGTTGCCATCGTGCAGGAAACGGTTGAGCTCAAGCCCCGCGGCCATGAGTTTTGGGGTTGCTGCCCCTTCCATGGCGAAAAGACCCCATCGTTTCACATTATCCCTGCTACGCAGGTGTGGCACTGCTTTGGCTGCGGCGAGGGCGGCGACGTCTTTACCTATATCATGAAGCGTGAGAACCTGAGTTTTCCCGAGTCGATCCGCTATTTGGCTGATCGTGCGGGTATTGAACTGCACGATACCGGTGCTTATCGCGAGCGCGGCACCAAGCGCGCCCGCATCTATGACCTGTGCGCCGAGACCGCCCAGTTCTACCACACCATGCTCATGCGCGGTAAGGACAGCCGTCCGCGCGAGTATTTCGCTAGCCGTGGCATGGGCGGAGACGTCTGTCGCCGCTACTGCCTGGGCTTTGCGCCGGGTCGCAACGCGCTGGTTTCACATCTGTCGCAGGCGGGCTTTACCCCGCAGGAGATGATTGACGCCAACGTGGCCGTGAGCCGTGGGCGCGGACAGCTTGCCGACCGTTTTTACGACCGTGTGATGTTTCCCATCTTTGATGAGCAGGGTCACAACATCGCCTTTGGCGGACGCATTATGGGCGACGGTCAGCCTAAGTACCTCAACACCGCCGAGACGAGCGTGTTTCATAAAAAGCGAAACCTCTATGGCTTTAACTGGGCCAAGGAGTTTATCGTCGCGCAGGATACCGCCATCGTGGTGGAGGGCTATACCGACTGCATCGCCTGTTGGGAGGCAGGGATCAAAAATGTCGTCGCCACGCTGGGCACGGCGCTCACGGAACATCACGTTAAGACACTCACCCGTTTTGCCAAGCGCATTGTATATATGTTCGATGGCGACGCCGCCGGTCAAAAGGCCGCCCGTCGCGCGATTCAGTTTATCGAGCAGGATTCGATGGACCTGCGCTGCGTGGTGCTGCCCGACGGCAATGACCCCATGGAGTTCATCACGGCGCATGGCGGCCAGGAGCTTCAGGCGCGCATTGACGCGGCCGAGCCCCTCATGGACTTTGTCTACCGTTCGCTGCAGGAGTCGAGCGACATTACCACACCGGGCGGTCGAGCCAAGGCGCTCGAGGACGCGCTGACGCTCATCTATCCGCTGCGTGACAGCTATATGATCGACACGTACTTTATCCAGATTGCCGACCTGCTGGGTTTGGACCTGGAGACAGTGCGCGCGAGTTCGGGCCGTGTGTTTCGCGATGTCGCCAAGCGTGAGGATGCCGAGCGCCGGCGTGAGCAGAGCTACGAGCGTCAACGCGCGCAAGCTGAGCGTGCGGGCGGTTCGCAGGGACGAAGCTCGGGCGGCAGTGCGGCTGGTGCTCGCGGTGCCGGTCGCGGTGCCTGGGCCGCGGGTGCAACGTCGCCGGTGTCCGCACCGGTCGAGGAGGACCCGTATGACTACGTGCCGCTTGATGCCTATGGGGCCGCGCCGGTGGAGGTCGACGAGGATCTGCCGCCAATCGATGTTCCGGCGGGGATGGAAAGCGCTGCGCCCGTTGCCGATAGTTCAAGCGCGGCGGCAACTCCGTCGATGCCGATTGTTTTGACCGATCTGGAGCGGAAATCCCTGGCGGGGGAGCGTGAGCTGCTGACGATGCTCACGAGCTACCCCGATCTGTTCCGCACGTATGCCGACCGCATCTGCTCGATCGAGTGGGTTGACCCGCGTCACGAGTCCATTGCGTGGGCCGTGCTCGCGACGCCGCCGGGCACCGATCCTGCTGCCTGCATGGATGCGGCACGCGCGGTGTGTCCCGACGCGGCGTCGCTTGTCAGCGCCGGGCGCATCTCGGCGACGAGTAAGCACCCGACCGAGACGAACATCGTCTTTATGCTCGATACGCTCGAGCTCTACACCATCAAACGCCGCATGCGAGCCGCGCAGGCCAAGTTGCGCCAGGACCGTTCACTCGACGATGAGGCCCGTCGCGTGCTGACGATGCAGGCGGTGCAAGATTCACAGCGCCAGCGCGAGCTCCAAAAGTCGATCGGTGGCGTGGCCGACCCGTTCCGTTTGATCGGTTTGGAGACCGCGGGTGCCGACCAGGCCTAGATGTTGTGGTCAACCAGCGTATTCTCGCCTATATCCAGTCTGAATTTTGGGTATAGACGTCAATGTGTGTGCTAAAGTAATGAGTCCTGTGGACTACGAAGGGAGAATCTGTGCCAAAAAAGACTGAGAGCACGGGTACTGGGCTGGAATCCTACGTTGCAAAGCTCATGGGCAACGGCTCTAACAGGACTTCGGTAACCGAGGACGAGATTCAGGTCGCCCTGAAGGATATCGATGTTTCTGATGAGCAGCTCAACGCGGTGTATTCCGCGCTGCGCAACAGCGGCATCCAGATTATCTCCGCGAGCGGAAACGACGACGCTCCGATGGGCGTCGACGATGACGATAACGATACCGACGATTTCGATGACGACGACGAGCACGAGCTCAAGATGGCCCGCCAGGCCGACGCCGAGATGGGCTCTTCCAAGAGCAAGAAGAAGCGCACCGTGCGCACGTCCCGTTCGCGTTCGCGCGTGCGCGGCATCGATGCCTCCACGGTGATGCTGACCGGCGACCCGGTTCGTATGTACCTCAAGGAGATCGGTAAGGTCGACCTGCTGACCGCTTCCGAAGAGGTCGATTTGGCCATGAAGATCGAGGCCGGTCTTGAGGCCACCGAGAAGCTCGAGGCAAATGATGCGGGTGAGATCGAGCTCACGCGTGCCGAGATGCGTCGTCTGACCCGTATCGAGAACGTTGGCCTTGAGGCCAAGCAGGCGCTCATCAGCGCTAACCTGCGTCTGGTTGTCTCCATCGCCAAGCGTTATGTCGGCCGTGGCATGCTGTTCCTGGATCTGATCCAGGAGGGCAACCTCGGTCTGATCCGCGCCGTCGAGAAGTTCGACTACCAGAAGGGTTTTAAGTTCTCCACGTACGCCACGTGGTGGATCCGTCAGGCCATCACGCGCGCTATCGCCGACCAAGCCCGTACCATCCGTATTCCCGTGCACATGGTCGAGACCATCAACAAGCTCGTCCGCGTGCAGCGCCAGCTTCTCCAGGACCTGGGTCGCGACCCGACCCCCGAGGAGATCGGTGCCGAGATGGACATGAGTGCCGACCGCGTCCGCGAGATCCAGAAGATCTCGCAGGAGCCCGTGTCGCTCGAGACCCCCATCGGCGAGGAAGAGGATTCCCAGCTGGGCGACTTCATCGAGGACTCACAGGCCATCGTTCCGCCCGATGCCGCCAGCTTCTCCATGCTGCAGGAGCAGCTCACCCAGGTGCTCGATTCGCTTGCCGATCGTGAGCGCAAGGTTATCGAGCTGCGCTTTGGTCTCGTTGACGGACACCCCCGCACGCTCGAGGAAGTCGGTCGCGAGTTTGGCGTCACGCGCGAGCGTATCCGCCAGATCGAGTCCAAGACCCTGGCCAAGCTCCGCCATCCCAGTCGCTCCAGCAAGCTGAAGGACTATATCGAGTCTTAGTAGTTACGGCGTTTTACCAAACGCCGTAACTGACCGACGCTGCGCGGACACCAGAGCGACAACTTGTCATTCAAAGAGGACGGCATGACCAGAAGGTCTATGCCGTCCTCTTTTCATGTCAATTTGTTCGCCCTGGTGCTCGCTCGCTGGCATTGTCAAAACATCGGCGTTTCCGTTGCCGGTGCCGGCAGTTAGCCCGTCCCCAAGGGATCAAGGCGAGAAAATTTCTCAAAAAAGTTCTTGCCCTGAGCTGATTCGTCCGTATAATAAACTTCGTTGCTTGAGAGCACGCACCTATTCCTCGGTAGCTCAATGGTAGAGCACGCGGCTGTTAACCGCGCTGTTGTAGGTTCGAGTCCTACCCGGGGAGCCAGGTTGTAAAACCCGTCGCTTATGCGGCGGGTTTTTTCATGCCGCGATCGCCGGTGGCGAACGTTACCGTATCAACATTTCGTGTCGAGGATGTAATCGCGAACCCCGTGGCCTTAACATGGCGCGGTCGTTGTAAAATGTTGGAATGATTGCTCCCACGACATGGTGCCGCGAGCACCAGAAAAGGAGATTCTTGTGTCTGAGACCATTAACGGCAGCCTGAGCGTCTCGAACGACGTTATTGCCGATATTGCCGGTTATGCCGCAATGACGTGCTACGGCGTCGTCGGTATGGCCGAACAGCTCCAGGGCGCCGAGAGCGTGCGCCTGCTTGCCGGTCAGCGCCTCCGCAAGGGCGTGCTTGTTTCCGCCGATGAGAACGGCCTTACGGTCGACCTTCACGTCGTGCTCGAGAACGGCGTCAACATGAAGTCCGTCTGCCACAATCTTTCGAGCTCCGTCGCCTTCACCCTGCAGGAGATCGCTCAAATCGATCCCGCCAGCCTTAAGATCGGCATTCACATCGACGCGCTCAAGAGCCGTCTGAACTAGCATCCGAATACGGAGATTTCACCACTCATGATTGCAAAGACCATTCGCACCTGTTTTCCGATCGCTGCGGCTGCCGTTTCCGAAAAGGCCGAGGAGATCAACAAGCTCAACGTCTTCCCCGTACCCGACGGTGACACGGGCACCAACATGTCGCTCACGCTCGCCTCGGTGACCAAGGAGCTTTCCGCCCTTCCCGCCGATGCCGACATGGAGGCCATTGCTGGCGCCATCACCCACGGCTCCCTGATGGGCGCCCGCGGCAACTCCGGCGTCATCACCTCGCAGATTCTGCGTGGTGTGGCTGAGGGCCTTGTCTCTGCCGATGAGCCCATTACGTCCGCCAATATCGCCTTCGCCTTCCGTCGCGCCGTCAAGGTTGCCTTCCAGGCTGTTCGTAAGCCCATCGAGGGCACGATTCTCACGGTCCTGCGTGATGTTTCGACCAAGGCAGACGAGTGCGAGAAGAAGAAATTCTCTGCCGAGGATGCGCTCGACGCCATCGTCGTCGAGGCCTACCAGTCCGTTGCCCGCACGCCCGACCTGCTGCCCGTCCTCAAGGAGAACGGCGTGGTCGACTCCGGCGCCTTTGGCTTTGCCATCTTCTTGGAGAACTTTGTTGCCGCCGCCCTTGGCCGCAGCACCGTTGTCGAGGATTTCTCCGCTACGTTCGATTCCGCCGGCTCTGCTCGCCATGCCGCTCTTGGCCGTGTTGAGATCGAGGCTAACGACGACTGGGAGGGCTCGGAGTTCCGCTACTGCAACGAGTTCCTCTTTAAGGCCGACGCTCCTTTTGACGAGGATGAGTGCCTTAAGTTTCTGGGCTCCATGGGCGACTGTGAGCTGCTCGTGGGCGCCTACCCCGACTACAAGATCCACGTGCACTCCAACACCCCCAACCTGGTGCTCGAGCACATGCTGCAGCTCGGTCAGATCTATGAGGTCTTTATCCACAACATGGAGATGGAGGCCCACGACCGTACCGCTAAGATTCACGAGGACCAGGAAAAGGCCGCCGAGCCCGCGAAGGCACTGGGCTTTGTCGCCGTTGCCGCCGGTTCCGGCGAGGCCGACATCCTCAAGTCCCTCGGCGTCGATGTGATCGTGTCGGGCGGTCAAACCATGAATCCCTCGACCGCCGACCTGCTGGGCGCCGTCGACCAGGTCAACGCGACCTCGGTCATCATCCTGCCCAACAACGGCAACATCCGCATGGCTGCCGAGGCCGCTGCTTCCGCCTGCACCGACAAGAAGGTCGCCGTCGTTCCCACCAAGACCGTCCCGCAGGCCTTCTCCGCACTGTTCGCGGTCCTGCCCGATTCTGAGCTCGAGGACGCCGTTGCCGCCATGGTCGACGCCATCAGTGAGGTCCGCGATGGCGAGGTCACCCGCGCCGTGCGCGACTCCAGCGCCTCCGACGGCTCGCCGATTCACTCCGGTGACGTCATGGGTATCATTGCCGGTTCCATCGACGTGGTCGGCTCCGATGTGAAGCAGGTCACGCTCGACTGCATCAACCGCATGCAGGAGGAAGAGGAGGGCGACGCGCTGACGATTTTGGCCGGCGAGGAGCTGTCCGATGAGGCCTTCCAGGAGATCGTCGACGCCATCGAGGAGGCTCAGCCCGATCTGGAGGTCGACGCCCATCGTGGCGAGCAGCCGCTCTATCCCGTGATCTTCTCGATCGAGTAGGCTCTGCCTATGTCCGAGCTGTGCTCCGTGCCGCGCGTCTCGGAGCGTTTTGCCCAGAGCAATGCGCTCGATGAGGATATCGCGCGACTCAAATATGTTTCGGGTAAACGTGAGGAGGCCCTTCGCCGTCTGGGAATTCGGACGGTGGGGGACCTCCTTCTCCATATTCCTCATCGCTACCTGGACTTCACTCGCTCGTGGTCCATCGAGATGGCGCCCATCGGTACCGTGTGTACCATCATCGCCACGGTCGATCGTATTGTCCAAAAGCAGCCCCGTCCGCGTATGCAGGTGACTGAGGTCTCGCTCGTGGACGAGACGGGCGTGCTGCAGGTTGCCTTTTTCCGTCAGCCTTGGATTGCCCAACAGCTTAAGCAGGGCGACCGCCTGGCCGTGATGGGCAAGGTCGAGTTTGCCTACGGTTTTAAGCAGATGGCCTCGCCCCACTTTGAAAAGCTCGAGGACGGGCGTGCCGCGGGTACCATTTTGCCGGTCCACTACGTGAGTGACGGCGTGAGTCAGGCATGGATGCGCCGTATCGTGAGCGGTGCGCTCGAAGTGGCTGCCAATCCGTTCGATCCCATTCCCGCGCCGCTGCGCGCAAAGCGGAAGCTCATGAGCAATGCCCGTGCGCTGCGCTCGATCCACTTTCCCTCGAGCATGGCCGAGCGCGACATCGCACGCCGGCGTCTTGCGTACGAGGAGTGTCTCTGCTTGCAGCTCGCACTGCGTCTGCGCAACGATGGCGGTATGGTCGACGTGGTGCCTTATGCGCATACCGCGGGCGAGCATTTGGCTGCGCTCAAACAGGCCCTGCCGTTTTCGCTGAGCGATGAGCAGGAGGCCGCGTTCCAAGACATCCTGCACGACATGTGCGATGGCGCTCGCGTGATGAACCGCCTACTGCTGGGCGACGTCGGTACCGGCAAGACGGCCGTCGCCGCTTGCGCGCTGGCCGTCGCGGCCGATTCGGGTACTCAGTCCTGCGTTATGGCGCCTACGGGCGTGCTGGCGCGTCAATATGCCGATAAGACCGGGCCCTTGCTCTCGCAGGCTGGCGTGACCTGGGCGCTCTTGACGGGCGCCACGCCGGCGGCCGAGCGTGAACAGATTCATGCTCGACTCCAGTCTGGCGAACTCGACGTGCTCTTTGGTACCCATGCGGTGCTTTCGGAGAACGTCACGTTCAAGCATTTGTCGCTTGTGGTGATCGACGAGCAGCACCGCTTTGGCGTAGGCCAGCGTAACGCTCTACGCGCAAAGGGCCCGGGTGCCGACTTGCTGGTCATGACTGCCACGCCGATCCCGCGCACGCTGGCGCTTTCGGTCTATGGCGACCTGGATACGAGCATCATCCGCCATCGTCCCGTTTCGGGTGCCGGCGTGACGACGCGCGTCCTCACCGAGTCGAGTCGCGACCTGGCCTATGGCGCCATTCGCGAGGCGCACGAAAAGGGGCAGCAAGCCTACGTGATCTGTCCGCTCGTGGAGCCGAGCGATTCGGCCGATGAGCTCGAAGACGTGCCCGGCATCGCTCGCGACGACGAAGGCCGCGTGTCCGTGCCTGTGCCGTTGCGCGACACGGCGACCGAGCTCGATCGCCTTCGTCTGGCGTTACCGGGGCTTACCATCGAGCGTCTTCATGGCCGCATGCCGGCGGGGGAGAAGGACCGCGTGATCGATGCCTTTAAGCGCGGCGAGATCGATGTGCTCGTCTCGACCACGGTGGTCGAGGTGGGCGTCGACGTGCCCAACGCCACCGTTATGGTCATCGAGAACGGCGAGCGCTTTGGTTTGGCAGCCTTGCACCAGCTGCGTGGGCGCGTAGGCCGCGGCAGCGTGTCGGGTACGTGCCTGGTCGTGACGCACTCCAAGGGCAACGGCGGCGCGTCGGCGGCACAAGACCGCCTCCAGTCGCTCGAGAAGACCTCGGACGGCTTTACGCTCGCCCAGATGGACTTGCGTCTGCGCCACGAGGGTGAAATCCTGGGTTACCGCCAGCATGGCGGCGTGACCTTGCGCTTCGTTGACCTCGATGCCGACGAGGAATTGATCGAGTGGGCCCATTTGGACGCGGTCGAGCTCTTGCGGTATGCTTGCAACCTTGACTCCGTGGCGACGCGCCCCTTGCGCGATGCGGTCGCCATGCGGTATCGACACATCTTTAAGGAGGTCAGCGGAGGATGAGAATCATCGGCGGCGAATGGCGCGGTCGTAAGATCGAGGAGCCCCGTGGTCGCGATGTCACCCGCCCCACGACCGATCGCGTGCGCGAGGCGTGCGCATCTATGGTCATGTCGGCATTCGACTTCGATCTGGACGAGGTCCGCGTGCTGGATGCCTTTGGCGGCTCCGGTGCCTTGGGCATTGAGATGCTCTCGCGTGGTGCCCGCTCGCTTGCGACGTTTGAGATCGATCGGAATGCCGCGCGGCTCATTACTAAGAATATCGAGTCGCTCTGCCGTGACCGTGCGCGTTGGCGCGTGGTGGGCGGCGATGTGCTGGCAAGTGCTTCGCGCGGTCGCGTGCCGGGCGGTCCCTTTGATCTGGTCCTGCTCGACCCGCCCTATGCTTTTGGCGCCGAGCCGGTCGAGGGGCTGCTGCAAAACCTAGCTCAGCAAGGCTTGTTGGCATCGGGTGCCTATGCGCTGTTTGAGCACGCCGCGGCCGATGCGGGTGCGCATCCGGCAGGCTTTGAGACCGTGCGAGAGAAGCGCTACGGCATTACCTCGGTTGACTTGCTGCGCTGGGTTGGCAACGGCGAGGATGATGGCAACGATAGCGACGCACCCACGGAGGACACCCATGAGTGACACCATTAACCGCGTAATCGTCCCGGGCACCTTCGATCCCATCACGTTTGGTCACATCGACGTGATTCGCCGTGCCCGCCGCATCTTTCCCAGCGTGATCGTCGCCGTGGCCGAATCGCAGGGCAAAAACGGCGTCGGCACCACGTTTATGCTCGATGAGCGCGTGGCGCTGGCCCGTGAGGCGCTCGGTGATATTGACGGTGTCGAGGTGCTGCCCTTCACCGGCCTCTTGGTCGATTTTGCCCGCGAACAGGGAGCAGGAGCCGTGGTCAAGGGTCTGCGTGCTATGACCGACTTTGAGTACGAGCTGCAGCAGGCCGACCTTAACTACCGCCTGGATAACGAGCTGGAGTCCATCTTCGTCATGAGCGCGCCGCAGTACGGCTATATCTCGAGCTCGGTGGTTCGCCAGATTGCCTCGCTCGGTAGCGACGTCTCTAATTTTGTTCCGCCCAATGTGGTCAAGGCGCTCAAACATCGCTTTTCGTGACGTTTTTTAATGCCTGGTGGCATGTGGTAAACTAACAAGATGATATGTTACCTATGAAAGGAGACCGGATGCCGGGCGAGAATTTTCCTGGCGACAGGATCGTGAGTCTTGTCGACGAGCTCGAGGGGCTCATCGAAGAGGCTAAGACGCCGTTCGGCAAGAACGCCCAGATGAAGGTTATCGACGCCGACGTCTTCTTTAACATCCTCGACGAGATCCGCATGAGCTATCCCGAGGAATGGCAGAAGTCCCGCCGTATCCTCAAGGAGCGCGAGGAGCTTATGGCTTCCGCCGCAGCTCAGGCCGATTCCATCATAGCCGATGCTCAGCAGCAGGCCCTCACCATTGCCGGTGAGCAGGAGATCGTCCGCTTAGCCCAGCAGCAGGCCGACGATATCCGCGACCGTGCCCAGCAGTATGAGCGCGAGACGCGCTATGCCGCCGAGGATTACGCCGAGCAGGTCTTTACGCACCTCGAGGAGAACCTCAAGAGCCTGACCGGCACCGTCACCCGTTGCCGTCAGCAGCTCAACGAGGGTGCCGCCCAGCAGAACGGTCAGTGGTAATGGCTGAGTTCCCGAGCGTTACCGTCGATCTTTCCGAGCAGCTCGAGTTTCCCGGTGACTCGTATCCGCTGACCGGCAAGGTCGATGTCGCTACCTATACGGTGGGCGAGAAGGAGTACCAGCTGCAGAACGGCATTGATTACGATGTGGTCTTTACCAATGCCGGCACCGGTGTTCTGCTTACGGGCATGGTCCGCGCGCATGCAACCGGTGAGTGCGACCGTTGCCTGGAGCCCGCTTCGTTTGATATCGCCGGTGAGATTGAGGAATTCTATCTCTTTAACGAGCCCGAGGATCCCGAGGCCTACGAAGACGGCTACGAGTTGCTGGGCGAGGATCGCATCGTCGATCTGGGTGAGCCCATCAACGATGCGGTTGTCATGGACACGCCGTTCGTTGTCCTGTGCAAGCCCGATTGCCGCGGCCTCTGTCCCACTTGCGGCATCAATCTCAACGTCGAGCAATGCGATTGCGCCGCTCAAGCAGAGGCCGAATGGGCCGCTGCCACGGAAAATCCATTTGCAGCATTGAAGAATCTCAAGCTTGACGAGTAAAACTGTGGTAGTATCGCTACTTGCGCGTAATCGCCACACTGGATAGTTCATAAGGAAGGTCACTATGCCCGTACCTAAACAAAAGCAGGGTCGTATCCGCACTCACACCCGCCGTTCCGCCAACATGAAGATCTCGGCTGCGGCTCAGTCCACGTGCCCCCGTTGCGGTGCTGTCAAGCTCCCGCACCACGTGTGCCCCAGCTGCGGTTTCTACAAGGACCGCGAGGTTATCGTTACCGAGTAACTGTATACTCTGGATGCGATGCCGTTCCAACTGGAACCACAATGGCCGGCTCAATGAGTCGGCCATTTTTGTATAAGGAGTATGTATATGAGTAACGTTCGCGTTTGTGTAGACGTTGTGGGTGGAGACGAGAAGCCACAGGTTGTCCTCGACGGTATCGAGGCGGCGCTTGCGGCTGATCCCGATATCGAGGTCTTGGCCGTCGGTCCCGCAGAGATCGTTAACCCCTTTGCCGCGGGTCACGCTCGCGTTGAGGCCTTGGAGGCGCCCGATGTCATCGCCATGGATGACGATCCCATTCGAGCCGTGATGACCAAGCGCAAGTCCTCGATCGTACTTGCCTGCCGCGCTATCAAGAAGGGTAACGCGGATGCGTTCTTCTCTGCCGGCTCCACTGGCGCCATGACCGCTGCCGCTACCGCCTACGTGACGCCATTTAGGTATCAGGCCGAGGGCAAGAAGCAGCCGGTGCGTCCGTGCCTCACCAATGCACTGCCCAACCGCGCCGGCGGTCTGACGGTCCTGTGCGACATGGGCGCCAACCCCGATGTCGAGGTCGACGACATGGTGCGTTTTGCCCAGATGGGTAGCGCCTATGCGCGCGTCGTCCTGGGCATTGAGCATCCCCGCGTCGGTCTACTCGGCAACGGCACCGAGGACGAGAAGGGCTCCAACTTTACCAAGGCGTGCTTCCCGGCCATGAAGGCCGCCGTTCCCGGCTTTGTGGGCAACTGCGAGGGCACCGATCTTACGTCGGGCAATTTTGACGTCGTGGTCGCCGACGGCATGTCGGGCAACATCGCACTCAAGGCCACCGAGGGCGCTGCCAAGTTTTTGCTGCAGGAGCTCAAGGGTGTCTTAATGTCTTCGCTCGGTACCAAGATTGCCGCGCTGCTCATAAAAAAGCAGATGCGCGAGATCAAGGCAAAGCTCTCGGGTGATGCTAAGGGTGGCGCCATTCTGCTGGGCCTGCGTGGCGTAGTTCTGATCGGCCATGGCGCCACCTCAGTCGAGGCCGTCAAAAACGGTACGCTCGCCGCGGCGGAGGCCGTGCGCGCCGGGCTTGTCGAGAACGTCGCCAACTCTATGGACGGCATCGTTTTGTAGGAGCGAGTTAGAGCGCTGTTATGTGCCTCGCGGCCTGCGTCGTGGGGTAGAATCAAAACCGTGTCTTGGCGCTGCGCTTGCGGCGCCAGCGCGTTAATGTTCACGCAATACGAGAGGAAGCGCTATGGACCGCTCCGAAATCTTCGATAAGATCGCCGAAGTTGCCGCCGATGTGCTGGGTGTCGACGTTGCCGAGATTAGCGACGAGACTACCTTTGACGATCTCGATGCCGATTCGCTCGAGCGTCTGCAGCTGGTGACGGCCATCGAGGACGAGTTCGACCTCGAGATCGATGACGAGACCCTGCTGTCGCTCAACTCTGTCGCCGACGCTGTCGACGCTATTGAAAACGCCAAGGAGGCCTAAGTCTTGGCTTTATCTCAACGACTCGCGCGCGCCCAGGAAATCCTGGGCCACGAGTTCAATAACAAGGTGCTGCTGCGCGCGGCGCTCACGCACCCCTCTGCCGTGGAAGGTCAGCCCGTCTCGGCGAGCTATGAGCGCCTTGAGTTTTTGGGCGATTCCATTTTGGGCGCCGTGGTTGCCCGTTCGCTCTTTGAATCCTATCCGGAGTTTGACGAGGGCAAGCTTACGCGCCTGAAGGTGTCCCTTGTCTCGGGTGCCACGCTGTCCGAGGTGTCCCATGAGCTGGGCATCGACGACATCATCATCTTTGGTGCCTCCGAGACCGGTACCGGCGCGCGCGGCCTGCACTCGGCGCTCGAGAACGTCTACGAGTCGCTCGTGGGCGCCCTGTACCTGGATGCCGGCTGGGATGCGGCGGCGGAGTTCATCCACCGCACGCTTAAGCCGCACCTGGCCTCCGAGCGTGCCGAGCATCCTGCGAACCCCAAGTCGTTTTTGCAGGAGTGCGTGCAGGCCGACGGCCACGAGCCTCCGGCGTACAAGCTCGTTGGCTCTGAGGGCCCGGCGCACGCACC
The DNA here is from genome assembly GCA_027663555.1 of Coriobacteriaceae bacterium AM04S-08. Classification (GTDB taxonomy): domain Bacteria; phylum Actinomycetota; class Coriobacteriia; order Coriobacteriales; family Coriobacteriaceae; genus Collinsella. The sequence goes on along the minus strand of JAQDHS010000011.1, from coordinate 15,071 downwards.
GACCTTTACCGCCGTGGTCCTCATCGACGGTATTCGCCAGGGCCGCGGCACCGGTTCCTCCAAGAAGGAGGCCGAGGGAGCCGCTGCGCTCGAGGCGCTCGACCGCATGGGTTACACCACCAATGGCGTGATTCTCAACAAGAAGCCTGTTTAAGCGAGGAACCGTGTATCTCAAGTCCCTCACGCTCAAAGGGTTCAAGTCGTTTGCCGACCGCGCCCACATGACGTTTGAGCCGGGCCTAACCGTCATCGTCGGTCCCAACGGCTCGGGAAAATCGAACATCTCCGACTCGATTCTGTGGGTCCTGGGCGAGCAGAGCGCCAAGCAGCTGCGCGGCCAGGCCATGGAAGACGTCATCTTCTCGGGCTCGTCGGCGCGCAAGCCGGTGGGTGTGGCCGAGGTCACGCTGGTTCTCGATAACTCGGACCATATGCTGCCTGTCGACTTTGACGAGGTCGCCATCACCCGTCGTATGTATCGCTCGGGCGAGAGTGAGTACCTCATCAACTCGAGCCCGTGCCGCCTGATGGACATCCAGGACATCCTGCACGATTCGGGACTGGGCAAGGATACGCATTCCATCATCAGCCAGGGCAAGCTCGATGCCATTTTGCAGAGCCGCCCCGAGGAGCGCCGTGCCCTCATTGAGGAGGCCGCCGGTATCTCCAAGCACAAGCGTCGCAAGGAGCGTGCGCTCAAAAAGATCAAGTCGATGGACGAGCACCTGACCCGTGCTCGCGACATCAATAAGGAGATCGCCCGTCAGCTGCGACCGCTGGAGCGTCAGGTCGATCGCGCGCGCAAGTACAAAGAGCTGTCCTCGCGCGCGAACGAGCTTACGCAGATGCTGGCCGTCGACGAGCTTCGTTCGCTGCAGTCGCAGTGGAACGACCTGGAGAGCCGCTCTAAGGAGGGCGCTGCTGAGCTTGAGCTTGCGCAATACCGCTTGGGTGAAAAGGAGCGCGAGCTCGAGAAGCTCCAGGTCATGCTCGAAGAAAAGGGCCTGTTTGTGGGCGATCTGGGCGAGCAGCGCCGCCATATGCAAGACGTGGTCGGTCGCATTAACTCCGACATGCGTCTGCTCGAGGAAAAGGGCCATAACATGGTGTCGCGCCTGTCCGACATGCGCGGCCAGATTTCGAGCTCCGAGCATCAGCGCCGTCGCGTGGTCGAGGAGCTCGAGGATGCGCGTGCCCGGCTTGAGGAAGTGACCGGTGCGCATATGCAGGCCCAGGAGGACGTTGACGCCGCCGGTCCTGCCGCCGCCGAGCTCCACGAGCGTCGCGTTGCGCTCGACAATCAGATTTCGCAGCTTACGCGCGAGCAGCGCGATGTGCAGCGTGTGGCCGATAACGCCGCGCTCGAGTTCGCCAAGGTGAAGGATTCGCTTTCCAATGCCGAGGTCGAGGACAACATGTATGCCTCGCGCCTGGAGCAGATTGATGAACAGCTCGAGGAGGTCACGGCATCGCTTGAGAGCCGCCGCGACCGTGCCGAGGAGCTTGAGAGCGCCCTTGAGGCGGCTCGTCAGGCCCAGAGCGATGCGCGCGAGGCCACCGAGACGGCACGCGCTGCCCTCAAGGACCTGCGTGCCCGCGAGGGCGAGGCGCGCAACAAGCTGTCCGAGGTACGCTCGGAGCTTGCCAGCCAAAAGAAGCTCGATGCCCGCATGGCTGACAGCTCGCCGCTTGTGAGCCGTCTGATGGGTGCACTGGGCGATGATGTCTCGGGTCGTCTGGGCGACGTGCTCGAGGCTCCTCGTGAGCTCGAGGGCCTGGTTGAGCAGCTGCTTGCCGGCGACATCGATGCCCTGCTGTTTGATGACGCAGCCACGCTTGAGCGCGCCGGACGTGCGGCTCTGGACCAAAAGAAGGCCTCGGGCGAGGCGCTGCTGGTGGCGCGCGGCGTGAGCGGCTCTGCTGCTGCCGATGGCGCTGCCGGTTCGCGTCTGGTTGATCGTCTGTCCGTGCGCTCCGGGTATGGCCCGGTTGTCGAGGCCCTGCTCGGCGGTTATTACGTGGTCGATGACTTGGCAGCCGCGCTAACCGCGCCTGTCGTTGACGGCGTGACCTATGTGACGCCCGATGGCGCCCGCGTGAGCTGTGGCGGTCTGGTGCGCGTGGGGCTCGATGCCGGCGAGGCTTTGGGTGCCCTGGAGCGCAAACGTCGTATTCGCGAGTTGGAGGGCCTGGAGCCCGATCTGGCTGCCGTGTTTGAGCATGTGTCGGATCAGGTCGTCGAGGCCAATGCGGCCGTCGAGGAGGCGCGTGCCGCCGAGGGCGATGCCGCCGGCGAGATTGCCCGTCTTGAGGGCGAGCGCCGCTCGCTGCTCTCTGAGATCGGTCGCCTGGAGCAAAGCGCCAACAATGCCGAGGTCGAGCGCGTGCGCATCTCCAAGCGTCGCGAGCAGGCCGCCGAGGCCGTTCGCGCTGCGCGCCCGCGCGTTGACGAGCTCACCCGTTCACGTGACGAGGCCCGTGCGCAGGCGAGTGACTTGGGCTTGCAGATTGCCGAGGCCAACGACGATCTCGATCGCGTTCGGCGCGATGACTCCGAGGCCGCCGGTAAGCTCGCCGACGCCAAGGTTCGCCTGGCGCAGACGAGCGAGCGCCTGCGTTCGCTGAAGGGCCGCGTGCCCGATCTTGAGCATCGCCTTGAGGGTATCGACCGTCGTATCCGCGGGACGCGTCAGGCCTCACGCTCGCTCGAGCTGCTGCGCCTTCGCGTCGATCCCATGCATGAGCGCTATTCTGCCCTGTTGGAGCGCGCCTCGGACTGGGCTGCGCGCCTGCGCGATCAGGCATCGCTCGAGGAGGCGGACTCGGCTTCGCTTAAGAAGACCATCGAGGACGCCAAGACCGAGGTCGCCCGCGCCAAAGAGCGGGTCGATGCTGCCACGGCGACGCAAAATGAGTTCAAGGTGGCGCGCGGCAAGCTCGAGGTGCAGGTCGAGGCTGCCATCAAGGCCATCACCGCCGACGGTACCACGGTGCTCGAGGAAGCGCTCATGCTGCCGGCGCCCACCGATCGCGATGCCGCCGAGCGCGAGCTCAACCAGCTTGTTCGTCAAATCAACAACTTGGGTCCTGTGAACCAGGTTGCCATGGAAGAGTACGAGCAGCTCAAGCGCCGCGCCGATTACATCGAGGAACAGCTGGCCGATCTGGAGAGCGCGCGCAAGGCGCTTACCAAGATCACCGTGGCGATCGATCGCAAGATGCGCAAGGCGTTCCTAGTGACGTTTGAGAAGGTTGATGCGAACTTCCGCGAGATCTTCGCCATGCTCTTCCCGGGCGGCCAGGCACATTTGGAGATGACCGACCCCGAGCATCCGGCCGAGACGGGCATCGAGGTCGTGGCGCAGCCGCGCGGCAAGCGCATCACCAAGATGATGCTCATGTCGGGCGGCGAGAAGAGCCTGACGGCGCTCGCCCTGCTCTTTGCCGTATACCGTACGCGCACGGTGCCGTTCTATGTGCTGGACGAGGTCGAGGCGGCACTCGACGACGCCAACCTGTCCAAGCTCATCGGCGCCCTCGATGTGCTGCGTTCCGATACGCAGCTCTTGGTAATCTCGCATCAGCGCCGTACTATGGAGGATGCTGACGTTCTCTACGGCGTCTCGATGCAAGCCGACGGCGTCAGTCGCGTCGTCTCGCAAAAACTCGATCGCGAAACCGGAAAGGTCGTGAATGCATAATGGGATTCTTTGACGCACTCTCGCGCGGACTCGAGCGCAGCCGCGAGGCCCTCAACGAGGTCTTCTACTTTGGCGGCGAGGTCGACGAGGATTTTTGGGAGGATCTTGAGGACACGCTCGTCATGGGTGACATGGGTGCCGAGGTCGCTATTCAGGTCTCCGATGACCTGCGCGACGCCGCGGCCAAGAAGAACCTTAAGACCGCCCCGCAGCTTCGCCGCGCCCTGGCCGAGCAGCTCGAGGGCCATTTTGTGCCTGTTGAGCGCGACCCGTTTTCCGATACGCCGAGCTGCGTGCTGTTTGTGGGCATTAACGGTGCCGGCAAGACCACCACGGTCGGCAAGATTGCGAGCGCCATGGCCGCCCGCGGCAAGAACGTGGTGATCGGTTCGGCCGACACCTTCCGCGCCGCCGCCATCGAGCAGCTCGATGTGTGGGGCCAGCGCGCCGGCGTCCCCGTCATTAAGCGTGACCGCGGCTCCGATCCGGCGAGCGTGTGCTATGACGTGCTCGACGAGGCCGATAAGCGCGGCAGCGACCTCGTGCTCATTGATACCGCCGGCCGTCTGCACACGAGCCCCGAGCTCATGCGCGAGCTCGCCAAGGTGGTCAACGTGACGCGTAAGCGCGCCGCCAATATGGCCGCCGGCCCTATGCCCGTCTCGGTCGTGCTTGTGATCGATGCCGCCACTGGTCAGAACGGTCTGAACCAGGCGCTCGAGTTTAACGAGGCGCTGGGCCTGGACGGTATTATCATGACTAAGCTCGACGGCACGGCTAAGGGCGGTATCGCCATGGCCGTGGCCGAGAAGCTCAAGCTCCCGATCCTGCGCATCGGCGTGGGCGAGCAGGTCGATGACCTGCAGGAGTTTAACGCCAAAGATTTCTGCCGCGCCCTGGTGGGCGAGTCCAACTAAGGAGTGACTAGTGTTTGATTCTCTGAGCGATCGCCTCAACGACACATTTGACCGCCTGCGCGGCAAGGGTAAGCTGACCGAGGCCGATATTACTTCGGCCATGCGCGACATTCGCATGGCGCTGCTCGAGGCCGACGTTAACTTTAAGGTCGTCAAGGAGTTCGTTGCCAAGACCAAGGAGCGCTGCATGACCGCCGAGGTCATGGAGTCGCTGTCGCCGGCGCAAAACGTCGTCAAGATCGTGCTCGACGAGCTCACCGAGATGCTCGGCTCAACCGAGAGCAAACTCGTCTTTAGCAACCGCATTCCCAATGTCATCATGCTCGTGGGCCTGCAGGGCTCCGGTAAGACCACGGCGGCCGTGAAACTGGCCTACCTGCTCAAGAAGCAGGGCCGCTCTCCGCTGCTCGCCGCGTGCGACGTCTACCGTCCCGCCGCTGCCGACCAGCTGGCCACGCTCGGTGGCGAGATCGGCGTGCCGGTCTTCCGCGGTGACGGAGCGCACCCGATCGACATCGCAAAGGGCGCCATCCAGGAGGCCGTCGACCACCTGCGTGACGTGGTCATCGTCGATACCGCCGGTCGTCTGCAGATCGACGAGCAGATGATGCAGGAGGCAGTCGACATCAAGAAGGCCGTCAAGCCCGACCAGGTGCTGATGGTCGTCGATGCCATGACCGGCCAGGATATCGTCAACGTGGTCTCGACGTTTGCCGAGCGCACCGACTTTGACGGCGTGATCATCTCCAAGCTCGACGGTGACGCCCGTGGCGGTGGCGCACTTTCGGTGCGCCAGGTGACCGGTAAGCCCATCAAGTTTGTGAGCATGGGCGAGAAACCCGATTCGCTTGAGCCGTTTTACCCGGACCGCATGGCCAAGCGCATCTTGGGCATGGGCGATGTCGTCGGCATCATCGAGAAGGCCCAGGAGGCAGCCGATGCAGAGCAGCTCGAGGCTGCCGAGCGCATGTTGCGCGAGGGCTTCACTATGAACGACATGCTCGACCAGATGAAGGCCGTCAAGAAGATGGGCGGCATGAAGGGCATTCTGGGTATGCTTCCCGGCGGCCAGCGCGCGCTCAACCAGATGGGCGGCAACTTGGACGAGGGCATCTTCGATAAGAACGAGGCCATCATCATGTCGATGACCAAGGAGGAGCGCCTGCGTCCCTCCATCATCAACGGCCAGCGTCGCGCCCGCATTGCCAAGGGAGCCGGCGTAACCCCCACCGAGGTCAACAGCCTTATGAAGCAGTGGGGCGAGATGAATAAGATGATGGGCCGCATGCGCACGATGGCCAATCAGGCACAGGCCGGCGGCAAAAAGGGCAAGAAGGGCAAGAAGGGCAAGAAGATGCGCATGCCCAATATCCCTGGCTTGGACGCTATGGGTCTGGGTGGCATGGGCGGTCTGGGTACGGGCGGCCCCAAGTCCGATATGGAACTGCTGCGCCAGATGGAAGCGCAGATGCGTAATAAGAAATAGAGCTGTAATTCCAGCTTGATATGGCAAAGGCCACTCGGAAGCTACCGGGTGGCCTTTGTTGTTGGCTTTGATTGTTGGGTTGCGTTCAGCGTCGCGCCCCGAGCTCGCGGTGCCGTGCCGTTAGTGGCAGCCGCAGCCCTCGTGGCCCTCGTGCTCGTGATGGTCGTGGCAGCTGCAGGACTCGCCATGTTCGTGGGCGTGGTCGTGGTCGTGGCCGTGGCAGCCGCACGTGGCCTCGCTGTTCTGTGCGAGCGTGCCGGCGATAAGGGCCTCGACGCAAGCGTCGCAGCTGCCTTGGGCACCTGCGTATACCGTGATGCCGGCTTGGGCAAGCGCGTTGATAGCGCCACCGCCGATGCCGCCGCAGATGAGCGTGTCCACGCCGCCGTTGGCGAGCAGGCCCGCAAGGGCACCGTGGCCGGTGCCGCCGGTGCCCACGACCTGCTCGTTGAGTACCTTGCCGTCCTGAATGTCGTAGATCTTGAACTGCTCGCTGCGGCCAAAGTGCATAAAGATGTTGCCGTTGTCGTACGTGGTTGCCACCCTCATGGTGCCGACCTCCTTTGCTGGCCATGCGGCCGTTGTCGTGGTGACGGGGGAGTACGCGATATTGCCGCCTTCGATGATGAGCGCCCGACCATTGACCAGCGCGTTTGCCACCTTGCGATGCGCGCGGCTGCAAATAGCCGCCACCGTGGCGCGCGCGATGCCCATCTGCTGCGCGACTGTCTCTTGGTTAAGGCCTTCCAGGTCGCACAGGCGCAGCACCTCGAGTTCGTCGACCGTCATGTCGATGGCGTCACCACTGGCTAGGCCGTCGGGGGTAAAGCCGCGATATTCGGGGATAATCCCAACGCGTCGCAGTTTCTCGCGTCTTCCTGCCATGTGCTCTCCTTATCTGACATATGTCAACAATAGAATAACGAACGCGCAGATATACGCAAGGAATTTCTGGCATATGCCAGAAAACGAGGGCTTATGTTTGGGCTGTGGGGCCGCGTGCGCCTGGGCTACAATGAATCTCGCTTGTAGGCGACTGACAGGAGGGTCAATGAGCAAGGCTGATCAACAGTTTGTAACCATGTGCCGCGATATTCTGGACCATGGCACCACCACCGAGGGCCAAAAGGTCCGCCCGGTGTGGGAGGACGGCACCCCTGCCTATACCATTAAAAACTTTGGCGTCACGGCCCGCTACGACCTGCGCGAGGAGTTTCCGGCGCTTACCCTGCGTCGTACGGCGCTCAAATCTGCCATGGATGAGATCCTGTGGATCTATCAAAAGAAGTCCAATAACGTGCATGACCTCAACAGCCATATTTGGGATGAGTGGGCCGACGAGACTGGCTCCATCGGCAAGGCCTACGGGTATCAGATTGGGCAGAAGAGCCATTATGCCGAGGGTGACTTCGATCAGATGGATCGTGTGCTGTACGACCTTAAGAACACGCCGTACAGCCGCCGCATCATGACGAACACCTATGTGTTTAGTGACCTGTCCGAGATGCACCTGTATCCGTGCGCCTACAGTGTGACGTATAACGTGACGCAGCGCCCGCAGGATGACAAACCGACGCTCAACATGATTCTCAACCAGCGTAGCCAGGACATTTTGGCCGCGAACAACTGGAATGTGTGCCAGTACGCCATCTTGCTGATGATGGTCGCACAATCGGTCGATATGATTCCCGGCGAGCTGCTACATGTGATTGCCGATGCCCACATTTACGACCGTCATGTCGATATCGTCCGCGAGCTTATCGAGCGTCCGCAGTTTGCCGCGCCCAAGGTAACGCTTAACCCCGATGTGCATGACTTCTATGCGTTTACGACCGACGACCTGATCGTCGAGGGTTATGAGCACGGCCCGCAGGTCAAGAACATCCCCATTGCGGTGTAGGTGGCGCTCATGACGTGTAAGCTTTCTGCCATCGTCGCCGTATGTGACGATTGGGGCATTGGGTGCGAGGGCGACATGGTGGTGTCCAATCGCGCCGACATGCGCCATTTTGTGGCGTGCACCAAAGGTTGCCCGGTTATTATGGGACGCAAGACCCTGCTGAGTTTTCCCGGTGGGCGTCCGCTCAAGAACCGCCGCAATATCGTGCTCACGCGTGACGAGAGCTTTGCTGCCGAGGGCGTCGACGTGGTGCATAGCGTTGACGAAGCGCTCGCCGCCGTGGCCTATGAACCCGTTGCGTGGGTGATCGGCGGTGGCGAGGTGTATCGTCAGTTTTTGCCGTACTGCGTGGAGGCCGAGGTCACGCATAACCACTGCGTCCATCCCGTGGACACGTGCTTTCCCGACTTGGACGCCGATCCCGCGTGGGAGATTGCGCGGCGTGGCGGTGTTGCCACGATTGCCTCGGGCGAGGGCGACGAGGGTGTCGATTATGAGTTCGTGACGTATCGTCGCGTTGATGCGTAAATCGTCTGGCGTGAACGGTATCATCGGGTTGTTTGAATGCATGGGGCGGCGCTTAGCGTCGCCTCGTTTGGTATAGATGTGCTGCAAAGAAAGGTGCGGGCTGGCCACTATGACTGATGCCGTTGAGGTGCTGCGAATCGATTCGCTCGAGGACGAGCGGCTCGATGCCTACGTGCGACTGACCGAGCGCGAGCTGCGCTGCGTGCTGGAGCCGCAAAAGGGCATCTTTATCGCCGAGAGTGCCAAGGTCATAGAGCGTGCGGTGCGCGCCGGATACGAGCCGCTGAGCTTTCTTTTGGGTGAACGCTGGCTCGACCAGATGATGCCACTGTTTGAGCAGCTTGTCGTGCGCGAGGGAGCGGGTCCGGTTCCGGTGTTCGTGGCCTCGATGGAGCTCATGGAGCAGTTGACGGGCTTTAACGTGACGCGCGGTGCGCTCGCGGCGTTTCGTCGCCCGCGTCAGATTCCGGTCGATGAGTTCTTGGGTGGCGTCGTCGAGGCGGCGGGGGAGCGCCCGGTGCGCGTGTGCGTGCTCGAGGGCATTGTCGACCACACCAACGTCGGCGCGATTTTCCGCTCGGCGGCTGCACTGAACGTCGATGGCATTTTGGTGAGCCCCACGTGCTGTGACCCGCTGTACCGTCGCTCGGCCCGCGTGAGCATGGGCACGGTGTTCCAGGTGCCCTGGACGCGCATTGGCAGCGAGGCGCGCGTATGGCCGCATGATGGGCTGGGGGCGCTGCACGATGCCGGCTTTTCGTGTGCCGCCATGGCGTTGACGGATGATTCGGTGTCGTTGGACGATCCCGCGCTGCAGGAGATTGACCGCCTGGCGATCTTTATGGGCACCGAGGGTGCCGGCTTGGGCGCCAAGACCATTGCAGGCTGCGACCGCGCCGTGCGTATTCCGATGGCGCATGGGGTCGATTCGCTCAACGTGGCCGCGGCAAGCGCTGTCGCCTTTTGGCAGCTGTGCCCGCATGTGAGCAATGAGTACCACTACCAGCTAGGGCTGTATCACTAGCGGGGTGCTCTCGAGCTTTGTCGCTAGGGGTGGTTTTGCTGCCTTCGGTCGGTGTCAAGCTGCTAGCGGCTTTGCCGTTCAATTGATGTTTTGTTGTTTGACGTACGCTTGTGGGGAGGGCGTGTGGCTAAGAAATCTACGGCTATCGATGTAACGCAGGGTGTCATTTGGCAGCAGCTGCTGTCGCTGTGCGTTCCCATTTTCTTTAGTTCGTTCTTTCAGCAGGCATACACGCTTATCGGTACCTATATCGTCGGTCAGTTTGGCGGCAAGCTCGCGTTGGGTGGCATTCAGGCCACGATGGTGCTTACGGAGCTCTGCATTGGTTTTTGTGTCGGCGTGGGTGCTGGCTGTGCCGTTATTACCGGCCAGTATTTTGGCCAGCACGATGACGAGCGCCTGAGCCGATCGGTCCATACGGCCATGTCGCTCGCGCTGGTGGGCGGCATTGTCATTTCCATTCTCGGCTTGGTGTTTGTCGAGCCGATGCTCGTGTTGATGAATACACCGCATGAGCTGCTGGCAGAGGGTGCGGCGTATGGCCGTTGCTACTTTGCCGCCATGTTCGCGGCGCTGCTGCTCAATATGGGGACGGCGCTGCTGCGCGCCGTGGGCGACACGCGCGGCCCGGCGGTCATTATCGCCTCCGGCTGCTTCGTCAATGTGGTGCTTGATATCATTTTTGTTGCCGTGTTGCATATGGAGGCCTTGGGTTGTGGCATCGCAGTGGCACTAACCATTTGCTCCAATGCCACGATGATTGTGGTTCGCATGATGCGCGCTCCGGGTGCGTGGCGTCTTTCGCTCTTCAAGCTCGGTATTGACCCCGGTATCTGCAAGAGCATGCTTTCGTGCGGCTTGCCGCTGGGTGTTCAGTCTGCGGCATATTCGATCTCGAACGTGCTGATCCAGGTGTCAGTCAACTCGTTTGGAGCCGATGTCACGACTGCTTGGGGCCTTTCCAGCCGCCTGGACGGCATGATCTGGATGGTGACCGAGGCGCTCGGCGTGTCGATCACCACGTTCTCGGCGCAGAACTTTGGTGCGCGCAATTACGATCGCATGCGAAAGGGATACCACACGTCGCTCGTGCTTTCGTTTGTGCTGATCGGTGGTCTCTCTGCCGTGCTGATGGTCTTCTCGGGCCCGATTTCGCGTTTGTTTATCGACGATGCCGCGATTTCGGCCCACACCACGACGATCATTCATTTCATTGCACCGTTCTACGCGATTTTCTCGATTATCGAAAACGCGTCCGGCTCCATCCGTGGCGCCGGCGTGAGCTTCCAGCCTATGATGCTCACGATCTTCGGTACGGTCGTGCTCCGCGTGGCCTGGGTGTTCGCGATTATGCCGCTCGATCCCTCGCTCGAGCATCTGCTGCTGGTCTACCCCGTAACCTGGGTAATCACCGCCACGATGTTCACCGTCTACCATCACAGCGGCAACTGGCTAGGCCGCGCCACTGCCTAGCCATTGGGGACGTCCGCAATGGCTAGTATTCGATGCCTTGGCGGGCCAGGAGGCCTTCGTCGAAGTAGTGTTTGACGGGGCGCATTTCGGTTACTAGGTCGGCAAGGTCGGCGAGGGGCAGCAATCCGCGGCCGGTGAGCACGAGCTCCGTGGTGGTCGGCTTCATCGCGATCAACGCTTCGACATCTTCGCGCGTCACAAAGCCCCGTCGCATGGCTTCTCCCAGCTCATCCAAGATCAGCACGTCGACCTGGCCAATCTGCTCGCGCGCCAGCTCCATGATCTGTGCGGCACAGGCTTCGGGTGTGTCGCGGTTGGCTTGTACGATACGTAGCCCCAATCGAGGCGCTGCGTCATGTTCGGCGCAGTGCAGCTTCTTGGCAAACTGAAGCATGAGCACGTTAAGACCATAACCCGTGGCGCGCAGCGCGAGCCCCAGCGCAGCCGTCGTCTTGCCCTTGCCGTCGCCCGTATAGATTTGAACCTTGCCGACTTCCAGTGATGCCATCTCTGTCCTTTCGTGCCCGGCGTCGGTTTATCGCCGTGTGGGTTGGGTATTCTAGAAAACATTATCAACCCCAGTAGATGGAGTTCAAGCAGATGGAGATGGATGACAACAAACGTAGACGGAATATGATCCTCTACGTGCTCATCGCCTTCGTCGTCTACCTCGTGCTCTCGACCGTTCTGTTCCCCAACATCGGTCACACGCAGCAGATTACGAAGACCGATTACTCGACGTTTGTCAAAGCGCTCGATAAGAAGAGTGTCGACAAGGTTGAGTACAACACAGACGATTACACGATTTATTACACCAAGAAGGGCGAGGACGAGAACATCGCCTACAAGACGACCGGCGTGCCGAATGACGCGGGCTTTACCGATCGCGTGCTTGAATCTGGCGCCTCGCTAGAGTCGGTCGTTCCCGATAAGAACTCGGGTCTGATGACCTACTACCTGCTCACCCTCATTCTTCCCATGGCGATTTTCTTCCTGATCGGCTGGTGGCTCAACCGCCGCATGAAGAAGGCCATGGGTGATGACGGCCCGTCGATGAACTTTGGCGGCGGTGGTTTTGGCGGCGGTGGACTGGGCAAGTCCGGCGCGCGCGTTATCGCCTCCAAGGATGTGGGCGTGACCTTTAAGGACGTCGCCGGTCAGGAAGAGGCCAAGGAATCCCTTAAGGAGGTCGTCGACTTTCTGGAGAAGCCGCAGCGCTACGAGGAGATCGGTGCCAAGCTGCCGCGCGGTGCTCTTCTTGTTGGCCCTCCGGGTACCGGTAAGACCCTGCTTGCCAAGGCCGTTGCCGGCGAGGCGGGCGTTCCGTTCTTTAGCATTTCGGGCTCTGAGTTCGTCGAGATGTTCGTCGGCCGCGGTGCCGCCAAGGTTCGTGACCTGTTTAAGCAGGCCAAGGAAAAGGCCCCGTGCATCGTGTTTATCGATGAGATCGATACCATCGGCAAGAAGCGTGACGGCGGCGGCTTTAGCGGCAACGATGAGCGCGAGCAGACGCTTAACCAACTGCTGACCGAGATGGACGGCTTCGATAACCACAAGGGTATCGTCGTCCTCGCTGCCACGAACCGTCCCGACAGCCTTGACCCGGCCCTGCTGCGCCCCGGCCGCTTTGATCGCCGCATTCCCGTTGAGCTGCCCGACCTGACCGGTCGCAAGAACATCCTCGAGCTGCATGCCAAGAGCGTGAAGACGCAGCCGCCGATCGACCTAACCGCGATTGCCCGCGCCACGCCCGGTGCCTCGGGCGCCGACCTGGCCAACATCATTAACGAGGGCGCCCTGCGTGCCGTCCGCGAGGGTCGCAAGCGCGCCACGCAGGACGACTTTGAGGAGTCGGTGGAGGTCGTCATCGCCGGCCAGCAGCGTAAGTCCACGGTGCTGTCCGACCACGAGAAGCAGGTCGTTTCTTACCACGAGATCGGCCACGCCATCGTTGCCGCCCGCCAGAAGGGCTCCGCGCCGGTCACGAAGATCACCATCGTCCCGCGCACGAGCGGTGCTCTGGGCTACACCATGCAGGTCGAGGAGGATGAGCGCTTCCTGACCACACGCCAGGAGGTCCTGGACAAGCTCGCCGTCTATTGTGGTGGCCGCGCAGCCGAGGAGCTCATCTTTGGTGAGATGACGACCGGTGCTGCCAACGATATCGAGCAGGCCACCAAGCTCGCCCGCAACATGGTGACGCGTTTTGGCATGTCCGACGAGTTTGGCATGATGGCGCTCGGTACCGTGCAGAACGCGTACCTCAACCAGGATACGTCGCTCACCTGCGCCCCCGGCACGGCCGAGCGCGTGGACGCGATTGTCGCCAAGCTGATCGAGGACGCGCATGACCGCGCTCTGCAGATCCTGAAGGAGAACAAGTTTAAGCTCCACGAGCTGGCTCGTTATCTGTACAAGAAGGAGACCATCACGGGTGAGGAGTTTATGAATCTCCTGTCGCGTGAGAATCCGCTGATGCCGAAGCAGCAGTAAAGCTGGTTGCACAGCGTCGAACGCCCCATTTGAGTTTCTATCTCAAATGGGGCGTTTTGCTTGGGAGGGTTATGTATGAAGATCGTGGTGAGCGCCTGTTTGATGGGCGAGAGCTGCAAGTATAACGGGCTCGACAACTACCATCGCGAGCTGGTCGAGGCTTGCGAGCGCACGGGGACCGAGGTCTTGTTGGTATGCCCTGAGGTTTTTGGTGGCTTGCCTACACCGCGCAAGCCGTCCGAGATTGTGAACGGCGAAGTCCGTACCTGCGAGGGCGTCTCAGTCGATCGCGAGTTTCGCCTGGGTGCCCAACGTGCGCTCGATATGTGTGAGCAGGCAGGCGGTCCGTCCGAGATCGCTGCGTGCGTCTTGCAGGATCGTAGTCCCTCGTGCGGCGCGGGTCGCATCTACGATGGCACCTTTAGCGGCAAGCTCACACCGGGCAACGGTGTCTTCGTTGACCTGCTCCTGCGCCACGGGTACCGTGTGATTCCGGCTAGCGAGTTCGATCCCAGCATGCTGGAACATTGTCCACAGCACTCGAACCCAACACTTCCTCACGGGTGACCGTTTTGGCATCATCCGTGAAGTTGATATTGAGTACGACCCGGTCATCAAAGACGTAGACCGAGTTGACAGGCGCCGTACCCAGGCAGCCCCTCCCCGCGGTCCTCGCGCAGGAACGCGCACACGGCCTTTCCGTCTCTTGCGCCCCTCCTGCCCCAAACCCTGCTAGGAACGAGTGCAGCAAACTGGAATTTTAAATTAGTCTTTGCAAATAACCTTTGAACCTTCACCATCAATTACAATTCCCTGACGATTGTTAATTGGGCATAGATTCAAATCCGAAAACTCAGTCATTATTTTCTCGGTAACTTTCTTAAATGGTGCTGTAAGATAATGCGGAAGAACATAGAAATCAATCAAATTAAGCCCTGCATCATCTTCTTGTGAGTAGTCCTCCGGCTTTTCATCCATTTGCTCGATATATTGGATGCTTGGAGCGCATACAATTGCACCTGCCGATTCACCAATCATCAGTTTTCCCTTTGCCAATTCTTTCTTCAACAGCTCATCCGTTCCCGTTTTACGGAGCTGGTCTATAAGGAAAAAAGAATTTCCGCCGGTAAAATAAATCACATCCGCATCTTCAAAAAGAGACTGTATCGTTGAATAAGCCTCCGTTGAAATATCAATTTCAGTTACGATTGCTCCCAACTTTTTGAATAGTTTTCGAGCCGAGCCGACATAACCGGTGTAGCCTTCACGCAGCGATGCTGTTGGAATAAATGCGACTTTTTTATTTTCAATTTCTTCCTTTATCAGACTTCCTACACTTGAAAAGTGAGAACATAAAAACAGTTTCATCAATATTCTCCTTTATATATAAATTCTTATTTATTGAACTAAGCCGTGTATACCATACTCTCCAATGAAAGAACGCCCTGATATAGCGAAATTTTGCCGTTTTCCTGCGTACGTGCGTAAACACTCCACACTGATATTGTCTGTATTGAAGACGTCGATGATGCACCCGTATACCATTGAC
>JAQDHS010000010.1:0-79576 GCA_027663555.1 Coriobacteriaceae bacterium AM04S-08 | reverse complement strand
CCCTTGCGGCGTAGTTCTTATTTAAGCCGTCCAAGTTTTGGGGTGCAGTTCACCCTCTGGCAACAGAGGGCTTTCGCACGCTGGGAGGGAAAATGAGGAAAACTCGCCCCGTCAACGCGCTCAAGAAGCTTGGCATAGGCCTTGCATTTGGAGCTGCAACCATCATGTCCATGCCGACCTCTGCACTCGCTTGCACGCAGGTCTACATGGGCAAAAACCTTACGGCCGACGGCAACACGTACTACGGCCGTTCCGAGGACTATGGCCCGCGCTATCTTAAGCACTTTGGCATTGAGCCCTCTCACGGCCCGGGACATACGTACAGCTCGGACGAGTCTTCGTTCATGTACACCTCGACCAAGACCACGTATCGCTACACCTATGTACGCGACCATCCCTCGCAGTGGGATGAACGCTGGGATGCCTACTCTGAAGCAGGCATCAACGAGAAGGGCGTATCCTGCTCCGCCACGCTAAGCACCAGTATGAATGCAGATGCCGAGACAGCAGACCCCCTGACTAAAACCGGCATCGGCGAGTACAACTACGCCAGCGTCATCCTGGGCGAGAGCGCCACGGCCCGCGAGGGCGTCGAGCTCCTCGGCAGCCTGATTGACGAGCAGGGCGTCTGCTCCAACGACCAGATCATCATCGCCGACAACAACGAGACCTGGCTATTTGCCGCGCTTTCCGGTCACCAGTGGATCGGCATGAAGCTCGCCGACGACGTCGCCTCGATCAACCCCAACATCGGCAACCTCAACTACGATGTCGACCTCAACGACCCCGAGAACTGCCTGCACTCCGAGGGCATCGAGTCCATGCCTAAGGAGAAGGGCTTTGCCGAGTACACCGACGGCAAGTTCGACGTCGCCGCAACCTATGGCGAGACCATTCAGAATTCCGGTATGCACCAGTGGACCCGCTACGTCCAGGGCCGTAACTACTTTGGCAACGAGCTCCAGGAGGGCACCGACTACGAGATCGTCAAGGACGAGCGCGAAGAGGCTCGCGCCACGACCGGCGCCTTGGTCCACGAGATGCAGCCGCTGTTCTTCCAGCCTGGAAAGAAAGACTGGACTACCTTTGAGATGATTCGCTCTCTCGGTAACCGTGGCGAGAATACCCCGGGCCTTAACGCCAACACTGACGGTGCCTATGCCATCGGCACCGAGCGCAACACCGAGATTCACGTCTTCCAGGTTCGCAACGGTCTTGATCCCCAGGTTGCAACAATCCAGTGGGAAATGCTCTCCCGCGCCGCGTACTCCGTCGCCATCCCCTTCTACTCCGCGCTGATTACCGAGGTTAGCCCGTATTTCAGCGACCAGACCGTCTCCTTCGACCACTGCAAAGAGACGGACATCGTGAACAACGAGGAGCCCGAGAACTCCATCAACTACGTCCTCATGGACATCAGCTCCCTCTGCTTTGAGAATCCCGATACCCTTGGTATCAGCGTCCGCTCCTACCTCGATGCACTCCAGAACGAGCTCATCGAACAGAACAAGGAAGTCGACGCCGCCATGCTGGCCGAGACGACCACCGAGGGCCGCACCGCTCTGGCCAACAAGGCCGGCAAGGCTGCCACCGAGAACACCTACGTCAAGTGCAAGGCCCTGCTCCAGGAGATGCGCGCCTATCAGAAGGCCGGAAACTTTGACGAGCCCTTCACCCCGAGCGACCTGAACACCGAGACCAACGGCCTCAAGGTGTCCATCACTTACGCCAAGGATGCTCTTGCCACCGATCCGGTCACCCCGGATCAGCCCGGCACCCCCGAGCAGCCCGGCACCCCCGAGCAGCCCGGCACCCCCGAGCAGCCCGCTAAGCCCGAGCAGCCCACCACCAAGCCTGAGAAGCCTGGCAAGTCGGACACCACAACCACAGTAACCGCCAACAAAACGAACACCAAGGGCGGCCTGCCCACCACCGGTGATCGTTTTGATGGCCGCATGGTGGCTGCATTCGCCATCGCTGGCGTTGCCGTCATCTCCGCCGGTGGTTACTTCCTCTACCGTCGCAACAAGGAGTAACGTCCTAGCTGAGCGGGCAAGGCAGCAATGGCAGCCTCGCCCGCTTAGCCCGCTCTTTTGACCGGCGGGAAACCCGCCTGAAATCTTTTTAAAAAAGATTTCCCCGCACACACTTCGCTGTGCTATAGTGCAGCGCAACAGCAACTAGGTGCGACCGCGCCACGGCATCACGAAAGGAGCCACCAACATGAAGAACACGATGAACTCTCTCAACAACTGGTGGTGGCGTGATGCGAATACGATCGGTCGACAGTGAGTCCCTCACGCCTGTTTTTTAGCTCTAGGTGATTGGAAGGCCTCCGGTTTCGACCGGGGGCCTTTTTCTATCTCGAGCCCGATCGCATTCGCATCACGCGCCTCCGCTTTTCTCTTGCACTCCCATTCCGAAAGGATTTTCACCATGTCTCAGAACACCGCCGCCCAGCCCCGCACCGTCCAGACCGCCGACCGCGGCAAACTCGATGTCCGCGCCCTCGTCCTGCTCGCCATCCTGCTCGCCGCCGGCTTCATCCTCAACTTCACCGTCGGCAAGGCAATCTCGGGCATCTCGGGCGGCATGATCAGCCCCGAGTTCATCATCTCGGCCTTCTGCCTCACCATCCTGGTCGTTCGCCCCAACATCGGCCAGGCGCTCGTCATTGGCCTCATCTCGGCTGCCGTGATCCAGATCACCACCACTTCGCCGTTCGTCGATTTTGCCGCCGAGGGCATCGCCGCCATGCTCATGGCCGGCATCGTCAACGCCGCCGGCAAGAACGGTCAGGTCAAGCCTGCCGTCGCCATCGTCGCTACCTTCGTGACCACCTTTGTCTCCGGCGTCATCTTCATGGTTATCAAGATGGCCATGCTTGGCGTGGTCGGCGAGCTCGCCGCCGCTATGCTGCCCGTCGTCGCCATGACCGCCGTCTTTAACGCCATTCTGGTCGGCGCCCTCTATCTGCCCATTCAGAAGGCCCTGAAGCTCAACTAACCCACAGTGTCCCATCGGTAAAGACTGTCCCAAACAACTAGCTCTTGGGGACGTTCTTTAACGACTAGTCATGTAAGAACGTCCCCAACGACTATGAAAGGTATTCATGGAAACGATCATCAGCGTCGATGACGTCTCGTTCTCATATGGCAGCGCACCCGAGCCCGCGCTCGCCCACGTGTCGTTTAATGTGCATCAGGGCGATTTCATCGGCATTATCGGTCCTTCGGGCGCCGGCAAGTCCACACTTGCCGCCTGCCTCTCGGGCGCCGTGCCTCACCACTACACCGGCACCTTTTTTGGCTCCGTCACCGTGGACGGCCACGACACCTGCGAGGTCTCGCTCGCCGATGTATCGCAGATCGTCGGCAGCGTGCTGCAGGATATCGACACGCAAATGGTCGCCTCGGTCGTCGAGGACGAGATGCTCTTTGGCCTCGAGAACTTTGGCGTCCCCCATGACCAGATCGAGCAGCGCGTGAGCGAAACGCTCGAGACCGTCGGCATCAGCGACCTGCGCGACCGCGAGATTGCCACCCTCTCGGGCGGACAGAAGCAAAAGGTAGCCATCGCCGCCATTCTCGCTATGCGTCCGCGCGTCTTGGTTCTCGACGAGCCCACCGCGGCACTCGACCCTGCCAGCTCCACGCTGGTCTTCGAGACGCTGCGTGAGGCAAACCGCGCACTTGGAATCACCATCGTCGTCGTTGAGCAAAAGGTCGCCCTGCTCTCGGAGTACTGCAACCGCGTGCTCGTGCTCAACCATGGCGAAATCGCGCTGCAGGGCGAACCACACGAGGTCTTCGCGCATACCGACGAGCTCCGTGCCATCGGCGTCGACTGCCCTCGCGTCACGCGTATCTTCAATAGCCTCGAGGCCGATGGCCTGGTAAGCGGTACCCCTTGCTTGGATGTCGATGAGGCCGAGCGCCTGATTTCGGGCATTGTCGACCCCGCACACGCGGCCAGCGAAGCCCAGGCGCCCGCCGGCTCCCCGCATGCACCGTCGTTGCGCCCGCACGCCAAGGACGCCGAGCCCGTGCTCACCTTCGATCACGTTGAGTTTGCCTATCCCAATGGCGGCGCCGCCGTACACGACCTCAACCTGACCCTCTATCCCGGCGAGCTCGTGGGCATCGTCGGCCAGAACGGTGCCGGCAAGACCACGCTCACCAAGCTGCTCACAGGCCTGCTTAAGCCCGCCTCGGGCAGCGTGCGCGTTACGGGGCTGGACACCGCAGCCGTTCCCACGAGCCGCATCGCCCGCGAAGTCGCAACCCTCTTCCAAAACCCCGACCGCCAGATCTGCAAGGATACCGTACTCGACGAGGTCGCTTTTGGCCTGGAGCTTGCCGGCATCGACCGTGCCGAGGCTCTGCGTCGTGCTCAACTTGTTATCGACCGCTTTGGCCTGCCTGCCGATGAGGCACCTTTCTCGCTTTCGCGCGGCCAGCGACAAATGGTGGCGCTTGCCTCCGTCGTAGTGGTTGAGCCCAAGATCGTCGTGCTCGACGAGCCCACGAGCGGCCTTGATTACCGCGAGTGCATGACCGTCATGGAAACAGTGCGCACCATGGCCGAGCGCGGTTGCGCCGTGATTATGGTCTGCCACGATATGGAAGTCGTCTCGGATTTTGCCGAGCGTATCGTAGTAATGGCCGACGGTCGCATCCTCGGCCGCGGCCGCACGCACGAGCTATTCTCGAACATCGATCTCATGCGGCGTGCCTACGTGGAGCCTCCCCAGGTTATTGAACTCTCGCGCCGTCTGGCATCTTCCGTCTCGCCCGCTTTTGCGCAGGTGAGCGAGGTCACCGATGTCGTTCGAATTACCAAGGAGATGGTCCGCCGTGGTTAACGTCATCGACTACATGCCGGGCGATACGCTACTGCATCGCCTGAACCCCGTCGTCAAACTGGGCCTCGCCGCCGCCATCATCGTCGGCATCTTCTTGTCCGACACCTACGTGGCGCTGCTGGGCTTTTTGGCACTCACCCTTGCGCTGGGTGCCTATGCCGGTGTCGTCGACCGTCTGTTCTCGCTGCTCAAGTTGCTGATTCCGCTCGCGCTTATCATGCTGGTGCTCCAGCTGGCCTTTATGCGCGATGGCAACGTTGTGTGGGGCTTTATCACCGACACGGGCCTCATCACAGGATCGAAGGCCTGTCTGCGCCTGCTGGGTGTGGCGTTACCGCTCATCCTCATGCTCATAGTGACCAAGCTCAACGACCTTGCCAACGCCTGCGTCGAGGTGCTGCACGTGCCGTATCGCTATGCCTTCACCTTTACCACGGCGCTACGCTTTGTGCCGGTGTTTGGTCAGGAGATGAACGCCATCATGGAAGCGCAGACCGCACGCGGCGTCGAGTACGACACCAAGAACCCCATCAAGAAGCTTAAGCTCATGCTGCCACTGTGCGTGCCACTGCTCATCTCGAGCGTGGGCAAGACCGATGCCACAGCCTTGGCGGCAGAACAGCGCGGCTTCTATCTGCGTACACGCGCCAGCTCGTACAAGCGCTACCCCATCAAAGGCCTGGACATCGCCGTGCTCATCGTCAGCATCGCCCTCATCGCCATCGGCTTCCTGTTCTAGTTCGCCACCGGCAGCAACCGCCCAACGCAAAAGGCCTCGGCTCGCACCAAACGAGCCGAGGCCTTTACTGTTTCATCAGATAAAACCTACCAAAATTAACCTGTCCCTTTTTGACAGGTCGGAAGCTAGAGGCGGTAGGGGGCGCCGCTGCGGATGATGGATTCGCGCACCAGGACATCCATGGCATCGAGGGTGATCTCGGGCATCTCTCGATACTTCTGCAGCACCGATAGCTCGGTGCAGGCCAGAATGACACGGTCGCAGCCGCTACGGGCGAACTCCCACATCACGCGGTCGAACTTATCCATATCGGGCTCACGTCCGGCTTTCACATCATCGTAGATAAGCGACATCACATCGTTCTGACGTTTCTCGCTGGGATAGACGACCTCAACACCCGCAGCCTCGCATTCGCGGCCGTAGACGCCCGCGCCCACGGTTCCGTCGGTGCCCATAATGCCAATCTTGTGCACCGGCTCGGCCGGCATACTCAGGTTGGGGTCGAACTCGCACTCCCCCATCACCGCACCCGCAAGGGCATAGCGCACCGACTCACGCGGCATGTGGATAATCGGCACCTTCGTAAACGACTGGATCTGGTCGTAGAAGTAGTGCGACGTGTTGCAGGGAATGGCAATGTGCGCACAGCCCAGCGACTCGAGTGCCTGGGCACACTCTTTCATGGTCGCCAGCAGCTTGGCATGCTCGCCGGTCTTAATGGCAAGCGTGCGGTCGGGCATGGTCGACTTGGAGAGCACCACCATGTCGATATGTTCCTGATCGCAGGCAGCAGCCGTATGGCGCACCACCTGGTCGTAGTAATACGACGTGGCCTCGGCGCCCATGCCGCCGATAACTCCCAGCTTTTCCATCGCCGCCTCCTTGGTGACGCTTGCGCAATTGCGCGTATCATACCCGCGCCCGCCCGATGTAAACCGGACGGGCGCCGCACTCATCTACTTGTAATACGTCTTGAACAGCTTAAAGTGGCGCAGCTTGGTGTGCCACATGCGCAGCCAGCGGTTAAAGACAAAGTCGCCCTTCATAAACGAAGGGTCGGCGCCCTTGCCTTCCTTGTCCAGGCGATGCACCTTAGCGCGCAGCTCGGGATCCTTGACGTACTTGTCGACGACGCCCATGGGAACGACCATCCACAGCGCCTCGTCCTGCGCCGTCACAAACTCCGGCTCAAACGGGCGGTTGAACACATACTCGTCCACCACATACTTGGCAACGTTAAAGCCGCTGTTAGTGACGTAGTAGTTGCTGCGACCTTGGCGCGTGTTGAAATCGAAGAACTTAAACGAGCCGTCGCGTTCGTCGTACTTAACGTCAAAGTTGGAATAACCCACAAAGTGAAGGTCCTCGAGCAACTTGCGCACGCCGCCCATGAGCTCGTCATTGGGCTCGGTGATGATACAGGCGTGGTTGCCGACACCGTGAGGCTGATGCTCCTCGAGCAGCACGTGACCCAGGCACATCATGCGCACCTTGCCGTTGCGGTCGGAATAACTGGTGAGCACGCGCATGTACTCGTCATTGCCGGGCACGCGATCCTGCAAGATCAGGTCGTCGGTGTAGCCGCTGGCATACGAGTCGCGAATGACCTGTTCCAGCTCGGCACGGTCGGCAATCTCATAGGCCTTTTTCTGGCCCTCGAACTCGTGCTGCCACCACATGATGCCGTCAGAAGGCTTCAGAATCATCGGGTAAGGAAAATCGATCTGGTCGAGCACTTCGGCAGGTGCCTCGCCTTGGGCGTTCAGCATCGCCATGGTGAAGGTAAAGGTATGCGGATAGGGCACGCCATGCTTCTCGCACAGCTCGTAGAAGATCTCCTTCTTCTGACACTGCTCAAGCATGCTGTAGGGAGCGTAAGGCGCGACGATGTTATCCGCCAACTCATGGGCATCCTTGGCCTGAGCCACGAGGGCAACATAGTTATCGCCACAGCCCACAAGAACAATCGTCTTATCGGCATGCGCTTGGGCAATGCCGTTGACGGTCCTGAGCATCACGGGCATGGTATCGATATCCACGTTGGGCGTGTAGTCGATAATCTGGCTGCGGTACGCGGGACCCGTCTGGTACTTGCCAAAGACCAGGCTCTTGACCTGGTACTCCTCGTAGAAGGCGCGCGCCACCGAATAGGCGTTGATGTCGCCACCGAGCAGCACGGGAATAAACTCGCGCTCTGTAAACTGCAATGCCATGGAAACTTCCTATCATGAACTGCCCACACAACGGGCGGTCTTTGCGCAACTGATTTATTCTAGCGTGCCAAACCGCCGGCGCCCAAAGCTCCACCGTATCTATGGCAATCAGCGCAATTATCCAGCATGAAATCCGCCCTCGCCGTGATGGGACCCTGTAGTTGCAAAACCCCACATGAGGCGACTTTTGATAAACAAAAACCCTCTCGACAGGGTTCCGTGACGTTAAAGTTGAACTCTATGGTTTCTCAACAATTCACCATTCCCGCAGGTCAAGGCCAAAGCCTCAAGTTCAACTTGACCCTTTAGAACCTTTAAGGTTCAAGTTGAGGTCGAAAGCAGTAGTAGAATACCGTTCGAACCATAACCTACGATTGATTGCAGAGGGACTGGATGCAGCATTCGAATCATCGCGCCGCAGCGCTCATTGCGTCGAAGCCGGCTCGTATCATCACGAGCGCCGCGCTCGCCGTTGCGCTGACGGCCACGCCGATGCTCTCCCCCGTTGCGGCGTATGCCGCCTCGCAGGCAACGCAGGACCAGCTTTCCGCAGCCCAGCAGAAGATCGAAGCCGCCACGAGCGCCTACAACGACGCCCGCACCAAACTCGATGACCTGCAAAAGCAGATTGACTCCAATGAGGCAAGCATCGAGGAAATCGAGGCTAAGCTTCCCGAGCAGCAGGCCAAAGCAAGCTCCGCCATGCGCGATCTGTACAAGTATCAGAAGGGCACCAACCCCATCGTGAGCTTCCTGGTCAACGCGCAGAGCCTGGGTGAGTTCATCACGACCTGCAAATACACCAACCAGATCACGAGCTCGAGCGTCGACGAGATCGAACAGCTTAATAACATGCAAACCGAACTCGAGCAGAACAAGGCTGAGCTCCAGCAGGCCAAGTCTCAGCTTGAGGCAGAGCAGAAAAACGCCGAGGATGCGTTGGCTCAGGCCCAGCAGCTCCGCAGCGAGGCACAGGCAAAAGCCGAGCAGGAAAATGCCGCCGAGCTTGCCAAGCTTGAGGCCGATAAGGCCGCTGCCGCCGAGAAGATCTCGGGCGAGGGCGTAAGCGGCAGCAATTCCAGCAGCCAGGCCACCAACACCAACACCACCATCGACACCACGGTGAACAACGCCAATACCGGTAGCTCCGATTACGATTCGTTCATTAATGAGTGGACGAGCCGCATCGACAATTATCTCGCCGGCTCCCCCATGGCAGGCCAGGGCTATAACTTTGCCGTCGCCGCTTGGAATACCGGTGTCGACCCCCGTTGGTCCCCCGCCATCGCCTGCATCGAGAGCACCAAGGGTGCTTATTGCGCCAATTCTTACAACGCCTGGGGCTGGAGTGCCCGTGGCGGCGGTTGGCGCAGCTTTGGCAGCTGGAGCGAGGGCATCTCCGCTCACGTTGCCTATCTGGGCGCCAACTACGGCTCCACCCTTACCCCGGCAGCGGCCAAAAAGTACTGCCCGCCCACGTGGCAGGACTGGTACAACAAAGTCGCCGCTCAGATGAACCGCATCTAAGCGCAACTGCAAAGGGCCCCAATGGGGCCCTTTTCTTTTAGGTAGCGGAGGTATCGACGACGCCGGTCGCATTGGCAATCGCGACTATGACGATCATGCATAGGAGCAGCACACCCAATGCCTTGAGCCAGAGTTTCGCGAGTTTCTTGCCGCGATGGCTGTCGAGCAGTGCGAATCGCCGACGAAGACGGCGCTTATCGAGCAGCGCAAAATGCATAAGCACCATAAGGCCATCGACAAAGAAAAAATACTCGATTATGAGAAGCCACGTCGGGTAGCTTTGGTTTGCTCCCGTGGGGTGAAAGACGGCAAAGTGACTTCCGGCAAAGAACACAAGTAGCGAGAAGCAGACGAGCGCATTCCAAATGCGCCCCAGAGACTCCGGAACGCGAGAGAGCAGACCGCATGCAGCGGAGGCGGCAGGCCTAGGAAGCCCTGCGGGGTTCTGGAGCCCTTGGAGCGTCAACACCGTCTCCGAGGCCGGAGTACGGACAGGCGCAGGTGTAGGAGGCCGCACGGGGCGGCTCAGATCGTATGCCGAGCGCGTCGCCCGTCCCAACGCTTCCGCACTCGCAAAACGCTTGGCCGGGTCGAGCGCCATCGACATGCAGACGGCATCGGCAAGTGGAGTGGGAATGCCACGCGCCTCGCATTGCTCGCGCATGTCGAGCCCTGGTTTAGGGTCGACTCCCGTCAAGCAGAAGAACAACAGGGCGCCAAGTGCGTAGACGTCGCTGCGCACACTCGTCTGCCCAAACCCATACTGCTCGGGCGGCGCATAGGGTCGCGTGCCAAACTTGACGGTGTCGGCATCGGCGCCATCGCGCCATACGCGCGCGATCCCCAAGTCGATAATCACCAGCGACGAAAACGTCAGGCCCTCATCGAGCGTACAGTTCGCACCCGTCACGATGATATTCGACGGTTTGAGGTCGCGATGGATCACCGGCGCCGACGTCTCCCCCGCCATTGCAAAACCGGCGTGGAGCTCGCCCACGGCATCGCATAGGGCAGGATACAATTCACGCGCATAATCGGGGGTGGCTCCCAGACGGTCCACCAGCACCCCGAGCGTCTCCCCTTCGATGTATTCCATAACCACGTTGAGCTCGTCGCCCACACGACGACAATCGACGATTCTGGGCAGGTGCTCAAAACGCCTGCC
The DNA here is from genome assembly GCA_027663555.1 of Coriobacteriaceae bacterium AM04S-08. Lineage (GTDB taxonomy): Bacteria > Actinomycetota > Coriobacteriia > Coriobacteriales > Coriobacteriaceae > Collinsella. The sequence continues at coordinate 69,068 of JAQDHS010000010.1, read as the reverse complement.
TGCCCGCTGAGCGGCAAACAGACGCTCGTATGCCCCGCCGATTTGAGCCGAGGCATCGATGCGTTTACGGACAAAGGGGCCGAGCGAACCACCACCGGTTCCTTCAAAGTACACGAGCTCGGTTGTTTCAACGGACGAGCGCTTAAGTACACGCTCCACGCGATAGCTGTCGTCGCGATCGAGCGACGCCAGATGTTCGGCAAGCGCTGCGGTCAGCTCGTCATCGGAATATGTTGTGATCTGAGTATCCATAGCCTCCATCATAGCGCAGGGCGCAGACACCCCATGGCATCCGCGCCCCGTTCGTTTGCATCGTTGTTCGGCAGCTCCGCCGGCTCAGATATCAGCCGCTAACTCACCGTCTCCTCGCCAAAGCGATACAGCTCCTCGTTGACCTTTTGGAGGCTGCACCCGCGATCGATGCAAAAGATGATAATCGCATCACGGCGATCCTTGCAGTTAAGGACGCTTACCCCGGCAGCCGTCAGTGCACGGTTGGTCTCTTTGAGCGTCAGCGCCATCGCAAAGGCAATCTGCAGCACCTTATTGCGACTCGGATTGCGCGAACCAGTAAAGATCTGATAGCCAAAGGTCTCGTTGAGGTCGGCCATACGCACCACGCGCGAACGCTCCAAGCCCTTTTCCTGCAGCAGCTGCTTCAGGTAGTCCGAAAGCGACGGGGCGGCAAAGTCGTGCTCCCTGATATAGCCATCGATGTTCGGCGCATCGAGAAGCTCATTGAGCAACTCCTCGGTCAGCTTTTTATCGGGCATACGACTTCACCTCCCCCAGTGCATGCAACATGCTAGAAACCGCTTACGTCCGAACGCTCCCAGCTAGCAACCTGGTCGGGAGACACCGTACCCAGCGCCTCGAACTTCCAGGAGCCGCCCGCCTTCAGATGATTGGTGTTTGCAAGAGCCGTTCCAACCTGGTTGCCATCGGCATCATACAGAACATACTCAATCTGAATGTAGCTCTTTTCCTTGTCCGTGTTATTGGTCAGCGTGCCCGTGATCTTATAGGCAAACTGATTGGAGGTGTCTTCAGCCTCGTCAGCAATGGTATACGGTTCTTGCGGTTCTTTTTGCTCCTCAGCCTGCTGTGTCGTCTCGGCAGGTTTTGCCGAATCGCTCGCAGACGAATCGGTTGAATTGCCACCCATAGAGCCCACGGCACCGACGATAACCAGCACCACGATGACGCCTAGGACAATCTTGCCGATCGGCTTCTTTCCCTCTTTTGCCATTATTCATCCTTCCTACGATCCGGCTACCGTGCCGGCACACAGCACATCGTAGGAAGGATTGAATTTGAATTCATTAGCTGAGAGCTAAGGTTGCGGTAAACGGCCAATGCAGCTATCCAGACGCCGAGCAAACGCACTTTGCGTGACCGTCTGCTGGCAGCGCATCAACCCACCGTGACGGATTTCCCGGTAAAGGCACTGATCATCAACAGGGCAAAGAACACCAGGTAGCTGACACTCAGCGGGTACGCAGTGATCAGGAATACGACCCAGCCGACATTGGTTTTACCGTCGGCACGGCGTTGCCCGCGATTGCGGCAGAGCCAAATCGTCACGCCGATGGCAGTGATAAACAGTACGAGTGCCGCCGCAGCCAGCCCAGCAAGCACAAACATCACGCCAATGCTCACAGCAATGACCGGAAGTAGCAGCAAACCACACCCGCATCCACCCGGACTATATACGGCAGATTGCCGACGTCGCCTCATCGTCACTCCATCACGAGCAATCGTTTGTAGACATCGAGGCCCTTGAGTAGGATTTCCTCGTCAAAGAGCATGGTATCGGTATGCAGAGCGCTCGTGGCATAGGCGGGGCAGCCATCCGAATCGCTCGGGTTTTCTTGACCCTCCGGCACGCCCGTGCCCAGCAAGAAGAACACGCCCGGCAGATGACGCTGATAGAACGCGAAATCCTCGGCGATTAGCAGTGGCTCGTCCACAAGTTGCAGCTCGGACAAGGCAGGCGCAATGTGGGCGAACAGCTCGGGGTCGTTATCGACCGGCGGATAGCCCTCGGCAAAGTCGAGGTCGTACGTGCAGCCTGTTGCGGCGCAGGCCTCGTCCAACACGCGGCGCACGCCCTCGCGCGCACGGTCGAACATACCGTCCGTAAACACGCGCAGGCTGCCAGCCACATGGGCCTCCCCCGCCACCGCATTGCAGACGGTGCCGGCCTGCAGCAGGCCGAACTTACCAATGCAGGGCTCGTCGGCACCCAACTCGTCCATGAGCTCGCGCTCGGAAACCAAGAACTTGGCCGCTGCCAGCGCGGCATCATGCGATTCCTCGACTGGAACGCCGTAGGTCTTGGCGATATGGATGCTCGTGCCATGGATATGAATGTGCGTCTCACTTGAGCGCGCCAGCAGCGGACCGGAACAGCTCGCCAACGTGCCGGCGGGCAAATCGGGCCATACGTGGAAGCCGAAGATGCGATCCGCCCCGTAGCGCTCGAATACGCCGCTCTCACACACCGTCTTGGCGCCACCGGTCGTTTCCTCGGCCGGCTGAAACACAAAGAGCACGTTGCGCTTGATGGCACCCGGCTGCTCACGAATCGTGCGATCGACATAAGTCGCGGCGGCAAGCACCATGGCCATGTGTCCATCGTGCCCGCAAGCATGCATCTTGCCGGGATGGGTCGAAGCGAACGCTGCCCCCGTTGCCTCGGCAATGGGCAGCGCATCCATATCGGCGCGAATCGCCGTGGCATGCGCGGCGCCAACGCCAGCGTCGAAGAAAGCGCAGACGCAGCCGGGGCACGGATGGGTCACCTCGCAGGCGAGCGGAGCGAGCACGCCTTCAATATAGGCGATAGTCTGCGGAAGATCGAAGTCGAGCTCCGGAATGCGGTGCAAGTCGCGACGATAACGACGGAGTTCTTGGAGCTCGGTCATAGGGATTCCTTTCATAGGCGCGCGCCAGTTACCATCTTATTGTGCCGCAAGATTGCCGCACCCTTATTTCCAGCATATCCCTGCATTTTTTAAACGTTATATACGAATACTCTTGTTTGGTAAAGTGCAACGTGATAGGGTCTTTACCACTTGATAGAGGCGCGGGCACGAAGAGCCGCGGGCGAGCCGGCAGGCTTTGACCCCGTGGGGAGGCGAAACCCGCCGAACTGGGTTTTTCGGGCACGAACAGCCTGGTGGGCCTGCGGGAAACACCCGCAGGACTGTCTGCAGCAATGCGGGAGCGCTATCCGGACATTGGGTCCACGCTATGCGGATTCGATGCGCAGGTAGCGCCGTCTGGATAGCGAGGTTTACGGGACATGTCATTGACTCCCAACGAGGCATATGCGGCCAAGCAGCCGTTTGTGGACAAGGAGACGCTCGAGCATATCGTCGAGCAGTTCCCCACGCCGTTTCATCTATACGACGAGGCGGGCATCCGCCGCAACATGCAAGAAGTGCGCGACGCCTTTGCATGGAACCCGGGCTTTAAGGAATACTTTGCCGTCAAGGCCAATCCCAACCCGGCGCTCATCTCCATTCTCAACGAATACGGCTGCGGCTGCGATTGCTCGAGCTATACCGAGCTCATGATCGCCCGCTCGCTGGGCATCACCGGCCACGACATCATGTTCTCGTCCAACGACACGCCGGCGGCCGACTTTGAGCTCGCCGACAAGCTGGGCGCCATCGTCAACTTTGACGACATCAGCCACATCGAGTTCTTTGAGCGTGTTGCGGGACCCATCCCCAAGACGGTCAGCTGCCGCTTTAATCCAGGCGGCCTGTTCCAGCTCTCCAACGGCATCATGGACAACCCGGGCGACTCCAAATATGGCATGACCACCGAGCAGCTCTTCGAGGCCTTCCGCATGCTCAAGGCCAAGGGTGCCGAGGACTTTGGCATCCACGCATTCCTTGCCAGCAACACTGTCACCAACGACTACTACCCCAAGCTCGCGCGCATCCTCTTTGAGCTTGCCGTACGCCTGGAGCGCGAGACCGGCGCACACGTCGCCTTCATCAATCTGTCCGGCGGCGTCGGCATCCCCTACCTGCCCGAGCAGCAGGCCAACGACATTCGCGCCATCGGCGAGGGAGTACACGCGGCATACGACGAGATCCTGGTTCCCGCCGGCATGGACGATGTGGCCATCTGCACCGAGATGGGCCGCTTTATGATGGGCCCCTACGGCTGCCTGGTCACCAAGGCTATCCACGAGAAGCAAATCTACAAGGACTATATCGGCGTGGACACCAATGCCGTCGACCTCATTCGTCCCGCCATGTATGGCGCTTACCACCACATCACGGTGATGGGTCAGCCGGGCGGCGCCGACAAGGCCACAGCGCCCGTCACGAACACCTATGACATCACGGGCAACCTATGCGAGAACAACGACAAGTTCGCTATCGATCGCGAGCTGCCGCATATCGACATGGGTGACCTGCTTGTAATCCACGATACCGGCGCGCATGGCTACTCCATGGGCTACAACTACAACGGCCGTCTGCGCTCCGCCGAGGTCCTGCTGCGCCCCGATGGCTCGGCCGACCTCATCCGTCGCGCCGAGCGCCCGGGCGACTACTTTGCCACGCTCGACGTGCTGCCGTGCGGCCGAGAGTTGCTGGCCAAGTCGCGCGCCGAAAGTGCCCGCCGCCGCGCTCAGGACGAGCGCCTGGCCGTCGCCGCTCAGTGGAACAAACGCATCCAGATCGCGGAAGCGAAGGAGAAGAACATGGACATCCGCAATCTCGAGGGTTCAATCGTCGCCCTTGTCACGCCGTTTAAAAAGGACGGCAGTGTCGACTTTGACGCGCTCGAGCGCCTTATCGATTTCCACCTGCAAAATGGCACCGACGCCATCCTCACCCTGGGCACCACCGGAGAGAGTGCCACGATGACCGACGACGAGGACAACTCCGTTGTCGCCGCAGTGGTCAAGCAGGTTGCGGGCCGAGTCCCCGTTATTGCCGGCTCGGGCTCTAACTCCACGCAGACCATGCTCACTAAGTCGCTCACCTATCAGGGCCTGGGCGCCGATGGTCTGCTGCTCATTACCCCCTACTACAACAAGTCTAACGAAGAGGGCATCTACCAGCACTTTAAGACCGTGGCCGACGCCGTGGACATCCCTTGCATCCTCTACAACATCCCCGGCCGCTGCGGCTGCGGCATCAGCGAGCGCAACGTAGAGCGCCTGGCCGCGCACCCCAACATCATGGGCATCAAGGAGGCCTCGGGCAACGTCGCCTACGCGGCCAAGATCGCCCACCTGCTGTCAGACGACTTCCGCATGTACTCGGGCGAGGACGCACTCACCGTGCCGCTCATGAGCCTGGGCGCCTCGGGCACCATCAGCGTGTGGGCAGACGTTCAGCCGCAGCTCGTGCACGACATGTGCCGTGCCTATCTGGACGGCGACGTGGAGCGCGCCCGCGATATCCAGATTGCCGGTCAGCCGCTCATCAACGCCCTCTTTAGTGAGGTCAACCCCATCCCCGTCAAAGAGGCGCTCGCTCAGATGGGTATGATCGAGGCAAACTACCGTATGCCGCTGTGCCCCATGGCCAACGACACGCGCGCTGCACTTACCGATGCTTTGAAGGGAGCTGGTCTGCTTGATTAAGACCGTCATTATGGGAACGGGCCGCATGGGCTCGCTCATCCGCACTACCGCCGAGGGCATTGTCAACGCCGCTGGAGAGGCCGTTTTTGACATCGTCGCCCAGACCGGCTTCGACTTGTCCGAGCTCGAGAACGCCCCAGCAGCCGACGTCATCATCGACTTCTCGAACGTTGCGGCCTTCAATCCTGTCGTCGCCTATGTCGAGCGCACGGGCGCGGCGTTGGTCTCGGGCACCACGGGCTACACGCCCGAGCAGATGGATCGCCTGCGCGAGCTGGGTCAGAACGCCCGCGTCATGCACTCCGGCAATTACTCCATCGGCATCGCGGCCCTGCGTCATCTGGTGGCACAGGCCACGCGTGAGCTGCCCGGCTTTGACTGCGAGATTGTCGAGACGCACCACAACCAAAAGGCCGACGCCCCCAGCGGCACCGCGAAGCTGCTGCTCGACGCCGTCGTCGAAGCCGAGCCCGAGGCAGGTTACCACCCCGTCTATGGCCGCGAGGGCATGTGCGGCGCACGCGACCCCAAGGAGATCGGCATGCACTCGCTGCGCGGTGGCACTGTCGCCGGCGTGCACGAGGTGAGTTTCTTTGGCCAGGACGAGGAGGTCACGCTCACACACCGTGCCACGAGCCGCCAGATCTTTGTCAACGGCGCCCTGGCCGCCGCCCAGAAGCTCATCACCCGCGACCCCGGCTTCTACACCTTCGACCAGGTCATGTTTGCCTAACCAGGTATCAACCGTATCCACGAAAAGGAGAAACAGCATATGAGTAACGCAGCCGAGATGGATGCACAGGAGATTATCAACTACATCGCCACCGCGCCCAAGAAAACGCCCGTCAAACTGTACGTGCGCGAAAAGCCGGGCATGAAGGTCCAGTGGGGCAATGCGCACGTCTACGGCGGTCATCGCGGCAAGACCGTCTTTGGTAACTGGGATGAGCTTAAGACCATCCTGGTCGCCAATGCCGATTCCATCGACTACTACGACGTAGAGAACGACTGCCGCAACTCCGCCGTGCCCATGCTCGACCTCAAGGGCATCAACGCCCGCATCGAGCCGGGCGCAATCATCCGCGACCGCGTCGAGATCGGCGATCGCGCCGTCATCATGATGGGTGCCATCATCAACATCGGCTCCGTCATCGGCGAAGGCTCCATGATCGATATGGGCGCCGTGCTGGGCGGCCGCGCCACCGTGGGTAAGAACTGCCACATCGGCGCCGGCACCGTGTTGGCAGGCGTCGTAGAGCCCGCCAGCGCCACGCCCGTCATCATCGAGGACGATGTCATGATCGGCGCCAACGCCGTGGTCCTGGAGGGCGTGCACGTAGGCAAGGGCGCCGTCGTTGCCGCCGGCGCCGTGTGCGTCGAGGACGTCCCCGCCGGCGCCGTCGTGGCCGGTGTCCCCGCCCGCGTCATCAAGATGCGCGACGAGAAGACCGACAGCAAGACCGGCCTGGAAGAGGGCTTACGTCAACTGTAGGGTTACGCGGTTTTACCAAACCGCGTAACTAGCCGACGCTGCAAACGCCCCAGAGCGGCAATCTGACGTTCAGTCGTCGGGCATGACCAAAAGGTCAATGCCCTCCTCTTTCACGTCACCTTGCTCGCTCTGGGGCGTTTTCGCTGACTTATGCTCAACCAGTAGCGAAATTAAGCCCCAAGTAAAAAGGCCGAAGCCCTCATCCGAGGCTTCGGCCTTCGCTTTCTCGCTGCAGGCGTAACGCAACTTATCGATTCTCGATGCTGCCGATATTCTTGAGCTCGATGGAGATGAGGCCGTTGGGTTCGTTGACGAACTCGATGTACTCGGAGTTCGAGCCCATCTCGGCCGGAAAGCTGATCTCGATGCCCGTGTCGGTACGAATCTTGTGGTTGCGCACGGCCGCACGCTCGACCTGCTTGCGCTCCACGGGCACACGCTCGGGCACCTTCTCTTCGGTCAGCGCCGCACGTACGCTCTCCTTGATGACCGGTTCGTCCTCAAAGACCTCATCGACGATATCCCAAGGCGGAAGCTCCTCGTCATCCTCGACCTTCTCGGCAACGGCAGCCTTAACCTTAGCGAGCGCTACGGCCGTATTGGCACCGTGCTCCTCGGCGACTTCCTCGACCACACGCGTCACGGTGTCGATGACCTCCTTGCCCGATACGCCCGTGTCGCACTGCAGCAGGCCATCGGGGATAAGCATACGGTCCTCGCCGGCAATCTTGCGCTTCTTGTCCACGTAGCCGATCTCCATGGTACTCGCGCGCACGATGGCATAGCTCGGCACCTTTTGCGAGGGGTTCGGCAGAATGGCGTAGTGGCGCGCGATGTCGTTGCGCACCTCTCCCTCCTCGCGGCCCACTTCGTGCATAAAAGCCTGCTTGGAGCCCAGCAGCATCACGGCAAACCAGCGGGCATCCTCATCGTCGTCAAAATCGGCCACGAGCACGTCGGTGGACTCGGCTTTCTCGGCTTTGGTGAGCTCGGAGGAGATAAACTCCGCAATCTGCTGCGACAGGTCCACGAACTCGCGCTCGCCAAAGAAGTAACCCTTGAGCTCGCCGCCAAACGCAGAGTTCTCGGCAAACGTGGCGCGTTTATTGTCGGCCGAGGTACGTGCGCGGCGCAGATGCGTGGTCACGAAGTTGCGCACGGTACGACTCTCGATATCGAGCTCGCGCTGGCTCATGACGTTGACGGCAGAGTCAAAGTCCAGGATATGCAGAATCGCGTGATTGATTTTCATATACGGCATTCCGTTCTAGATCGATTTCGGCATGAACCAGTATAGCGGTCGAGCCCTCCCCGAGCGCATCGAAGATTGGTGCATCTGGGACAGGTTGCTTTGCACCAATGGCTAGCGCAGGAGCTCGGACTGCCAAGCCTCGAGCTGTTCTGCCAGACTCTTACCGGCAGCGGACATGTCGATCTGGGGTCGTTTGGGCAGCAGTGCGCACTTAAGGATTGCCACGATGGTCTGCGAGACAAAGCGTCGCGTATCCTTGTCAAAGCCTTGTGCAGCCTGGAGCATCACGGGCAGGCTCTCGCGCAGATTCCCAGCGATATCCGCAAACCGCTCAGCACCCGTAGCCTCAAACACGGAGAACAATGCATCTACAAAACGCTCGCGCTCGGCAGGCCCCACTGCAAGCAGCATCTCGCGAATGGAGCCATCAACGTATCGAGCACCGGCGGACAGGCGCTCACAGTACACGAAGTCGCGACCATCAACCACCCAGCTAAAGGGATTGTGCTGCAGCAGGCTGAACTCAGTGCTCTCAACGATGGCATAGTCCTCCTGTGTCTCGAACATCATGCCAAAGATCGACGACCGAGGTAGCGTCTTATCGATGCGGCCGGAAAGATCGGCAAAGGCGTTGCCGTTCAGAAACTCCTCGACGAAGCCAGGACCATCATGGGAATACACCCGTTCGATTCGCTCACGGGCGACATCGGAGCACATCGCCGCACCGTACACCGCAAGGTTTCCACCCTTGGAATGACCTCCGCACAAAAGCGGCCCGTCAATCGCATCCGCCGCCTCGTCCACATAGCGCGCCGCGGATTCCTGGGCCGGCACAGGACACCGGAACGCCATGTTAAAGTCCTCTTTCCAGCCCACAATCGTACTGTCGGTCCCCCGGAAGGAAAGATAGCTAAACCCCGCCGGAAACCGGAACGCCATGGCTGCAAACTGCTCTGTCGCCACCACATCGCTCACGGCACGATAGCCGCAAACGTGCACGCCACGGTAGCGAGGGCTTGCTGCCACGGCCTCCAACAAGGCCCTGCTCCCCTCTGGATCCCACAGGTCGCCAATCATGTCCCGATAGCACTCGGCACGAAGCAGCTCGCGTACGTCTAGGCCCTGCCAGTTCGTCAGCTCCGCCATATCACCCGGCAAACGCAAATAGGACAACCACGCAAAGACCAGGCTATCCACCGCGCAGAACGGCCGTTCCTCAAACGGGTCAAACGCCGTCTGGGCATAGGTCAAAAAATTAGGCGAATCCGACATGGCCCTCCCATCAACTATGGTGCATCGAGGACAGGTTATTTTGCACCAAAAAGGCGCCCGGACCGTGTGGACTCGGACGCCTTCATTGTAGCTTTTCGCTCTCGCGAGCTTGATTTAGCAGGAGAAGTCGACGCTGTCGATGATGTCCTTGAGGGCCTTGGCGGAGGCAGTGAGCTCATGCTGCTCGTCATCGTTCAGCGGCACGGGGACGCGGCAGACAACGCCGTCGCGGCCAACGACGGTCGGCATGGAGATGGCAAGATCGGACAGGCCGTACTCGCCCACCATGAGCGAGGAAACGGGCAGAACGGTCTGCTCGTCACGCATGACGGCAGTGCAGATGCGCTTGACGGCCATGGCGACGCCGTAGTAGGTGGCGTGCTTCTTCTCGATGATGGTGTAGGCGGAGTTCTTGACGTCCTCGGCGATGCGCTTCTCGGCAGCCTCATGCTCCAGATGACCGTGAAGCTCGCAGAAGGTGTTCAGCGGAACGCCGGCAACCTGAGCGCTGGACCAAGCGACAAACTCGGAGTCGCCGTGCTCACCCATGACATAGGCCTGGACATCGCGCGGGTCGACCTCGACGTGGGCACCAAGCATCTGCTGCAGACGGCCGGTGTCGAGCACGGTACCGGAACCGATGACGTGGCCCTCGGGCAGGCCGGACATCTTGATGGCGGCGTAGGTCAGAACATCGACCGGGTTGGAGACGATGAGCAGAATGCCGTCGAAGCCGGACTTCTTAATCTCGGGGATAATGGACTTAAAGATGCTGACGTTCTTGTTGACCAGGTCCAGGCGAGTCTCACCGGGCTTCTGGGCAGCGCCAGCGGTGACGACGATCATGGCGGCGTCGGCGACATCGGAATAATCGCCGGCGTAGATCTTCATCGGCTCGGCAAACGTCATACCGTGCGCGATATCCAGGGCCTCACCCTCGGCGCGGTTCTTGTCCACGTCGATGAGGACCATTTCGGAGAACAGACCGCTCTGCATCAGCGCGAACGCCGAAGACGAACCGACGAAACCGCAGCCGACAATAGCGACCTTCTTCTCGTTAACCATTAGAAACTCCCATCTCTCCACAAACAAGCCACCCGGGAACGACCCGAGCGGCTTGTCGTAATCCCAATACATCCAATCGGGACTTTGATTATGCTCCTATTCGCAGCCAAAAATCGACCGTTTACCGAAATTGTTTGCAGGATTCGTAAAATAACTGCACGAAATCGGTTTCGAGCTATTGACGAGTCGAAACAGGTTTCTAATACAGACCCGCCTCGCGGATGGCCTCGACAGCCAAAGCAATCTGGTCGGGCGGCAAGACCAGCGCCATGCGCACGTGCCCCTCGCCCGAAGGACCAAAGCTCGCGCCCGGCGTCACCACAACGCCGGCCTTCTCCATGAGCTCCTCGCAAAACGCCATGGAATCGGTGCGACCACCGGGAAGCTTGGCCCACACAAACATAGAGCCATGCGCGTTGGGACGCTCCCAGCCCAGGCCCTCAAGACCGTCGCACAGGGCATCGCGGCGCTCCTGGTACTTCAGACGCTGCGCCTCGACCTCATCGCGCGGACCGTTCAGGCAGGCGATAGCAGCCTTCTGGATCGGGAAGAACATACCAAAGTCGATCTGGCCGCGCAGCTTGGCAAAGGCCGAGACCACATCCTCGCGACCGACCAAAAAGCCGATACGCGCACCGGTGACGTTAAACGACTTGGAGAGCGAGAAGAACTCAACGCCCACCTCGAGCGCGCCGGGATACTGCAAGAAGCTGCCGCCCGGCTCGCCGTCGAACACGATGTCGGAGTATGCGTTGTCGTGAACGATGAGCAGGTCGTGCTCGCGGGCGAAAGCGATGATCTCCTCGTAGACCTCGGGCGTGCCCACCGAGCCCACCGGGTTGGCGGGCAGCGACACAATCATGTACTTGGCACGATCGGCCACCTCGGGATCGATACCCGCCACATAGGGCAGGTAATTGTGCTCCGCCACCAGCGGATAGTACTCGAGCTTGGCATCGGCGATCTTGGCACCTGCCTCAAAGACCGGGTAGCACGGATCGGGAACCAGAATGGTGTCACCCGGATCGAGCAGGGCAAGGCCCAAATGGCCAACGCCCTCCTGCGTGCCGTTGCACGACTGCACCATAGACGGCGTAATGCCCGAAACGCCAAAGCGACGCTCGTAGTAATCGCACACGGCTTGCTTGAGTTCGGGCAGGTCGCGCAGGGCATACTTCCACATCTCGGGGTCCTGGGCCGCTTGCGTGAGCGCCTCGACCACGTGGTCGTACGGCTTAAAGTCGGGCGTGCCCACGCTCATGTTGTAAATGGTCTTGCCCTGAGCCTTCAGCGCAAGCAGTTTGTTGTTGAGCGAGGCGAAGACCTCCGCGCCAAAGCGGTCGAGACGCTGCGATGCCTGCATGGTGCCACCTTCCGATATAAAAAAGCGGCGCTCCGACAAGAGCGCCGCGCGATACGGGCCATCAGATTGCAAAAGTGTAACGCTTGCAACCCCCGTATTGGTTCAATTTAGCCGACCTTAGTCAATGGGATTGAGCGCGTCGATCTGCGCAAGCCACAGACGCGAGCTGGCGTCACTCGGCATACGCCAATCGCCGCGTGGGCTGAGCGTCACCGAGCCCACCTTGGGACCATCGGGCAGGCAGCTGCGCTTAAACTGCTGGGCAAAGAAGCGACGGTAGAACGTACGCAGCCACGTATGGATGGTGACCTTGTCGTAGACACCCTCGAAGCTCTTGAGCGCCATGCGATAGATCTTGCCCGGCTCAAAGCCAAAGCGCAGCAAATAGTAGAGGAAGTAGTCGTGCAGCTCGTAGGGACCCACCAGGTCTTCGGTCTTCTGCGCGATCTCGCCGTCGCCCGTGGGCGGCAGAAGCTCGGGCGAGACGGGCGTGTCGAGGATGTCAAGCAGCGTGGTCGCGATGCGCCCGCCAAAGACATCGGCCGCATAGCGAACCAGATGACGCACGAGCGTCTTGGGCACGCTCGCGTTGACGGCGTACATGCTTATATGGTCGCCATTGTACGTAGCCCAGCCGAGCGCCAGCTCCGACAGGTCGCCGGTGCCGATGACAAAGCCGCCAGCCTGGTTGGCCAGGTCCATCAGAATCTGCGTACGCTCGCGCGCCTGGCTGTTCTCGTAGGTCACGTCTTGGACGGCCGGATCGTGCTCGATGTCCTTAAAATGCTGCTCCACGGCCGCATGAATCGAGACCTCGCGGAAGGAGACACCCAGGTCGCGGGCGAGCGACTCGGCATTGGACTTGGTGCGGTGCGTCGTGCCAAAGCCGGGCATGGAGACCGCCGTGATACCCGTGCGCGGCAGCCCCAGTGCATCGAAAGCACGCACAGTCACAAGCAGCGCCAGCGTGGAGTCCAAGCCGCCCGAAAGACCGATAACAGCTGCCTTGGTGCCCGTATGGGCAAGGCGCGTCTTGAGGCCCGCAGTCTGCAGGTCGAGGATGGTCTCGCAGCGCTCGGCCAGATCGCCGTGGTCGGCCGGCACAAAGGGCGCACGCGGGAAAACGCGGTCGATATCGCAGGCATCGCGCAGGACGGGCTCTTCGGCCAACACGCCCTCAAACGAAAACTCAACAGTCGTGGCCTCCGGCGCATCGTCGGCGCGTGTCCACGTCGTCGAGCGACGGCGCTCGGCAACCAGACGGTCAAGATCGACGTCGGCGATGGCCATGTCACAGGTGAGAAGCCTGGTCGCGGCAAGCTTGGAGCCGTTTTCGTAGATAAGGTTCTCGCCCGCAAAGACCATGTCGGTCGTGGACTCGCCCTCGCTCGCGTCTGCGTAGGCATAGGCGCAGTACAGGCGTGCGCTCTGGTTGGAGATGAGGCTGCGACGGTAATCTGCCTTGCCGATGATCTCGTCCGAGGCTGACGGGTTGAGGATCACCGTCGCGCCGGCAAGCGCCATCTCGGTCGAAGGGGGCGCCGGCACCCACAGGTCCTCACAGACCTCGACGCCCAGCACCAGATCCTCGGCGCCCTCGTCACAGCAGCGGTAGACAAGCCCCGAGCCAAGCGGCACCGGACCCTGGCCGGCAAATTCAACCCACACGGGATCGACGGGCGCCGGAGCGAACCAGCGGCGCTCATAGAACTCACCATAGTTGGGCAGATACTTTTTGGCCGTAAGGCCCAAAAGCTCGCCCGCACAGCACACGGCGGCGCAATTGTAGATGTTTTCGGCCACCGCAACGGGCAAGCCAATGGTAAAGACGATCGGCAGCTCACGGGTTTCATCGAGGATGCGCACAAGCGCCGTCTCGCAGGCATGCAGCAACGTGCGGTTATGGAACAGATCGGCCGCAGTATAACCGGTCAGGTTAAGCTCGGGCAACACCAACGCACGAACGCCGCGCCCAGCAGCCTCGCGAACAGCCGCCAGCGCAACCTCGGCATTGCCCTCGACATCGGCCACGCGAATCTTGGGCGAGGCCGCTGCCGCGCGCAAAAAACCGTCGTTCTCAACTTGACCGTTTAGAAAATCGTTCATGCGAGCTCCAGCACATCCGTTAGCCGCAACGAGCGGCGGCAATATAGTCCGCCTCCATTGTACTGTCAAGTTCAATCAGCACAGATGGGACAAGCTCATGATTAAAATTGGAAAAGAGAAGCCGGGATGACGTTTAGCAGTAGAACGAGATCTCGTCCACAAGGAAAAATGCCTTCCGTTTAGAGCAAATCAATTCATGCTGAGCGGCGATGATTTCACAGAGGTCATCAAGCGTGCTCCGGGGGATCTTCGCTTTGTTATTAGCGACAATGCAGCCACCTCTTCGAGTCAGCCAGATTTTGGCCGAGTTATCTGAAGGCGCCCCCTTGCAAACATGGACATGGATTGGCTCGCCCGCTTCATTGGACCAAAAGAAGACCCGATAGCCGCCAATAAGAAAAAGGCTAGGCAACTTTAGCTCCTCCGTTTGCGGCGTAGCGATACAGCAGATGGGCGTTATTGCTCAGAAAAGTCTCAAAACCTCGCTTCTCCTCGTCGGTAAAACGCCCCTCCCACATGGTCCAATTGTAAGAAGGCAGCTCGCAACGAGCGGAGTCGAAACCCTCTGCCGTCGGTCGTTCAAAATGCACGATGACCTTTTCGATATCGCCATCTGTGATCAGGTCAGAATGAATGACCTCGGTACCATCTTCGAATGTCATATACGGGTACATCACGTAAACCACCTCGCAATCATTAATTCAGTTTAGCATCAAGCTAGTGCACCAATGATAGCAAGCCCCCTTGATGAGTTGATGGCATCTGTTGCCAGCACGATCAACGGCGGTCCGGATTGTTGGGCCCCGGCCATAATCGACCGCCACGAAGCGTTCATCCGCAGGTGCGTGGCATAGCGCCTAGAACACTAGCTGAGACAAGGACACTATCGCTGGCATAGTGAACATAGACAGAAGGGTGGTAACACAGACTGTTCCACATGCATATCGATAGTCCTTATTATGCTGCTGGGCAAAGATAGCTACATTCGCGCCGGTGGGGGTCGCAGCCGCAATCAGCAGCGCCATCTTAATTGACCTATCACATGGAAAGAGACATAGGAACAGGAGCGAAAGAATCGGAATGACAAGCAGCCTGACCGATGAGACGGCAAACAAGCTTTTCGCCCTCAGGAGCGCCATCAAATCAGACTGAGCAAGATAGATACCGAGAGTCATCATTGCTAGCGGAGTGTTGAGCCCCGAGATATACGAAAGCACTGACTGTGCCAGAGGGACCGTTGGGACACGAAGGATAAAAATCAAGAAACCGCCCAATAAAGCCATGACCATTGGACTTGCCAGGATCGCTTTAGGACTCATACATTTTTTAGACCCCGACAGCAGATACTGCCCGTATGTCCATTGCATAGCATTGAGAAGAGCGATCATGCACGTGATGAAAAACACGGCATCTTTTCCAAGCGCCGCTTCAACAAGGGGTATTCCCACAAATCCAGCATTCGAGAATGCCGCAGCAAAAATGTCGATGGGACGGCCCCTGAACAACAGGCGGGCAACAACGCAAGCGAGCAACAACATCGCCGCCGACAGCATTAAGGTCATTCCCAACTCATACATCCTCTGAAACGAATACTCGATCCAAAATGATTTGAGAATGATTGCGGGAATCACAAGGTTGATGAGCAACTTTCCGAATTCTATTGCAGCCTGCTCGCTCAATATGCCCAAGCGGTTTAGAGCGTAGCCCATTCCCATGAGCAAAAACATGATAAGGACTTGTTGGATGAGAGGTTCAATGATTGACACAATACATGCTCCGTATAATCCTGACCGGTTCATCTACCACGATGGTCTATAGCGCCCGCTATAGCGCGGCACCGACCGCCTGAATGATTCGCGCAACGAACGCATCGGCAACCCCGCGCGGCGTTCGCGAGTTGTAGGTTTCAAAATACTTGCCGTAGTCTTCCTGAGGCACAAGGTAGTTGCAGTACGTGTTCGCATAGCCGATAACAAAGACGTTGTATTGGCTAAACGCCCTCTTAAAATCCAAGCCTAATGTGCTACACGTATCGCATGGCATCGTGATAAAAATGCAGTTACCAATTACCGCAAACTGGCTCGGAAGCTCAAGCTCGATTTTCCCCATCGAGAGCTTAAGTTGTTGCCGCTTAAGGAGAAAGTCTCGCATCGGGCTCGCATCCATAGCCTCTATCCGATTGGTCATCTCGATCCAGTCCGGATCTGTTTTTGCATCGTAGACACTCTTCATGCTGATAGAGCCCCAACGCGGAGTATCAACTCTGAGTGCCGCGCGCTCACGCTTGGATTCAATTTGAGCGCAAAGTTCGTTAGCCGTGCGCTCGAGTTCGGCAACTCCCTCCCCTTGCCGATAGAAACGCGTCGACACATCCCCGCACGTTCCGTTGACGCAAAGTACAGGACAGCCATATTTCCTCTCCAAACGCTGCCTGACATGCCCAATCAAATCAGCAGAGAGGACGGCGCTTTTCCCATTAAGGATGGTAGGATGAGCGGATATGAACAGCATTTTTCCAATTGGGCGACCGCCTTGAGCGTCCTCAAACGAGAAAATACTTACCTGTTTATCGGCCGGACCGCCCTGAACATTTCGATTCCCGTACAGTCCCTCGATGCCTAACATCTCCATCGATACGGTCGCCTTCGACCTGGACGCCCATGCAGATACCGCCGCCTCGGTAGCCAAGCCAATCAAATCACTCGTCAATTCGGTTTCAGGTAACGTATCCTCGTAGGCAAGCTTAAAATAGCATGGTGCAGAATGGGTATGAATGCATGCGACGACGATATTGCTCGAATCGATGCCCGTTTTTGACGATACGGCGTTCTTGACCGAAAGGGAAAAATCTTTCGACACCATTATTGAATCGAGCTCGATAAGAATAAACGGGACAAGATCAACACAGACAGCGCTAGCGTTGGCCTCAATAGGATCAAGAACATCCGTCCAGGCACCTTTTCTGTTGTAGCCGCCCATGCGGCAAGGAGACTGGGGTGTTACGTCAATCTTCGAGATTCCAAACTCTATGTTCATTCCAACTCCAACTCTTCGCGGCACACGCCGCCCAAACATCGGAAATAGAAATACAAAAAGAGAAGGGCGTCATGGACGCCCTTCCAATGCGTCCTGCCACACGCAGGCCGTAGAAAACTTAACGCTCGGAAACGGGGCCATTCTCGAGCTCATCCGCCGTAAAGCCCAGGAAATACGTGCCCAAGGCGCTCACAAGGAAGCCTGCACCAGCAGCGATTCCAAAGTTGATGAGATTCTGGGTCCCGCCGCCCGCAAACGCGAGGAACTCCAAGAAGTTAGATGCCGCGCCGGCAGTATAAACCGTGGCTCCGAGAGCGATTGCAAGCGCACCGGCAACAAAGGATCCGATAATCTTCCAGACAAACACGCGGCGATAGCGCAGCATCATGCCGTAGATGAAAGGCTCGCCGACGCCTCCGACAATGTTTGCGACCAAATAGCCGAATGCCATGCTCTTCTCGTCTTTATCGCGCAGCTTGAGCCAGGTCGCCACCTCGCAGCCGAAGGTCGCCCAAAGGCTAACGCCCGTCGCAACCAAAACAAAGCTGTCGGTTCCCACAGTCATATAGTTAGCGATGGCAATCATCGCAACCGCCACATGCATGCCGGTAATAATCATTGGGCACCAAAGACCCGCCAGAATACCTCCTCCGAGGATGGCGGCGATACCACCGGAAGTACCAAGGAACTCAAAACCGGCGGCGAGGGCATTACCGGCCCATGAACCAACAGGGGCGAGAGCGCAGAGAGACACAGGAACAGCGACGACCATGGTAAGGAAAGGCGCGAAAACCGTTGAAAGGGTATCTGGCACATATTTGCGGAAGAAGCGCTCGATATAACTCATCGCCCACACGGACAGAAGAATGGGAAGGACCGTCTTTGTGTAGTTTGCGGCGACGCAGGGAATGCCATAAACGGAGAACTGAGCTCCATCGGTCGCAAGCTGAATCATGGTCGGGTCGATAAGAATGCCGCCCATAAAGGCACCGAGGACAGGCGTTACGCCAATGTTCTTAGCCGCATTATAGCCAAGGTAGATGGGGATAAAATAGAACGCTGCGTCATAAACCATGTTCATCAGAACATAAAGGTCGCTTGTGTCGGACAGCACGCCCGCCATCGTAGGTCCCAGCACCACCGCTACGGTCTTGAACAGGCCAGCACACATTAGGACGGGGATCATAGGCACCATGGAGCTTGACAGGTAGTTGAGGATGTTATTGCCAATAACCTTAGGTGTGAGCTTCTGCTTAGGAGCATCAAGGTTCTCGTCGATGGCGTCCTGCTTGGCAAAGCCGCCGATCTTGCAGAGCTCGTCATAAACCTTGGGCACGTTTTGGCCCACGATTACCTGGAACTGCCCTCCGGAGATTTGAGCACCCAACACACCGCCAATCTTCTTCACTTCTTTGATATCGGGGGCATCGATATCTTTGAGGTTAAAACGCAGGCGCGTCATACAGTGCGCAACAAACGTCACGTTCTCCTTGCCACCGACGGCCTCGAGCACGTCCGCTGCGATTTTCTTATTGTCAGTCATAGCTGAACTCCCTTGCTTTTCTGTCTTCCCGTTTGCGCACACGCGAAGAACCGATTACGGCAGGCCTGACACGAGGCAAATCGAGAAAAGCAAGAAGAAGACAAAAACAGAAGAGCCCCAAAGCACAAAGCGGACAGGGAACTGTCTACGTCATGCTTCGAGGCTCTTCTCGAATAACACCTTATGTGACTATGAAACTACATCCAACAGTTGCTTTTACGAAAGTCGAAACCGGCCAACGGTCAAACTTCAGCGGCGAGCGGTCGATTAGGGCCTAGATCCCGCGCAGACGCGATTGACGTGGAGCATCAGGTAGACCTTCTCTTCATCGGCGAGCCCGGCGTCAAAGCGCTCTTCGATAAGCGCGGCCATGCGGTCGACGCACACGGCCACGTCGGGATGCTGCTCGCAGAGCGGTCCGTAAAGCGCGCCGTTCTCCGTGTTGAGGGGCTCTCCTGTCTGCACGCGTTCTAACAGGTAGCGCACGTGCGTGGCATAACGGCAAAAGTCAAAGCCGTCGCGGTCCACGCAAACCCCCAGCTCGGATTCGATAATCTTGGTGAAGCTCTCGAGCATCACCTCGTCCTTACGCACCGTATTGGATTTGGCCTTTGAAGACGAGGCGACCACGCTGTTGACGATACAGAGCGCGATACCGCTCGCCTCCCCCCGCGGCATCTTGACGTTGAAGCCGCGATTGATGCCCTCGATCGCGAACTTGGCGATCTTGTACTCAATGGGGTACATCTGCTGCACATCATAGGAGAGCGGCATCTGCACGAACATATGCTCGCGGCAGCGTTTGATGGCAAAGGCGATATGGTCAGCCATGGTAAAGGGAAGGTTTGCCGAGAGCTCGCGCGAGATGTTGGAGCGAGCGATATCGGCAATCTGGGCGGAGAACTCCATCACCTGAGGATCGATCTCGTCGAGCAGCGCTAGGTAGCGCGAGTCGACACCGTAGAAGGTTCGCTCGATCTTATCGAGTGTGACCTCATCGGGGCCATTGGGAAACCCGATACCGCGGCCAATTGCCACGAGTTCACGGCCCTTGGCGTTTACGCAGATAACCGTATTGTTGTTGATCCGCTTAAGGATTTTCATGACGCTCCCTACCCGGCGCAAGCAACAGCGCCGCGAGCCCGATTATTCCACGGGATTTCAAATCCGGTCAACCTTCCTTTCGACATCCGAACGATTCGCCCCGTCTTCATTCGATCAGCCTGAGAAGAAGTTTCGCGCTTTGGTGAGTTGATGGTGTTGCGGGCGAATCCATCTCCGGTTCACACCGACTGGGTACCCTGAGGGCTGAACAACCTGTCGCAGCACTAAACGAACCGGGAGGACCCCGTATGACGACTGAATATACCGACGCGCCGCGCACGCGCGTCATGACGCCGGCATCGCTCAACAACGGCGTGCACGAGAACCATTCCATCGGACAGACCATGGCCATCGCACCCAAAAAGGGCCTGTTTGACGACATTTCCATTCCCCAGATCATCGCCGGCGCCGCAGCTGCCGCCACGAGCGTCGCGCTTGCCTCCAAGATTGGTATCGCTGGTTCAGTAATTGGCGCCGCCGTGAGCTCGGTCATCACCGTTGTGTCCTCGCAGGTCTACCGCCACTTTATCTCTGCCAGCGCCGAAGCAATCAAGGGCACGCATGCCGCTGTCGACTACCCTGCCGGCGCCTACGAGCCCGTTGAACCCGATGTCGAGGAGCACCTAGGTGGCGCCGCGACCACGCAGGAGATGCGTCAGGTTGCAGGTCGCGCGACCACGGCGCGCGTCGCCCCCAACAGCCTGCGCGCCAAGGCAGCGGCAGAGCGCAGCCAGACGCAAAAGAAGGTCATCGTCTTCTCGATCGCCATCGCCATCGTCGCGGTCATCGCCTGCGCCGGCGCCATCCTTATCACCACTGCCGGAGAGGGTCTGGGTGAGCGCCCCGAGCCAATCCTTTCGTCGCGCACGACCGAGAGCGATGCAAATGGCACCGCCCAGTCACAAGATCAGCAGGCACAGACGGACGACGCACAAGACAGTTCTACCTCTGCCGATTCGTCATCGAACACCCAAAACCAATCGCAGGACACCGATTCTTCTGCGTCCAACAGTGGCACGCCGTCCGGCACGACCGACTCAAGCCAAACGACTGACGGTTCGCATCCGAGCACGGGCGGCCAGACGAGCGACAGCACTTCGGGAACGGGCACAGCAGACGGCAGCAACACCAACAGCTCGAACAGCTCGAGCGGAACCGCGTCCGGCACGGCATCCGACAACTCGAGCCAAGGCACGGCATCGGGCAACTAAGCACATTTTCCTCTCATAGATAACCGGCCTGTATAACGGGCGCGAATCGACAGCGGTTCGCGCCCGTTTGCCTTGGGCGCCGCCATGGCGAACGCTATGCGATGGTAAGATGCTTTACATGTGTAAAGAGGAGATTTGCCATGAGCAAGACAATAGTTAGGCCCACGCTTTCGCTGGGCAACCACATCTATCTGTATCGCCTGCTACGCGATGCGATTGGATGCGGCAAGCAAACGTTTATGACGCAGGTCGAGGAGGCACTCGTCGCGGGCGATATGACGGCCTACGACCTGGGCTTTGAGTCCACGCGCGAGTTGCTCGAAGAGCTTGACGACTGCATTAAGCTGACCGTCTTTAAGGGCGGGCGTCTGTATGCCACCGTCATCGCCAACGAGGCTTGGGATGCCGCTCTCGCCAAGGGCGAGGACAAGCCCAAGGCAGCCAAGGGAGCCAAGCAGTCCTACAAAAAGAAAAAGCGCGGTGAGAAGGACCTGAAGGCTGTGCGCCCCAAGCACGTTAAGCGCGCCGAGCCCGAGCCCGTGGCCGAAGTCGCCCCGGAACCCGAGCCCGAGACGGAGATCGAAGTCGCTATTGTGGTAACAGCAGAAGCCGAACCAGAAATCGCCGTCACGACCGATCCCGAAGTCATATCCGAGCAGGAAGCCACTGCTGAGTTCAACGAAGCGTCCAAGTCGACAACCGAAGAAGCCGCTGACCAACCCGAGACGCCTGCGTTCCAAAACAGCGATGTCTTTGGCAACGAGGCCGAGGACGATCAGCCCGAAGAACTCGCAGAACAGGACGCTACCGAGGCGGCATCGGAGCCCGAGGCACCGCAGCCCGCCATCTCGCTCACGGTCGTCTATGACCCCGAGAACGCCAACGCCGGCATCACCACCATGGCATCCACGCCCATCGAGGCAAAGCCGTCTGTCGAGGCAGAGGACGCCCCGCAAGCCGACGCCAAAACCGAGACTGAAGACACATCCGTCTCCGTGGAACCGACAGATTCCGCAGTTAAGCCAGAACCGGCGCCCGAGTCTGCACCCGTCATCGAGTCCGCATCCGCACCTGTCTATGACCAAATTCCCGCACCGGTACCGGCTTCGGTACCCGCAGCACCGACCATCCCCGAGGACTTCCCCGTCGATTTCGCAACCGAGGTCTTCTGCCCCGGCCCGTTGCTGCACCAGCTGTCGACCTATCTCCCCTACGGCGCCGACACCCTCGGCATCGTCGGCGAGTACTACTGGATCGCCCGCGAACGCGGCACCATCGAGGCCGCGCGAAACCGCGCAATCTTCCCCCTGCGCTACACGCAGGCCGGCGAGCGCCACGAAGTCACCGTGCGCATCCGCCGCAACACCACCGGAGGCCTCGGAGCCACCTGGACCGTCGACAAGGTTGAAGAATCCAACGAATAGCAAAACGCGGCGAACGTCACAAAAACGTTCGCCGCGTTTTTTTATTTTCCCAGGTTGAGCATAAGTTCGTGTGACAAAGGGGCTGTCCCTTTGCCACATCAAACTAGTCCCTGGTAAGTTTCCTGTGGATACGATGCGGCTGGGCTGCGTCCTCGCCCAGGCGCTCGATACGGTTGGCCTGATAGGCCTCAAAGTTGCCCTCAAACCAATACCAGTTGCCCGGATTCTCGTCGGTGCCCTCCCACGCCAGAATGTGCGTGGCGACGCGGTCCAAGAACATACGGTCGTGGCTAATGACCACCGAACAGCCCGGGAACTCGAGCAGCGCCGCTTCGAGCGAGGAAAGCGTCTCGACGTCGAGGTCGTTCGTGGGCTCGTCGAGGAGCAGCAGGTTGCCGCCCTGCTTGAGCGTAAGCGCCAGGTTCAGACGGTTGCGCTCGCCGCCGGAAAGCACGCCGGCACGCTTCTGCTGGTCCTGGCCCTTAAAGCCAAAGCTCGCCACATAGGCGCGGCTCGGGACCTCGGTCTCGCCGACCATCATGTGGTCCAGGCCGTCCGAGACGACCTCCCACAGGTTCTTGTCGGGGTCGATGCCAGAGCGATTCTGATCGACGTAAGAAATCTTGACGGTCTCGCCCACCTCGAGCTCGCCCGAAGTCAGCGGCTCCAAGCCCACAATCGTCTTGAACAGCGTGGTCTTACCGACACCGTTGGGGCCGATGACGCCCACGATGCCGTTGCGCGGCAGGGTGAACGATAGGTCATCGATGAGCACGCGACCGTCGAACTCCTTGTGCAGGTGATGGGCCTCGAGCACCTTGTTGCCCAGACGCGGTCCCACGGGGATGCGGATGTCGGTCCAGTCGAGCTTCTGGCTTGCGCGGGCCTCGGCCTCCATCTCCTCGTAGCGAGCCAGACGGGCCTTGTTCTTGGCCTGGCGAGCCTTGGGCGAGCTACGTACCCACTCGAGCTCGGCCTCCATGCGCTTGGCGAGCTTGGCATCGCGGTTACCCTGAGCCTCGATACGGGCGGCCTTGGTCTCCAGATACGTGGAGTAGTTGCCCTTGTAGGGATAAAGGTGACCGCGGTCGACCTCGCAGATCCACTCGGCAACGTTATCCAAGAAGTAGCGATCGTGCGTGACGGCAAGCACCGCGCCCTGATAGTTGTGCAGGAAGTGCTCGAGCCACAGGATCGACTCAGCGTCCAGGTGGTTCGTGGGCTCGTCGAGCAGCAGCAGGTCGGGAGCCTCGAGCAGCAGCTTGCACAGGGCCACGCGACGGCGCTCGCCGCCGGAAAGCACATTGACCGGCATGTCAGAATCGGGCAGCTGCAGGGCGTCCATGGCCTGGCCGAGCTTGGAATCGATATCCCAGCCGTCGGCGGCATCGATCTCGTCCTGGAGCTTGCCCATCTCGGCCATGAGGGCGTCCATGTCGCAATCCGGGTCGCACATCTCCTCGCCGATCTTGTTGAAGCGATCGACCTTGGCGATCATATCGCCAAACGCCATGCGCACGTTCTCGATGACGGTCTTGTCGTCGTCGAGCGGCGGCTCCTGCTGCAGGATGCCCACGGTGTAGCCGGGAGTGAGCCTGGCATCGCCGTTGGAGACCTCCTCGATACCGGCCATGATCTTGAGCAGGGTCGACTTGCCCATACCGTTGGGGCCCACGACGCCGATCTTGGCACCGGGATAGAAGCTCAGGGTCACGTCGTCAAGAATCACCTTGTCGCCATGGGCCTTACGAGCCTGATACATCTGGTAGATAAACTCCGCCATTTGCCTGTTTTATCCTTTCTACCTGCTGTTTCCCTATTCTTGATTCGCTTTAGTGGAAACGAAATGAGGAAACCAGCTCTGAAACTAAACGAAAAAGGAGCATGGTTGCCCACACCCCCTAATACTACCTGGGAAAAGTCCCCCGGAACATACTATGAACTGCGTACGCTAGTTTTCCGCAACCTTAACGAGCGGCTCGCTGCGATTTGCGCCACAGCAGATACGAATAGACGTAGGCAGCTCCAGCTGAACCAAACGCCAGAACCGCAATCACCGCGGCGACGACTTCACTCGAAAGCACGCTACCCGCCACGCCCATCACAATCAGGCCAACGCCCAGCACCATAAAGCAGGCGCCGCCAAAGCGCTGCGTGCGGCGCCAGTTCTCGGGATCGGCAAGCGCCCAGGGCGTCTTGATACCGAGCGTATAGTTCTGCTTCACACGCGGCAAGTAGTTGCCTACGCCGATGAACAGCAAACCGATAGCACCGGAAATCAGCACGTTGACCGAACCGACCGCCGGCACCACGCCCCAGACCGTAAGCTCACCCAACCAGCTTATGGCACACATGAACAAGGTGAAGGCGATTACGAAGCCCTGATAGAACTTGCCGGAGGTTCGATATGCCTCACCTTTGGGATCGATGCGCGGCACCACGCAGAACATTGCGAGAAGCGCCAGAGGCAGCACGCCGAGCGCGGAGGCCATCCAGCTAGGGCCCCAACCGTCGACGGCGCCGTTCGCGCCCCAGTGTGTGGGAATCTGCGCAGGCAAGCTCGGCATCACTATCAGATGCGCTGCGACATTGGCGACGCATAGAGCGACCAGCGCAATCCACACGCGCGACGATACCCCCGTGGCGTGAATGCCCTTGTTTTCGTTATTCATCCTCATCACCTTCAGTGTTTGTAAAGCCCATAAACCAACCGATCAAGTCCTGCATGACGGTGGTGTTTAAGCTGTATACGATGTTTTGACCATGGCGCTCATCGGTCACCAACCCGGCGTTTTTGAGCGTTGCCAAATGATGGCTGAGGGACGGCTTGCTGATGTCAAAATGCTCGGCAAGCTCCCCTGCCGTGCGGTTGCCCTCGCGCAGCAGCTCCAAAATGCGCCGCCGCGTTGGATCCGCCAGCGCCTTAAATCCCTCTCCCGGCATAGAACCTCCTCTCACTATCTTTCACGACGCGCACACTATACTCGATATTTAGATGTTTGTCTAATTGTCTAATTCCGTAGCATCTATAGAACATTCGTTCGTATTTAGCTACAATGGAAGCTGAGGCAGATGGGCCAGCTCCCTCTACCCAAGAAGGAGATGGACTATGAGTATTAACGATGTCCTGACGTTGTTGTTGCTTGTAATCGCGGCTGTGGAGCTCGGCATCCACATTGGAGGCCGAATGAAATAGCCGCCCCCGCGTAATGCGAAGACGGCCACTTCTCACGCTACAAACGTGTTTGGGAGTTGGCCAACCCGCGGCAACGGGTGCCATCTGCTTCATCTTATGCGAATCCCTGCCTCATTTCAACAAGCCCCTAGGGCTCAAATGGAATCGCGATAATACCTATAATGGCGATAGCTAAAACACGATTCGCTTCCCCATCGGAGGATGTCTATGACCGAAACTGCTGCACTCGTCGAGACGCGCGATACCAAGCTCGAAATCATCATGGGCCGCGAGGCACTCGACAAGCTCGCCGATGCCACGGTGCTGGTACTCGGCTGCGGAGGTGTGGGCTCCAACTGCTGCGAGGCACTTGCCCGTGGCGGCATTGGCCATTTCGTCATTCTGGACAAGGACATCATCGCGCCCAGCAATATCAATCGCCAGGCCATCGCCTTTCACAGCACCATCGGCAAGCGCAAGGTTGACGTGATGGAAGCCATGATTGGTGATATCAATCCCGCCGCCACCGTTATCAAGCGCACCGAATACCTGTTGAGCGACAACATCGACGAGTTCTTTGCGAGCGTTTTGGAGCAGACGGACGGCAAGCTCGATTACATCGTCGACGCCATCGACACCATCTCGGCCAAGCTCACCATTGCCAAATATGCTCAGGACCACGACATTCGTTTGGTCAGTTCCATGGGCGGGGCCAACAAGCTCCATCCCGAGTGCCTCCGCTTTGCCGACATCTTCGATACGGTACGTGACCCCATGAGCCGCATTATGCGCAAAGAATGTAAGAAGCGCGGAATCAAGAGCCTACACGTACTGTTTAGCTGCGAGGAATCGGTTAAAACACAGCCCCGCGACCCTTCCAACATCCACGAACGCACCGAGCTGGGAACTGCCAGTTTTATGCCGCCCATCATGGGTCAGATGATCGCCGGCGAGGTTATCCGCCAGATTAGCGGGCGCGGGTGCGAGCGCGTGCGCGCCGATGGCCAGCGCTTGGACTAGCAGGATGCCCTGCGATGGAACCGCGATTCTTTGACACGCATTGTCATCTTGATTTGATGCTCAGCCCCGATGCTGCAGCCAGTGAGTCGGCGGCGTTGGGTCTGGGGCTCTTTGACTGCGGGGTCGACCCACGCGACTTCGCGGCAGCAAAAAAGCGGGCCAGCCGATACCCAAACATTATCGCGGGCGCCGGCCTCCATCCCTGGTGGCTCGCCGACGGACGATGCGGTGCCGCCGAAATCAATCTGCTTTGCAAGGTCGCCGCACAAGAGCGCTTTATCGGCGAGGTCGGACTCGACTTTTCCGCGCGCTGTGCCGGAAGCGAGCCGCTACAAACACAGGCGCTCGACCAGCTCTGTAATGCACTCGTGCACTATCCTCTTGCCGGGCGCGTGATATCAATTCACGCTGTTCGTTCGGCAGGAACCGTACTGGACGCCCTTGAGTCATATGGATTACTCACCCCAAGCCCCAACTCCCCCGCCATCATCTTCCACTGGTTTAGCGGCACCTCGAACGAGTTCGTCCGCGCGCGAAACGCAGGCTGCTATTTTTCCGTGAACGAGCGGATGCTCGCTACCAAGCGCGGTCGTGAATACGCCCGACAGATCCCACTCGACCGTCTGCTGCTCGAAACCGACGCTCCAGCCGAACCGCAAGCAGATGCAAGCGCGCGACAGCTCATCACATCGCTAAAAAGCGCCTCCCTGCACATCGCCGAACTTAAAAACTGCGCCGAGGAGAGCGTCGAATCAACCGTTTTAGGAAATTCGCACTCCATATTTGACTTCAACTGACCCCGGTGGGCAAAAAACGCCAAATATGAGTACTGCTGCAAAGCTAGTAGCATTATATTGTGACAAAAGAACGCCTTGATAATGTACAGCTGTTCATTATCAAGGCGTTTTAGCATGGCTAAAGCCATATTTAAGGTGGCGCGCGCAGACGTGGTGTAAGAGCGTCCCGAGGTCCGTCGCTGCAAGTCCCGATGTTACTCCTTCTTGAGACCGCGCCTCTCGACTATCTCGTCCACTATCTCCCTGGCGCGCCGCCCGAGCGCGCGGCGCCTCCCCTCTGTCGGGGCCGGCCTGTCCGCGGGCTCGGCGAAGCCCTCGGCGGCCGAGGCCTCGGAGAACACGCGCTGCTGGGACCACTGTCCCTCGGT
Source organism: Coriobacteriaceae bacterium AM04S-08 (assembly GCA_027663555.1). Taxonomy (GTDB): domain Bacteria; phylum Actinomycetota; class Coriobacteriia; order Coriobacteriales; family Coriobacteriaceae; genus Collinsella. The sequence continues at coordinate 41,223 of JAQDHS010000010.1, read as the reverse complement.
CTCCATGAGGCTCGCGCACGTCAGGCGCAGCATCGACTCCCTCGAGGGGAAGGACTGCACGACCCTGTAGCGGCGCTTGATCTCGCGGTTGGCGCGCTCCTGGACGTTGTTGGTGCGGAGCTTGGCCCAGTGCGCCCTGGGGAAGGCCGTGAACGCCAGCGCGGAGTCCTCGGCCTGCTCGAAGACCTCGCCGGCCCTGGCGGACACCGACGCCACCCAGGGCGCCGCCTCGGCCCACACGCAGCGCGCGAGGTCGGGGTCGTCCTGGTAGACCGCGGCGTGCACGAGGTCCCTGACGGCCGCCTTGGAGTCCTCGGGCCTGCCCGAGCAGGCACTCTGGAGGTTGCGCTGCAGGTGCGTCACGCAGCGCTGCCAGGCGCAGCCCTGGAACAGGCGCGAGACGGCGGCCACGAGCCCGGCGTGGCTGTCGGAGACCACGAGGCGAACGCCGGCCAGCCCGCGCTCGCGCAGCCCGCCGAGGAATGCCGCCCAGGAGTCCTCGCTCTCGGTGTCGACCACGTCGCAGCCCAGGAAGTGCTTGCGCCCGTCGGCGCCCAGCCCGATCGCGGTCACGACGCCCTGCGAGACGACCGACGAGCCGACCCTGCAGCTCATGTAGGTAGCGTCGAGCCACAGGTAGCAACACGGCGTGCTCGACAGGTCGCGGCGGCGGAACTCCGCCACCTCGGCGTCGAGGTCGGAGCAGAGGCTCGAGACCTCCGAGCTCGACAGCGAGGATATGCCCAGCTTGGACGCCACGCGCTCGACCTTGCGGGTGGACACGCCGCATACGTACATCTCCTGCACGATGGCGGCCACCGAGGTGTCGACGCGCGACCATCGCGCGAGCATGCCCTCGGGGTAGTAGGTGCCGTGCCTGAGCTTGGGTATCTCGAGCTCCACGTCGCCCACGGCGGTCTTGAGCGACCTGGGGCGGTAGCCGTTGCGGCTGTTCTCCCTGCCGTCGCTGCGCTCGTTACGGCTCGCGCCGCACATCTGCTGGGCCTCGGAGTCCATCAGCGCGTTCATCACGCTGCCCAGCACCCTGCACGCGAACTCGCGCGCGTCGCCGCACTCCTGCCAAAGCCTCGCCGCCTCGAGGGCCTCGTCGCGGCCGAGGCGCAGTACACTCTCTTCTTGGGGCATCGCCTTTCCTTCCATTCGTCACCTTCATTACTCCAACGACGAATTCTAGGCGGTGTCCCCTCCCTTTCAAGAAAGGGCGGAGGCGGGGCATGCCCCGCCTCTTACACCACATCTCTGCGCGCTACCATATTTAACAGGTTATAATCGCCCCCAGGCGCTCAACCAGGGCCTTAAAAGCATAATTTCCCTGTTACTAAATTAGTGACAGTACTCATATTTGGCATTTTTTGTCCACGAACCCCTAAAGAGCCTCCAACAGACCCCCTAAGAAAGCTCAAGCAGCTCGGGCAGCTGGTCGATAATCTTGTCCGCGGCATCCTGGCTAAAGCCAAAGCGTTCCTCGCGCTTGGCAACGACCGTCAGGCCGGCTCGCTTGCCGGCAGTGATGCCAGGCACCGAATCCTCAACGCAGCAGCAGCGATTCGCGGGCAGCCCCAGCAGGTCCAGCGCATGCAGGTAGATGTCGGGCTCGGGCTTACTCTCCTTAAACTGCTCGCCGCTCACCACATACTCAAAGGCATCCGACAGCCCGCACGCGTTGAGCACTTCCTCGATGCTATCCATGGGAGACGAGCTGGCAAGCGCCACGCGAACGCCACGGCGCGGCAGCTCTCGAATCGTATCCACGGCGCCTGGGTTAATCAAAGCCTGATAGTCACGCGGACGCTTATGCGCCCACTCGTCCCAACGGGCCAACGCTTCCTCGCCAGTGAAATGCCCCTTACCGGCGCGCTCAAACCAATCGACCAGCATATGCAGGAAGAACTGATGCGAGGTACCGACTTGCCCATTCAACTCCTCTTGAGTCAGGTTAAGCCCAAGCTCCTTGGCAAACGCGGCAGTCTCGCCCAGGTAGTAATACTCGGTATCGACAATGACACCGTCCATGTCAAAGATAACGGCGTCGAACGGAAATGCGGACACGGCACCCTCCCTAACAAAAGGGCGCCCGCAAGCAGGCGCCCAAACCATGCATTAATCGGCGATTCTAACCCAGCAGCTTATCCAGCGCCACTGCAATACCGTCTTCGTTGTTATTGGCGGTTACCATCTGGGCAACTGCCTTAACCTCATCGACGGCGTTGCCCATGGCAACACCGGTGCCGGCCCACTCAATCATGGACTTGTCGTTCTGGCCGTCGCCAAACGAGACGACCTCGCTGGCATCGATACCGAGCTTGGGCAGGGCACCCTCGAGCGCACGGGCTTTGTCGATACCGGGCGCCGTGTACTCAAAGTACCAGTCGGCCGTAAACATGCCCGAAAGCGTCTGGGTAAAGGGCGCATACATCTCCTCGTAATGCGCCTGCAGGTAGGTCGGATCACCCGCCGTCAGCAGCTTGTCCACGGGATAAGTGTCCACGACCTCATGCAAGCTCTCGACCTCGCGAATCTTAAGATCGCACGCATCGCGCTCATACTTGACGATATTCTTCTGCAAGCCGTCAGGCAGCGTGATCATGCAATGGTACGAGTCCTCGACGTGCAAATCGCGACCGAGCGAAATCATAGGGATCACGTCGAAATTGCGCAGATGATCAATCAGACGGTGCAGCTCGTCAGCCGGCATGGCCTGGTCAAAAAGGACCTCATCGGTCTGAGCGTCGACCACATGCGCGCCATTAAAGGCAACTAGCAGACCGTCATGGTTTTGAAGGTCGAGCTCCTGCGCCAAGGCGTGCAACCCCCATGCGGGACGGCCCGAAGCCAAGATGAGCTTAATGCCCGACTCCTGCGTCGCGAGCAGCTTCTCGCGCGTACGCGGGCTGATGACCTTTTGGTCGTTGGTGAGCGTACCGTCGATATCCATTGCGATGGCTTTGATTGCCATATATGCCTCCCTGTCATTGAACAACCTTGTCTGAGCCATCATACAGAACACCCACGGCGGCGCTGTTTGCAACGGGAAAAATGTCATATTGTCCCGAACATGAACGGCGCGCCTTCGACGATTGCGATGCCCGTCGAGGCGCCTCCCGATACATTCCATCCTATCCAAATAGCAAGGGGCCCGTACCCCAACGGATACGGGCCCCTTTCAGCCATAAGCCAACTCAGCCGTAAAGACTACTTGCGATGAGCGCGATAGAACTCGATGAGCGCCTGGGTCGAAGCGTCCTGCTCGGCCTTGGCGGCGTCGTCGTGGAAGGCCGGGGTGATCTGCTTGGCAAGCTGCTTGCCCAGCTCGACGCCCCACTGGTCGTAGGAGTCGATGCCCCAGACCGTGCCCTCGACAAACGTGATGTGCTCGTACAGGGCGATGAGCTCGCCGAGTGCGAACGGGGTCAGCGTGTCGCCGAAGATCGAGGTCGTCGGACGGTTGCCCTCAAAGCAGCGGGCCGGGACGATCTGCTCGGGCGTGCCCTCGGCACGAACCTCGTCGGCCGTCTTACCAAAGGCGAGCGCCTTGGTCTGGGCCAGGAAGTTGCCCAGGAACAGCTCGTGGACGTCCTGGCCGCTGTCGGTTGCGGGGTTGGCAGTGTTGGCGAAAGCGATAAAGTCGGCCGGGACCACCACGGTGCCCTGGTGCAGCAGCTGGTAGAAGGCGTGCTGACCGTTGGTACCGGGCTCGCCCCAGAAGATCTCACCGGTATCGGAGGTCACAGCGCTGCCGTCCCAGCGGACGTGCTTGCCGTTGGACTCCATGGTGAGCTGTTGCAGGTAGGCCGGGAAGCGGTGCAGATACTGGCAGTACGGCAGCACGGCGTGGCTCTTGGAACCGAAGAAGTTGACGTACCAGACGTTGAGCAGGCCCATCAGCGCGACGGCGTTGTTCTCGAGCGGGGTGTTGCAGAAGTACTCGTCGATGGCGTGGAAGCCCTCAAGGAACTGCTGGAAGCGCTCGGGGCCGAGCACGACGATCAGCGACAGGCCCACGGCGGAGTCGACAGAGTAGCGGCCGCCGACCCAGTTCCAGAAACCAAAAGCGTTGGCGGGGTCGATGCCGAAGGCCTCGACCTTCTCGAGTGCGGTGGAAACGGCGACAAAGTGCTTGGCCACGGCCTCGGCGTTCTGCTCATCGGAGCCGTCGATGACACCCTGAGCCTTGAGCTGCTCGAGCATCCAGGTCTTGACCTCACGAGCGTTGGTGAGGGTCTCGAGCGTGGTGAAAGTCTTGGAGACGATAATCACGAGCGTGGTCTCGGGATCGAGGCCCTTGAGCTTCTCTGCCTGATCGTTGGGGTCGATGTTGGAGATGTAGCGGCAGTCAATACCGGCGTCGGCGTAGGGACGCAGGGCCTCGTAGGCCATGACCGGGCCCAGATCGGAGCCGCCGATGCCGATGGACACCAGGTGCTCGATCTTTTTGCCGGTAACACCCTTCCACTCACCGGAGCGCACGCGCTCGGCGAAGGCATACATGCGGTCGAGAACCTCGTGCACGTCGGCGACGACGTCCTGGCCGTCGACGATGAGCTGGCCCTTCTCGCTTGCCGGGCGGCGCAGCGCGGTGTGCAGGACGGCGCGGTCCTCGGTGGTGTTGATGTGCTCGCCGGAGAACATGGCGTCGCGGCGCTCCTCGAGCTTCACCTCGCGGGCAAGATCGCACAGCAGCTTGACGGTCTCATCAGTCACCAGGTTCTTGGACAGGTCGAAGTGCAGGTCACCGGCGTCAAAGCTCAGCTTGTTCACGCGCTCGGCATCGGCGGCGAACCAGGCCTTGAGGTCGATACCCTCGGCCTCGAGCTTCTCCTGATGGGCCTCGAGCGCCTTCCAAGCGGCAGTCGACGTAGCATCGATAGGTGCGGCAACAGTTGCCATAGAGTCCTCCTCAGCATACGGGCGCACGCCTCCATGCGCCCGGACATTCAGATGCCACTATTCTAGCGCAGGTCAAGACTATAATCAGCGAGCGTTGCCAATCGGCCCCCAAACGGCAACCGACCAAAAAGGGACAGGTTTAATTTGGCAGGTCAAACGCTTTACCAATCAAAAATAACCTATCCCTTTATGCCAAATATTAGGCCGCAGCGCAGACGCTACCGAGCAACTCACGCAGAGGAGACCCGATGCCCTCCAGCAGTTCGGGCGCGATGATGGCAAAAACGGGAACCTCGCCGGCCCCCACGACGGCAGGCACCTTGCCCTCCGAGACGATACATCCATAAGGGACAAAACCGTCTTCGCCGACATCGAGCGCCGCCATGCGACGGGCGAGCTCGCGCGCAAAGCCGGCAGTATCGGCATCGCCAATCGCCAAGACAAAGTCCACGCCTTCGTCGGTCGCCAGGGCCACGGCTTCGTCGATCAGCTCGTCTCCTCCGTCGCCTTCAACCGAGCCGCAGCGGAAAAGCACGCGCTCGAGCAGGGCGCGATCAACCGAGCCCAGCGCCGCCGAAACGAGCTCATCACGCGTGTGCTTGTCGCCTCCCAGCACGACCAGTGCCTTGGTGCCGCCATAGTGGGCAACCAATCGCCCGCACCAGCGAGCCACATCCCCATCCGCAACCAAGCGCGTCGGCATACCAAACCCATAGTTGACCATTATCCCCACAACCCTTCCGTGCTTTATGGCGGTATCAATCGTTAGCCTCATGCTACGAAGCGAGCTTTTCCGAGCTGTTACGCACTCTTTAGGGCTGCGTTAAAAACCCGACGCAGCCGCACGACCATACCTGCCAAAAAGGGGCAGGTTTTGACGGTGTCCGGTCGAGCAGGTATTATCGAACAGGTATTCGATAAGAACATGTGTTTGATGGGAGGCTCGGATGGAGCACGAGCAGCACACCTACATCTGCATCGACCTCAAGACGTTTTATGCCAGCGTCGAGTGCGTCGATCGTGGGCTCGATCCGCTCACCACCAACCTGGTCGTTGCCGACGAATCGCGCGGACGCACGACCATCTGTCTCGCTATCACGCAGACCATGAAGGACCTCGGGATACACAACCGCTGCCGTCTATTCGAGATTCCCGACGGCATCGACTACATCAAAGCAGTGCCGCGCATGCAACACTACATGGAGGTGTCGGCGCAAATCTACGGCGTCTATCTGGAATACGTCAGCCCCCAGGACGTGCACGTCTACTCCATCGATGAGTGCTTTATCGACGTGACGCCCTATCTGGACCTTTATCACACCGATGCCGAAGGGTTCGCCTGCATGTTGCGCGACGAGGTCTTGGGGCGCACCGGCATCACGGCGACGGTCGGTATCGGCCCCAACCTATTCCAGGCCAAGGTGGCGCTCGACATCACCGCCAAGCACGTAGCCAGCCGCATTGGCGTACTCGACGACGAGATCTTTCGCAAGGAGATCTGGCCCCATCGCCCCATCACCGACATCTGGGGCATCGGCCCCGGCGTGGCGGCCCGTCTCGAGAAATACGGCGTCTACGACCTGATGGGCGTCGCCGCACTCGACGAGAACCTGCTCTACGACGAACTCGGCGTCAACGCCGAATATCTCATCGACCACGCCTTCGGGCGCGAGCCGACAACCATCGCCGATATCCAAGCCTATCGCCCGCAAGCGACCTCGACCACCACAGGACAGGTGCTCTCGAAGGGCTATGCCTACGAGCAGGCCTACACCGTCTTGCGCGAAATGGTCGACAACGCCGTGTTGGATCTAGTCGATAAGCACGTGGTCTGCGACAGCATCTCGCTCTTTGTGGGCTACGCGAGCGAGCGCGCCGACATACGCCGGCTCAACGCCAGCGGCACGGCGCAGTATATAGACGGCTGCGGACACTTGCGCTCGAGCACCTCGGGCATCGAGCCCGCAGCGACCGACGGCCCCGAGCTCGCGCCCCGTGCTCCCAAGCCCGTCCAGCGCGATGACGAAAGGCGTCGCCTGGTGCGCGAAGCGCAGGCAATCGATGGCATCTTTGTGGGAGAGCATGGCGGCAAACCGCGTGGTGGCTATGCCGCACTCTTTGCGCACTCCAACGCCTCGCGAAAGCTGCCCGAGCGCACTAATTCGTTTAAGAAAATCATGGGGTATTTCGATGACCTTTGGGCACAAACGGTCGATCCCAAACGACCGGTCAAGCGCATCAACCTGGGATTTGGCAATCTTGTGCCCGAGGAATTTGCCACCATCGATCTGTTCAGCGATATCGAGGCCGATGAGCGCGAGCGCGACCTGGCGCGCGCCGTCCTGGCCGTGAAAGGCAAGTACGGCAAGAACGCGCTCGTCAAGGGATTAAGCTTTACCGCCGGCGCCACCGCGCGCGAACGCAACGGCCAAGTTGGAGGACATCGTGCCTAAACCCAAGCAGCAGCCCGTGCGCCCGCCGACCGCCTTCGAGCGCCTGGCGGACCCCGAGGGCAGACGCCGCGCCGCCGACCCCAACCTCACTGCCAACGGTGCCGTGCGCGCCAACCGCGCCGCACAGTTTATGCCCTTTGCCGCCCTCACGGGATACTACGAACTCGTGCGCAAGCAGGAAATCACCGTCGAGCCAAAACGTGAGCTCACGGAAGAAAAAGCCCTCGCGCTTTCTAAAAAGCTCGAGGGTCTCAAACGTGGCGACTTGATTCGTGTCACCTATTACGATACATACGGCTATCGCAGCCGCACCGGCATCCTCGACGAGGCGCTCCCCGCCTTCAAGCTCCTCAAACTCCGAGACATCGCCATCGACTTCGACGACATCCAAGACATCGAACTGCGCGGACGAGCCTAGCCAAGGAAGCGCATCCAGGGCGGCGCTTACAGAGTCATGACGTAGTAGCCCGCGTCTTTCACGGCCGTCTCGAGGACACCACGATCAACCGGCTGCTTAGAGCGCACGCGTGCCGTGTGGTCCGCATACGTCACCGTTGCCCACACGCCATCCAGCGCATTGAGGGCATTGGCTACGTTCTGAGCGCAGCCGTCACAGTTCATGCCGCCGATGAGCAGCTCATCGCTATAGGGATAGTGTGACGCATCGGTATCCACCACAACAACCTTTTTGGCCTTCTTGCCGCTCGTACCATCGCTGCAGCAACTCTTCCCGCGTGTCGAAGCGGCAATGCGACGCAGTCCAAAAAACATGCCGACGGCAATGACGGCCAGCACGATGAGATTCGCAGGGTTGAGCAAGTCACTCATGCGCTCCCCTTTCAAGTAGCACTATCTAGATACCCCCATGGGGTGCCCCCATCTTAACCCAAAATCATGTCTGTTCGGTCAATTAGTTTCCCTCTTCAAACTTTTTTGTTGACCATGGCTTACTTTCGTGTATAAGTTTTCCTAGGCTAACAGTTTAGATCCGTAAGGAGCGCCGTGACTCGAACCATAGACATCCCAACGTTTCAGGCGGCAGTCGTGCGCAACTGCTCTCCCACGCTCGCGGGCATCAAGCCGGCATCGCTCTTTACCTATCCAGGCACCTACGCCCACGGGGACGGCTCGACCACAACCGAAACCATTGCAGAACGCCGAGCACGCCTGCTCAACGTTATCGCCCAGTGCAATCGCGAGCTTGACCCGCTCGGCATCCACCTGAGTGTTTTGGTCTGGCGGCCCTGCGGAGCGCTCGTGTACGCGTACCAAGCCAAAAACCTCACCACCTATTTCGCAGACCCTCGCGTCCAAACGGCGCTCACCTCGGAAGGCTACGACACGAGAGACCTTTCGGCATGCCTTGTGCATTTGGCATCACGCATCACGCTCGCGAGCAATAACGTCGCGGAATGCGCCTGCAGCCAGACTCGATGCGCACTACCCCAGCAAGCTAGCTGCAGCAAAGACTGCACCTGCGAGTTTCCGCACGAAATAGGCTACTTCCTTGGATATCCCTACGACGACGTGCACGAGTTTATCGTCCAGCGCGGCGAGAACTACAAGGTCTTTGGGGCCTGGAAGGTCTACGCAAATGTCGAGCAGGCGCTTGCGACGTTTGATGCCTACCGTGCCTGCACCCAATACTTCACTTTTATCTATCAGCAGGGCTGCAGCCTGGCGCAACTTGCCCAGGCAACCCGATAGAACGTACAAGCCGCGGCAAGCGCCGCACGACCGAAAGGACAAAACATGAGCAAGATCGCCGTCGTCTACTGGAGCGGCACGGGCAATACCGAGGCCATGGCAAACCTCGTCGCCGAAAGCGCCACGTCCGCGGGGGCCGAGACTGAGGTCATCCCCTGCGCCGACTTCTCTGCCGACAAGGCCGCCGAATATGATGCCTTCGCCTTCGGCTGCCCCGCCATGGGCTCCGAGGAGCTTGAGTATGACGAGTTTCAGCCTATGTGGGACGAGGTCAAGGAGACCCTCGGCGACAAGAAGGTCGTCCTCTTTGGCTCCTATTCGTGGGCCGAGGGCGAGTGGATGGACAACTGGAAGGCCGACGCCGACGAGGCCGGCGTCAACGTCGTGGACTCCGTCATTTGCTACGATGCGCCCGACGATGAGGGCGAGGCGGCCTGCAAGGCCCTCGGAGCCGAGCTCGCGTAACGAAACCAGGCCTCCAAAAGAGCCTGTATCACAGCGCATCCCCATCCCTACAAAAGAGCGGGGGCTGGATTCAAGTCCAGCCCCCGCTCTTTTGTAACGGCAGTTACATCAACCGGCTACGAGATATTTCCCAAGAACGCCTTGGTGCGCTCGCTCTTGGGGTGGTCGAAGACCTCGCTCGGCGTACCCTCTTCCACAATGACGCCGCCGTCCATAAAGACGACGCGGTCGGCGACATCGCGGGCAAAGCCCATCTCGTGCGTCACGACGATCATGGTCATGCCGTCGCGCGCCAAGTCGCGCATGACGCCCAGGACGTCGCGCACGAGCTCGGGGTCGAGCGCCGAGGTGGCCTCGTCAAAGAGCATGACGTGCGGGTTCATCGACAGGGCGCGGGCGATGGCAACGCGCTGCTGCTGGCCGCCCGAGAGCTGGCTCGGCATAAAGTCGATACGCTCGGCAAGACCGACCTTGGTCAGCTCCTCGACGGCAATCTTCTCGGCCTCTTCCTTGCTGCGCTTGAGCACCTTCTGCTGCGCAAGCATGACGTTCTTTTTGACTGACAGGTGCGGGAACAAATTGAACTGCTGGAACACCATACCCAGATGCGTGCGCACCTTGTTAAGGTCGACGCCCTTGGCGCACACGTCCACACCCTCAACGACAATCGAGCCACTCGTGGGATGCTCCAGGCGGTTGATGCAGCGAAGCATCGTCGACTTACCCGAGCCCGAGGGACCCAGAACTACGACGACCTCGCCCTTATGCACATCCAGATCGATATCTCGCAGAACGACGTTATCGCCAAAGGCTTTCTGGAGGTTCTTGATGCTGACGACAACCTCGTTCGAGTTATTGGTTTCGCTCATGATAGGACCTCCTTACAGACCGGCGATGTGATCGGCGGGCGTCGCGACGACCTGTCCGGCGCTCTTGGCGGGACGCTTCTTCTTGGTCTCGGCCGTGCCCAAAAGCCTTGCCTCAAGACCGCTCACCAAGCGAGCGAGCGGCAGGGTGATGACCAGATAGAACAGGGCGGCAACCACGTACGGTGTAATGGAGCCCGTCGTGGCCACGATGGTGCGGGCGTTCATGACGATCTCGACCACACCCACGGCCGCGAGCAGCGACGTATCCTTGTAAAGCAGGATAAATTCACTGGTCAGCGTAGGCAGGACATTACGGAACGTCTGCGGAATCATGACATAGAGCAGTGTCTGGAAGGCGTTCATGCCCAGCGAGCGCGCGGCCTCGTTCTGGCCCTTGGGGATCGACTGAATACCAGCGCGGAAGATCTCGCACAGATAGGCAGACGAATTCATGGCCATGACGATGACGCCCAACACATAGTCGTCAACCTTGACGCCGGCCAGCGGCAGGCCAAAGAACGCGATGTAGATCTGCAGGAACGCCGGCGTACCACGGATGATATTCACATAGATGCCGGCAAGGCAACGCAGGATGCGCGACTTGGAGATGCGCATGAGCGACAAGGCAAAGCCGAAGGGAATTGCCAGCGGAAACGCCACGAGCACGATCGAGAGCGACATGAGGAAGCCTTTGAAGACGATCGGCAGGCTCTGGACCAAAATGACCGGGTTCAGGAACAGGCGCAGGAACATGTTGGAATTCCATGCCTCGACCCACGGCTGCTCCTTAAGGTCGGCCAGGAAGTTATCGAATGCCGTCACGCCCTTGATCTCCACCGACGGAATCTTGGAGATCTTCTTGGTCGAACCATCGGCCAAAGTGTAGGTACCGCTAAAGGCCTCGTCGCCGCCCTCGACGGGGAAGGTCACGCCGTAGACCTCGACACGGAAATAACCGCCGGCGGGCGCCGTCTCGCCAAAATCGATCTTGAGCATCTGGCCGTCGACCTTGCACGTAGGCTTCATGGGCGTACGGTCCATAAGGTCATCGCCCGAGAGCATCGTCAGACGCGTGTCGTCCGCACCAAAGGTCGTGCCATCGGCAAACGTCAGCGAAAGACCGCTCAGTTCCTCATCGGCATCGGCCTGGACCTCCCAGGTGATACGAGTCTCGGTGCCACCGACTACGTCGCTACCCGAACCGGTATTGGGTCGGGCGGTGATCTTTGCGGTCTCAAGTGCCTGAGCAGTCGAGGGCACGCAGGCCCCCGCGCATACCAGGGCGAGCACCACAGCCAGGGCGCAGGCCAGCTTTTGAAGCATCAAGGGCAGTGAATGGCTCTTGCCCATGGCTCCTTGGTTCAATCGAGACAAGGTGGCTCCTAACGTTTAAGTTGCCGACATAACGGGGCGGGATGACGCCCATTCAAGAAACGCAAAGGCCCTCTCCGCCAAAACGGAAAGGGCCCGCGTGCAATCAAGTAGCTATTTTACTTGATGTTGTACTTAGCCATAAGGGCGTCAACGGTACCGTCATCGGTCAGGTCCTTGATAGCCTGGTTGATGTCGTCCTTGAGCTTGGTGTTGCCCTGGTTGATGGCGATGGCGTACTCCTCGCCGGTGCTGATCTGCTTGATGGTCTGGCAGGTGTTGAACTGCTCGGCGGTCAGCTGGCTGGCGACGGAGCGGTTGGTGACCACGGCGTCGCCCTTATCGGACTGCAGGGCGCTGAAGCACTCTGTAGCGTCCTTGTAGGGGACGATCTTTGCCTTGGGGAAGTTCTCCTGGGCAAAGGCCTCGGCAGTCGAGCCAGACTGGACGATGATCGTGGCGTCGGCGTTGTTGAGCTTCTCGCTGTAGTTGTCGGCCGTGATGTCGGTGTTATCGACCTTGGTCACGATAGCCTGATCGTCCATGTAGTAGGAATCGGAGAAAGTGACTTCCTTCTCACGCTCGGGCGTGTCGGTGATAGCCGCGATGGAAACGTCATACTTGGCGCCCGAAGCAACGCCGGGGACGAGCGTGTCGAAGTCGTTGTTGACATACTCGACATCCAGACCCAGCTTGTCACCGATAGCCTTGATGAGCTCAAGGTCAAAGCCCTGGTAGTCGCCGTTGTCGTCCTTGTACTCAAACGGAGCGTACTCGGCAGAGGTGCCGACGGTCAGCGTACCGTCCTTGACGAGCGCGTACTCCTTGGAGCCATCGACCTTCTCGACCTTCGCGTCGTCAGAGCTGCTGGAACCGGCATCGGAACCAGAGGTGGCGTTGGACGAGCCGCAACCCGTCAGTGCAAGAGCGAGTGCCATGGCACCCGTGGCGGCAAATGCGCCAAGCTTCTTAAGCTTCATGATCAGTCTCCTTCCAATGACCCCACGTGATTCAGAGGTCTGCAAAAACTGAGGGCTATTATGCACCCGCTTGTAAGAATCTGCAATTAGAAAACTGATTGAAACAAACCCATAACGTGAATGAAGTATTCCGCTTTGTGACAGTTATTACTGCTGCAATGACTTTAATAGTTTGATTTCAGCTGCATAACCTGCAAGTTCGTTCGGTGTCTCCAAAATGAACGGCAGTGCACGCAAACGGCTATTCGATACAATATTCTGCATAACCTGCATACCGCCGCCAAATTCCTCGCTGCCAAGGTATCCCTTGCCGATGCACTCGTGACGATCTTTATGGGCGCCACAAGGGTTCTTCGAATCGTTGATGTGTACGGTATGCAGGCGATCGATGCCCACCACGCGGTCGAACTCGTCGAGTACGGCGTCCAGATCATGGATGATGTCGTAGCCGGCATCGCTCACATGGCAGGTGTCCAAACAAACGCCCAGCTTATCGGACAGCTCTGGACACTTGGCGGCAACGCCCTCGATAATGCACGCCAGCTCTTCAAAGCTACGGCCCACCTCAGTGCCCTTACCCGCCATGGTCTCGAGCAATACCGTCGTCTGCTGGCCCTCAAACATCACCTGGCACAGCGTGTCGACAATCATCTGAATGCCGGCGTCTGCCCCCTGTCCCACATGCGCACCGGGATGGAAGTTGTAGTAGTTGCCGGGCAGTGCTTCCAGACGCTGCAAATCTTCCGCCATAGCCTCCAAGGCAAACTCGCGCGCCCGCTCCTTAGCGGAGCAGGGGTTATAGGTATACGGGGCATGCGCCACCAGCGGTCCAAAGTCGTTTTGCGCCATAAGCTCGCGCAGAGCCGCCACGTCATCCATGTCAAGGTCTTTTGCCTTGCCACCGCGCGGGTTGCGCGTAAAGAACGCAAAGGTATTGGCGCCAATGGACAACGCCGTCTCCCCCATCGCCCGATAGCCCTTCGTCGTGGATAGGTGACACCCGATCGTCAGCATCTCCAACTCCCCCTCATCAGTTGCGGTGAAATACGGTCTATTGGTGCCTTATTTTGGCGCAAACAGACCGTATTCCACCGCAAGATATAAAAGGGGCATCAGGGGCACGGTCCGCCGAGCCCCCCTGAGCACCAGCACCGCAGCCTAGAGCGTCAAGCGAATCGCATCGATGATCTGCGCACAGCGCTGCGTGGCGGCAAGAGGCATAACGGGACTCTCGAGTTTCCCCGCCCGGATGAGCTGAGTCGCATGCGAAGCTTCGCCGTAAAAATCATCGACCTCAAATGGGGCGTCGATTTCGAGCACTCGACCGTCGGAGTACTTCACATGGGCGAGCTCGGGGCGATGGAGGCGCTCGATTTCCAACGAACCCCGTTCGCAGGCAATCGTTAAGCGGCTTTCATATGCTGCTTTGCCATCGCACACCATATGAATGGGTATACCGCCGACACTCATATGGATCTCATCGGCCCAATCCACGCGGCCGCCTAATACGTCACGCCAGCGAACTTCACGAGACGAAACATCGCACGCACCCGCAAGCAGATCCTCAAACCACCCGACCGCATAGCAGCCCATGTCATATAGACAGCCACCCTGCAACGGATCGAGCAGATAACTCGAAGGGGGCTCACCATAATCGAGTTTTTGCACGCTTTCGATCGAGACGATACAGCCGAGCTCGCCCGACGCAAGTAAGTCCTCCACGCGAGTGCGCATCGGGCAAAACCGATTCTTCATCGCCTCCATAAACAGCACGCCGTGCTCGCGAGAGGCGGAGGAAATCGAGAGAGCCTCTTCCTCACTCAAAACGGCCGGCTTTTCGCACAGCACGGCCTTTCCGGCGCGCAGCGCGCGACAGACCCAACGCGTATGCATGCCATGCGGAAGAGCCAAGTAGATTGCGTCGACATCGGGGTCGGCAATCAGCGCGTCATAAGCCGCATCGCCGCCATCGTCAGCCGTGGCATAACTGTGCGCGGCATCAATCGAAAACGCTCGGCAAAACTCCTCAACATGCAAAGGAGTGCGACCGGCGGCAGCCACAAGCCATGCCCCGTCCACCTCCTTGAGCGACGATGCGAATCGATGCGAAATGTGCCCAGCGCCCAAAACGCCCCAACGAACCTCACGCAAATCATCACATGAATCCCGATGGCCCACGACAGCCCCCTTCAGTTGCGGTGAAATAGTTCCTGTTTGGCCCCTATTCTGCCGCAAACAGGAACTATTCCACCGCAAGTTATAAAAGGGGCATCAGGAACGCGTTTTGCAAAAGGCTTTAAGCGCGGCCGTTACGGGGCCAGGCTGGAAACGTCGGCGCACATCGTCGAGACGCTCGGGAATATCGATGTGCTGCGGGCAGTGACGTGCGCATTTGCCGCATTTGACGCAATTGCTCACCAACTTGGGCTCACTCGTCCGCACCGCGCTCGCCGTAAAATACTGCGACAGGCCCGTAAACCAGCTGTGCGCATAGCTTGCGTTGTAGGCGGCGAAACACCCAGGGATATTGATGCCTTTGGGACACGGCATGCAGTAGCCGCAGCCCGTACAGGGCACGCGATTCGATTTCTCAAACTCTCCCAGCACACGCGCGATGGTATCGAGCTGCTCTGTCGTCATCGAATCCGGCAGTGCGCGATCCGCCAATGCCGCGTTCTCGTCCACCTGCGCGGTATCGGTCATGCCCGAAAGCAGCATCGTGACTTGAGGATGGTTCCACACCCACGAAAGTCCCCAAGCAGCCGGCGACTTCAGGTACGGATCGCGTACGTCATCGAGCACGGCGCGGGCCCGCGGAGGCAGCTTGCCCGCCAGGCGTCCACCCAAAAGCGGTTCCATTACAAACACCGCGAGCCCGCGCTCGGCGGCTGCCATGAGTCCCGCCGTTCCCGCTTGGTAGCACTCTCCAGCGTAGTTGTACTGGATCTGGCAAAAATCCCAGTCATATGCGTCAAGCATCGTGAGGAAGTCCGCCGCACTGCCGTGGTACGAAAAACCTATCTGGCGAATACGCCCCGCAGCCTTTTGGTGCGCAATCCAGTCCTCGATGCCCAACGCCACCACGCGCTCCCACTGGGCGGGCGAGGTGATGTTGTGCATAAGGTAGTAGTCGATATGGTCGGTCCGCAAACGGTGCAGCTGCTCGTCAAAAAAGCGGTCGAAATCCTCCGCGCACTTGCACGAAGCGTGCGGCAACTTAGTCGCCAGCAACACCCGGTCGCGCAGCCCCAAGCGCTCAAGTGAGGCGCCCACGCACACCTCGTTACCGGGATAGAGATACGCGGTATCCAGATAATTAATCCCCTGCTCCACCGCACGGGAAATGATGGCATCGGCTGACTTCGCATCGGGGTGTCCCGGCGCACCGGGAAATCTCATGCAGCCCAGACCCAGAGCGGATATTCGGTTACCACTTTTGGGGTCAACGCGGTATTGCACGGCCCCTCCTTTCGCCATCAGCGCCCCGGCAAGGCGAAACACAATGGTCACGCGGCCGAAACATCGTGGAATCGCAATCGAGAACGTATCGTAACGCAGCGGAAATCGAGCTGTCACGGCACCGCTTTAACATCAGCAAAAAGCCCGATGAAAGGAGTCGCCCATGCCCGCGCTCGACCTTTGGAATCTCGCATCCCAGCTCAAAAGCACCGATTATCGCTGGGTCGACCTCACCCACACGCTCTCATGCGACACCCCGCACTGGTTTGGCTTTAAGCCGTTTGAGTCCACCAAGCTCTTCGACTACCTGCCCGGCACGCCCGAGGACATGCTCGCCCCCATGCGTTGCTTCCAGTATTCGGTCGCCTCGCAGTACGGCACCCACGTCGACGCGCCGCGCCACTTCCATGTCGAGGGTCGTTCCCTTGGAGAGATTGAACCCATCGAGTTTATGCATCCGCTCTGCGTGATCGACAAGCACGAGGAGTGCGCCGCGAATCCCGACTACGGCCTGACCGTCGAGGACCTCAAAGCCTGGGAGAATGAGCACGGTCTCATTCCCAAGGACGCTTTCGTCGCCTTCCGCTCCGACTGGTCCAAGCTCGCCGACCTCGAAAACAAGGACGAGGACGGCCAGCCCCACTACCCCGGCTGGGACCTCGACGCCATCAAGTGGCTCGTTGAAGAGCGCAACATCGGCGCCATCGGCCACGAGCCGGCTGACACCGACCCGGCGAGCGTGACCACGCGCGAGGACGCCTACCCCTACCCCGGCGAACAGTACATCCTCTCGGTCGACCGCTATCAGATCGAGGTCATGGACCATCTAGACGAGCTTCCCGCCACGGGCGCCGTCATCTTCTGCACCTTCCCCAAGGTGCGCGATGGCGTTGGATATCCCGCGCGCGTCTTTGCGGTCTGCCCTGCAGCGTAGCGTCCAGGCAAACGTTTCTTTTTCATAACAGCCGCTCCGCGCACCCATCAATCACCCCGGCAGCATACAATCCATCAGGCGCCCCTTACGCGGGCGCCTTTTATATGGGGAGATGATTCATATGCAGATCAACAAGGTCGCCTTTATCGGCAAGGGTGGCGTCGGGCTACTCTACGGCAGCATGATCGCCCAGGCACTCGGCAACGATGCCGTCGAATACGTCATGGACGACGCTCGCTTTGAGCGCCATGCGAACGATGCGCTCACCGTCAACGGCAAGCCCTGCGTACTCAAGTCCGTCCGCGCCAGCGAGGCGACACCCGCCGATCTGGCCATCCTCACGGTCAAGACAACCGGACTCGACCAGGCGCTCAAGACTATGGAACACATCGCGGGCCCCAATACGCTCATCGCCTCGCTGTGCAACGGCATCACCAGCGAGCAAAAGATCGCCGAGCGCTTTGGCTGGGAGCACACCGTCCTCGGAATATGCCAAGGCATGGACGCTGTGTTTCTCAACGGCGCGCTCACCTTTACCAATGCGGGCGAGATCCGCTTTGGTGCGGCCGCCGGCACCGACCCCGCGACCGTCGCCGCCATCGACGGGCTCTACACGCGCTGTGGCATCGCACACACCGTCGAGGCAGACATCGCGCACCGCATGTGGGCCAAGCTTATGCTCAACGACGGCATCAACCAGACCTGCATGGCCTACGGCGGTACGTACGGAAGCGCCACGGAACAGGGCTCCGAGCAGCGTCGTTGCTTTGTCTCCGCCATGCGCGAGACGCTTGCAGTCGCCAACGCCGAGGGTATCGAGCTCACCGAGGCAGACCTAACGCAGATGGTGCATCTCATCGAGGGGCTCGACCCCGCCGGCATGCCCTCGATGGCGCAGGACCGCGTCGCTCAACGCAGAACCGAGGTCGAGGAATTTGCGGGTACCGTCTGCCGCCTCGCGGCCAAGCGCGGCATCCAGGTGCCGCAAAACGAATGGCTCTATTCGCGCATCCGCGAAATCGAGGCCAGCTGGTAGCGCCGCCGCACCGCATCCAACAGTCTCAATAGCAAAAACCGCCGCAAAGGGCACTCCCCTTGTGCGGTTTTCATGTTCAGCCATGGCCAACAGTCATTTTCGCAACAGTTAGAGATGCGACTCCGGAACCTCGTCCTCATCATCGCGACAAAGGACAACACCGGCGCTTCCCAGCAGTGTGGCCGCGATCAACGCGCCGACCACGATAGAGGCAGCCCCACAAGACCCCTGCATGCCCGCGACGAGCGCGGCCGTAGGACCAAGGCAACCAAGCGTCAATGCAACGGCGGCAACGGCGATATCTCGAGCGTTCACAAGACCACTTCCTCCACGAGAAAGACCTTATTTCTCATGAACTAGTGTGCCCCGCGCCCATATGCGCGACGTACCGTCACGGTAAGGGCTCTGTTAGCTCAAGCGTATACATAGAACGGGCGTCCTTACGTTGCCCTAAAGCTCGGTAAAGACGCCCGTCCGCCAAATATCCGTGATACAGAAAAACTACCAACCGGTGTAGTAGTCGGTGGTTCCGGCAGCGCAGCCGGAGTCATAGACCTTGCAATCACCCTTGGAGCCCGTAAAGGTCGAGCCCTGGGCCATATCGCCCGCGGCAACAACGTAATAGCCGTCGGAATCGCGCCAGAAGCCCTCAGAATCCTGAGTCCATTCGCCCGTGCGATAGTGATAAAGCACATTGCTGCTGTAATAGGTCTCACGGCGCCCGTTGTAGTTATTGACACCCGCAGAGCGCGTCAGGCCCGATCCGTTCGCGTAGGACGCGGCAGACGCGTAGGACGGAGTGTAACCGGCGTTGTAGTACGAAGTCTGGGCGGCCTCGGCAGCCTCCGCCTCGGCGGCAGCGGCCTCGAGCGCTTCGCGCTTGGCATTCTCAAGCGCAGTGCGCAGCTCATCGAGCTCGGTCGACTTCGCGTCGACCTCCCCCATCGTCAAAAGGCTGCCCGCACCATCGATACAACCCTGCAGCACAGCGCGCTCATCATCGGTGGCATAGTCACCATACATGTTTAGGATAATCTGAGCGCGCATTTCAAGGGAATCGCGCTTGGCCTCCATCGAGGCGTTCCACTCCTGCATAGAGCCATAACCATCGCCGCGATAATCAACGGGCTGTACCAGCGTCGTCTCGGACGGCGTAGATCCAACCGCATCGGACAGTGTTGCGGCGTGGGCATCAGTTGCACCGGCGCCCGCCAAAAGTGCCACGGTCAGAGCGGCGGAAAGGGCAGCGGCTTTCGGTTTTCGTGAATCGATCCTCATGTAGCTGGAAACCTCCGTAGTGCGTTTTTGCTGCGTTTGAGCTGCGTGTGATTCGATCGCGCTGCATAGTACCTCGAGCAAATCGCGACCTGCGGTTTTACTCAAAAGGCGCACGTCAATTGCGTAAAACTCACATCCTCTCAACAGGAGTTTTCCACAACTCGAATGCATAAAGCATGCCAAAAACCCTGTAATAGCGCCCTTCCTATGCAAAAAAGGCACCTGCGCAACCATTGCTTGCGCAGGTGCCTTGAGCAGGCATTTTATGCAGTTATACCTATCGAGTCGCAAGGGGTCCTTGCACAAGTCGCCTTACTCGTCCAGCGCGGCGAAGGCCTGCTTCAGATCCCAAATGATGTCCTCGGCGTTCTCGGTACCGATGGAAAGACGGATCGTGGAGGGCGTGATGTTCTGCTCGGCGAGCTCCTCGGCAGAGAGCTGGGAGTGCGTGGTGGTAGCCGGGTGCACGACGAGCGACTTGACGTCGGCCACGTTGGCGAGCAGCGAGAACACCTGCAGATGATCGATGAACTTCCAAGCTGCCTCCTGGCCACCCTTAATCTCAAAGGTGAAGATCGAAGCGCCGCCGTTGGGGAAGTACTTCTGATAGAGCTCGTGATCGGGGTGCTCAGGCAGGCTCGGGTGGTTCACCTTGGCGACATGGCTGTCACCAGCCAAGAACTCAACGACCTTCTTGGTGTTCTCGACATGGCGGTCGACGCGCAGCGACAGGGTCTCGGTGCCCTGGAGCAGGACCCAGGCGTTGAACGGGCTGATGCAGGCACCCTCGTCGCGCAGCAGGATGGCGCGGACATAGGTTGCGAAGGCGGCGGAACCGGCAGCCTCGGCAAACGAAACACCATGGTAGGAGGGGTTGGGCTCAGCGATCTGAGCGTACTTTCCGCTCGCCTTCCAATCGAAGTTACCGCCGTCGACGATCACACCGCCCAGCGAGGTGCCGTGGCCGCCGATGAACTTGGTTGCGGAGTGGACAACGATGTTGGCGCCATGTTCCAGCGGACGGAACAGATACGGGGTGCCGAAAGTGTTGTCGACGACAACCGGCAGACCGTGCTTCTTGGCGATCTCGGAGATGGCGTCGATGTTGGGGATGTCAGAGTTGGGGTTGCCGAGCGTCTCGAGATAGATGACCGTGGTGTTGTCCTTGATGGCACCCTCAACCTCTTCCAGGTTATGAGCATCGACAAACGTGGTCTCGACGCCAAACTGGGAGAGCGTATGCTCGAGCAGGTTGTAGGAGCCACCGTAGATGGTCTTCTGAGCCACCACGTGGTCACCAGCCTGGGCAAGTGCCTGCAGGGCATAGGTGATGGCGGCGGCGCCAGAGGCGACGGCGAGGCCAGCAACGCCACCCTCGAGCGCGGCGATACGGTCCTCAAAGACGCCCTGGGTGGAGTTGGTCAGACGGCCGTAGATGTTACCGGCGTCGGCAAGACCAAAGCGATCGGCGGCGTGCTGGGAGTTGCGGAACACATAGCTCGTGGTCTGGTAGATAGGCACGGCACGGGAGTCGGATGCGGGATCGGCGCTCTCCTGGCCAACGTGCAGCTGCAGGGTATCGAAACCAAAGGTGTGCTCGGGGTTGTTGATGAACTGGCTCATGATGATCTCCTTGATCGAATGTAAGTACCTAAGAGTAAGAAAAGTAAGTCGCTGTCTCCTGATCACGCCAACGGGCGCAAACAGGAGCCCGGCATTCGTCTTGGTAAGCAATTCATATGCGGGTCTCCTTTCGCATCCCGGTTCCGTGGTCGGCTTAATTACCTACCGCCTTTGTGTGTTTTGAATAGTACGAGCATTGTTTCGCTCGGTCAATCACTTAAAAGCGCTAACCTGTTATCGGTTTTTTAGATAGCTATCGAAAGGACGGGCACCGATGACCCTCCAGCAGCTTCGTTTTCTGATCGCCGTGGCAGAGTCCGGCTCAATCAACGCCGCAGCTCAGCGCCTCTATACCGCTCAGTCCAACATCTCAAACGCCGTCAAAAGCCTAGAACAAGAGCTCCATCTGGAGATCTTTACGCGCTCCAGCCGCGGCGTCACGCTCACCAACGACGGCACCGAGCTTTTGGGCTATGCGCGCCAGGTCGTAGAGCAGGCCGACATGCTCGAGGCACGCTACGAGGACGGTGGCACCCCGCAAGCCCGCCTCGCCATTTCCGCCCAGCACTACGCCTTTTCGGTCGAGGCCTTTGTCAACGTAGTCGAGCGCTGCCGCGACAGCAAGTTCGAGTTCATCATGCGCGAGACCACCACATCGCAGATCATCGATGACGTCCGTGCGTTTCGCAGCGATATCGGCATTCTGTATCTGGATGACTTTAACGCCCGCGTTCTGCAGAAGGCCTTCGCCGATGCCCGTGCAAGCTTCCATCCCCTATTCGACGCAACGGTCCACGTCTTCGTTAGCGAGCGCCACCCGCTCGCACGCCGCCCGCAGCTGTCCCTTGCCGACCTCACGCCCTATACGCGCTACAGCTTTGAGCAGGGAACCTCAAACTCCTTCTATTACGCCGAGGAACCTTTTAGCTATATCCCTTGCGACCGCAACATACGAATCTCGGACCGCGGAACACTTACTAACTTACTTATCACGTCGAACGGTTACACCCTGTCGACCGGTGTCCTCTCCAATGAAATGCAATGGGGCATGGCATCGATCCCGCTAGCAGACGCCCCAACGATGCGCGTTGGCTACATCATGCACGACGAGCGCAAGCCCTCTCTCCTCTTGCAGCAATACCTCGACGAGCTCAACCGCATCATCCATGCCAACTAACAGTCGGAAGACGGGGTAGAAATCGTAGATTGCTGGCCCCCGGCGGGCATGGCGCTACAATGGTCACTCACATGAAATGCACTCAACGAAAGGAAGCCCGTGAAGGTCATCATCTACACCGACGGCTCGGCCCGATCAAATCCGGGACGCGGCGGCTACGGCGCCGTGCTCAAATACACCAACCCCGCCGGCAAGACCTTCACCTCCGAGCTTTCGCGCGGCTACGCCAAGACCACCAACAACCGCATGGAACTCATGGCGGTCATCGTGGCGCTCGAGGCGCTCAACCGCCCTTGCGAGGTCGAAGTCCATTCCGATTCGCAGTACGTCGTCAACGCCTTTAACAAGCACTGGATCGACGGCTGGAAAAAGCGCGGATGGAAAACCGCCAACAAGCAACCCGTCAAGAACCGCGACCTGTGGGAGCGCCTACTCACCGCCAAAAGCAAGCACAAGGTTGAGTTCATCTGGGTTAAGGGTCACGCCGGTCACGAGCTCAACGAGCGCTGCGATGAGCTCGCCACCACGGCGGCCGACGGCAGCAACCTCGATATCGACGCCGGCTTTAACGAGAGCGACCTGTAATAGCGTTTTCGCACGCTATTTCCTGCCCCCTCGCGCTACACTCATCCTGTAAACCGAACGGCACGAGGGGGATACATGCTGCGTATAGCGACCATCGGCACATCTATGATTACCGACGACTTTATCCAGGTCGTCAACGCCAACGACCAAGCCGCGTTTGTGGGCACGCTCTCGCGCGATGCCGAGCGCGGCGCCGCCTTTACCGCCGAACACGGCGGCGAGCGTAACTTCACCGCACTTGACGAGCTTGCGTCCGCCGACGACGTCGACGCCGTCTACATCGGTAGCCCCAATGCGCTTCACTACGAGCAGGCCCTTGCCTGCATCGCCGGTGGCAAGCATGTCATCGTCGAGAAGCCCCTCTGCGCCACCGAAGCGCAGGCGCTGGAAGTCTTCCGCGCTGCCGAGGCAGCAGGTGTCGTGGCCCTCGAGGCCATGCGTCCCCTCCACGATCCCGCCTTCCACGCCATCGAGGACGCCCTGGGCGAGATCGCCCCCATCCGCCGCGCCTCATTGCGCTTTGGCAAATATTCCTCGCGCTACAACGAGATTCTCGCGGGACGCGCCACCAATATCTTCGACTGCAATATGGCATCGGGTTCCCTCATGGACATTGGCGTCTACACCGTCGAGCCCATGGTCGAGATTTTCGGCATGCCCTCCGGCCTTACGAGCATGGCTACTCTGCTCGACCCCACCACGCAACAGCTCACGCACGGCCCCATCGATGGCTGCGGCTCCATCCTCGCCAGCTACGGCGGTGGCCGTATCTCCGTCGAGCTCGCGCACTCCAAAATTACGAACGACCTGCTGCCCTCGCAAATCGAAGGCGAGCGTGGCACTATCCAGATCGACCATCTGTCCACGCCCCGCAACGTCCGCATCGACTATCGCGGCGACGTCGTACGCGGCTCGGCGACCGAGGCACCGCGCGAACAGGGAGACAACGGCCGCGTGCTCGACCTGCCCAAATCGAGCAACACTATGGAATACGAACTCACAGACTTTATCACCGCCATCTGCGGCATCGATAACGTTAAGGAAGAGATTTGGGAGACCCCGGCGGGACGCCACGAGCTTGGCCACTACCGCGATGTCACGCTCGTCTCGCTGCGCATCATGGATGCCGTGCGCCAGCAGGCCGGCATAACCTTCCCGGCCGACGCAGGCAAGCAGGCATAGCGATGGGCCTCTTCGATACGTTCTTCTCCAGCGTCACCGGCGGCAGTCGAGAACCTCAAAAACCATCAAACGTCGAGCTCGAGCTGCGCCGCAGGCTTACTGTGCTCGCAAGCGACGAGGCCACTCAAGACACTCCCCTGCGCTATTTCCTGCGCTGGGCGGGGCAAGTCCAGGGCGTTGGCTTTCGCTTTACAAACACCAACCTCGCGCAGGCACGCGCGCTCACCGGCTGGGTGCGTAACATGGAAGACGGCTCAGTCGAGATGGAGATACAGGGAGCTCCGGCAAATATCCTATCTCATCTCGAAGCGCTTCATGCCTCCTACGAGCGCATGAGTACGCGTTTTCGCCTCGTAGACGCCCAGGCCCGAGCCCCACTTGCCAATGAAGACGGTTTCACGCCTCGTTATTAGTATTGTGTGCTAAATACGGTATCATTTACCTACGACCGTTGATAGAAAAGAGGCGAGGCGCATGGCGGTGCAAAGAAGGAATACCAGGCAGCGAAAGTTGGTTCTTGACGCCGTGCGCCAAAGCTATAACCATCCCACCGCCGACGAAATCTACAACGTCGTGCGCGCGCAGGATGACAAAATCAGCCGCGGTACGGTCTACCGCAACCTCAATCTCTTGGCCGATGCCGGGGAGATCCTCTCCATCAAGACACCAGGCGGCAGCCGCTTCGATCGCACGATCGAGCCGCATGCGCATATCATCTGCACCTCGTGCAGCCGCGTCATCGATGTACCGCTCCCCTTCGATGCCCAACTCGACACCAAGGCGTCCGAGCAAATCGGCTGGCACGTCACGTCGCACTACACCATCTTCGAGGGTCTCTGCCCCGACTGCCGGTAGATGTTTGGGACATGCCTACTCAGCAAGTAGACGACGCAGCTCTTCTTCGACCGTGCACACGTAGCGGACACGGTCATTGACACCGCGCATGCTGGGATTGCAGCTTTCCATCAGATAGGGATGGCCCACCACGTTGAGCATGTCGCGATCGTTTTCGTTATCTCCAAACGCCATCATTTCGTCAGGCGAGATCCCCAGTGCACGGCCATAATCGGCAAGCGCGGACCCCTTGCCCGAACCGAAACCGATAAAGTCCGTCCATTCGGTTCCCGACGTCATCACGTCGACACAGTCGCTAAAGAGGCACTCAAAATACTCCAGCGCCGCCGGCTGCTCCGCCTCGGGCGTCTGGAAGGCAATCTTAATGACATCCTCGTCAATGTCTTCGGGACGGTCGACTACCGCCACATCACAATGGACCTCATAACGCAGGTGGTCAACAAACGCATCGTTGCTGCTCATGGTGTAGAGGTGTCCCTCGCACGAAAGGGTCACGTCGGCATGGGGGTACGCAACCACGGCATTCGCGATATCCATGGCCAGGCCACGCTCCATAGAACGCTTGACCACGGCACGCCCCTCGCTCATAACCAGGGCTCCGTTTTCGCATACATAGGCGAGTTCATCGGCCACCGGGGCAAACAGGTAGCGCAGGCTCGCGTATTGGCGACCGCTCGCCGGCATAAACACGATACCGCGACGATGCAGCTCATCGATAAGCTCAAAGGCCTCGGAACGCGGCTCGCGCTCCCCCGGATGCAGCAACGTGCCGTCCAAATCGCATGCAATCAGCTTGATTCCCTCAAGACCCATATGCTTCCCCCAAAGCCTCCTATCAACAGCAAGACGGACCTTGATCGGTCACCCCCTCAAAGCCCGTCTTGCGCATACGCGCGCTTAGTCGCGCGTCTTTTTAACGATGGTAAAGTCCGGAGCCATGCTCACGACGACCTCCGCCGCACTCGATGCAAAGCGCCGGTCCACATCGAGTTCACGGGTAACCACCGAGAGCCGAACGCCCTCGACACCCCGGAGCATGCGGCCCAAAACAGGCTGCACCGGCGTATACATGCGCACGGTATGCTCGTCCGAATCGCCTCGGAAAAGAGGCGCATGCATATTGCCGATCTCCCAGCACGCATGCGCGAGCGCAATCGGGTCCATGCGGTCAACTTCGACCAAATAAACCTCGGCACTGCGCAGACGCACGACAACCGCCACGGGCACCATGCCCGAACGGTCAATGGCGAGCACGTCGCCGTCGGCAAGACGACCGCCGTCGGAAGCCAGCCGAACATCGACCGTGCGCCCCAGCTCCGTCACGCCCGCAAACGCGCATACATCAGCCTGGCCCCAATCGAGCAGCAGCTCGTCAACTTCAAAGACACCGCCTAACTTCCGGCGAAGCAGGAGTTCACAGGACGGATCGTTGAGATTTCCCAAGCATGTCGTCGAAACCAAGCGTTCAGGCATGCTCTAGCCCTCGACCTCGACGAGCTCGATATCAAAGTTGAGGTCCTTACCGGCCAGCTCGTGGTTGGCGTCGAGCGTCACGGCCTCGGGCGTCACGTCGATGACCACGGCGGGGACGGGCATACCGCTCGGCGTGGACAGGAAGAGCTTCATGCCCTTCTCGATCTGCTCGATGTTGGGAACCTGTTCGGCCGGGAAGGTCAGGACCATCTCGGGGTTGTGCTCGCCGTAGGCATCAGCAGCCGGGATATGCACGGTCTTCTTCTCGCCCACCTGCATGTCGACCACGGCGGCGTCGAAGCCCTTAATCATCTGACCGGCGCCGCAGGTGAACTCCAGCGGCTCGCCGCGATCGTAGGAGCTATCGAACTGCGTGCCGTCATCGAGCGTGCCGCGATAATGGGTCTTAACCTTCTTGCCCTGGTTGGACATGGTAACCTCCATGATAAGGGCGGCGCACAACGCGGGCCGCCATGAACATATGGCGCTAACTATACCCTAGTCATACAATTCAAAGACAGTTTGCAAAGAAACGCTGCAACCGGAGGAACTATGGCATATCCCGTATTTGACCTACACTGTGACACCGCCGACCGCATCGGCTGGGCCACGCTCGATCTCGACCTGCGCTTTACCGCCGGCACCGACGGGTATTTCCCCGGCGACGAGACACATCCGCAAGATTTCGACCTCATCGAGGGCAACGCCTGCGCCATCTCGCTCGCAAAGATCGGCAAAACTCCGTGGGCACAGTGCTTCGCCACGTTTGTCCCCGACGAGATTCCCACCGCCCACGCCGCGCGCTTCCAGGCGCAGATCATGGCGCATATGAGCGGCCAGGCAATGCTCAACCACGACCGCATGGTCAACGTGCGCAGCGCCGCGGACATTCGCCCCGCGCTCAAGGACGGCAAGGTCGCTTGCATCCACACCATCGAAAACGCCACGTTCTTTGCCGAGGACCCCGCGCTGATCGAGGTGCTCAAGGGCTTGGGCGTACTTATGTCGTCACTCAGCTGGAACGCGCAGGGACCACTCGCAAGCGGTCACGACACCCACGCCGGCCTTACCGCCGCCGGCATCGTGGCGCTTACGCAGATGGAGCACGCCGGCATGGTACTCGACGTCTCTCACCTCAACGACGAGTGCTTTGACGAGGTTGTCGCCCACGCCACGCGCCCCTTCGTCGCCAGTCACTCCAACTCCCGTGCGGTTTGCGGCGTCAAGCGCAACCTCACCGACGACCAGTTCCGCACCATTCGCGACATGGGTGGCATCGTCGGCCTCAACTACTGCAGCGAGTTCCTTTCCAACGACGCAACCGACAAAACCGCCGCAGACGTCACCTTCGACCAGCTAGCGGCACATATCGAGCACTGGCTCGACCTGGGCGGCGAGGACGTCATCGCGCTCGGCGGCGACTGGGACGGTGCCACGGTGCCCGCTTTCCTCTCCGATGCCAGTATGATGCCCGAGTTCCAGAACATGCTCTCCAAGCATTTTGGCAAGACCGTGATGCAAAAGCTCTGCAGCGACAACGCGCTTGCCTTCTTTGAGCGTTATTAATTTCACATCCCTTGAGCGGGTCGGCATGCCGAGCGGTCGACATGCCGACCCGTCCCCAATCTGAAGGATCACATTTGACGCAGCAATTTACGATTTCCGTACCCCGACCGGATGGAACGCTCATCCCCGTCGTCGTTACCAAAAAGCGCGTCAAGAACTTTAACCTACGCGTCACATCGAGCGGCGAGGTCCACGCCAGCGCACCGCTCGGCGCCAGCCGCGAGCGCATCGAAGCGTTTGTGAAGCGCAACAGCGCCTGGATTATCAGCCGACTTGCCCAACGTGAGCAACGTCAGGCGACAGCGCGAGAGCCGCTCAGTCCCTCGTCCACCATTGCACTTTGGGGCAAGCCCATCACGGTACAGGATGCACTCGATCACAACTTTGCATCACCCGCACCGCGACCCAAGCAGGCCACCTTCGCAAGTTTTATGGGTACCGATGAGCCAAGTGGGCGCGCGCAGGCAAAGCAGTGCACGGCCCTCGACGGCCTAACGTCCGATGAGCTCCAAGCCCGCATCGACCAACTCTATGCATCCGAGGTCACCACGGCGCAGCGCGATATAGTACACACATACAAAATCGCAATGGGTGTCGCCGTTTCCCGCGTTTCCGTGCGCAGCATGAAGACGCGCTGGGGCTCCTGCACACCCAAAACCGGCGCCATTCGCATCGCGCGCGAGCTCGCCGCCTACCCCGTCGAATGCCTCGACATGGTTGTCGCCCACGAGCTTGTCCACTTGCTCGAGCCAAGCCACAATCAGCGGTTTCACGCCCTGCTCGACACGTACTGCCCCAACAATAGAGCACTGTCCCAGCGGCTCAAGCAACCACCCATAGAGACGTATTAGAACCGGTTAGCGCGCGCGCTCGATCTCGACACCGCAGCTTGCCAGGGGAAGACCGACGGGCGCCCAAGGCTTATCGAGCTTAACACGCACGCCAAGCAGCAGGGGGTAACGACGCAGCAGCATCTGGGCCACACCCTCGGCTGCCGCCTCGATGAGCTTAAACGTATGCTCGCGCAGATAGCCATCGACATCGTGGCACACCGTGCCATAGTCAATCGAGGCGTCCAGGTTATCGTGCTCCCCCGCTGCACGCAGGTCGGCATAGAGCACCAGAGAAACGATGAACTTCTGACCCAGGGCGTTCTCCTCGGGATACACGCCGTGGTTGGCAAAGACCTCAAGACCTTCAACGGTGATGCGATCGGCATGGCGCAGATCGTCATAGCTCACGTGGGGCACCGCCGTTGCGGTGGATATTTCGCCCCTTCCACGGCGGGCGAGCTCGGCGCCTTCAGTCTTGGTTGCATTCTCGGGCAGTTTCTTGTTACTCATCGCGATCGTCTCCTTCGTTTAGAACCCCGACCGCGCAAACTAACTACACGCGAATCGACAGGTTCTTTTTATCATCGCTCCAGTTACAAGCATTGCGCGCGGGGCATGCAAAGCAGGCGCGCGACGCTTTGTCGGCTGCATAGAGCAGGCGCTCAAGCGGTTGGCTGTTCACGCGCAGCTTTCGATGGCCCAGAATGGCCGTCTTAATGGCTGCGGCATCGGCCGGCTCAAACGCCACGTCATCGGGCATGCCGCTGAGAATCGCATCAGCGACGCGTTCGCTTGCAACATCATGGGATATACCCGATTCATACTGTTCATCTTTGCCGATATCGTGAAGAAGTGCCGTGGCATAGATGACCTCGCGGTCAAATTCGAGCTGTTCCTCGAGATTCTTAATCCACATAATGCGCGCGACATCCAGCAGATGGTCAATACCGTGGCGGCAAAAGATGCGCCCCGATTCCAACTGTGCAATGTTGCCCAAGTGCCGCCGGAACAGCCCGTTGGCACAAATGTAATCAATGCGAGGCATGGCACCAAAGGGAGTCAGGCCCAAAGCCATAAAGCCGCGACGCGGCGTCCCCTCATCGGTCTTCGATGTAAAGTCGTTGACGACCCTCATGCTAACGGCCCAGCATCCTAAAGAACCGCTCCTCGAGCGCGGGATTGGTCTCAAAGACGCCGCGGCGAGCGAGCGTCACGGTCTTGGTGCCGGGCTTTTGCACGCCGCGCATCGTCATGCACATGTGCTCGGCTTCCATCAGTACAATCGCCCCTTGGGGAGCAAGATACTCCATGAGGGCATCGGCAACCTGTGCACACAGCTGCTCCTGCAGCTGCAGACGACGGGCATAGACCTCAACCGTGCGAGCGAGCTTAGACAGACCCGCCACGCGACCGTTAGGGATATAGCCGATCGCAGCCTTGCCATAAAACGGCAGCAGATGGTGCTCGCACAGCGAGTAAAACGTAATGTCGCGCTCGATAACCAAATCGTTCGAAGCGACGGCAAAAGTTTTGGACAGGTGCTCCTCGGCACTCTGGTCCATACCGCCGGCAATCTCGCCATACATACGGGCGACGCGTGCCGGAGTCTCCAGCAAGCCCTCACGAGTTGGGTCCTCGCCTATACCTTCAAGCAGCAGCTTAATGGCAGTCTCGACTTTTTCCTGATCGACCATCTGGGCCTCACTTTTCCGATTTCACGTTCGCGCTATGGTACCACGCCCTCCGGCATCGACCACAAGCTACATAGTATGGGTCGAATAGACCGGATCATCACGCCAAAGTTCAACCGCATCACAAAGCGCAACGCCCTCGCGCTCAGCACGGGCGCGCGTAGCGTTCATATCGATCACGCGCTGGTTACTCGAGCCCCTAAAACGCAATGAGATATCATACAGATCCTGAACAAACGGGCCATCCACCAACATGTCGAGGCAGGCAAGGATACGGTCCGTGACCTCGGTATGGTGGCGGCCTCCCGGCATAAGCTCCTCGAGCACATCGCCGGTGAAACACCAAATAGTCTTCCCCGACCCCGCTGGATAGGCCGCGCGAACACGCTCGACAAAATCAACGAGTCCCGCTTGATTCTCGGGCTCCATAGGCTCGCCGCCCAGAATCGTCAGGCCGTCAATAAAGGGATGATCGAGGCTCTCGATAATCTTGTCCTCGACGGCACGATCAAACGGCTCGCCCGCGGCAAAGTCCCACGCGACGGAGTTAAAGCAATTCTTGCAGCCACGACGGCACCCGCTCACAAACAGAGAAGTGCGGACGCCTTCTCCATCAGCAATGTCGAAATACTTAATGTTCGCGTAGTTCATAGGTAACTCTCCCGGGAGGCCGGGACATATCATCCCGTCCTCAAACATTCTCGGCCTTCGGCCTGCGAAACTGCGGGCGGGACGATATGTCCCGGCCTCATGCAAAGGGTAACTCAATGAACGAAGCGAACATCGAGTATAGGGTTCGAGGTCTAATAAAAACTGGGTTGCGGCTCAACCGCCATCGCAAGCAAAGCGTTGTTGCAAGTCAACTCATTTCCGCTAAGAACTTCGAGGAGCGAGCAGGCTGCGTGCTGCATCTCAGCTACATCAACTTGGCCGCCCCGTAGCGAGGCCCCGGACCTTTGCTCGATATGAGTTCCGCACGAACAGGAGGCGCCAGTGGCGCCTCCGTCGTGAGCCAGGACTGTCCGAAATAGCGAGTAAAGGTCCGGGGCCTCGCTACGGGGCGGCCTGGGATGGTTATTAGAGATGCAGCACGCGGTCGCGGATCTCCTCGGTTCGACCCTGGTTCCAGAATTGGGTACCGATGTAGCCGCACGTACGACGGGCGACATTCATCTTCTCCTGGTCGCGGTTGCCGCAGTTGGGGCACTCCCACACCAGCTTACCGTCGTCCTCGACAATGCGGATCTCGCCATCGTAGCCGCACACCTGGCAATAATCGCTCTTGGTGTTGAGCTCGGCGTACATGATGTTGTCGTAGATGTACTGCATCACGCGGATGACAGCCTTGAGGTTGTCCTGCATGTTGGGAACCTCAACGTAGGAGATGGCACCGCCCGGCGAAAGCTGCTGGAACATGCCCTCGAACTTGAGCTTGTCGAATGCGTCGATCTCCTCGGACACGTGGACGTGGTAGCTGTTGGTGATGTAGCCCTTGTCCGTCACGCCCGGGATAATGCCAAAACGACGCTGCAGGCACTTGGCGAACTTGTAGGTCGTCGACTCAAGCGGGGTACCGTACAGCGAGAAGTCAATATCGCTTTCGGCCTTCCACTCGGCGCACTTATCGTTCATACGCTGCATGACGGCCATGGCAAAGGGCGTGCCCTCCTTCTCGGTGTGGCTGTGGCCCGTCATGTACTTGACGCACTCATACAGGCCGGCATACCCCAGGCTGATGGTGGAATAGCCGCCCACGAGCAGCTTATCGATCGTCTCGCCCTTCTTCAGACGCGCCAGGGCACCGTACTGCCAAAGAATCGGTGCGGCATCCGAAAGCGTACCCATCAGACGCTCATGACGGCACAGCAGGGCACGGTGGCACAGCTCAAGGCGCTCGTCGAAGATCTTCCAGAACTTGTCCATGTCCTGATGCGAGCTCAACGCGACATCGGGCAGGTTGATGGTCACAACACCCTGGTTAAAGCGACCGTAGTACTTGGGCTTGTTCGGGTCATAGTTCAGCGCGTTGGCGACATTGTTAAAGCCGTTGCCCGAGCGGTCGGGCGTCAGGAAACTGCGGCAACCCATGCAGGTGTAGCAATCGCCGTTGCCGGCGGTCTCGCCCTTCGACAGCTTGAGCTCGCGCATCTTCTTCTCGGAGATGTAGTCGGGCACCATGCGCTTGGCGGTGCACTTGGCAGCCAGCTGGGTCAGGTAGAAGTACGGGGAGTTCTCGTGAACGTTATCGTCCTCGAGTACATAGATAAGCTTGGGGAATGCCGGGGTAATCCACACACCGGCTTCGTTCTTAACGCCCTCATAGCGCTGACGAAGCGTCTCCTCCACGATCATGGCAAGGTCGTGCTTCTCCTGCGCTGAGCGAGCCTCGTTGAGATACATAAAGACCGTCACAAACGGCGCCTGGCCGTTTGTGGTCATAAGGGTCACGACCTGATACTGAATCGTCTGGACGCCGCGACGGATCTCGTCACGCAGACGGTCCTCAACGACCTCACGGACCTTTTCGGCAGATGCCGAAACACCGAGCTCCTCGAGCTCGCGGGCAACCTCGCCGCGAATCTTTTGACGGCTCACCTCAACAAAGGGGGCGAGATGGGTCAGCGAAATAGACTGGCCGCCGTACTGGGAGGAAGCAACCTGGGCGATAATCTGCGTCGCGATGTTGCAGGCAGTCGAGAAGCTGTGCGGCTTCTCGATCAGCGTGCCCGAGATAACGGTGCCGTTCTGGAGCATGTCCTCCAGGTTCACCAGGTCGCAGTTATGCATGTGCTGGGCAAAGTAGTCGGAATCGTGGAAGTGGATCAGGCCCTCATTGTGGGCATCCACGATCTCCTGGGGCAGCAGCACACGCTGAGTCAGGTCCTTGGAAATCTCGCCGGCCATATAGTCACGCTGAACGGAATTGACGGTCGGGTTCTTGTTGGAGTTCTCCTGCTTGACCTCTTCGTTGTTGCACTCGATGAGCGACAGAATCTTGTCGTCGGTCGTGTTCTTCTGGCGCTTCAGGCTCTGAACATAGCGATAGATGATGTAATGGCGGGCAACCTCGTAGCAGTCGAGACGCATAATCTCGTCCTCGACCAAATCCTGGATCTCCTCGACCGAAACGGTGTGGCCCGCGTTCTCGCATGCCTCGGCGACGTTTTGCGCCGCGTAAACCACCTGGCGGTCGGTTAGACGAGAGCTCTCCTCGACCTCCAAGTTGGCGGCGCGGATGGCATTGACGATCTTATCGATGTCAAAGACAACCTCGGTGCCGCTGCGCTTGATGATCTTCATCCTCTTGCCTCTTTCGCATCGTAGCCTCATTGCGCTTCAGAGCCAAACGATGCCCGGCAGGGCTTGCCCCTGTCTTGCGGCGCCGTCGCGCAATCTGTGTTCTCGATAAACCATAAGCCTCCATGCGGACATTCCCAGGAGCCGATCAAGCGGCTCAAGGACACGTTCAAAAGAGGCAGTTAAGGTCTTCGTTCTCTGTCCGCCATCTATCATACGACAAAGAGGCATCTATATCCTGTATTCTTTTTTTAGGTCAAACACAACATATAGTGTTTCAGCAGGTCAAAGCAATTGGTCATTTTGCAGACGCATTAATTATGAGGGTTTCTTGGCAAGTCGGTAAAACGTTACCAACACGGCTACCTGCATGGCAGTTATAAAACCCCCTTAGTCATGCCGCTGACAAATCCTACCAAAACCAAGCCGCTCACGCCAAAAGAATCCAAAAGATTATGCTTGACCAACATGTTGCGGTCGTGCCTTGCCGTGCCTCATGCAACCGCGGCACGAATCCTTAAAAGATATGTGTATGCAAACGGAGAAGATGAGAGTTTCCTCGGATGACTACTGAGAAGCATCCCAGAAGATCAAAAACTCGAAATTTGGTGACGTATTTGGCGACCCATTTGGCGACCAAAAAAACAGCCCAGAGGACATAGCCTCTGAGCTGCGAACATTTGGTGGGCGTTAGAAGATTTGAACTTCTGACCTCTTCCGTGTCAGGGAAGCGCTCTCCCCCTGAGCTAAACTCCCAAATGGAGCGGACAACGGGGCTCGAACCCGCGACCCCAACCTTGGCAAGGTTGTGCTCTACCAACTGAGCCATGTCCGCTTACGAGGATTAATCTTACGTGATACCCGCATCCTATGCAAGAACTTTTTTTGAAAAGTTTTGCGACGCCCTCACGAACCTCGCGAAGACATCAGCCACCACGGAAGGCGCAGGCAAACGCAAACTCGCCGCAAGAGGCCCCTACAACTCAGCGAGCAAGATCCAGGCAGAACTGTCCTGCGCGAGCCTGCCGTCTGCAAGCGGTGATGAGGTGAGCAGGACCCTGCCCGCCGGCAGCTCCACGGGTGCTGCACCGAAGTTCGTCACACACGCCCAGCCGTTGTCGCGGCGATAGGCGATGACGCCGCCCCCAGCGCCCTCGGCACCATCCGCAAGGCCGGTGCGCCCGTCAAGATCGAGCCACGCGAGATCGTTGGCGCACCCGCGCAGCTTGCGCCGCAGCCAGAGGGCGTCACGATAGAGCGCAAGCATCGATGTCGGGTCCGCTTCTTCCCTATCGGCGGCGTAATCGGAAAACCATGCAGGTTGCGGCAGATGGGGTGCCGCATCGGCGTCCGCCGGTGAAAACCCAAACGATCCGCCCTGCGCGGGATCGTCCGCCGCCACCCACGGCAGGGGCACACGACAGCCGTCGCGCCCCTTCTCGCGCTTCGGTCCGTGCGTATTGGTCGCAGTAGGATCTTCGAGTGCGGCCCACGGGATGTCAGCTACCTCAAAAAGGCCGAGCTCCTCACCCTGATACACGTATGCCGAGCCCGGAAGCGCCAGCTCAAGCAAAAGGGCCGCCCGCGCGCGGCGCTCGCCGAGTTCACGGTCCTCGTCATAAGACGACCCGTCGCGTAAGAGCCAGTCGAGCGCAATCTGGTGGTAGCGCGTCGCCTTGATTTGCGGCAGGGCATAGCGCGTCGCCACGCGCGGCACGTCATGGTTGGAGAGTACCCAGGTCGAGGCAGAATCGGATTCGATAGCCGCCTTCAAGCCCTCCTCGATTGCAGCGTGCATGTCATCATAGGTCCAAGTGGCCTTGGCAAACTCAAAGTTGAATGTCTGGCCAAGCTCGCTGGGACGCGCGTAGAGATACTGGCGCTCGGGCAGCACCCACGCCTCGGCAACAGCGCTGCGCGGCGGATTATAGCGGTCGAACACGCGGCGCCACTCGCGATAGATCTCGTGGACCTCGTTGCGGTCCCACAGCGGATGGGTGCCGTCGTCAACCATGTCATCGCCCTCGGCGAGGTGCCACCGGTCGAGGTCATCGCGGTCGAGGTCCTTGGCGAGACCGTGCGCCACATCAATGCGAAAGCCATCGACGCCTCGATCGCTCCAAAACGCCAGGACGTCGCAAAAGAACGCGCGAACCTCGGGGCATGACCAGTCAAAGTCCGGCTGCTCGGGCGTAAACATGTGCAGATACCACTGACCGTCCGCAACACGCGTCCAGGCGGGGCCGCCAAAGTTGGCATTCCAATTGGTGGGAGGCAGCTCGCCATGCTCGCCGCGACCATCGCGGAAGATATAGCGGGCGCGCTCGGGCGATCCGGGGCCGGCGGCAAGAGCGGCTTTGAACCAGGGGTGCTGGTTGGACGAATGGTTGGGCACGATGTCGACGATGACCTTGATGCCGCGCGTGTGAGCCGCGGCGATCATGTCATCGAAGTCGTCAAGCGAGCCGAGACGTTGGTCGACATCGCAGTAGTCCGCCACATCATAGCCGCCATCGACAAGAGGCGATGGGTAAAACGGGCTCAGCCAGATAGCCTCGATGCCCAGCTGCTCAAGATAGTCCATCTGCTGGGTAATGCCCGCGATATCGCCCAGACCCGAACCAGTCGAATCCTTAAACGAGCGCGGGTAGATCTGATAGATCGCGGCGTCGGACATCCATGAGCGCGAAGAAGACTTTTCTGTAGCCATGGGGCGTATCTCCCTTGCAACGAGGTTATGCGAGATGCCCACGATGATACGCCCAAAGCGGACATTCGCGGCAAACAACGCCACAGCCACGCCCCAAACGCTCGCTCCCTCTCGGGTTCGAGTCTCCTGGGACGAATCGATCGATCAGTGAAAAGAACGGAAGGCCCACTCCTCCGGCCACGACAGCGAGCGGGCTCCGGGTGCCCCAAGTTGCCGCGAAAGAGGAGGGAAGCGTACTTTATGTACGCGACCGACGATTGAGGGGCAAGATGGGGTGCCCGGGGCTCGCGCAGCGTCAACAAAAAACGCGGTTCGTTAGAACCGCGTAAGATAGTTGGAGCGGACAACGGGGCGTCTGCGTATCCGCTTCGCGGATCCGCACCGGCTTCGGTCGCCTGTCGGCGTCCTCGCCAGCTCGCTACAAACGCTCCGCGTTTGCTTAACGCTCGCTCCCTCTCGGGTTCGAGCCCATACGATGGGTACGAAAAAGCCCGGCTACCGTAGTAGTCGGGCTGTTGCGTTTGGAGCGGACAACGGGGCTCGAACCCGCGACCCCAACCTTGGCAAGGTTGTGCTCTACCAACTGAGCCATGTCCGCATATGTAAAACAAAACGGGCGCCGGAGCGCCCGGATGTTGCCTGGAGGCGAAGCCCGGATTCGAACCGGGGGTAAAGGCTTTGCAGGCCTCTGCCTTACCACTTGGCCACTTCGCCGAAAAAGGACCGCCTAAACGGTCCGGAAATGCAATGGAGCGGACAACGGGGCTCGAACCCGCGACCCCAACCTTGGCAAGGTTGTGCTCTACCAACTGAGCCATGTCCGCTTGCGGGTTATTAATTTACGCGAGTTGTCCAAAAGACGCAAGTACTTTTTTCAAAAAACTTGTCTGCCGCATGTTCTTAGTAGCTAAACGCGCTAAAGCGATTGGCTAGGCACACGATTCCAGCGCTCCGCTAAACAGCTTCACCATCTGCACGCGCGTGCCGGCGCCGTCCGTACGACGAGCAACCTCCACGTTATCGACGAGCATACGCATAAGCTTGATACCACGGCCGCGCTCCTCTGATGCGACCGGTTCGCTCGTTTCATCGATAGAATAGCCGGCACCTCGATCAAGCACCTCAACCACAACGCGATCGCTATAGGCCTGAACCGTCAGGACGCACCCGATACCGCCCGCATGGTCATAGGCATTGCCCAGCGCCTCCCCCGACGCCAATGCTACATCGTAGCGCTCGTCACGGCGTAACGGAAGCGATTCAAGGAGTTCGGCGATGCGATGTCGGTAGTACGGAAGATTCTCGATACCCTGACGGACCTCGACGCTCTTACTCCAGCGAGGCAGCTCCCCCACCGGAATGGCGGGAATAGACTCCCGTGCCGGCCCCGCGACATGAAGGATATCGACAAGACGAGCAATCTCCAAAAAGCGAACAACTTCACCTGATGCATTGACGAGCGAAAGCAGGCCTTCTCGCCTCATGAGCTCACGAGCGCGCGTAAGCAGGAATGCCAAGCCCGTCGAATCGATAAAGCTAACAGCCTGACAGTTGATGACGACACGACGCACGCCGCGGCCAATCAAAGCATCCAACCGCCGACGCAGCGCAGGCACCGTGGCGATGTCGATATCGCCCGGTGGCGTCAAAACCGCCATGTCATTCCACTCATTCATACGACCATGGTTCCCCAAAAAAGCCCACTCGATGCATTCGTTTCCCCAACCGTACGGATTCAGCCCGCCCAGCGTCGTCTATGAACGACCCCGTAAAAACTCAAGGGACACCAATGCAATGTCATCGTCCAGCGCCGATTCGGTAAATCGGTCGAGCTCGCCCAAGACCTTGCCGCAGATTCCCGATACGCCCTCACCCGAGACAGAGAGCAGAAGGTCGCGAAGGCGCTGCTCGCCAAAGAAAGCACCCGAGCGGTCACGCGCTTCGATTGTTCCGTCGGTGTACATAAATAGCATGTCACCAGGAGCGAACGTAAACACGCCTGTCTCGTAGACCATGCTCTCAAAGGCACCGATCACGCCCGATTGGCACCCAAGGAGCTCCACTTCTCCCCCTCGGGTTTCTCCGCCGCCAAGCGGCGTCGACGACGGTCTAATGACCATAGTGGGAGGATGTCCCGCAGAGCAATAGGTAGCGCGACCCGCTTTAAGATCAATCTTGGCGATAAACGCCGTCACAAACGTCTCGACCCTCGAAAAGCCCATGAGCATGCTATTGAGCGAGCGTGCCATGCGGGCCGGTCCAGCGCCCTCCCAGGCATATGCCGTCAGGGCCGTCTTGACGAGCGCGGACATCGATGCAGCCTCAATGCCTTTGCCAGACACATCGCCCAGAATCATGACGGCGCAATCGTCGGGAAGACGGATGAGCGTATAGAAATCGCCGCCGACCAACGCCGAGTTCGTGGCCGACAGGTACACCGAATCGGCGGCGATTCCCGGAACATCCCCCAGTGAATTTCTCATGCCAATCTGGAGGGTCTGAGCGATATGGCGCTCCTCACGCTTTTGAGATTCGCCTTCATAGATCAGTTCAAAGTCATGAGCCAAGTGCACCAAGTAGTCATATTCAAGGTCATCAATCGGCTCTTGGCTACCGTCACGAAGCAGCAGCGCGCGCGTCGTCGAGCCCTTCGCAACGGAAGCAGGAACGATCGCATCGTTACTGTGCTTGCCATCGCCCTCAGAGCGCGGGCGCCCCGCCTCGATGCCGGCGTCGACGTAGAGACCCTGGCAAGGCAGGCCATGTGCCCTAAGCCAGCCTCCCATAGGCATCGATTCGTCAACGCGAGTTATACGGACGTGTTTAAGGTCCTCGGCACTCGTGCCGCCCAAAACAGATGCCTCAAAGCCATCGGGGGCAGCCCCCAAACGTGCCGCTGGCGCCGTCGTGGAAAAGAAAAGCTTCTCGGGATCGTCCGGCAAAGCAACGCGACTGCCGCCTTCAAAATCTATGACGTAGGAATCCAGACTGGCGTCATACTCAATAGGGCAAAAATGGCAGTTGAGCATATTGCAGATCTCGGACGATACCGCCTGGGTAGCCGCGGCGGAATCGTCTAGAAAGGTAAACAACTCATCCCGCAAGACATTGAGCGAGCGGCCAAGCTCGGCCGTGCGACGGGAGCGAAGGCTCGATGCCATGCCGACCAGCTGGATAGACAGGTAATCGCAAATGACCTCAAGTACATTAACGTCATAGGCGAGCGGTGCCTGGGGGCGTTTCCAACCAACTTCCAGCACGCCAAGGATCTGCGTACCGTAAAAAACGGGAAGACAGATTTCACTGCGGTACGGAGGCATATCCTGCATGCGCAACAGGTGCTTAGAACGATTATCCAGGTCCATGAACATACCGGAGGCGGCCTTATCGCCCTCAAGATCCTGTTGAATCGACAAGCGACAGGCACGCGACTCGCGAAGAACATACGTCGGAATGCCAGCGCCATACGGCAAAAACTCGGGCAGGTAGCTGTCGAGCAGCTCCTTGGAAACACCGCGAAGCTTAAAGCCGCCGCTCTCAGAAAAATAGATAGCAGCACCCGAAGCATCGAGCGTTCCTACAAGCTGGTTCAAAACGGTATCAAGCAGGCTGGGTAACTCATCGGAGCCCACAGTGCTCATAATGACCGAGAGCGTGCCAGAGAGACGCTTGTTCGCCACTCTAAGCTCCGATAACGCACGCTTGAGTTGCCGGTCGTGAGAATACTGTTCCTCAATACTGTGAAGCGCCACCAGGACACGTGGCGCGCGGCGCCCAAAGATGCGTGGAGGCGTTACGGAGCCCGCACGAACCAAGACGGGAATGAAAGAGCCGTCGCTCAGCTTGAGCATCAGCTCGCTCTCGCAGCCATTGGTCTCAAACGGCAGACGATGCTCGGTCGCGCGCTCAAAGGCAGACGAGTACAGAACGTCCTTGACATCACCGTTGATGACGTCAGCGCGCTCTTCGCACATCAGATCGAGCAAACGATTATTCACATGCAGGATGGTTCCGTCGAGCTCACAAATGATGACAGCATCGCTCGTGATCTCGACCAGTTGGGCAACGTCTGCCCACTCGTTGCGCTCAAGCGTTTCCATCGTGGACCTCACCGTCTATCGGTAACAAAAAAGCCTCCGAGGAGGCTTCTCAAATGCGATGGTGTCGGAGGCGGGACTTGAACCCGCATGACCAAAAAGCGGTCACTAGCACCTCAAGCTAGCGCGTCTGCCAATTCCGCCACTCCGACATGCTATGTTATTGATTCGCAGTTCGTTTTGTTCGACCCGCGCGTTCAACGAAGAAGATGATAACCTATGATTCGAGAACTGTGCAAGCACTTTTTTCAAAAAAGTTTACGAATTTGTAAATGCGCAGGTAGATCCGTATGCCCGGCCCCGAATCGGTGTTGCCTCCCGGCGCGTCCTCGGGCATGGGCGATATTTTGCTACGCACTTCGTGCTGCAAAATATCGCTCCCCCTGCGGAATGCGCCGGGAGGCAACACCGATTCGGGGTCTACCAACACATACTCCAAGCACAGTTCTCAAACATGTTCTGGGGCTGATGCAAATTTGGTGGCTCGGCAAAGCCGAGCCCTTATATGGGGAGGCCGGAGCTAAAGCTCCGGCCTCGCTCAATTTCCTATTAGATTAAGTGAGCGATCAAGGAATCTCACTCTCCTCTGCCGCGTTAACGCAGGGCCCGCCCTGGTGTTACTTTTCAGAACATTCCGCACTGATATTGTCTGTATTGAAGACGTCGATGATGCA
>JAQDHS010000001.1:0-167228 GCA_027663555.1 Coriobacteriaceae bacterium AM04S-08 | reverse complement strand
AGCAGGGGCTCTCAATGTTTTATGTCCTGCTCATATCGTCTCTGCCGGCAGTTAAGGAACGTCCCTAAGTGCCGGGTTTTGAGGAGGTTGGCATGCTCAATGCGCTGGTTTGGGCGCTTGCCTGTTTTGGTGTCGTCGCTGCCGATATTGCCCTGAGCATTGTTTTGTTCTCCGCGCTGGACATCGTGTCGGCACTGACGGGTTTCCCGATCGCCAATCTCGATATTCAATGGTTTCAGGCCTCCGCTCAGACGGCGTCGTTTTTGATGGCGCTGCCGTGGTGGCGCTATCTGTGGCCCCGCTCCTTCATGGCGCGCCGGCAAGGTGAACGCCCGCTCGGCGGGGGAGCAAATGCTGCATGGAAGCGCATCGCATGCGTTGTCGTGATCGGCCTATCCATACAGGTGGTCATTAGCTACCTATGCGACGGCGTGCTGTCGCTGCTGCCCGAGGTTGCGGCGGACTATAGCGAGCTCGTCGAGGAAACAGGCTTGGGCGATACCAACCTTCTTGCCGTCCTGACCACGGTGCTCGGCGCTCCGTTTTGCGAGGAGTTGCTGGTGCGCGGCATTGTTTTTGAGTTTTCGCTACGAGCGTTTAATCCGCAGTGCCGCCCGCTTTGGAAGCGCAGGCGTCGTGCGAGCGCGCAGGACGGCGCCATGGTGCCCTGGGCGGCACCAAGCACGTGGGGTATCGCCGCGGCGATTGTGCTGCAGGCGGCAATCTTCGGTTTTATGCACATGAACTGGGTACAGGGCTGCTATGCGGGTGCCGCCGGCCTCATCTTTGGCTGGGTGCTCGTGACCACCGGAAAGCTCCGCTACACGATCCTGCTGCACTTTGCCTTTAACGCCGGGTCGTACCTGATGGGTCTGTTGTGGTTTGTGAACACACCGCTCGACGTGGTAATCACGGTCGCTATCGCCGGCGTCATCCTCGTTGAGGCTATGCGCTCGCTGCGCCACGCGTGTGGGATGGGCGCAGCGAGCGCGCCGCTGCCCTAGTTGCGACGCCCGCCTCCGTTGGCGCCCTGACGCCCCTGAGCTGCACGGTTGCGCCCGGCAGTGTTCTGTGCACGCGACATGCCGCCGTGCCCCTTGCTGCCTTTGGGTCCCTTGCCGCCAGCGCCACCGTGCGGCTTGCCGCCTTTCTTGCCGGTGCCATGCCCACCGCCAGCAGACGTCTCACCCGGGCGCGGCGGCACGGGGCGGATTAGACAGTGTTTGGTGTAGCCGATCAGGTCACGACGCCCGGCCTTTTCCAGCGCCTCGCGCACGAGCTTGTAGTTCTCGGGCTTGCGATACTGAATCAGCGCACGCTGCATGGCCTTCTCGTGCGGGTCGCGTGCCACATAGATCGGCTCCATGGTGCGCGGGTCTACGCCGGTGTAGTACATGCAGGTCGACATGGTGGACGGCGTGGGGTAGAAGTCCTGCACCTGCTCGGGCATGTAGCCCATGTCGCGTACGGCTTCGGCAAGGTCCACGGCCTCCTTCATGGTCGAGCCGGGATGGCTCGAGATCAGGTACGGCACCACGTACTGCTTGAGTCCGTATTCGCGGTTCAGGCGTTCAAATTTACGGCAGAACGCATCGTAGACGGCGCGGCTCGGTTTGCCCATTACGGAGAGCACCGCGTCGCTCACGTGCTCGGGCGCTACGCGTAGCTGGCCCGAGACATGGTGTTCCAGCAGCTCGCGCAAAAACTCGTCTGAGGCATCGGCCATGGTGTAGTCGAAGCGAATGCCGCTCCTCACAAAGACCTTCTTGACGCCCGGCAGCTGGCGCAGGTCGCGCAGCAGCTGCGTGTAGCCGCTCTCGTCGACCACCATGTTCTTGCATACGCTCGGCCACAGGCAGCGCTTGTTCTTGCACACGCCGTGGGTGAGCTGTTTGTCGCAGGCAGGACGGCTAAAGTTGGCCGTCGGTCCACCCACGTCGTTGATGTAGCCCTTAAACTCGGGATCGCGCGTGAGCAGCTCGGCCTCGCGCATGATCGAATCGTGGCTGCGCATCTGCAGCACGCGGCCCTGGTGGAAGGTGAGCGCGCAAAACGAGCACTCGCCAAAGCACCCGCGGTTGGAGCTGATCGAAAACTTGATCTCGGCAAAGGCCGGTACGCCGCCCGCCGCGTCGTAGTCGGGATGCCAATCGCGGGCGTAGGGGAGCTCGGCGACCTCGTCCATCTCGTCGGTGGTGAGTGTTGCCGATGGCGGGTTCTGCACCACATAGACGCTGTTGGGATAGGGCTCTACCAGGCGATGACCGGTGATGGGGTCCATATTCTGCTGCTGCACGTTAAAGCTGCGCGCGTAGTTGAGCTTGTCGGCGGCAAGGTCGTCCCAGCTGGGCAGCAGGTCGTAGTCGTAGACCTCGTCGAGCGAGCTGGTGCGGTAGACGGTGCCGTTGATGTAGGTGATCTGATCGACGGGCAGTCCCGCGTCGAGCGCGTCGGCGATCTCGACAATCGCGTGCTCGCCCATGCCGTAGATGAGGATGTCGGCGCCCGAGTCGAGCAGTACCGAGCGCTTGAGCTTGTCCTGCCAGTAGTCGTAGTGGGCCAGACGACGCAGGCTCGCCTCGATGCCGCCGATGATAATGGGGGCGTCCTTGAACGTTTGGCGGATGAGGTTGCCGTAGACCGTGACGGCGCGGTTGGGGCGGTGACCCTCCTCGCCACCAGGGGTATAGGCGTCGGTGTGGCGGCGGTGCTTGGTCACCGAATAGTGGTTGACCATGGAGTCCATGTTGCCGGCGCTGACGAGAAAGCCCAGGCGTGGCTCGCCGAGCACCGTGATGCTGGCGGGGTCGGTCCAGTTGGGCTGACAGATAATGCCCACTTTGTAGCCGTGCGCGTCGAGGACGCGGCTGATGATGGCCATGCCAAAGCTAGGGTGGTCCACGTAGGCGTCGCCGCAGATGTAGACAAAGTCGCACTGGTCCCAGCCGCGCGCGTCCATATCGGCGCGGCTGACGGGGAGGAACTTGTCGCGGCCCGGACGCCAGGGGCGGACGGGTGTCGCCTTGACGGTTGTGGCCTGTGCCTTACCGCCGCGCTTTCGCTGCTGGCCCTGTTTGCCCTGCTGACTGCGCTGGTTGTTCTGAGCGTGCTGAGGCTTTTTTGCCACGATCCCTCCCGGTGTTTGTATGCTGCACGTAATTGTAACCAGTCTTTTTAGGACGGGGCTAAAAAGACTGGTGGAGTACACGAGGTCTCGGGTTCCGGTGCCGCGCCCGCCGTTTGTTTCCAGACTGTGTATCTGCGCGTTGGAGAACCCGTCTCGCGCGCACGCCATGTTGTCAATGGGTTACAGTATGAACGGCGGCTATGTCTCCGCCAACGCACGAGAGGGTCGTCAACAAGGAGGATGCACGACGATGCAGCGTGCCAAACAGATATCGGAGTCCATTGAGCTGGGCATCATCTTGGCGCTCGCCGGTGGCTTTATGGATGTGTATTCGTACATTGGGCGCGACCATGTTTTCGCCAACGCGCAGACGGGCAACATCCTGCTGGTGGGCGTGAGCATCTCGGAGGGCAATTGGGCACTTGCGGGGCGT
Organism: Coriobacteriaceae bacterium AM04S-08; assembly: GCA_027663555.1. Classification (GTDB taxonomy): domain Bacteria; phylum Actinomycetota; class Coriobacteriia; order Coriobacteriales; family Coriobacteriaceae; genus Collinsella. The sequence continues at coordinate 163,668 of JAQDHS010000001.1, read as the reverse complement.
TACTTCTTCCCTGTGGTTTCGTTTGCTGTGGGCATTATGCTTGCCGACCTGGTACACGAGCGGTTTGGCAGTGTGATTCACTGGCGCCAGGTGACGGTGTTCTTTGAAGCCGTCATCTTGCTGGGCGTGAGCTTTATCCCCGGTGGCGGTTACAACCTGCTCGCCAACTGCCTTACTTCGTTTGCCTGCGGTATGCAGGTCGAGAGCTTCCGCAAGATTCATGGACACGGCATCGCCACGACCATGTGTATCGGCAACCTCCGTAATGCCTTGCAAAACGTGGACGATTACATCATTACCCACAAGCGCGGCTTTTTGGAAAACGGCCTGCTGTACTTTGGTGTGATCTTTACCTTTGTGTTTGGCGCCGTGCTGGGCAATTGGTGCATTGAGCGCATGGGTCTGCACGCCATCGTCGTGGCGAGCGTGCTGCTGTTTGTCGCGTTTGCCATCATGTTCATCGACCGCGAGCGCGACTTGCGTTTTCGCTGGAAGGTTGCGGCCGAGGCTTGGAAAGAGGGCTGTCGAAAGTAACCGAATGCGGCAAAGGGACAGCCCCTTTGCCGCAATATATTTTCATCTCTATGTAGTACAGCTTCAGGAGCCAGAAAAAAACTATCTAGCTCCTGAATGTTGTTACGAACTGCTTTTTGCAATTTATTCGAGATGCTCTTCAATCCGAGCCCTCAGAAGGGCAATGGCTGTGGGTATTCCAATTGCGGCGGCTAATTCGGCTTTATCCAAAACCCGTATGTTAAAGCACGATTGTTTATCACATTGAAGGACGTTAACTGAAGATAGCTTCACTTCCCGTTGACTGAATATATCGTAATCTCCAAATAGGAAGTTACCTTTTATTGTGTAATTCGGTATGTTCGTTACGCACTTCATCTCAAGTCTGTTTAGGCCATAATCGAACACCGCAACTTCCTTGTGTTCGATGATGAGCGCAACCCTGGGCATGTTACTAAAACCACCGTCGACGACAGTAAAGAGCTTTTCATTTGCATCGTCATAAACGGTGTATTTAAGACTCAATAGCTGTCCTAGTGGACCCGTGAACCCATGTCTTTTGATGTTGAGGTTGTCTCCCGCTGGGTTGACGAGAGCCAGAGCATGCGGATAAGGGTTACCTTCAATTGAGATTCGATATTCGTTTGTAGCCGTCTTGCTCGATTTAGGACCAGTAGCCATCACGCGTCATCGCCTCGATCGAATTGGAACCGTCTTCTGCTTCGTGCGGAGAATTACGCTGTACGTTGCAGTACATGCAGCTGCAATAACCGCATGGGCAATTTCTAACAAAATGAATGACACTATTTGCTGCATGCATATTAATTACTATAAAGTATCCTTTTATAAACGTATTGTCAAACATATATTGCTAAAACAGAAACAATTTATAGACTGAGTTGGTCGTATTCTTTGGGCAATTGCTCCTATAATCTAGCCTTCGCTGCAGTCGGGAGGGAAGGGCTGGGGCTCCGTTATTATGTTGAAACGCTTTAACACTTTTGACGTTCTCATGCATTTTTTGTTTCAAAAGCGTTAGGATGGAACTTGCAGCGCGGGGCGTAATGGGTGCCCCGCACACGATGGGAGGCTATCAATGGCTAATCGTTTCGTTCTCAATACCATTTCTTATCATGGTTCCGGCGCCATCAAGGAGATCCCCGGCGAGCTCCAGCGTCGCGGCTACAAGAAGATCTTCGTCTGCTCCGATCCCGACCTGGTCAAGTTTGGCGTTACCGCTAAGGTGACCGACGAGCTCGACGCCGCCGGCATCGCTTGGAGCCTCTACTCCGAGATTAAGCCCAACCCCACCATCCAGAACGTCAAGGACGGCGTCGAGGCCTTCAAGGCCGCCGAAGCTGACGCTATCGTGACCATCGGTGGCGGCTCCTCCATGGACACCGCTAAGGCCATTGGCATCATCATCAACAACCCCGAGTTTGCCGATGTCCGCAGCCTCGAGGGCGTTGCTCCCACTAAGAACCACGCCGTGTTTACCATCGCTGTGCCGACGACCGCCGGTACCGCTGCCGAGGTGACCATCAACTACGTCATCACCGACCCCGAGAAGGTCCGCAAGTTCGTGTGCGTCGACACCAACGACGCCCCCGAGGTCGCCGTCGTCGACCCCGACATGATGGCTTCCATGCCCGCCGGCCTGACCGCCTCCACCGGCATGGACGCTCTGACCCACGCCATCGAGGGCTACACTACCAAGGGCGCTTGGGAGCTCTCCGACATGTTCCACTTTGAGGCTATTAAGCTGATCAGCGAGAACCTGCGCGACTCCGTCGCCGAGGCCAAGTCCGGCCAGCCCGGCTCCGGCCGCGAGGGCATGGCTCTTGGCCAGTATGTCGCCGGCATGGGCTTCTCCAACGTTGGCCTGGGCATCGACCACGCCATGGCTCACACCCTGTCCGCTCACTACGACACCCCGCACGGCGTCGCTTGCGCCATGCTGCTGCCGATCGCCATGGAGTTCAACAAGCCGGTTTGCGCCGAGCGCCTGGCCAAGGTTGCCGTTGCCATGGGCGTTGACACCACGGGTATGAGCACCGACGAGGCTGCCGACGCCGCTATCGCCGCCGTCAAGCAGCTCTCTGCCGATGTGAACATCCCGCACGTCTGCGAGGCCATGAAGGCCGACGAGATCGAGGTCTTGGCCAAGGATGCCATGGCCGACGCCTGCTTCCCGGGCAACCCGCGCGAGGCAACGCTCGACGACGTCATCGGGCTCTTCAAGAAGATCTGCCCGGCTGCTTAACCTGGTTCGGCGGGCCCCGCCCGTTAGCCCCAGAATCGTCCTCGGACATGTCGGAGGCCCCGCTGCGCACTACGTGCGGCGGGGCCTCCTTCTGTCCTGCGGAAAGATTCTGGGGCTAACGGGCGGGGCCCGCCGGCTCGTTGTCGTGGCGGGCGCTGTTCGGAAGAGCTCGATGGGTCATCTCGCTGGGTAAATATTTGTGCGTGATGGTATCGTTGTTGGGGCTTTTACTGATTACGGGATGTTGACTTTGGAGTTGTGGATGGTGTCCCAAATGGATTCTACGCTTGGTTTTATTACTGACCAGCTTAAGACGCTGACTTCTATTGCCTCGCCTACGGGCTATACCCGTGCGGCGACTGATTATCTGATGGAAACGTTGCGCGATATGGGCTTTGGGCCCGAGCGTTCTAACAAGGGCAATGTGCTTGTTGAGCTTGGTGGTGAGGGTGAGCCGCTCGTGTTGGCGAGCCATGTCGATACTCTGGGCGCTATGGTGCGCTCCATTAAGGACAATGGTCGCCTGCGCCCCACGACGCTCGGCGGGCATCAGTGGTCTACGGCCGATGGCGAGAACTGCACTGTTTACACGCGCGACGGCAATGTTTACACGGGCGTGGTCCTCAACACCGAGCCCTCGGCGCACGTGGCCGATAAGCCGGTCAAGACCATCGAGAAGAATATGGAAATCCTGCTCGACGAGAACGTTGATAGCAAGGATGATGTGCTCGAGCTGGGTATTCAGACGGGCGATATCATCGCCATGGATCCGCGCACCACGGTGACGGAGAGCGGCTACATCAAGAGTCGTTTCCTTGACGACAAGCTGTCCGCGTCGATTCTGCTGGGTTTGGCCCGCGCCGTTGCTGGCGGCGAGGTGACGCTTTCGCGCAAGGTATCGCTGCTCTTTACCGTGTACGAGGAGGTCGGTCACGGCGGCGCTTTCGTGCCGGCCGATACGCGCGAGATGATCAGCGTTGACATGGGCTGCGTGGGCGACGACCTGGGCTGCACCGAGCGCATGGTGTCGATTTGCGCCAAGGATTCGGGTGGTCCGTACAACTACGACCTGGTGACGACGCTGTCCAACATCGCGCGCGAGCTTGAGCTCGACTATGCCATCGACGTGTACCCGCACTACGGTTCGGACGTCGAGGCCACGCTTTCGGCCGGTTACGACATTCGCCATGGTCTGATCGGCCCCGGCGTGTATGCGAGCCACAACTACGAGCGCAGCCACATCGACGGCGTGCGCAATACCTACGAGCTGGTTCGTGCCTACGTTCAGCGCTAGGGGAGCAGCTTGCGACTCAGCTGGCCAATCGCTAAGGCCCGATTTCTCGGGCCTTTTTTCGCTTTTGGTCGTTTAGTATTATGATGTCTGAAATCTATTAACTAAACGTGTAAATTACTTAACGAGGTGATGCGGTGTATGGACACGTCTGAGTACTTATCTATGGGTGATGCCGCCCGCCTGTTGGGCGTTACGAAAGCTCGCATATCGCAACTTGCCGCATCGGGGACACTTGTGTGCGATATTGTGGGCGGCCGGAAGATGGTCGAGTACAATTCTGCGATCGCCTATCAAAGGGTCCGCAAACGAGGGCGCCGTCCTGCAGCCGATGTGGGACGTAAGTTTACGCTGATGTCGGCCGACCATGAGGTCGCGCATGTCTCATTTGATCCGACGCGCGAGTTTCCCTTCGAAATCGCCGAGGTCCTCGATACGCAACGAATGCCGTTTGGCACGTGTTCGAGCTTTTCTCCAACGGTGAATAAGCGGGAGCTCAACGCGTGGTGGGGGCATCGGTCGGTGCCCGATGTTCGCCCTGGGCTTATCTCGCGCTACCGCGAGCTGGGGATTGTCAGCGGCGTTGAGGTGCCGGTTCAGTGCCTGGGCCTCTCGCTTTCGGATTGCTATTGGCTGCGGCCGACCGATTGCGACGAACTCAAATGGCAAAACATCAATTACTTCGAGAGTGATTTTGAGCGGTCTGCGCCCGAGGGGCGTTCGGGTTGGCTGGAGGGCATCGGCCTTAAAAACCCCGACAACACGTCCGAGGGCGAGCTCCCTAAATCATGGATGATCCGCCGCGGCGTTCGCGTCTTGGCTAAAGGATGCGGCATGGATGACCAGCGACCCTTTAACGAGGCGGTTGCAACGGCCCTGCACCGTCGCTTGCTGTCGGAGGGCGAGTTTGTTCCTTACACGGTTGAGCGGATGTTCGATGGCCCTGTGTGTCTGTGCGATGACTTTCTTGATGGCCGCGAGGAATACGTTCCAGCCGTTTACGTTAAGAACGCTCTTGGCGGTCAGCGAGGAAACTCGACGTACGACCGGTACTCCCGCTTCCTTGGTAAGCATGGAGCAGACGAGGCTGCCGTGAGAAGGTCTATGTCGCAGATGATTGTCTGCGATGCCCTTTTGGCCAACAGCGACCGCCATTGGCGAAACTTCGGCATCATCCGTAATGTCGACACCCTGGAGATAAAACCTGCTCCGCTGTTCGATAGCGGCAACTGTCTGTGGTACAACGTACCAACTGCCGTGCTCGCAGCTGGGGAGTTTGGGTTTTCCGCTAAGCCGTTTGGGCCCGACCCTTCCGTCCAGCTGGCGCTTGCGGATTCGCTCGATTGGTTCGATTCATCGCGGCTCAACGGATTTGTTGATGAGGCGATCGAGATTCTTTCGCAGAGCGAATGGGCCACGGCGGAGGGTCGACTCGAGGCCATCCGCCGCGGCCTCGAGCGTCGCATAATCGAGGTTGGTGCCGCTGTTGAGGTACTTCGACACGTGCAGCGATAAACCCGCGGCTACTTAAGTGCGCCGGTCACCGTGCCGCCGCCGAGGACGATGTCGCCGCGATAGACTACAACGGCCTGGCCGGGGGCGATGGCTCGCTGCGGCTCATCAAAAGTCAGCAGCATTTGTCCGTCGGCGCCACGTGTAAGGGTCGCCGCCTGGTCCTTTTGACGGTAGCGGTACTTGGCGCCCACGCGAATGCCGCCGGCATCGAGCTTTGCCTCCATGCGGTCGGCAGGGGCGCTCCAGATCCACTCATCGGCAGTTAGCGCCGAGGCGGTCAGGTCCTCGGCCTCGCCCAGATGCACAATGTTGTTGGCGGCGTCGACGCCCGTTACGTACACGGGATGCGCCATCGCGACGCCCAGGCCCTTGCGCTGGCCGATGGTATAGCGCAACGCGCCGTTGTGGCGTCCGACCACGCTGCCGTCGCGCCATACGATATCGCCCGGTGTAGCGGGATGTCCGCACCGACGCTCGATATAGCCCGCATAGTCGCCATCCGCGATAAAGCAGATGTCCTCGCTTTCGGCCTTCTTGGCGTTGGCAAAGCCCTGCTCGGCGGCAATGCGGCGCACGTCGTGCTCCTTGTCCAGGCCTGCCAGCGGAAAGATCGTGTGCGCCAGGCGCTCCTGCGTAAGCGAATATAAAAAGTAGCTTTGGTCCTTTTTGAGGTCTTCGCCGCGATGCAGCTGCCAGGTTCCGTTGGACGCCTGGCTCGTTTTGGCGTAGTGACCTGTGGCGATGTAATCGCAGCCCATATTGAGCGCCGCATCGAGCAGCGCGCCAAACTTAATATGGCGGTTGCAGATGATGCACGGGTTGGGCGTCAGCCCCTCCTGGTAGGCGGTCACGAAGCGCTCGATTACATTGCGGTCGAAGGTCTGCTGCAGGTCGAGCACACGGTGGGGTATCCCCAGGCGCTCGGCGACGGCCTTCGCGTCGGCGATGTCGCGGTCGACTTTGCTCATGCCCGTGACGGGATCGGGTGCGGGGCAGGTGAGGCGCATGGTGGCGCCGACGCATTCGTAGCCCTGGCTTTTGAGCAGGTACGCGGTCACGCTGGAATCGACGCCGCCGCTCATGGCGACGAGCACGCGCTTGTTGTGCATGGGGAGGTTCTCCTTGGTGGCATGTGGCCAAAAAAGAAAAGCGGCGCGGGAGGCTGGTTCCGCGCCGCAGACATTGTAGCAAGTTCGGACGACTCGTGGGGCGCCCTGATGGGATGGGCTCAGACTGCCGGGAGAGAGGAGACCGGTTCATCCTGGGCTCAACCTATGGGCAACAGACCTTAGTCCTGGAAGAGTGCCGTGGACAGGTAGCGCTCACCGGTATCGGCGAGCAGCGCCACGATGGTCTTGCCCTCGTTCTCGGGACGCTTGGCCAGCTGCAGCGCGGCCCACACGGCGGCGCCGGACGAAATGCCCACGAGCACGCCCTCCTTGTGGCCCACGGCGCGGCCGGTGGCAAAGGCGTCGTCGTTCTCGACGGGGATGATCTCGTCGTAGACCTGGGTGTCGAGGACGTCGGGCACAAAGCCGGCACCGATACCCTGGATCTTGTGCGGGCCGGCCTGGCCCTTAGAGAGCACCGGGGAGGTGGCGGGCTCGACGGCGACGACCTGAATCTCGGGGTTTTGCTCCTTGAGGAACTCGCCCACGCCGGTCACGGTGCCGCCGGTGCCGACGCCGGCGACGAAGATGTCGACCTTGCCGTCGGTGTCGTCCCAGATCTCGGGGCCGGTCGTGGCCTTGTGAATGGCCGGGTTCGCGGGGTTCACAAACTGGCCGGCGATGATGCTGTTGGGGGTCTCCTTCTGCAACTCTTCGGCCTTGGCGATAGCGCCCTTCATGCCTTTGGAGCCGTCGGTGAGCACGAGCTGCGCACCGTATGCCTGCATCAGCTTGCGGCGCTCGACGGACATGGTCTCGGGCATGGTGATGATCACCTTGTAGCCGCGGGCGGCCGCCACCGAGGCGATGCCGACGCCGGTGTTGCCGCTCGTGGGCTCGATGATGGTGTAGTCGCCGCCACGCACGAGCTTGCCTGCCTTCTCGGCCTCGTCAATCATGTTCTTGGCGACGCGGTCTTTAACGGATCCGGCGGGGTTGAAGTATTCCAGCTTGACGAGCACGCGGGCCTTGAGGTCCTCATCGGCCTCAAAGTGAGTGAGCTCCAGAAGCGGAGTGTGGCCGATAAGCTGATCGATGGACGTGTAAACATTGCTCATGGTGAACCTCCAAAGTGTTCAAATGACTGGATACCGTGTGGTTTTACGGTGTGTGTAGCAACGAAACCCACAAACCTTATGGGTTGTTCGTTTTGCTGTTGGCAAGCATAGTAGGCACTAAAGCCTAGTAATGCAATAGGAAATAGAAGATTATTACGAGTCGATTAACCATCTTGACGGGAATAGGTATTTTCAAAACCAATATTTCGGCTAGAATTTCTACGAATTAAAAGACCGAAAGGCAGCAATATATATGTTGGTTTCCACAAAGGGCAGATATGCCCTGCGCGTTATGGTCGACCTGGCCGAGCACCAGGCGGCAGGCCGCATTCCCCTCAAAGAGATCGCCGCGCGTCAGGGGATTTCGGAGAAGTATCTGGAGAACATTTTGGCCACACTCGTGCGCGCCAATATGCTCTCGGGCATGCGCGGCAAGGGCGGTGGTTACGTGCTCACGCGCCCGCCCGAGCAGTACACGGTGGGCGAGATTCTGCGCCTGACCGAGGGTAGTCTGGCACCGGTCGCATGCCTGGACGGCGACTGCAAGGGCTGTTCGCGTTCGGATGAGTGTCCCACACTCGATGTGTGGAAGAACCTGGACAAGCTCATCAACGACTACCTCGATGGCGTGACGCTCGATACGCTCGTCGCCCCCAGCGAGGGCTACGACTACGTCATCTAGCCCCACCTGCTATTGGGGGACGGGGTAGAAATGGCAGATTCTCTCACCCTTTGAGACTTGGCAAATAAGAAGGCCGCCCATTTTTGCGATGGGCGGCCTTCGTTTTGGGCTGTTGAGACGGGCGCGGCCGGAATGGCCGTTTTAGCCCTCGGCGATGCTGTCGAGGATGCTGCGCATGATGGACACCAGGATGCTGCCCATAAAGGCCGATCCAAAGCTGGCGATGGAGATACCCGCGCCCAGCAGATTGACCGACAGATAGCTGGCCAGCTCGAGCATAAAGCTGTTGACTACGAGCTGAAAAATACCCAGCGTAATGATCGTGAGCGGCAGCGAGATAACCGTCAGGAACGGCTTGACGAGCGAATCGACGATGTTCAGGAACAGTCCCACGAAGGCGAAACAGACCCAGGCCTCGGCAAAACCGAAGGGCTGGATGCCGGGAACGAGGAACGTGGCAATCGCGATGGCGATCGAGGTAAAGAGCCAGTTAAGCATAAAGCGCATGGTGTGAATCCTTTCTTGCGCATGGCGTGGTGAGGGGGCGTGAGGGGCACATGCCTTTGCAACTTGGATGGGTGCGGGGCACGGCCCTGTTTGGGCGCCCATTGTCTCAGATATTCGTGGAGCTTACGTGCGCATTCGGTTTCAAAACGGCGTTCGTCCTGAAAAACGCCCCGCTGGCAGAGAGTCTTGTCGCTTTAGTTTGGTGGTGTGCTACACTGCTACGGGCAAAAGCCACAGGCGTTGCCCTATTGCATAGAACGGGCGAACGATGCCCGATGTCAGTATCAACTTCGATGCCTTATGGCGGGTTTGGCGGTGATCGATGAATATCGAGAACATGTTTGACAAGCCTGATGTCAAGCAGCTGGTCCACGCATTTAGTCTTTTGGATGACGAGAAGGATATCCAGGCGTTTTTGACCGATATCTGCACGCCGCGCGAGATCTGCGATCTTTCGCAACGTCTGCAGGTTGCGCGTTATCTGGATGAGGGCGAGCCTTATGTTGAGGTTCAGGCCCGCACCGGCGCTTCGTCCACTACGGTGAGCCGCGTGTCCAAGGCACTTAATGGCGAGTACGGTGGCTATCGCAAGATCCTCATTAAGCTGGAGGATGGCGAGTAGGCCAGCGACAACAATGAATTACGAAGAACCGTCCCTCCGGGGGCGGTTTTTTGATCCCTTGGGGACGGAGGAAAACGGATCACTGGGTTAGACTGACCTCCTCGGTGATCCATTTTCCTCCGTCTCCAAGGGGTCAAATCTGTTGGCGTGGGGCAAATCTGTCCGCGCGGGCGGGTAGGATGGAAGCATTGAATATTGCGAACGGTTTGAGTGGAGGACCATGCCTGTTCGAATCTATACCACCAACGCCGGCGCGGATTTGAGCGATGCCGAGGCGGCGCTGCTTGCCGACCTTATTGCCCGCCACGGGCGTGCCGTGCTGTTGGCGCCAACGTTTGCCGAGCTCGACCTGTGCCGTCATGATGCCGCTGCGTCCGGCGCTTCCCTGGGTGTTGACTACAAGACCCCTTCGTCGTGGCTCCGTTCGTTGTGGGAGCTGTTGGGCGATGGCCGCAGCTTTGTGGACAACCTGCAGCGCCAGATGTTGTTTTCGGATATGATTGCCCGCCGCGACGATGCCGACCTGCAGCCGCTTTCGCGCAGTCAGGGCACGGTGCGCATGCTCGCGCGCATGGCCCGCGATGTGCTGCCGGGTGTGGCGGGGACAGGTGCCGAGCGTTGCTGCGACAACAATTGCCAGCCTGAGCCAAAAAGCGATGCCGAGGCTCGTGTGTTCGAGCTTTTGCGCGCCTACGCGGGTGGTTTGGACCGTCGAGACATGGTCGAGCCCTGCGAGGCAGCTGACATTATGGTCGGTGCCCTGGCCGATAACTTGCCGGCGTGCACCCGCGCCGTATGCGTGCGCGGTATCACGTCGTTTACGCACGGCCTGCTCGAGCTGCTGTCTGCCGTGGCGAACAATGGGGGAGAGGTCGTCGTGCTGCTTGCCCGCGAGCAGGCGGCGATGCGCGAGGAGCTTGCCGCGGCATTTGATGTCCGCGGTGTGCTGTTTGAGGTTGCACCGCTGGGGGAGGACGCCGTCGCGTCTGATGCCGCTTGCGGGACCGCCGCTCAGCCTGCCTTTATTGAGGTCGCCGGCCCCCATGCCCGTGCTCATGCTTATGCGAACGCAATTGATGATCTGGTAAAAGCGTGCCAGGGTTCCGAGGTCGACGGCGCCGCGACGCCTGCCGACCCTGTGCGCGTGCTCGTCGTTTCTGCCCGGGCATCCCAGCTGTTCGGTGAGCTCGCCTCTCGTCTGGCGGCGCGTCACATTGCGGCCGAGACGACTGAGTTCACGGCGTTTTCCCAGTCCATCGTGGGCAGGCAGTTTACGGCGCTCGCCAACCTGATCGAGCGTATGAAGGCCGCTGACGAGGGCACTGCTTCCAAGACCGAGTGGTGGCCCGCTCCAGAGCTTACCGACTGGATTTATAGCCCGCTTTCGGGTGCCGACGCCGCGAGCGCCCGCGGCTTCGACAAGAACATGCGTCTTTCGCGCAGCAAGACTACCGCGGGCGTTAAGAGCCTGCTTCAGAGCGTCCAAGGCCAGGTGAGGGGCGCCCGCAAGGCGGCGAGCGACGAGAACTGGTTTAAGAACGTGCCATGCGTGGTCTCGGACGTGTTCCAGGCGCTGTGGCGCGACAAGCCCGTGACGGCGCTCAAGGCAATGCTCGCCGTCGCCGAGGCGTTGCCCGATCGCGCACTTGGCGGTCTCGACGGTCAGGCCCGTCGCCAGGCGGAGGTGGCCCTGCTGCGCCACGTCATCGACATCCTTATGAATGGCGCCCGTGCGCTCGACGTGTCGCAGGCCGCGACCGTGCCCGTGCTCGATGGCATTCGCACCAAGGTGGACAAGCGTAGCACCGCCTACGATTACGAGACCTACGAGGTTGACCGTGCGCCACGTGCCCAGGTTCGCTTTACTTCGCTTGCCGATGCGGCGGCCCTGCGCCCCGATAGCTACGATGCCGTGCTGTTTGCCGACGTCGACCTGGACAGCTATCCGCTCTCACATGAGGAGGGCCCGCTGGCAACGCTGACGGCAGAGTTAGATCGCAGCGGTGTGACGCTTGAGCCTGCCGCCTTGTTGCGCGTGCGCTTTGGCCGCGCGATGCAGGCCGCGCGCGGTCCGGTTGCGCTTGCCCGCGTGACGCACGATCGCCAGGCGCGCGAGTGCTACCCGGCTGCCGTGTGGACCGAGTTGCGGGCGCATGCCGAGGCCGCTAACGATGCTAAGGCCGCTGACGCCGACAAGGCCGCTGACGACGCTAAGGCCGTTGGCGCCGACAAGGCGAAGTGCGTGGGTGAGGGCGATATCGTAAGGGACTTCGATCCCGCTGCAGGCGAAGGTCTTAGGCGCGAGCGCGTGACCTGCGAAGCTCCTCAGCATCTGAGCGATGAAGCCATTCCGTATCTGGTCCTGCGCCGTCGCGATGGCGAGGGCGAGGATGCACCGCTGGTGCCGCGCCTGACGTCTGCCTCGCAGATCGAGGCCTATTCGACCTGCCCACTATGCTGGTTCGTCTCGTACCGCGTGAAGCCCCAGTCGATTGACGCCGGCTTTGGCAATATGGAGAAGGGCAACTTTGTCCACGACGTGTTGGAGCACCTGCACGCCCGTCTGCCCCAGGAGGGCATGGAACGCGTGACGCCCGAGAATCTGCCACGTGCTCAGGAGCTGCTGCGCGAGGTCTTTGACGAGACCTTGGCCGAGCATGCCTCCAAGCGTGGCAACGAGGGCCCGCTTGTGCCGCTCTCTCCGGTGGAGGAGCGCCAGGTGGCCGAGATTCTGCCGCAGCTGGAGGGCGTGCTTGCCTATGAAGCCGAGGCGCTGACCCCCTTTGCTCCGCGCTACCTGGAGTTTGCCTTTAACGATCTTAACGTTGAGTATGCCGGCTGGCCGCTCGGCGGGCGCATCGACCGTGTGGACGTGGATGCCGAGAAACGCGCCGTGGTGATCGACTATAAGCACCGCACGGGCGTTGAGGAGTTTAAACTCGCCGACCCTACGGTGCGCGACGAGGAATCGGGCACGGCGCCCATCGACGATCCGCGGTGGCTGCCGCCCCATACCCAGACGCTTATCTATGCGCAGGCCATGCGCCGGGCGCTGGATCTGGATACCCGTGCGGCGCTCTATTTTTCGACCAAGGGCGGCAAGCCGGCGCTGCGCGGTGCCGCGAGCGCTGAGCTGCTCGAGGAAGAGCGCGGCGACGGTCGCATCCCGGGGCTTAAGAAGGGTTTTCCCGGCGAGGGCGGCAACATGGACTTCGATGCCCTGCTCGACCGCGTGGAGGCCGGTATCGCCGAGCGCCTGCATGAGCTCGAGGCGGGCGACGTCGCCGCTGTCGACCCGACGTCGGCGCAGGCTGCGCATGCCCGCTGCTCGTATAACCACGAAGGAACGTTTGTAAGGAGGGACGTGTAGACCATGGATCTTTCGACCTTGATGCCGCAACAGCTGCAGATCGTCAAGACGCTCGACCGTCCGCTGTTTGTCTCGGCGGGCGCCGGTTCGGGCAAGACCTTTACCCTCACGCGTCGCATCGTCTACGCGCTCTCGCCCGAATCCGGTCCGTTCGTTGAGCATCTGGACCAGGTGCTCGCCATTACCTTTACCAAAGATGCCGCGGCCGAGATTCGCGACCGCGTGCGCCGTGCGCTTATCGACGAGGGCATGGACGAGGAAGCGCTGACCGTCGACGACGCATGGATTTCGACCATTCACGGCATGTGCTCGCGTATCCTGCGCGCGCACGCGCTGGAGCTGGGCATCGATCCCGAGTTCACGGTGCTCACCGATACCGACGAGCTTATGGACCAGGCTGTTGAGCATGTGCTGGGTCGCGCGACGGCACCCGATACCGCCCCCGAGCTCGCGGCATCGCTCAAGGCCCTCTACGCCTGGTATCCCATGGTGGGCGAGGGCGGCCCCTTTGGCGCCGGCACGACCATCAAGGGTCTGGTACGCGACCTGCTGGAGCTCTCGAGCCAGTTGCCGGGCGGCATGGACGATGTGTGCGTGGCGCGCGGCCAGGCCGACACCTCTGCGCTTGCCGACGCCTATCGCGCGGCGTTGGGTGCGAGCAAGGCCGCGACCGAGAAAGCGCAGGTGGCGCTCGACGCCATCGACGCGTTCGAGGCGAGCGGCAAAACGATGGAGGATGCGGCGCGACTCATGATGTCGTGCAGCATGCCTCGGGCGAGCAAGGCGTTCCCTAAGGAACAGGTGGAGCTGCTCAAGGCCGAGGCTGCCGATGCATTTATCAATATCGTGCTGGCCTGTGGTGGTCCCGCGCTTGATGCGCTGATGGGGCTTGCTCGTGCTGTGGAGGCGGAGTACCGTGCGCTCAAGGCCGGCCAGTCCGCGCTTGATAACAACGACCTGCTGCGCATGGCGTACGAGGCGCTGCGCGATTATCCCGCCATCCGAGCGGCCTATGAGGGTCGCTTTAAGATGGTCATGATCGATGAGTTCCAGGACACCGATCAGATGCAGGTCGATTTGATTCGTTACCTGACGGGCGCGGAGGAGCGCGCGCTGTGCACCGTAGGCGATGCGCAGCAGTCGATCTACCGCTTCCGTGGTGCCGAGGTCGAGGTATTCCGTCGCCAGGAGCGCAAGGTGGGCTCCTCTGCTGCGTCCGAGACGGCTGCCGCGTCCGATGCCCCCGCCGGCGAGCTCGTCAAGCTTGTACGCAACTTCCGCAGCCACGACGAGGTGCTGCGCTATGTGGCGCGCGTCTTTGACGGCGACACCGGTGGTTTGATGCAGGGGTTCTTGGATCTTGAACCGAGCGACGAACGCGAGGACAAGCTCAAGGCGAAGACATCGCGCCGCCAGGCGATCTTCGTTGCCGGTGGCAGTACGCAGGAGCGAACGCAGGCGAAAGCTCGCGCGATTGCGGAGCGATTCCAAGCACTCGTTAAAGCGGGCCAGCCCCAGGGCAGCATGGTCCTGCTGCTGGGCCGCATGACCAACGCCGATGTCTATGCGCAGGCCTTCCGCGACCAAGAGCTCGACTGCGTGATCGCAGGCGGCTCGGTCTTTGCCCAGGCAGCTGAGGTGCAGACGGTGCGTGCCCTGGTCTGCGCACTCGCCAATCCGGCCGATACGGCGCAGGGCCTTATGCCGCTGCTCGCCTCGCCGATGTTTGCGCTCGGCGCCCAGGAGTTCCTGGCGCTGGCGACCAAACTGGACGACCAGACGGGGGAGACCTCGCGCCGCAACATCGATGCGGGCATCATGAGCGATTCCGATGTGCCGGGTTTGCAAGACTTGCCGCTCGTGACGCGCGCCCGCGAGGTGCTGCGGTATGCGCTTCGTCGCGTGGGCCGCGATTCGTTCGCCGCCATCGCGCGCGATACTGTCAACGCCTCCGGCTGGTTTGTGCGTCTGGCACAGCGTGGTCCCGAGGGCAAGGCCATTGCCGCCAACGTGCTTAAGGCGCTCGATGCCGTGGCCGAGGCGGAGGCCGAGTTCGGTAACTCGCCGCGTTCCATTGCGCTTGCCTTCGACCGCTTCTTGGCGGGCAAGGAGGCCCCAGGCGCCCTCAACGAGGAGGGCGACGGCGCGGTGCGCATCATGACCGTGCATGCGTCCAAGGGCCTGGAGTATCCGGTCGTGGCGGTTGCGGAGTGCTTTGGCGTGCGCAAGTCGTCCGGTGCGGCGCAGATGGGTCGCGTCGACGGCGGGGCGCAGGTCGTGGCGCTGCCGGCACGCTTCGACGGCGTTAAACTCGCGGACGGTACGTTCGTGAAGGGCGATGACGTCAAAAAGCAGTTTGAGCATGCGTTTAAGGGCAAGGGCACGTCGCTATGGTTGCCGCCGGAGCTCATGGAGGACGTCTGCGCGACGGGTTCTCCCGCCGAGGCATTCGTTCGCCTGCGCAACGACGACCTGCAGCTTTCGCTCGAGGAGCGGGCTCGGTTACTCTATGTCGCCATGACGCGTGCGCGAGAGCTGGTCATTCTGGCGATGGATGCCGGCGTGAGCCGCGGCAAGGTGTGCGCGCCGACCTTCGACGCCGAGACCGATCTGACCTACGACGTGCTGCGACGCATTTTGCCGACGGATGCCCTGGACATGCCGCAGCTCGATGCCGACCGCCTGGTGTTCGACAACTCCCAGCCGGGCGACTACGAGCTCATTTCGCTCGCGGACTTTTCCTTTGGCGAGCAGTCGTTTGAGGCCAATGCTTCTCTGGATGCCGAGGGCAGGCTTGTCCGCGGCGATGCCGATGCCGCCGATAATGCTGCGCACTCAACTGTGCCCGGTCCTGCCGACGCCGAGCCCGATGCGTTTGAGCTCGTGTATCCCCAGGCGGTGGGCGTGCGCATGGGCACCTGCCCGTATCCGGCGCGCGATTCGTACAGCTACTCGTCAATTGCCGCGGCGCTGCATGCCGAGTCCGAGGACCGTGCCGCCGAGGCACACGTGCCCATGGACGAGGCCGGCGATGATGCGGAGTCGGATGGTTCTGAGATGACGGATGCAGACGTGGCCGCCGTTGAGCCCGCCGGCAACCCCATGGCGCTGGGCTCGGCGTTCCATGCTGCCTGCCAGTGGCTGATCGAGATGGGTGCCGACGTGTTGCCCGCTGCGCGCGCCGATGCGCTGGCACGCTTGTGGCGCCTGACGCCGGAGCAGCGCGAACGCTTCGACGTTGCCCTGGACCGCTGGCTCAAGTCGGCTGTTCGTGCCGACCTGCTCGCGTGGCCGTGCGTTCGCGCCGAGGTGCCGTTCTTTTCGCTGGGCTGTGAGGACAAGGACATTGCCCGCTACGGTGCATATGCCGAGGGCGCCATCGACGCTTTGGCAACCGACCCGGCCGATCCGTCGCGCGCGCTGGTCATCGACTACAAGACGGGCGGCACACCGGACGAGACGCCGGATCAGCTGCAGGAGAAGCACGCCCTGCAGGCGCGCGTCTACGCTGATGTTCTGCGCAAGGCGGGCTTTGAGGCCGTGACCGTCAAGTTCGTCCGCGCGGAGCAGCCGGATCCAACCATCTTCGTCAAACCCGCCGAACCTCAAGTAGTCACCTACAACCTTTAGCCACCTCAGGCTTTATGGTGCTATTTGGTTGGTTTTCGGCCGTAAGGCCCTCAATCGTCCAGATGGCACCGCAACGCATGGGAGAGCCTGGGGCGGTACAATGGCTCGAACGGTTCAAGCGAATAAGGAGCCATCATGCAGCTCACCAAAACGCTTAAGGTGACGCCGGAGGAGCTTTTTGACGCTCTGGCGGGGTCCATCATGCAGGATATCGAGAACGCCACGGGCAAACGTCCTAGCCGCAATAAGCTCAACGGCTATAAGTACGAGAAGCGTCCATACCGCAAAAGGCAAGACCAAGGGCACGGCGATCAAGGTTAAGATCAAGCACTTTGACTACCCGTGCCTCTATGAGGTCTGTTTTCAGTATGCGGCGGGCATCAATACCATGCGCTATGAGGCTGCACCTGCTGGCGATGGTGCTTGCGAGCTCACCTATACCGAGGATTTTCAGGGTGCGGGTGGCAACACGTCTGGCATGCGCGGCAAGCTCGGCCTCTTCTTCTACGAGCGCAAGCTCAAGAGCCGCGCCAACCAGACGATTGATCAAATCGTCAAATACATCGAGGGTGAGCGCCGCGTAAAGGCTAATCCCGCCTTCGCCGATGATACTGCCGAAAACGCTTCGGATGTATTCCATTGATACCCTGTGCAAAAGCTTTACCGCTCTTCACATCAACTGTGAACACTTCAGGCTTCGAGTCAGTAGCGAGCGGCCCGGCAAAATTAGTTGATGGAAGTGCCAAATGAATAAGAATGCCGCTACGCAACTGCACATCTATTCCGCCTTTTTCGTTCTCGCGGGATTTGTTTTAAATCGGGGAGTGTTTCTACTTTTCCTTGCGGATAAAGGAATGTCTGTCACGGAAATCGCGCTTTATCAAGCCCTGTACAACATTGCAACGGTCGTCCTCGAGCTGCCAACAGGGCTGGTAGGCGATTTCTTTGGAAAGAAGTTCTCGATTCAAGTGGGCGTTCTGCTTCTTTTCTTCCATACGGCTGGCATGCTGTTACTCTCAGGCCCCTTTCTCGTCGCGCTTTCCCTTGTTGAGGCACTCGCCTACTCCCTTCAATCGGGATCCGAACAAGCACTTTTATATGAAATTGCCCGAAATGCCGGTCAAGGAGAGCGCTTCCTCACCATCAACGCTCGGCTGCTTGCCGCGCAATCAATCGCGACGGGAGTGGCAATCGTACTTGGATCATTCATTGCCCAAGTATCTTGGAGTGCCCTCTACGTATGCGTTTCCGTTTTCTATCTCCTGCAGCTTTTCCTTCTGTATCCCATTGAGAGGATGGAAACGACCCATTCCAAAAACTCTGGGGAGGAAAGGTTTGACGTAGCCAAGATCTTCAGACGCGAAACCTGGTGCATTGGAGAATCCGCTTTTGCGGTATTGCTTCTTCTAATCGGCACAAGCATGCTCGATGGATTCTATGGGAGTTATTACAACTTGAATCAGTTGGTATTCGACGCATTTGATGCTCCCGTCTCCATAATAGGAATCTTTTTCGGTGCATCCTATGCAGTAAATGCGACGGCCTACATTGCAGCAGATTTCTTCTCATCGCGTTTCGGGAAAAGAAATACCATGCTCGGCTCGATGTTAATCGAGGCCGGTCTTTTCATGATTCTTCCGTGGTTCGCTTCAAATCCGCTGTGTTTGTTTGGCCTTAGCATGGTGCTTTGTTTTCTCCCGGAAGTGGTGTACATCACTTCGGAAAACTTAATCCAAGACGCGATAGCGGACGATCTCCGCGCGACGATCCTTTCCGTCGCGTCTCTGGTAAGGGCCCTCTTTTCTGCAATGTTTTTCTCCATATTTGGATATGTGTTGGGGTTATATCCCATTCAGATAGCGCTCGGTGTTATTGGCGCAATCGCGATAGCAATTACCGCCGTTGTTTCTTTAAAAATGGTAGGAATACATGTCTCCAAGAATTGATATATCGATTGACGAGCTGCCCGAAGCGTCGAGCCTTCTTGATGGACATGACTATTCGTCACAAATCATTCAGCGTATCGCCGGGGTTTCAGTAATACTCGATATATCTGGATGCCCTCATTCCCCTTTTTGAAGGTCCCAAAAAGACTACCGTGTGGGTTTGGCTAGGTTCGGGTGCTGTCCGCGCCGTGGGGTAAAATCGTTCAGTCAGAACACGAACCCGCATCGGAGCTCATCACATGGCATTCGTCCATCTGCACAACCACACCGTCTTTTCCATGCTCGACGGCGCAACCCGTATCCAGGATATGGTCAACCGCGCCGTTGAGCTGGGCATGCCCGCCGTCGCCATTACCGACCACGGCTACATGTATGGCGTGCCCGATCTGGCGCTGGCCTGTGACGCCGTTAACCACAACACGCCCGAGTACAAAACCTGGAGCCACGACAAGGCCTTCTTGGAAAAGGACCGTCGCGACGAGCTGGTGGAGCCCGATCCCGAGGCAAACCCGCGCGAGCATGCCCAGTATGTGAAGGACATGGCCATGTGGGACGAGAAGGGCAACATCGACGAGCTCAAGCCGCCTCTGGTCATCAAGCCCATCTTTGGCTGCGAGGTTTACTTTACGCCGGACGAGACGCTCGCCCGCGACCATAAGCCCGAGCTTTATCACATGATCCTTCTGGCCAAGGACCAGGAGGGCTACGTCAACCTGATGCAGACGGTTTCCGAGGCCGCCGTGCAGGGCTTTTACTACAAGCCGCGCGTGACGCTCGACAACCTGCGCCGCCATGCCAAGGGCATGATCTGCACGAGCGCCTGCATCGCGGGCATCATTCCCAAATACATCGACCGCGGTGACATGGAGGGCGCCATCAAGTGGGCCGAGACCTTCCGCGATACCTTCGAACCCGGCGACTTTTATATCGAGATCCAGGAACACGGCATCACCACCGACAACGGCCTGACCGACGAGCAGATGGACCGCACGCTCATCGATATCGCCAAGCAGGTGGGCGTCAAAGTCATTGCCACCAACGACTTCCACTACCTGCGCCGCGAGGACGCGCCGGTGCAGGACGTCATCATGTGCATTGGCATGAACGCCAAGGTCGACGACCCCAACCGCATGCGCATGACCGGCTCGGAGTTTTATATGAAGACCGAGGAGGAGATGCGGGCGATGTTCCCGTATTGCCCCGAGGCCTGCGACAACACGCTCGAGATCGCCGACAAGTGCTACGTAGAGCTGGACTGGGACTCCATCATCCTGCCGCGCTTCCCGCTGCTCGACCCCGGCGAGACACACGAGAGCCAGTTCCGCCGCGAGTGCGAGAAGGGCCTGCGCCAGCACTATGGTGACGACTGGGCCACGCGCGAGATCGGTGGCGTCAACATCAAAGAGCGCTTTGAGTACGAATACAAGGTCATTTGCGACAAGGGCTTTGCCGCCTACTTCCTCATCGTCGCCGAGTACGTGCAATGGGCCAAGGACAACGGCATCGGCGTCGGCCCCGGCCGTGGCTCGGCCGCCGGCGCTATCGTCGCCTACGCCATGAACATCACCGCGTTCGACCCGCTCGAGAACGGCCTGATGTTCGAGAGGTTCCTGTCCCCGCAGCGTACCGAGATGCCCGATATCGATATGGACTTCGACGATGAGCGGCGCCTCGAGGTCGTGGAGCACGTTCGCCAGCTCTACGGCCCCGAGAAGGTCACCCACGTCATCACCTACTCGACCATTAAGGCCAAGCAGGCCATCAACGACGCCGCTCGCGTCCTGGACTACCCGGTCTACATGGGCCAGCGTCTGTCCAAGATGGTCTCGAGCGACCCCAAGGTCAAGCTCAAGCAGGTGCTCGAAAAGCAGCCCGGCAAAGAGGATCTGTTTAACCCCGATTTTGCCGAGGCCTATAAAAAGGACGACGACGCCCGCCGCATCATCGACACGGCGCTCTCAATCGAGGGCCTCACCCGTGGCGAGGGCGTGCACGCGTGCGCCGTTCTGATCTGCCGCGACCCCGTCAACGAGCACGTGCCCACCAAGCTCGACACCAAGGGCGGCGTCGAGATTACCCAGTACGAGGGCCATACCGTTGCCGATATGGGCCTGCTCAAGATGGACTTCTTGGGCCTGCGCACGCTGACGGTTATCTCCAAGGCCAAGGCAAACATCAAAAAGAACTTCGGCATCGACATCAAAGAGGAAGAGATCCCCTTTGACGATCCCGAGATCTTTAAGCTCATGGGTTCCGGCCACACCGCCGGCGTCTTCCAGGTCGAGTCCGCCGGCATGACGGCCACGATCAAGAACATGAAGCCCACCGAGTACAAGCACGTCGTGGCATTGATCGCTCTGTACCGCCCGGGCCCGCTGGGCGCCGGCATGGTTTCGTCCTACATCAACCGTATGAACGGCAAGGAGCCGGCCGTCTCCTACGACGACCGCCTGGACGACATCCTGGGCGAAACCTACGGCACCATGGTCTACCAGGAGCAGGTTATGCTCATCTCCGTCGAGATGTGCGGCTTCTCCAAGGGCGAATCGGACTCGCGTATCCGTAAGCCCGTGGCTAAGAAGAAAATCAAGCTGCTCACGTCGACGGTGCTCCACTGGGAGGATGGCTCCGACGAGACCACCTACGACCACTGGATGAACGGCGCCATCAAGAACAACTATACGCGCGAGGTCGCCCAGAAGATTTGGGACGATGTTCTCGAGTTCGCGTCCTACGCCTTCAACAAGTCGCACTCCGCCGGCTACGCCATCCTGGTTATGCAGACGGCGTGGCTCAAGGCGCACTATCCGCACGAGTACATGGCGGCCGTTCTGACGTCCTATACGGGCAAGACCGACAAGATCGTGCACTACGTCTCGGCATGCCGTCACGACGGCATCCCCGTGCTGTCGCCAGATGTCAACGAGTCCGGTACCGAGTTCACGGCTACCAAGGAGGGCGTGCGCTTTGGTCTGGCCGGCATCCGCGGCGTGGGCACCGGCGTGGCGCAGGCGATTATCGCCGAGCGCGAGGCGGGCGGCCCGTTTAAGACGCTGCACGACTTTGTCGAGCGCGTGGACTCGAGCCAGGCCAACCGCCGCGTGATCGAATCGCTCATCAAGGCAGGCGCCTTCGACTCCACGGGGTATCCGCGTCGCCAGATGATGCACTTTGTGGATAAGAACAACCCCGAGAACATCATCGATGCCGCGGTGAAGCGCCAGAAGGATCGCGCGAGCGGTCAGACGTCGTTCTTTGATATGTTTGGCGACGTTGAGGGCTCGGGCTTTGAGGTGAGCGTGCCCGATCCGGATGGTCAGGAGTGGGACCGCCACCTTAAGCTGAGCCAGGAGAAGGAGGTTCTGGGCATCTATGTCTCGGACCACCCGCTGCGCCCGTTTGAGTATGCACTAGCCAAGGCGCGCGACTTCTCGTTCTCGCAGATCGATACCGGCTACGAAGTTCAGAATCCTACGGGCGGCACCATCAACCAGGAGATTCCCGAGGGCAAGGCGCTGTGGTGGGCCGGCATGGTCTCGAGCGTGTCCAAGCGCGTGACCAAAAACGGTGACCCCATGGGCATCGTGCAGCTCGAGGACATGGAAGGCGAGGCCACCGTCGTCGTGTTCCCCAAGACCTATAAAGAGGCCGAGGGGTACCTGTACGGCGAGGTCGATCCCGAGACCGGCGCGCAGCTGTCCGATGCCTTTGTGCGCATTAAGGGCAAACTCGAGCGCTCGGACCGCGGCGACCAGATCATCGCGCAGGAGATCGTGCCGCTCGAGCTCAACGAGGAGAACAACAAGCCCAAGGTGTTTGAGGTCATGGTGCCCAACAGCCGCTTTAGCCAGGGCAATATGGCGCGCCTGGCCACGGTGCTCACCGCCAACCCGGGCGGCGACCGCGTGGAGATCTTTATCGAGCAGGTGGACGGGCGCGTGCTGCGTGCCGAGGTGCCGGCCAAGGTCAACGCGCGCTCGATTCCGCTGCTGGCCGAGGCCAAGGCGATTGTGGGTAACCAGGGTCGCGTGACGGTTATCTAAGCTACCCCGGGTGAGATTGGAGGAAGTGATGGCGCAGGGGACGTTTGTGCAGGCGCTTCGCAAAGAGGCGGCGTTGAGCGGCACCTTTATGAAGGGCCGCTCGCTCATGCTCAACGGCGCCGTGCTGTCGATTGAGGACAGCGGCTCGCGCTTCTCCAAAAACGTGACGGTTGAGGGCTCGGTGCGCGGCTCGCGCGGCGACCTGTACAAGACGCACGTGGCGCTCGACATGGACGAGCACGAGGTTATCGACTACGACTGCGACTGCCCCGCCGCATACCGCTATCCCGGTATGTGCAAGCACGCCATCGCCACAGCGCTGGCGTACCTGGACACCAGCGGCGCCGAGCCCGTCGAAGGTTTGCGCACGCCGGTTCGCACGTTTACGGCGCAGCCGAAACAGCCCGCGCGCGCCGCGTCCGCCGCGCCGGCCGTCAACCCCAACTTTCCCTTCCCGGCGCCCGTCCCCACGAGCCCGAGCCTTGTGGCGGCGCTTTCCGATCTTTCGGACGCGCGCATGGATGAGCTGGCGAGCATGCGCCGCAGGCTTGCCGGTGCCGTTGATCCCGACGCCCCCAAAGCGGCGTTGGAGCCCTCGTTGGTGCCGTACTACAATCCGCTGTTCGCTGACCGCTTTAGCTGGGCGCTCGAGTTCCGCATTCGCTGTGGATCGGTCTCCTACGTGGTCAAGGACATCGACGGCATGGCCGATGCCTACGTGCGCGGCGGCACGTTCTCCTATGGCAAGAAGCTCACGTTTGTCCATTCACCTGAGGCCTTTGACGAAACATCGGCAAAGCTGCTCAACCTTGTTGTGACGACAGTTGCCTATCTCGATGACATCACAAGCTCGCGTTCGGCGTCGTACGACTTTGCCCGCAGTGGTTTTGTTGCCGAGCGTCAGTTGCCGCTGTCCGAGCATAGCATCGTATATGTGCTGGACCTGCTGCGCGGCCAGACCATCTCCTTTGAGCCCGCCTGGTCGCGGGGGATGACGACGCATCGCACCTACGACGTGGCGGTTGAGCTGTCTCCGCAAGGGGAGGACGAGGCATCCGCTAAGCGCCCACCGCTGCTTGCCGCCAAAATCGCGCCGGCGGCTGGTGGTAGCTATGACCTGCGCCTGCCCGCCGATATGTACTGCTTTGCGTCGGGCGATGCCGCCTACTTGGTTGACACGCGCCGCGCGCGCCGTACCGACGCTGCATTTGCTCAGCATGCCGCACCTTTTTTGTCGCGCTTGCTGCCGTGCCGCACGCCCGCCCATATTGCCGCCGAGCAGGTGGGTGAGTTCTGCCGTATGGCGCTGCCCATTTTGCGCGACTACACCGACCTCACCGCGCCCGCCGCGCTCGATACCGTGGCACCCGAGCCGAGCTTTGCTATGGCGATCGGCGTCGACGATGGGCTCGTGACCTGCAAAATTACGGTTACCTACGGCGATTGGTCGGCGGATCTCTTTAGCCTGGGCGCTCCGGGCAGCCCCTTCGAAGAGCAGCGCCCCGGTGTGCCGCCCCGCGACGAGGTGGCGGAGTTTCGCGTTATGGATACGGCGGCCCTGTACTTCGATTTCTACGAGCGCGGCCTGGCGTTTGAGGAGCGCGATGACGCCCGCTTGTTCTGCCTGCTGACCGAGGGCCTGTCTGCCCTGTCCGAACTGGGTGAGATCATGCTCAGCGACCGTCTGCGCCAGATCTCGGTCCGCCCCGCGCCCAAGCTCTCGGTTCGTGCGACCGTTAAGAGCAATCTGCTCGATGTCGAGCTGGGCGCGAGCGGGCTTTCGGCCGCGGACCTTGCCGTCTATCTCGATTCGTACAAGCGCCATCAAACGTTTGCGCGCCTTACGTCCGGCGACATCATTCGCCTGGACGAGGGGGCGCGCGCCGCGTTTGGCCTTGCCGAGGACCTGGGTGTCGATGCCGTCGACCTGCTCGACGGCGTGTCGCTTCCCGCGTCGAGCACCCTGTTCGTCGACAGCATGCTCGCACGCACGCCGGCGCTCGAGGCCGATCGCGACGCTGCGTTCCGCCGTACCGTCGAGCGCCTGGACACGCTCGGCAAGATGGACTTTACGGTGCCGGCATCGCTCAAGGCAACGATGCGCGGCTACCAGGTCGACGGATACCAGTGGCTCGGCTCGCTCGAACACCTGGGCCTTGGCGGCATCTTGGCCGACGACATGGGCCTGGGCAAAACGCTCCAGATGATTGCGCATATTCTGGCGCGCGTGGAGGCGGGGGACACCAAGCCCACGCTCGTGGTATGCCCGGCCTCACTCGTGTACAACTGGACTGCCGAGCTGGAGCGCTTTGCCCCGTCGCTCGATGTGTGCGCCATTGTGGGCGCCAAGGCTCAACGCCGCGTGCAGATCGCCGGCGTGGCCGAGCATAGCGTGGTCGTGACGTCGTATGACCTTATGCGGCGCGATATCGACGAGTACGTCGAGCGGGATTTTGCCCGCGTGGTGCTCGATGAGGCACAGTACATTAAAAATCCGCTCACGCAGGTGGCGCGCGCCGCCAAGCGCCTGCCTGCCGGCGTGCGCTTTGCCCTGACGGGCACGCCCATCGAAAACCGCCTGTCCGAGCTCTGGAGCATCTTCGACTTTTTGATGCCGGGCCTTTTGGGGACGCGCGAGTCGTTTGCCAAGCGCTTTGAGAGCCCCGTCGAGCATGCCGAGGGCGATAGCGCCGCTCGCCTGCAGGCGCTCGTGTCGCCGTTTGTGCTGCGCCGTGTTAAGGAAGACGTGGTGGCCGACCTGCCCGAGAAGATCGAAGACACCGTCATGGCGCAGCTTACCGGCGAGCAGCGCAAGCTCTACCTGGCCAACCAGGACCGCATCGCCCAGCAGGTGCAGCACCGCGAGGCTGGGGAGTTTAAGAAGGACAAACTCAAGGTGCTCGCCGAGCTCACCAAGCTGCGCCAGATCTGCTGCGACCCGCGTCTACACTACGAGGATTACAAGGCGGGGAGCGCCAAGCTCGATACGTGTATGGAGCTCGTGCACGGCGCACTCGACGGCGGGCATCGCATCCTGTTGTTCAGCCAGTTTACGGGTATGCTCGATATCATCGGTAAGCGCTTGGCCAAGGAGGACATCGCCTTCCTTAAGCTCACGGGCGCTTCGTCTAAGGAGAGCCGCGCCAAGATGGTCGCGCAGTTCCAAGCGGGCGAGGTTCCGGTCTTTTTGATTTCGCTCAAGGCGGGCGGCGTGGGCCTTAACCTGACGGCGGCCGACGTGGTCATCCACTACGACCCGTGGTGGAACGTGGCAGCGCAGGACCAGGCGACCGACCGCGCGCACCGTATTGGCCAGCAACATACCGTGACCGTGTACAAGCTCATCGCCAAGGACACGATCGAGGAGCGCATTATGCAGATGCAGGAGTCCAAGCGCGACCTGGTCAACAGCGTGCTCGGCGGCGACGGCATCTCGTCGGCGCTGTTTACCCGCGAAGATGTTCTGGCGCTGCTGGGCGGCGACGGGCGCTAACCCGCTCGGGTGGGGCCGCCAGGGCGGATAGCGCACGCTGCCCCATCGTCCCCGCCCGTTATGTGTTCATTTGCAATGCCGTGGATGGTTTGTCTGCCTTTGGGCATAAGAACCATCAAGAACATTGGCACGTCAGCAAAGGAGAACATCATGGCGAAATTCTTTAAGGACCCCGACGGTAAGCTCATTGCCGCCCTTGGCAACGACGTTGCAACCCCTGCCGGTTGCACGGAACTGACCGCAAACACTGAGGACGCGGCGCACGAGAAGCACGTGCCTGTTGTCGAGACCGAGCGCGACGGTCACGTGATTCGCGCACGCGTTGGCTCGGTCGAGCACCCCAGCCTGCCCGAGCACTATATTGAGTGGATCGCCCTTGAGGCCGAGGGCCGCTTAGAGGTCCATTACCTTGAGCCCGGCATGAAGCCCGCGACGTTTTTTGCCGGCGGTTCCAAGACCGGTACCGTCTATGCCTACTGCAACCTGCACGGGCTGTGGTCCGCGACGTTCTAGGAGCGCGCCCCCGCTCGGGGTATCATAGCTAGCATATGCACATGCGAGCGCCGACTGCATCATGCGGCCGGCGCTTTTACTACGATTTCGATGGTTTACGACGGAAAGGGCTGAGCCATGAAGCTCGCGCTTGCACAGATCGATATGCGCCTGGGTGATATTGAGGGCATTTGCGGCCGCATCGAGGACCAGGCTCGTCTGGCCCACGAGCGCGGGGCGCGCGTGCTGTGCGTTCCGGCTCCGCTCTTTATGGGCGCCATGCCCGGTGGCCTGGTGGGCGCTGCCGACTTTGAGCACGACATGCTTGCCGGCTTGACTGGTGTCGCCGAGCGCATCCAGGAGCTTGACATGATCTGCATCGTGCCCGCGGCGGTTTCGTTTGAGGGTCAGCCGCTGCTCGACTACATGATGCTCAAGGACGGTCATGTGGTGCCGGCGCGTTCGAGCATTGCCCTGCAGCGTGGCGAGAACAACGACACGCGTTGGGCGCCGCCGGTGTTCGACGTGGACGGCGTGCGCATCGCCGTGATTTTTGACTTGGACCGCGAACTCGAGATGTTGCCGACCGGTGTTGACCTCATTGCGTATTTCCAATTCAATGCGTTTGACATGACCGACCGCGAGACTGCCGCCATTGCCGCCGTTCGCAGCGGCGCCTACCGCAAGATCGCATCCAAGCGTAGTGTGTGGTTTGCCTGTATGGCGCCGGTCGGTGCCTATGACGAGTCGGTGTATACCGGCGGTTCGTTTGTGCTCGACGACTGCGGTCGCGTGGTGGCCCAAGCGCCGTGTTTTGAGGAGAGCCTGCTGGTTCAGGAGATTCAGCGCGGCGTGATGCTCGATGCCCTGGAAGATCACGAACTGCCCGAGTTCCGTTCCGAGGAGTGGCTGTGGCAGGCGCTGGTGCTCGCCGTGCGCGACAACGCCCGGGCCCACGGTGCGTCGCGCGCCGTGGTGGCACTCGAGGGCGACTTGCCGTCGTCCCTGCTGGCGGCGCTGGCCGTCGACGCTCTGGGCCCACGTAATGTGATTGGCCTGGTGCTGGGGCGCAACCGCATCTTTACGCCGGCGCAGGAGGAGGCCGAGGCTGCTCGCTGTGCCGCCGTTCGCGCCATTGCCGAGCGCCTGCATATTCGCACGGTTGAGCGCGATGCGCCGGATGCCGCGCGCGTGCTCGACCGCGATGTGTCGGCGGGCGACGCCGAGCGCCTGCGCTCTCGCACGCTGGGCCTCATGCTGGAGGACACGGCGCTCGAGTTGGGTGCGATGGCGCTGAGCCCGCTGTCCAAAACCGAGTACGCACTGGCGGCGCCGGCGCTTTGCGGCGGCTACCAGGGCGATTATGCGCCCTTTGGCGATGTGTACCTGTCGACGCTTGAGTTTGTGGCGCGCGTGCGCAACCGCACGTCTGCCGTGGTGCCCCAAGAGCTCGTGACGCTCAACGCGGTGGAAGATTGTATGGAGCGAGTGCTGGCGCAGGCGCTCTCGACGCTCGACGGTCCGGTCGATATGCTCGACCGCGCGGCACAGCTGCTCGGCGGGGTCGAGCCGGGTGAGATCGATGGCGCGCTTGAGGCGCACGTGGACCGCAATCGATCTTTCGACGACATCCCGATGGCCGCTGGCAAGCCTGAGGCCTGCTCGCTGCTGCTGATGCTCGTTCGACAGGGTGAGGCTGCCCGCCGCATGTTGCCGACGGCGCCGATCGTTTCGTCCCGTTCGTTTGCCGAGCGCTCCTGGCCGTACATGCTCGCGTGGTCCGACCTGGGGCTTAACGGCAAGGAGCGTATGACGGTCGATTCGCTGGCGCGCGCCGAGGTGCGCCGTTTTGCTGACGAGGATACTAGTGAGCGCGTGCGAAACGAGATGATGGGCGTGCTGGGCGAGCTACTGGGTATTTCGCCCGAACAAATGGAGGAGTTGCGCTCTGAAGACGGTCAGCGTCGTTTACACGAGGGAATGAAAAAGTTCGAGGGCGAGGTTCAGGACGCCATCGATAAGATGATGGGCGGCCAGGGTGGCCCGCAGGGTGGGCACCAGGGTGGCCCGATGCCGCATCCGCCGGTTGATCCCCGACAGTTCCCATTCTTCTCGCAGAACTAAACTGGGGATGGGATTCGCTCTCAACCCCGATACTTCAACTAAGCATCTTGACCCCGTTGTGTTATTCTAGAACAGACGTTCGTGAGTAGTGCGCGGGGCCTTGCCTTGCGCTTGGTAAAAGACGAGGGGAGGTTGGCTTGGTTATTTTGGGCATCGACCCCGGTTTGGCTCATACGGGTTGGGGGATTATCGAGGAGCGGCGTGGCGAGGTTCGCTGCCGTGCCTATGGCTGCATCGAGACCAGCGCAGGCAGTCCGCTCGCGGTGCGCCTGTCGCATATCGCCCGCGACCTCAAGGGTGTCGTGGAGCGTTATCGACCCGATACCGCTGCCATCGAGAGCATCTACTTTGGCGCTAATGTCCGCTCGGCAATCCCCACGGCACATGCCCGCGGTGCCGCGCTCGTGGCGCTTTCGGAATGCGCGCTCGAGATTGGCGAGTATACGCCTATGCAGATTAAGCAGGCTGTTGTGGGCACCGGCGCTGCGGACAAACGGCAGGTCGCGTATATGGTTCGTACGCTCACGCAGCTCGATCACGACCCGCATCCCGACCATGCCGCCGATGCCCTGGCCTGCGCCATCTGCCACGTTAACCTCAGCCGCACCCGCGCCCTCACCGGCGGCGAGTTCTATCAACAGAGAGGAACCGGATACTGATGATTTCCCAGCTCCATGGAACGCTTGTCGAGGCCACGATGAGCTCGGCCGTCGTCGACGTGTCGGGCGTTGGCTTTGAACTCGGCATCTCGGGCAGCACTGCGGCCACGTTGCCGACGCCCGGCGGCGAGGTCCGCCTCTACACGCGTATGCAGGTGCGCGAGGACGCCATGACACTTTTCGGTTTTTCCTCAAAGGATGAGCGCACGATGTTCGACCGGCTCGTGTCCGTCTCGGGTGTCGGTCCGCGCCTGGCGCTTGCCGTGCTCTCCACCTATACCGTGGGACAGCTGTATTCCCTGGTGATGGCCGAGGACGACAAGGGCATGGCCAAGGTGCCCGGCGTGGGCAAAAAGACCGCCCAGCGCCTCATCTTGGAGCTCAAGAGCACCTTTGCCAAGGACAAGGGCTTTGTGCCGGTCGATGCGATCCCCGGTCAGGTTGCGATGCCCGTGCCCGCCGCCGCTCCTTCGGCGATCGATGACGCCCGTGCGGCGCTCCTTTCCATGGGCTTTAGCCCGCAGGAGACCGAGGTTGCCCTGAGCGGGTATGATGGGCAGGATATGCGTGTCGAGGATTTGCTCGGCGCGGCGCTTAAGCGACTTGGAATGGATGCGTGATGTGGGAAGCCGATGACTCTCAGGACCTGTGGGCGACGCCCGGCAATTCGCCGGCGGCATCCATGGCGCACGGTGAGCGCATGGTGGGCTCGGAGCTGACGTCCGAAGACCTCGATGTCGACCGTACCCTGCGTCCCCAGCGCCTGGACGACTACTGCGGTCAGGAGCACATCAAGCAGAGTCTGCGCGTGCTGATCGAGGCGGCGCAGAGCCGTGGTGAGACGCTCGACCACGTGATCTTTTCGGGCCCTCCGGGTCTGGGCAAGACCACGCTGGCCACCGTTATCGCCAACGAGCTGGGCGCTCAGATCAAGACGACGAGCGGCCCGGCCATCGCGCGCACCGGCGACCTGGCGGCTATCCTTACCAACTTGCAGCCGGGTGACGTGCTGTTTATCGACGAGATCCACCGTCTTAATCGTTCGGTCGAGGAAGTCCTGTATCCCGCTATGGAGGACTTTGCGCTCGATATCGTGATCGGTAAAGGCCCGGCCGCACGTTCGATTCGCCTGGATATCCCTAAGTTTACGCTGGTGGCGGCAACGACCCGCTCGGGTATGCTGACCGGCCCGCTGCGCGACCGCTTTGGCATTTCATATCGCCTGGATTACTACACGGTCGAAGAGCTCGCGCAGATTGTGACGCGCTCGGCGACTATCTTGGGCGTGACGATTGACCATCCGAGCGCGCTCGAGATCGGCTCGCGTTCGCGCGGCACGCCACGTCTTGCCAACCGCCTGCTCAAGCGCGTGCGCGATTACGCACAGGTGCGTGGCAACGGCCCTATCGAGCTCGATATCTGCCGCCAGGCGCTCGAGTTCTTCGAGATCGATGAACTCGGTCTGGACTGGATGGATATTCGCATTTTGGAGACGCTCGCTAAGACGTTCTCCGGTCGCGCCGTG
Organism: Coriobacteriaceae bacterium AM04S-08; assembly: GCA_027663555.1. Classification (GTDB taxonomy): domain Bacteria; phylum Actinomycetota; class Coriobacteriia; order Coriobacteriales; family Coriobacteriaceae; genus Collinsella. The sequence goes on along the minus strand of JAQDHS010000001.1, from coordinate 132,766 downwards.
GGACTTACGACCCTTGCCAGCGCGGTGGGCGAGGACCCGGGCACGCTCGAGGATGTCTATGAGCCCTATTTGCTGCAGTGCGGGTTGATGATTCGTACGCCGCAGGGCCGTCAGGCAACGCTTCGCACCTTTGAGCACCTGGGGATTGAACCTACCGTTTAGGGCGCTTTGTTTTGGCGGGCTGTTGGGCTATCGCCGGGCATCGGGTAAACATATCGCCGTTCATCGGTTATGGGCGTTTTACTATTGCGCGCCCGTGCTATGCTGAATTGGTCTTTTTCTCATTCGGTAACGAAAGGACCGCCCATGCCTACTGACATCGAAATCGCACGTTCTGTCACGCCGCTGCCTATTACCGAGGTGGCCAAGAACGCCGGCGTCGACGTTAAGCACCTTATTCCGTACGGCTTCGACAAGGCTAAGGTCGACTATTCACTGCTCAACGAGCCGACCGATCACCAGGCCAAGCTCGTCCTCGTGACCGCTATCAACCCAACACCTGCGGGCGAGGGCAAGACCACCACGACCATCGGTCTGGCCGATGGCCTGCGTCGTCGCGGCGTCAAGAGTGCCGTGGCCCTGCGCGAGCCTTCGCTCGGCCCCGTCTTTGGCGTTAAGGGCGGCGCTGCCGGCGGCGGCTGGGCTCAGGTCATCCCCATGGAGGATATCAACCTGCACTTTACCGGTGACTTCCATGCTATCGGCGCCGCCAATAACCTGCTGGCCGCCATGCTCGACAACCATATTCAGCAGGGCAATCAGCTCGGTATTGACGTTAAGCGCATTACTTGGAAGCGCGTCGTCGATATGAACGACCGTCAGCTGCGCCACGTTATCGACGGCATTGGCGGTAAGGCCCAGGGCGTGCCGCGCGAGGACGGCTTCGATATCACCGTCGCCTCCGAGGTCATGGCAATCCTGTGCCTGTCTACGAGCATCAGCGACCTCAAGGAACGCTTGGGTGAGATCGTCGTCGGCTACAGCTTTGCCGGCGAGCCCGTCCGTGCCCGCGACCTTAAGGCCCAGGGTGCCATGGCCGCGTTGCTTAAGGACGCGCTCAAGCCCAACCTGGTGCAAACGCTCGAGGGCACGCCCGCGTTTGTCCACGGCGGTCCCTTCGCCAACATTGCCCACGGCTGCAACTCCATCATGGCTACGCGTATGGCGATGCGCTTTGGCGATGTCGCCATTACCGAGGCCGGCTTCGGTGCCGATCTGGGTGCCGAGAAGTTCCTCGACATTAAGTGCCGCATGACGGGCGTTCGCCCCAGCGCCGTCGTGGTCGTCGCGACCGCTCGTGCGCTGAAGTACAACGGTGGCGTCGCCAAGGCCGACCTCAACGAGGAGAACCTCGAGGCCCTCAAGGCCGGCATGCCCAACCTGCTGCGTCATGTCGACAACATCCAGAACGTTTATGGTCTGCCCTGCGTGGTCGCCATCAACCGTTTCCCGACGGACACCGAGGCCGAGCTTGCTCTCATCGAGTCCGAGTGCCAGGAGCTCGGCGTCAACGTTAAGCTTTCCGAGGTCTGGGCCAAGGGCGGCGAGGGCGCGCTCGAGCTTGCCGATGAGGTCATGCGTCTGATTGAGCAGCCGAGCGAGCTCAAGTTTGCCTATGAGGACGGCGCTGATGTCGCTGATGCCCTCGAGGCCGTTGCCACCAAGGTCTACCGCGCCGACGGCGTTGACTTTACGCCGGCCGCCAAGCGCCAGCTCGCCGAGCTGCGCGAGAACGGCTTTGGTAACCTGCCGGTGTGCGTCGCCAAGACGCAGTACAGCTTTAGCGACAACGCCAAGGCCCTGGGCGCTCCCGAGAACTTCCGCATCACGGTGCGTGAGCTCAAGGTTTCCGCCGGCGCCCACTTTGTGGTCGCACTGACTGGCAGTGTTCTGACCATGCCGGGCCTGCCCAAGGTCCCCGCGGCCGAGAACATCGACGTTGACAACGACGGCAACATCACCGGCCTGTTCTAAGTCTGCTGTCCATAGCTGCTAGCCCGCCCCGCCGTGCCCACAAGGCCCGGCGGGGCTTTTTATCCTTAGGCCCGCGCATGTCTTGTAGATACCGATGGCTTTGCCCACCATAGGCTTTTGCGCGGGTAGAATGCATGGATAACTTGATGCTTACGGCGACGGAAAGGAATCGTTGCATGGACCAGGATAAGACGACCGTAATGGGTGGCTACGGTTCCGCGCAGGCTGGCGATAGCGCCGATGCGACCCGCGTTGTTCCCAACCCCGGTTATACCGACCCCGCCGCGACACAGCCTTCTGCCGAGCCCACCCGGGTTATGGGCTATGGCGACTCGGCGCAGGATTCTTACGCCGCATCTTCGCAAGGCCCCTATGGCAACGCAGCTCCGGACCCGTTTGATTACGCGCCGCAGGATTCTTATGCCGCCTCGACACCGAATCCCTATGATGACCTGCCGCAGAATCCCATTCCGCAGCCTCAGCAGACGACGTATATGCCTCGCACGGCGCAGCCTCGCTACGAGTCGCGTGAGCCGTATCGCGAGTACCCCAAGTCGATTCCGCAATATGGCGAGGACGAGGAGAAGAAGCCGTCGCGTTCGTCGAGCGTGATCAAGAAGATCCTCATCGTGTTGGCGATCTTCTTTGCGCTGTCGGTTGTGTTTGCCATCGTGTCGGGCATGCTCAACAAGCGGGGGAGCTCAACGGCCGATACCACTGCCGAGCAAACCGCGTCCGCCTCGTCTAGTACCGTCGATCTGAGCGATATTCCGGGGCAGTACTGGTCCAACGCCAAGAAGCTCCTCAAGTCGCGCGGCGCCGATCTTTCGAATGCCGTGGTCCTGACTGATGATGGCTCAACGCCCGTCATCGATGCCAACTGGGTCGTTACTTCTGCTTACTATAACGACAGCGGCAACCTCGAAATTCAACTCACGCACAAGAATAGCTCGGGCAACTCGCCCGACGGCCAAAGCGGTACCGACAGCTCGAGTTCCAATACGCTGGAGGACTTGAGCAACAAGGCACAGGAGCTTGGGGATAAGGCCCAAGAGCTGGGCGACACGGCCCAGAACCTGGGCGACACCGCTCAGAACTTGGGCGGCATGGCGACGGATGCCTGGAACGCTCTGCAAAACGGCATCTCGGGCGCTCAGGGAAACTAGCTGTTAAGCGGGCTACAGCTGCTCGGCCGGACGGTCGGGCGAGCTAAAGCCCGAGTCAAACGTAACGACGCATGAGGCATTGGGTCGGCGCTCGTGCACGATGCGCGTGACGAGCTCCAGCAGCTCCTCGTCGGATATGTCAAAGCCGTCGGGACGCACAAGGTCAAACGAAACGAACCCGTCGTGCTCGTGCAGGTCGTGGATGGAGAGCGCGGGGTCGATCTGCATGATGCCGCGCTTGACCCAGCCGCGCAGGTCGTCGCCGGTGGTGGCGATGGGGTCACAGTGCAACGTGATGCCGATGCCCATCTGGCGCTTGATGTCGTGCTCGATGGTGTCCAAAATCTCGTGGTGCTCAAATGCGTCGCCCTCGCCGGGCATCTCCACGTGGGCGCTGGCAAACTGACGACCGGGGCCGTAGTCGTGCACCATCAGGTCGTGTGTGCTCAAGACCTGCGGATAGGACATGATCTTGTCGCGGATTGCCTGAACGAGCTTGGGGTCGGGCGCTTGTCCCAGCAACGGGCTGATGGCGTCGCGCACTAGACCCATGCCGCTGATGCAGATGAAGATGCCCACACCCAGGCCTGCCCAGCCATCGAGGTCAAAGCCGGTCGTCTGCGAAATAAGCGCCGCCATCAAGACCGAACCCGAGGTGATGACGTCGTTTTTGGAGTCCTGTGCTGTGGCAATGAGTGTTTCGGAATCGATACGGTTGCCCAGCGCGCGGTTGAATGCGGCCATCCAGAATTTGACGAGCATGGACAAGACGAGAGCGGCTAGGGAGACCAGCGTGTAGGCGGTGGGGGAGGGCTTGATGATCTTGGTGACCGACTCGAGGATCAGGTTGATGCCGACGGCGCAAACCAGGACGGCGACGAACAGACCGGCTAGGTACTCGTAGCGGCCGTGGCCATAGGGGTGGCCTTCGTCTGCCGGGCGGCTGGCAAGGCGGAACCCGAGCAGGCTTACGATGTTGCTCGAGGCATCGGAGAGGTTGTTGAAAGCGTCGGCGATGAGGGAGACGGAGCCGGCGAGCAGGCCCGCGATGCCCTTGGCCAGGCACAGAGTGATGTTGAGGCCAATGCAGATGAGGCTTGCGGCGAAGCCCGCGTTGGTGCGGCAGGAGGTATCGACCGGCTCGCCCTCGCTGCCGGGAACAAGCGTATGTACCAGCCGATTTACAAATAGCATAGCGGTCGTCCTCACAATCATGTTTAAGGGGATAGTGTAGCTCGCGCGGAGGCGCTGTGCACCGATGCTCAGAAAATGCAGTAATGGTCTGCCGGTGCTAACGAGCGAGCCCTCTCGTCTGCCTGGGTGGTCCATTTTGGGCCACATGGGTATGGGCATGTGCCTGTTTGCTCGACATACTTAATGTCGACAGCTTTGTGCAAAGGAGGACGTTTCCATGGACGAGATGTTTGCCATTAAATGTCAAAACTGCGGCGGCCCTATGTACTCGCACCAAGCTAAGCGCAGCTTTGAGTGCGCTTATTGTGGTGCGGTCATTCCGTGGCAGGCGGACGCCGGAGAGCCCAAGAGCGCTTTGGGCATTCGCCATACGCCGTTGACGGTAGTGGATGGACTGCTCAAGCTCACGCATGTGTCGCAACTCGAGCGCCCGGAGGACCCGGACTGGTATTTCTTCAATTCGCACTGGCGCAATCAGTCGGTCCTGGAACATCTGCTGTGGGAGGACCGCGGCACGGCGTAGGAGTTCCAAGAAGCGACGCACGTGAGCATTCCCTGCCCCTTCTGCGGAGCGTCCTTTGAGGGCGAGTCAACGCAGCGTGTGTTTGAGTGCCCGTCCTGCGGCAACAAGATCGGCATTGCCGACCTGCTCAAGCCCGGTACGTTTAGCAAACGTCTGACCATGGGCGTGGGTGCGGAGTATGTGCCGGAGCAGGGTATTCCCTGCGAAATTTCGCCGCAGCAGGCACGTGCCAACGCGCTGCAGCTGGTGCGCCAGTACCCCGACGCCTTTGTCGGGCACGATGTAGAAGATGCGATCCAAAACGACATGATGCTCTTCTACTTCCCCATGGCGCTCGCGGATTTGCGCATGATGGCGTCCTTCCCGGGCAAGGGCCTGAGCAAGGAAACCCTGGTGTACTACGAGGTGCTCGACTGGGCGTATCCGCGGGCAAACTATCTGGATGTTCGCCTTATGGGCATTTTGGAGCCGTGGGACTTTGCCAAGGTTGGGCCGTTTGACCCGGCCATGCAGGAAGGTGACTTCCGCGTCGTCTCCGTCGATGCGTCTACCAAGGACCAGGTGGTCATTGATAAGCTGGCGCTCGACATTGCCGGCAACGATGCCGAGGCGGTGCTGGGGCTCAATAAAAAGAGCATCCGCACTTGGGCGCGCAAGGCCCGCAAGCATAAGGACGGCCTGGTGATGGTGCCGGTGTACTTTGTCGATCGTCCGGCGACGGACAGCCGCGATGGCGAGCAGGTGCGCATTGCCGTAAACGGCCAGACGAGCCGCGCGGCAGCGGTGGTGTTTAGCGACAAGCGCGAGACGCATGTGGTGGCGTCGCTCAATCCGAGTCTGCATCTGTCCGGCGAAAGTACCGTGCATGCCACGCCCATCGAGGTCAAATACGTTAAATCGCCCTTCCTATACCAGATCGTGCGCCGTGGAGGTGGCGAGCAACCGCGTCAGGTGGCAGCGGCGGCCGAGGGTTCCTACCGAGAGGAAAAGCCCAAACGCAAGGGATTGTTCGCTGCGATATTTGGGAAGTAGGGAAGTGCAGCCGGTTGGCGCTGCGATGCGATAGTTAGAGGAACGGGGCAGTCCGCACTCCTGCGGACTGCCCCGTTTTTGTGTTGCGGGGAAGTGCCGGGCACTTCATTAAAAGTCCTCGCGCGGACTCGAATTCCAATGTCGCCTAGCGCCTTCGTGCAGGATTCCCGAAGTGACTAAAATGTGGCAATAGAGACAGTTTTCACGAACCCTATGGGAGTGACATGCATGGACAACAACACCTTGCTGTTTCAGGACAAGGGCTCGGGTAGGTTTAAAGACGTCAAGATCTACCCCAACCGTATCGAGGTGCTCAAGAAGGGCGCTTTTGGTGGCAAGCACACCGAAATTGTCTATCTTAAGGACATCACGGGCGTCAATAGAATCAAAGGCCGCGATGTTTTTCTGCGTAACAGGCTGTTGACTGCTTGTGTTTTTAGCCTGAGCAGTCGTGCGAAGGCCCAGGAGTTTGTTAACGCGCTGAACATGGTGATGTAGCCTATGGCGGCGTTTGGGCCAAGGTAAAAATCGGGGGCACAGAACGGTATCCTGCGCCCCCGATTGAGTCGATGTGTCTAAAAGGCCGGCTTGCCTATTCGTTAACGTCCTCGGTATTGTCGCGGTCACTGGCAAGCATTGCTGCACCTGCGACCGTTGTCGCCACGGCGGCGGCAGCGAGCCCGGCGGCAACGCCAGAGCCGTCGCCCGTGTTGGCGAGCTTTCCGCCCGAGCTCTTGCCCTGGCCTCTCTTGTTGCTCTTGCCGTTCTTGTCGGCGCCGCCTGCGTTGGAACCCGTGTCGCTGCCGGTGCCGCCTGCACTGCCCGAGGCCGCTACGGTAAAGCTTGCGGCTCCGTCGCTGGCGAGCGTGTAGTTCTGCGCCGCGTCGCCCAAGAGACCGTTCACGCGCACCCAGTACGTTCCTGCGGCAAATGTTTCGCCCTCGGCCATTGCCGTGCCCGGAGCGCCGTTCGCGTCGTGCACAAACTCGAGCTGGGCCGTGCAGGCATCGGTTTCGAGCTTGCCCTCGAGTGATGCCGCAATCTTGGCGCGCACGTCTTCGCCGGCCTTAAGGCCTTCGAGTCCCTCAAAATGGGGCGTCAGCGCGCGTGGATCGATATCGATGGGCACAGAGCCCTGCAGCCCCGTAACGGTCTCGTTGCCCAAGGCGTCGACATCCACGTATTCAATGGCAAACGCATGGCCCGAAGCTGTCGCGTTGAGCGCGTTGCTGCTGTCGGCAAGGCGGAAATGACCCTCGCCAACGGTCTTGCCATCCTGGAATGAGGCATCGCTCAGCGAGTCGCCGTACGTCATGCGCATGCGGGTCGGGAGATAGTACGGGAGATAGTACGAAGCCGTCTGCTTGTGCTCCGTATCGTAATTGCGCTGGTAGATGCTCCGGGCCAGCGCCGCATCAACAAAGTCGGATGCGATGATGCCAATGTGCTTGAGGTAATCTGACTTTGTATCCTCGGTGCCGCTGGGGTTGATGTACGGGCTCTTATACAGATGCTCGTTGACTACTCGTGCCGAGGTAAAAGGATTGCCTCCGTGCGACAAGCCCGTGCAGCTGGTGTAGTTGATAGACCAGCAGCGCTCCAGGACTTGCTCCTTGGCCCCGTTATCGTCCTCGACATCTACCTCGTTGCGCGTGCGCCCGGTCGTTTCCTTCAGCGCATTATCGACCCAGCTGAGCTTGTCGGTTCCCGTGAGTTTGTACTTGTCCTGGGCGTATACCTTGGTGCAATAGGGCTCTTTGTCGCCTGTTTCCCCCGCGGCTTCAAAGCCCCGCGCGTCTTGGACGAGACACATAGTGGCGCTGTCGGAGTGAGCCTTGATCTTGTCATCCCATTCGGTAAGGTCGAGGCCCCACGTGTGGCCGCTTACACTGTTGCCGGCGAGCCTAAATCGACGCAGCAGAACGATCTTTCCGCGCACCTCGTGTAGCGTGGGGATTCGGCTCGACGTATAGAACAGTTTGGGGTTGTCGTCCAAAACCTTGGCGAAAGCCGTCGTAACACTTTCGTCGGTAGCCTCGTCGTTGCCTCGTGATACAAGCATGATGAGCGCTTCTGTCGGGTTTTCGTTCAAAAACGTTTTGAAGTAGCCTATGACATCGGAAAGATGCATAAAGTACGCGTCTTTTTTGAGCAGGTAGTAATCCCCGTGGTCGATACCGGGGTCGTCGCCCTTTCCGAGCCGGATATCAAAATAGCGAATGCCTTCGAGCAACTGCGTGGGAATGTAATCCTGCTGGCATTTTACTTGCGAGGATTGGGGCTCAGTGTCGTTGTCCACGCTGCAGGTGCCCGAATCGTGCGTACCCGGGATGCTCAGCTCGTCGAGGAACTTGTTGTCGTCGACGTATTTCATCCAACATGGCCCATCGACGTAGCTGCTGTACGTGATCCAGTCGAGGCTGCTAACCGTGGCATCGTTCTTTTTCATGTCGTAACCGATAAGTTCGAGCTCCCACGGAATGCTCTTACTCTTATGGCAGATCTTATTGTTGTCCTGGTCTTCGCCGTTCGATTCTATTGCCAGGTACTTAATGTCTTTTTTCTCGGTTTCTTTCTCGACCGTGCGGTCTCGGATGATATAGGTTCCGTTTGATTGACGCTCGAACGCAAAAGCGCGGCTGGGCTTGTTGTCATACTCGCCGCCCCATACGTGGATGACCTTTCCATCTTTGTCCGAGTCGTCGTCGACCGACCAAATGCTGTAGCCCGTCTTTTTATGCTCTTCGAAATTGAGCAAGGTGCGGATAGCATACCAGTTTGTATCGTCATTCTTGGTCGTTACGTTCTCAAGGATGAGCTTGCTGGACGTGCCGTCGTTAAACAGGTGGCAGACGTTGCCGCGAACGTTGCCGTCTTGGTTGACGCTCGCGGTGCGAAAATAGCCCGCGGGGCGAAGGCGAATGACGAAATTGTCGAGGCTGACTGACGCTGTGGCAGCGTCTTCTGCAAATGCCGCGCGCACGGGAAGGCCCAATCCCGCGGTTTCGGGCAGGCTTACAAATGGCGACAATGCTGCGAGTCCTAGGCCCAACGTGAATGCTCGACGGCTGATGGCGTGGTGTTCGGTCATAACTCCTCCGTTCGCAGGGTGCGGTTATGCACTCATTTTGTTCACTATACTGCCCGGATGTCTAAACGTGTTGGCTTAATTGTCTGCGTGGCGCCATAAATCGGCGGGCGGACGCGTTGGGGCGCTTGTCTATTTGTGCTGCTACCGCGCTGGGGGTGGTTTTGCCGCCCGGCACCCTCGCGTTCGCCGGCTATCGGCATAAGAAAAGGAGGGTCGGTTTACCGGCCCTCCCTGGGTACGAAGCGCTGGGGTACCGTCGCTTGTTTGCTCTGCGACCGTGTTTCCCGTTGCGCTCGCCAGTCGCTTAGCGCTTGATCTCGATATCGTCGAGCTTGACGTCCATGGCCTCGGTCTTGGCCTTGGCAATGTCATCGGCAAACTCCAGAGACTTCATCATGGTCTCGACGGCGTCCTTGTGCTCCTCGACATTGTCGATGCTCACGTAAACGCTGCCGCCGCCTGCTTCGGTGAAGTACTCAGTCGTTACGCCGCCCGAGTGTGTATAGGAAGCGTTGCGCCAAGTCTTGCCGTTGTACTTGACGGGATCATTCTCGGTCCACTCAAAGTTGGCCTTCCATTTGGCCTCGTAGTCGAACAGCTCGTCGGCGTTCTTGTCGGAGTCGAAGACAGGGATGAAGCGATCGCTGGCGTGCTCGCTCTCGGTGAACTTAAACTGGGCCCTATCGGCGGTGTCGCCTGCGACGTCCGTGATTTCGACGCCCTCGGGCACCTCGACCTTAAACCAAATGAAGTCGGTCCTCATATCCACGGCTGGCTTTTCTGCTCCGCCGCCACCGCCACTGCCAGCAGCGCCACCGCTTCCGCCGCAACCCACCAGGGCAACCGCGGCAAAAAGACTCATGCAGAGGGTGAGAATCGCAAAGGCCTTCTTTTTCATGGTCGTGTCCTCCTCGATCTGTAACCGCCCATGGATTACCTGTCTTTACTGTACGCGCGAGCGGCTCGTTCGGGTGGGCCATGTGTCCCATTCTGGGGGCAGGATTTGCGCCGACAAGTGGCAATATACGCGGGCACAAAAGAGGGGAGGGCCGATGTCGTCGGCCCTCCCCGGGTTGGGCGCCCGTTGTTTTAATGGAGCGCATGTGCGCGGGTGCGCATAGGCACGTGCGGGTGCCCCGTTACTTGATCTCGATGCTCGAAATCTCGACTTCGCGTGCCTCGTCAACTGCTTTCTTCATGTCGTCGGGGAACTCGATGGAGTTGAGGAGTGTCTCGGCTTCTTTCTTGTGCTGGTCGAAGTTCGAGATGAGGACGTAGGCGCTTCCCGGCTCAACGTCGGTAAAAAGCATGGTTGAGATGCCGCTGTTGTCCTCGTATGTTCCGACGAGCCACGTCCTGCCGTTATACTCGACGGACCCGCCATCCTTCCACTGGAACGTATCCCCCTTCTTTTCCGCCTGGTCGGCGTGGGATTCCTCGGCCGTCAGCGCTTTTTTCCAAACGGGGATAAAGCGATCGGCCGAGGCGTTCTCGTCTTCGGGGAAGGTGAGCTGAACCCTGTCGGCATTCTTGCCGGCGGAGTCGCTTACGCCGACGCCCTCGGGCATCTCGACCTTAAACCAGATAAAGTCGGTCTTCTTGGCGACGGGGACCTTTTCCTTGCTCTCGCTCTTGGAGGCGCTGCCGCCGCCCGATGCGCTCCCGTCGCAGCCGACAAGGGCAAACACGGCAAAGAGGGCGATGCAAAGGGAAAGGATCGATAGGGTCTTTTTCTTCATGGTGGCGTCCTCCTTGTCTGCCAGGGACATCGTGTGCCGCGGATCGCTGGGGCGGCGGTTACGCATGCACATGATGCCTTTGTTTGCTGTGCGGTTATTCCTCCATTCGTCGTCCGGTGTCGTGGCGAGCGTTGCCCCAACATAGGGCTCCTTACCTATATGTATGCCCCAGTTGCCGCTGCCCGGGAGTCTCGAAACGTGGGCCATGTGTCCCATGTTTGTGTCGCTGCCGCCTATCGTGTGCCATAGAAATCCGCGATGGCCAGGTGCGCTGACGCCCATGTGCTTATGGGCTAGACTTAGCACCATTATGTGATCGATGCGGTCGGTCGGCGGTTGCCGCTCGACCGATGTATATGACTTGAAGGTGCATGTGTATGAGCCAAGAGATGATGGACAAGACCTGCCGCGGGTTTGCCGAGGCGCTTGCCGCGCGCGAGCCGGTGCCCGGCGGCGGCAGCGCGAGCGCCTTTGTGGGTGCGCTGGGCGCCTCGCTGTGCGGGATGGTCGCGCGCTACGGCGCGACCAACCCCACGCTTGCCGATCGCGCGGATGACCTGACGCGCGCGTTTGCCCAGGCTGATGAGCTGGCCCAGGAGCTTGTCGAGTTGGTTGCCGAGGACGTTCGTGCCTATGGGCAGGTGTCCGCGGCGTACGGTATTCCGCGTGACGATCCGGCTCGAGCGACCGCGATTCAGGATGCGCTGCATGTGGCCGCTATGCCGCCGTATCGCATTATGGATGCCTGCGGGCGTGCACTGGCGCTGCTCGAGGACATGGCCGACAAGGGTTCGCGTCAGCTGCTGTCCGATGTGGCGTGCGGCGCCGTGTTCTGCCGTTCTGCTATGCAGGGCGCGAGCTTGACGCTCTTTGCGAACACCACGTCTATGAAGGATCGCGCTCGTGCTGAGGAGCTCGAGACGGCGTGTGATGAGTTGCTCGACATGTGGTTGCCGCGCGCCGATGCGCTGGCGCGCCGCGCCGCCGACGCCGCAAGGAAGAGGGGATAGCCATGGCTGAGCTACTGAAGGGTGCTCCCGTCGCCCGCGCGTTGACTGAGGAACTTGCTGCTCGCTGCGCAGCCCTGCGCGAGCGGGGCGTTGTTCCGACGTCGGCTATCGTGCGTGTGGGTGAACGCGAGGACGACCTATCCTACGAGCGCGGTGCGCTCAAGCGCTGCGAGAAGGTTGGCATTGAAGCTCGCCGCGTTTTGCTTCCCGCCGATGTTTCGCAGGACGAGCTGTTGGCGGCCATCGAGGACATCAATACCGATTCGTCTGTTCATGGCTGCCTGATGTTCCGCCCGCTGCCCGCCGGTCTTGACGAGGATGCGGTTGCCGCGGCACTCGATCCTGCCAAGGACGTTGACTCCATGACGCCGGTTTCGCTGCTCACCACGCTTTCGGGGCGCGGCGAGGGTTTTGCCCCCTGCACAGCCGAAGCCGTGCTTGCTTTGCTGGATCATTACGGCGTTGAGCTGGATGGAGCTAAGGTTGCTGTGGTCGGGCGCTCGCTGGTGATCGGGCGTCCTGTTGCCGCCATGCTTACGGCGCGCAATGCGACCGTGACGACGTGCCATACGCATACGCGCGACCTTGCTGCCGAGTGCCGTGCTGCCGACATTGTGGTTGCCGCCGTTGGACGCGCGCGTACGATTGGCGTGGATGCGGTTCGCGAGGGCCAGACGATCATCGATGTTGGCATTAATTGGGACGAGGCCGCTGGCAAGCTGGTGGGTGACGTCGATTCTGATGCTGCGGAGCCGGTCGTTAACGCCATCACGCCCGTGCCGGGCGGCGTGGGCGCTGTGACGACGGCGATCCTCGCTAAACACGTGATCGAAGCGGCCGAGCGCGCATCGAAATAGGCTTTTGACCACAAGGGCTGCCGAGGCCGCGGTTTCGCCCTTTCTGCGCCGAAGCGATACACTGTTATCGTTTGATTTCTTCGCTCAAGGAGGATGCGCATGCCGTGCACAACGATTTTGGTTGGTAAGAACGCGAGCTACGACGGGTCGACGTTGGTTGCTCGCAACGAGGACTCGTCCAACGGGGTGTTTGAGCCCAAGCGCATGCGCATGGTGCATCCCGACGAGCAGCCGCGCGTCTACACGAGCGTCCTGAGTCACCTGACCGTTGAACTGCCCGATAACCCCATGCGCTACACGAGCGTCCCCGATGTTGTCCCGGGCCACGGCATCTGGGCCGAGGCCGGTTTCAACGAGCTCAATGTGGGCATGTCCGCAACCGAGACGCTCACCACCAACGAGCGCGTTCGCGGCGCCGACCCGCTTGTGGACTACGTGCCCGCCAAGGGCAACGAGGGTGAGGACGGCTATGTGCCGGCGCAGCCCGGCGGTCTGGGCGAGGAGGACATGGTGACCCTGGTCCTGCCGTACGCTAAGTCCGCCCGCGACGGCGTGCGTATCCTGGGCGACCTGCTCGAGCGCTACGGCACCTACGAGAACAACGGCATCGCCTTTAGCGACGTGGACGAGATCTGGTGGCTCGAGACCATCGGCGGCCACCACTGGATTGCCAAGCGCGTGCCCGATGACGCCTATGTGACCATGCCCAACCAGCTGGGTATCGATAGCTTTGACCTGGATGACGCCGAGGGCGCCCAGGCCGACCACATGTGTTCCGCCGACCTGCGCTCCTGGATGGCCGAGTGGCATCTGGACCTGACGCTGGGCGTCGAGGGCGACGGTCCGGCCGCGGTCTTTAACCCGCGCGAGGCCTTTGGATCGCACAGTGACAGCGACCACGTTTACAACACGCCGCGCGCCTGGTACATGCAGCGCTGCCTCAACCCCAGCGACGTGTGGGATGGCCCCGAGGCCGACTACACGCCCGAGAGCGACGATATTCCCTGGAGCCGCGTGCCCGAGCGCAAGGTGACCATCGAGGACATCAAGTACGTGCTTTCGAGCCACTACCAGGGCACGGAGTACGACTGCTACGGCAGCAAGGGTACGCCCGCCACACGCGGCGCCTATCGTCCCATCGGCATCAACCGCAACAGCCAACTCGCCGTACTGCAGCTGCGTCCCTATGCGCAGCCGGCCTACCGCGCCGTGCAGTGGATGGCCTTTGGCTCCAACTCGTTTAACGCGCTGGTTCCGCTGTACGCCAACGTCGAGACCATGCCCGAGTACTACGCCGACACCCAGGCTCGCGTGACGTCCGAGAACTTCTACTGGGCCAACCGCCTGATCGGCGCCCTGGCCGATGTCCGTTTCCACGAGTGCGGTCGCGCCGTCGAGGACTACCAGGAGAAGGTCGGCGGCATGGGCCACAAGCAGATCCATGACGTCGACGCTGCCGTAGCCGCACTGCCCGAGGCCGAGGTGCCCGCCGAGCTCGCGCGCGCCAACGAGGCCTTTGCCGAGTTCGTGCGCGTAGAGACCGATGCTCTACTGGGCAAGGTGCTCTACACCACGAGCTGTGCCATGAAGAACTCTTTCGCGATGAACGACAACGTGAGATAGGGATTTCCCGTCGATCGAATAGCGCTAAAACGCTTTGTCGCTTTCACTCAATCTTGGGTACAAGAAGGCCAATGCAGTTGTTTGTGATTGGAGACAACCATGGTTATGAAACTCGATCAGCTTGTTAACGGCGCCATTAACGTGGGCTTTGGCGCTGCCGCCGTTGCTGTCGAAGGCGGCAAGAAGGTTCTCGACGACCTTAATACCAAGGGCGAGCAGGTGCGCAAGGACGCAGGCGCTCCCGATATCGCCCGCAGTGTGTCCGACATGTTCGAGCAGGCCGGTGGTACCATCTCCGATCTGACCGAGCGCTTGGGCATGCAGGGCGAGACCGCGGCCCAGCGCGTGCTCGACGAACTCATCCTTGCCCGCGTCCGCGTTATGACCGCGCCCGAGCGCACGGCCTTCCTGGCCCATGTGCGCGACATCGTCGATTCGGTCGAGGACAACGTGACCTCGGTGCCCGTCGAGTCCGTTGAGCCCGACGATGCGAAGGATACCGAAGAGGCCGAGTAGCAGCGCAGATGGCAGATTCCACCACCGATTACAACAATCTAGATCCCTTGGGTGACGAGGCGGCGGTTGTCGATGAGGTCGATGCCGCCGTCTCGGGCGCTCGCAAGAAGCCGCGCGCTGTCGATATGGTCCCCGAGGAGCCCGACGCGATGGCGCCGGACGAGGAATACCAGCTCACGCCGGCGGGTCGTCGCGAACGCATCGGGCAGATTGTTCGCCTGGTCAAAAAGTACCGTGTGTGGGATAACCTCACGCCGGTTCGTTTGCGCCGCCTGCTTGAGGAACTCGGCCCCATGTTCGTCAAGATGGGGCAGATTCTGGCCAACCGGTCCGAGATTTTGCCGCAACGCTTTTGCGACGAGCTACGTCGTCTGCGCTCCGACGTGGAGCCGGTGCCGTACGAGGTCGTACTCAGTTGTCTGGAAGAAGAATACGGCCTGCGCCTGGGGGAGATGTTCGATGCGATCGACCCCAATCCGCTTGGTAGCGCATCGCTCGCGCAGGTGCACCGCGCTCGTCTGGTGACGGGCGAGGACGTGGCCGTCAAGGTGCAGCGCCCCGGTGCGCAGCAGGTTATGGCACAGGACATCGATATCATCCGCTCGGTGGTGCGTATCGTTTCCAAGTTCGTCAACACCGATCAATTCGTTGACCTGCACGGCGTAGTCGAGGAGTTGTGGACCTCGTTTCGCGAGGAGACCAACTTTTTGGCCGAGGCCAAAAACCTCAACGACTTCTACGAGTTCCATAAGAGCGTTCATGGCGTGACGTGCCCTAAATCCTATCTGGACCTGTGCACCGAGCACGTGGTGGTTATGGACTACGTCGACGGCATTTCGATCGCCGATCCTGAACGCTTGGTGGCCGAGGGCTATGACTTGGAAAAGATCGGTGCCGCAATCGTCGAGGATTACTCGACGCAGGTGCTCGATGACGGCTTTTTCCATGCCGACCCGCATGCGGGAAACATTATTCTCAAGGACGGCATCGTTTACTTTATCGACTTGGGCATGGTCGGACGCATGTCGAGTCACGATCGCGGTATCGTCAAGGACATGATTTTCGCCGTGGCCGAGGGTGACGTGCCCAAGCTCAAGGATTCGCTCATGCGCTTCGCCGTGACGCGTGGCGACTCGGCTGAGCTCGATCATTCGGCCTTTTTGTCCGATTTGGACTTTATCGTGGCTGACTTTGCGGGCCTTGACCTGAAGGATCTGGATATCGGCGAGTTTTTGACCTCGCTGTTAAACCTGGCGCGCAAAAACGACGTTGAGCTGCCGAGCGTGGTAACGATGTTCGCCCGCGGCATGGTGACGCTCGAGGGCCTGCTGACTGAGTATATGCCCAACGTCAACATGATCCAGATAATCCAGACGCATATCAAAAACGAGAAGAGCACCTATGCGCGCGTGCGTGATATGGGACGCGATCTTGCCGCGAGCAGCTATCGCGCGGCAAAAGGCTCGCTCGAGGCGGCCGAGTATCTGGGCTTGGCTTCGCGTATGCTCACGCGCGGCCAGCTTAAGGTAAACACGCAGATCATGAGCAGCGATAAGGCGCTGCGACAGCTGGGCGGAATTATCGACCGCATGTCGATGGCAATTGTGATCGCTGGTCTGTTTATCGGTTCGTCGGTGGTGTACTACGCACGCATCGAGCCGGTTGTGTTTGGCATCCCAGTCATTGGCTTTATGGGCTACGTGAGCGCGCTGGTGCTGGCGCTTATGCTGGGCCGCAATATCTGGCTCAACAGCCACGGCGGCAAGCACTAGAGGCTGCGACCGTCACCGCATTTTCCTATCGCAAACAATAGCTTTTACCTTGGGCTTCGCCTGCGTGCGAGGCCCTTTTGCGTGATACCATTTTGACGATAATAATCGATGGCCTAGATGGTGGTGCGGAGACGCACGAATGCGCGGTTTTCCTGCGCGTTTGGGAGAATCGGGGTGCAAGTCCCCGGCTGTACCAGTAACCGTAATTCCTCTTGGCTCGGGATGTTCGCGTCGCAGATCGGACGACGTGCCCGAGTCGTTAAGGTTAAGTCGGATCGCCTCCCATCTTGCATGCGGCTGCGGCGTATGCCGCCGGCGTGCATAGGGCTCTGGAGGGAAGGGGGACCCCGATGGGGGAACTCGAGCGCAACATGCGCGATGACGTGGGGCAGCCTCAAGGCAACGCTCCAAGTACAGACAATGGGGGACAAATGGATATGTTTGAGGACGAGCGTGAGTGCGCCTCGTTGCATCGCCGTGGCGCGATTGCACGCGGTGTAGCTAAGCGCGGTCTGGTGGCATTCCTGGCCTTCGCGATGGCCTTTGGCACCACGCCGGCTCAGCTGTGGGCCGAGGGCGCCGAGGGCATTGCCGAGGCTGTGGCTCAGGCTGCGACGCCGAGTGAGGACGCAGCGCCTGCGGATGGTGCTGCCGACCAGGGCAACGTTGAGGTTTCAGATTCTGGGAGCGCGCCTGCAGCTAGTACCGCCACAACAGGGGCGGCAGCTGGCGACGAAGGCTCGGCGACGGGGGAGAACCCTGCTGCGAGCGAGCAGTCTTCGACGGCATCCGCTGGCCAAGCAGGATCTGCCGCCGTGGCTGCCGTCCAGGCAGAGAACCCGACGGAAACTGGCGATGTCGCCAAGAAGCAAGTCGAGGTCTCGTTCTCGATTATCGGCACCGATGCCGACGGCAAGGCTCAGACCTGGGTGGCACCTACGCAGCTCAAGCTCGATGAGGGCGCGACGGCTGCGGATGCCTTCATTAAGCTGCAGGAGAAGACGGGCTTCAAGGCGAAGTACGAACCGAACACGGCATACGGTTTCTACCTCGAAAGCATCACATCCCCGAGCGATGGCCGCACGCTTGCCTACGACCCGACGACTTATGCCTTCTGGCAGCTGTTCGTCGACGGCGCGTCTTCCTCGGTTGGCGCGAGCAGCGTCAAGCTCACCCAGGGGCAGAAGATTGAGTTTGCCTATACGGCTGGTAGCTCGTCCCCTGTCGTTAAGGACCAGGTTGCCGCAAATGTGACCGTCATTGGTCGCGATGCCCAGGGCAAGACTCAGACTTGGGTCGATAACGCGCAGTATGTGGTGACGTCCGGCTCGAGCGCACTTGACCTTACGAAGGTCGCGCTCGAGGCGAATGGCATCGACGCCTTTGCTGCGGGCTCCTTCATTCTGAGCCTTAAGTACAACGGCGTTGAGCTGGGTACGCCGCTCGATTATTCGACCTATTGGCAGCTGTTCATCAACGGCAAGTCGAGCGACTACACGGCAGACAATGTCACCATTCATGCTGGCGATACCGTTACGTGGTTCTACGGTGGCTGGGGCGACCAGTTGCCCTCTGATTCCGTCCATGCCTCCGTTCAGGTCCTCGGTAAGGACAAGGACGGCAAGCAGCAGGTTTGGGCCTCGACGGGCCAGACGAGTCTCAAGGCTGGTTCCACTGCTAAGGATTTGCTGGAGCAGACTGGCCTTACCCTCGATGCTAAAGAAGAGTCTTGGGGTTGGTACCTCAGCGGCATTACCTCGCCGCTTGACGGTAAGACCTATGAGTATGATCCTGCGACCAAAAGTTATTGGCAGTTCTATGTAAATGGCAAGTTCGCCCAAGTCGGGGCCGGCAACTACGAACTCCAAGAGGGTGACGCCGTCACCTTTATGTATGGTGCTGACGCCGATGCCCTCCCCGGTCAGGTTCTTGGGTCCGTCGATGTTATCGGTCCCGATGTCAACGGCAACAATACTCGCTGGGGCTCGGCAAGCAATGTTTCCCTGCCCGAAGGCTCTACGGCCCAGGACCTTATTGAGACGGTTCTGAAGGCGAAGGGCGTTACGTACAACGGCTCCCAGAGTGGTGAGTACTGGTTCCTGAATTCCATTACTTCGCCGTTCGATCACAAGCCGTATGGCTGGGATGGTGCGACCAAGAAATATTGGCGTCTGTTTATCAACGGAGAGCCCTCATCTCTCTACGCTAACCAGGTCACGCTCAAGAGCGGCGACAAGGCTACGTTTGCCTACACCACCGATAAATCGCCCATGCCCGATCCCGACAAGATTGTCGTGGACCCGAGTGCAACGACTCCTGATTGGGATGCCGAGTGGGCCGGCTACGGCAACGGTGGCAACGGTTCGACCGTAACGGATGCCAAGACACCTGCGCAGGCCGCCGGTCTTAAGTGGGCCTTCGATTGGAAGGCCGAGTCTGGTCAGCAGTATGCCAACTGCAGCGAACCTGTCATCGCTAACGGCTTTGTGTACATCGCGACCGAGAACGAGCTCATTAAGATCGATTCGTCCACGGGCAAAAAGGTTGCCTCTGCGCCGCTTGCCTCCAAGGTGAGCTATACCTCTCGTCCGATCTATACCAACGGCCTTATCATCGTTCCGCTCAACGGCGGTGCGGTCCAGGCGATTACTGCAGACAAGCTGATCTGCAAGTGGCTGACGCCTGGTTTGACGGACTTGACGCAGAGCTCCTGCACCGTCGTTTCGGACGGCGAGTATGTCTATGTTGGTACGGTCGATATTTCGTATGACGAGAACTACAACGCGACCTACGGCAACGGCTCCCTGAAGCGTATCAAGATTGCCACGGGCGAAGTCTCTTGGCAGAACATCGACCCTGCCGAGGGCTATTACTGGACTGGTGCGGCTTTGACGGATAAGTATGCCATCGTTCCTACGAGCGCGGGTACGCTTAAGTGCATTGATAAGACGACGGGCGATGTCGTTTCGACCATGAAGCTCGGCGCTCTCGCGAACGCCGACTGTGTCGCCGATCCGTCCAATGGTTCGACCTTCTATCAGATGACGCACGATGGAAAGCTCCATGTGATTTCGCTTTCGGCGAAGGGCGTACTGAGCGAGCAGAAGACGGTCGACCTGGGTCTTACGAATAACATGAGCGCACCGGCGGTGGCTGGCGAAAACTTGATTGTCGGCGGACAGACGGCTACTGGCTCTGCTCTGGCTTTCTATAATCTGAAGACCGGTAAAACCACGATGGTCACCGCTGCTGACGGTAAAGAACTGCCGGCCGGATTTAACGGTATTGCTGCTACTCCGCTGGTGAGTGTTCAGGGCGGCAAGACCTATGTGTACTTCACCGTTAACAGCGCGGATAGCAAGGATTACGTCAACTACTCTGCTGGTGGTGGCGTGTATCGCTATACGCTCGGCGATGCAGAGGCGACGCAGATTTATGATGCGGCTGGCCATTACCAGCACTGCGACTCTCCGGTCATTGCCGATGCATCTGGCAACCTGTACTACATCAATGATTCGGGCACGCTGTTCAAGCTGGGGGCTGTTGAGTCTTGGACGGTTGCCTTTAATTCCAACGGCGGGTCTGCTTGCGACACTAAGTTCGTTGCTACGGCCGACGGCAAGCTGGTCAAGCCGGCCGATCCGACGCGCGATGGCTACTCTTTCGGCGGTTGGTTCACCGATGAGGCTTGCACGCAGGCGTATGACTTCAGTACGCCAGTGACGGCCGATCTGACGCTGTATGCCAAGTGGACCAAGAATGCTGTTAACCCTGGCGGCAATGGTGGTTCTGGCACTAATGGTGGCAACGGTGGCGCTGGCAACGGTTCCGGTGCTGGCACGGGCACGGGTTCCGGCTCCGGCACGAAGGGCCAGCAGGCCGGCGGCGCTATCGCCCCGGGTCATAAGCCGACGACCAAGACGACGGTGTCGACCAAGACCGAGACCAAGGACAACAAGTCCGACAAGAAGGACACCGATAAGTCCGATAAGAAGGACGAGAAGAAGTCTGACAAGAAGGACAGCAAGTCCGACAAGAAGTCCGATTCCAAGTCCGATACGGGTGCTGCTTCCACGACCACTGCTAAGAAGTCCTCTAGTGCTTCCGAGCAGGAGACTGGCATCAACCCGCTCGCCATTGTTGGCGTTGCCGCCGGCGTCATCGGTCTCGCCATCGTCGGCGTGTTCGTGTTCACCAAACGTCGGTAGGTGAGGGCTGTGTCCAATAAATCCAAGGACGCTGACCCCAAGCAACCAGATTCCTCGTTTATCCAGCTTGACGATGCAAAGCAAAAGGGCGCCGCTTCGGCGGCGTCCGCCCCTCGCCGCAAGGCGCTCCTCGGCGTTCTGACTGCCGCGTGCACCATTCTGATTGTCGTCTCGCTGGGCTTCGTCCATCCTTCCGAGAGCGGCGCCTGGTCCATCGACTGGATCATTCAGACCGTGACGGGGGGGAGCGTCATCACCAAGGACACCAAGGCGTCTGGCTCGACTACGACTTCGGGCGAGGCCAGTTCCAAGGATTCCAAGTCATCGAATGACGCAAAAGATGAGTCCAAGGATTCTAATGAGTCCAAGTCCAAGGACGATTCCGAGCCTTCAAACAAGGAATCGGACAAAAACTCGGATAGTAAGAAGTCCGAGGAACAGGACGGCAAGAAGTCTGGCGATAAATCCGCTGCCCAGAATACGGGAGCCGGCGATACTCCCAATGTGTCTGGCGGTGCTTCTTCGGGCGGCGGTCAGTCGTCTGATGGAGCCTCCAGCTCTAATGGCGGCAGCGCTCCCTCGGGCGGACAGGGCGGTTCGCAGGAGTCCAACTACGTAACGGTGTCGGTCTCGGTCACTTCGAGCGCTGTGGGCAATCCTGTGTCTTCTGGCGGCACCTTTACCTTTAACGAAGGTGCTACCGTCTACGATGCCCTGTGCGCGCTGGGCCTTTCTGTCAACGCACACGGCTCGTCGTACGGCACGTATGTCTCCGCGATTGGTGGTTTGGCCGAGAAACAGTACGGCGGCACGAGCGGCTGGATGTACTCCGTCAACGGCGCAACGCCCATGACGGCGTGCAGCAACTACGTTCTCTCCAACGGCGACAACGTGGTCTGGTATTACGTTACAGGCTAGAGGCTTCGACATAGCGCGCCAGACGGGCGGTTCGGACAGACATCCGGGCCGTTCGTTTTTCAAGTGAATGGGACTGGGTCGCCGGGTCTTTCGGCAAACAAAAAAACCGGTTGGAATGGGAATTCCAACCGGTTATACATTCAAGCAAATAGCGAATCGACTACGACCGTGCGCCCTCGAGGAAGAAGCGACGGCTGAAGTAGTTGTACCAGGTGACGAGGAACGTGGCGATGGCCTTCATGGCCTGGTAGCCGATGCTCAAAAACGTGACGCCCACAAACATGTACAGGTCGTTGAGGCCCAGGCCGATCACCGACAGGATAGTGAAGATCGTGAACTCGCGCTTGCGGCTCATGCCTTCGCGATGGTCGAACACGTACTTCATGCTGAGCCAGTAGTTGACCACGACGGACGTGATGAACGAAACCGTGGTGCTCATCAAAAAGTCGAGGTGAAACAGCTCGACGAGCGCAATGAGCATACCCCAGTCGATGCCAAAGGAGATAAGACCCACGACAGCGAACTTGAGGAACTGCTTGGTATGAGGTTGTGCCAGTGCCTTGCGCACGTAATCACATCCAATGCGTTGATGAATCGAGCAGTGGATACTTTAGAGCTTTTGCAAGGGAAGCGTAAGGTCTTTGCCAAGAACTATACGAACTCGCCAAATTTTCAAGAGCTAATCCGCAAACGTTGAAAATTTGCCCGTAAACGAGCAAAGCCCACGAACAACACAGCGCTCGACGCGCGTCATCCGTGGGCATCGTAAAGCTGTAAGGTTGCGAGTTACTTGGTCTCGTCGCCTTCCAGGAAGATCTTTCGGGTCACAAAGTTGTAGACCATGACAAGCGCGGTGGCGCAGATCTTGGCGATATTGGCCTCGAGTCCCAGACCGGCGTTGAGTGTCAACACGATACCGTCGTTGAGTGCCAGGCCGATCACGGACAGCACGACAAAGATAATGAACTCGCGGCGGCGGCTCATGCCTTCCTTGTGCGCAAACACGTATTTCATGCTTGCGAGGTAGTTAAAGATGAGTGAGATGATAAAGCCGCTGGTGTTGGCGATTAGGATGTTAAGGCCCAGACCGTAGTGGAGCAGATTCATAATGCCAAAGTCGATAACCGTGGCAATGACACCGACGATGCCAAATTTCATGATCTGCGCAAGGAGCTTTTGCATGGTACCTGCCTTAAGCTGGCGCCGAAGCGCCGCGGGGATGACAAACTCAGCAAGTTTAGCCAATCTCCACGGGTGGAGCTAGGCGCGCTCCTCGATAGCACCGTTTCTATATGCATCGAGCAGCTGGCGCAGGTCCTGGATCTGGCTGCGGATCTTGGCTCCGGAATCGGTGTCGCTCACCATGCGGCGACGGTCTGCTTGGTCAAAACGGTTGGTCTCGCTTTCGATGTCCACGTTGCGTGTGAGTGCCTCGGCAACCGTCGTAAAGGCCCGGTGCGACTTGAGGCGGCAGCCGCGCGAGCTCGAGATGAGCGTATAGCCGGCGATACCCGTCTTGGGATGGTAAGCGCGGCAGAAGCCGCCATCGATGACCAGCAGCTTGCCCTCGGCGCGGATGGGCCGCTCGCCCTTGGTGGTTTTAACGGGCGTGTGGCCGTTGATGATGTGACCGGTCGGTGAGCATGCCATGGGCGCGACGCCAAACTCGCGCATGATGTCATCGCAGACCGAGGGCGACTTGGTAAGCGTAAAGTACGGGTCCATCGGCTCGACCCAGGTGCTCTTATCGGCGATATAGGCGCGCTCAAAGGTGCGCACCAGGCGTCCGCTGGCGGGTGAGTTAAAGCCAATCCACAGGTACCACATCCAGTCGAGCGCGTCGCGGTCGCCCACGCGCCAGGCGCGGCGGGCGATGTGGTCGCAAAAATCGAGATAATCGCGGCCAGCGTGCCAGGTGCCCAGGCAGTTCATGCTGCTAAAGGTGCCGTCTTCGTTGAGCGGCACGCAGCCATGGAACAGCAGGTTGCCGTTGGCGACCTTGTACATCGAGCCGTGGGAATAGAGGAAATCGATATGGCGATGCAGGTGATCGGCGGTGACAAACTCGGACACGAGCTTGTCGATGATGTGCTGCTCCTGAGACGTGAGCGTATAGGGGTCCGTCGGGTCGACGGTGGGGAAGTCGTTGGTCGTGAGCGGCCACACACTGCCGTCGGCGAGCGTGACCGTGCCGGCGTCGTGATCGATCTTGTCGAGTAACAGACGGTCGGTCATGTCGAACTCGGGATGGCGCTGGATAATCTGGCCCTCGAGCTTAAAGAGCAGGACGTTGATGGCCTTGATCAGCGGGGTGATGGACTCGCCGGCGGTGTAGGTGGCATCGGCAAAGGCGACAAGCTCACGCAGCGAGATGCCGTAGTCGTTCTCGAGGATCTCGTAATTGTCGTAGCGTAGGTTGTTGCGCAGCACCGTGGCGATGCAGGCGGGCTCACCGGCCGCAGCGCCCATCCACAGCAGGTCGTGGTTGCCCCACTGGATGTCGAGTGAATGGTAGGTGAGCAGACGGTCCATAATCTTGGCAGCGCCGCCGCCGCGGTCGAAGATGTCGCCCACCAGGTGCAGGTGGTCGACGGCCAGGCGCTTGATGAGCGAGGCGAGCGACTCGATAAAGTCGTCGGCGCTGGCGGTCTCCAGAATGGACTCCACGATGCGCTCGTGATAACGCACGCGATAGTTGTTCTCGTCCGGGTGCGTGTGCAACAACTCGTCGATGATGTAGGCGTAATCGCGTGGGATGGCCTTACGCACCTTGGAGCGCGTATAGCGGCTCGAAAGCGACCGGGCAACCATGATGAGCTGGTCAAGTATCGTCTTGTACCAGGTGGGCGAGTCCTCGCGCTGGCTGCGGACCAGCTCGATCTTCTCGCGCGGGTAGTAGATGAGCGTGCACAGCTCGCCCTTCTCGTCAAAGGAGAGCGTTTCGCCAAAGATTTCGTCGACATGCTCGCGCACGACGCCCGAGCAGTTGTTGAGGATGTGCATAAAGGCTTCGTACTCGCCATGCACGTCGCTCATAAAATGTTCGGTGCCTTTGGGCAGGTTGAGGATGGCCGAGAGGTTGATGATCTCGGTAAACGCGGATTGCTCGGTGGGAAACTGTCTCGACAGCAGGCGCAGATACTTGAAGTCTTGCGGATTGCGATCGAATGCGACCATGAAACACCTTCCGATAGGGCTGGTAAAACTGATAAACAGCGTCAAACGTTTATCAGTATGCGCCGCTTTTGTTTCGATTGGGGATGGGCGGCCGAATTGTTAGCCGAACGGTTTGGTAAATCGATTTAGTGGAGGTAGATATGGCGGTTGAGTGGAGACGTGGGGTCGTTTTTACAGACGTATGCCTCCGGGATCGATAGAGATGATGACGGTAAAGATGTTCACCACCTTTGGCTCTATTTGGTAAATAGTGGACATTTGTACCGTATTTATGCTTGCTGTGCGATAATTTTTATAACTATACGTAAGGAGCCTCATATGAGTGATTTTGTCCTGACCTGTGAATCCGCCGCCGATCGAACTCGGGAGTTCTTTGAATCGCGCAATATCCCTGTCGTGTGTTTTCATTACGAGATCGACGATGTTGTCTATACGGACGATCTGTATCAGTCGATTACGCCGGACGAGTTTTTTGCCCAGATATCCGCGGGCGCCATGCCCAAGACGTCTCAGGTGAGCGTGGGTGAGTACGAGGAGTTTTGGGAGCCGCTTGTTGCCGAGGGTAAAGACGTGCTGCACCTGACGTTGTCGTCGGGTATTTCGGGTACGTATGGCTCGGCTTGCGTTGCGGCGCAGATGCTCGCGGATCGCTATCCCCAGGGCGGCAAGGTGCGCGTCATCGATTCGCTGGCGGCGTCTTCGGGCTTTGGCCTGCTGGCGGAATGTGCCGCCGACGTGCGCGATAGCGGGGCTTCACTCGACGAGACGGCTGCCTGGATCGAGGAGCACAAGCTCAACCTGCACCACTGGTTCTTCTCGACCGATCTGTCGAGCTACCTGCGCGGCGGTCGCATTTCGGCTGCGAGCGCGATCATCGGCACGGCGCTTAAGATTTGCCCGCTTATGACGGTCGATTGCGAAGGTAAGCTGTCGCCACGTGAGAAGATTCGCACTAAGAAGCGCGCGATTTCCGAGATGGCTAAGACCATGATGGCACACGTGCAGGACGGTGCGGATTATTCGGGTAAGTGCATCATGTCGCACTCGGCGTGCCGCGAGGATGCCGAGGCAGTTGCGGCGCTGATTGAGGAACAGGTTCCGCAGCTCAAAGGCAAGATTGAGATCAATAACATCGGTACTCTGATTGGCTCGCATACCGGACCTGGTACGGTGGCGCTCTTCTTTATGGGCGACAAGCGCGTGGATTAATTTGCCCCATCACATCGCTGCATGATTGCTCAAACGAAAACGGCCCGCCTCACGTTTGTGGGGCGGGCCAAGATGTTTTGCTAGCGTTTCTTTCCTCGGAAGAAAAAGCCGTGCAGTGAGGGCTTGAGCCCGCGGTTGGCGCGACGCTCCTCGACGCGCTCGTGGATCGAAGCGACGCGCTCGATGACCTCGTCGGGAATCGGCACGTCGGGATTCATGTTCTCGACCTGGCTGACTTCGGCGGAGGCGACCTGGTCGATAATGGGCACATCGTCGCGCGAGATGACAGGTGTGGCGTCTTCCTTCATCTTGCGATAACGCTGCATCATGTCGGTCTGTAGCTGCTGGGCCGAAGGCGGCGTCCAGATGATGGCGTTGGCGCCGGCGGCGATGGTTTCACGGATGCTCTCTGGCGTCTTGCCGCCCGGCGCGATGAGCGGCAGGTTGGGATAGTGCTTGCGCAGCTCGCGTAGGATCTGGGGCGTGTTCTTGCCGGCGGCGATGTTGAGAATCTTGGCTCCAGCGCGCACCTTGGCGTGGGCACCGTCGTCGCAGCGAACGACCGTAGCGATGACGGGGATGTCGGCGATGTTGGTGATGTGCTCGACCATCTCGGCAGTAGCGGGGGAGTTGACCACGCAGCCCGCCGCGCCCTGCATCTCGGAGACGGCTGCCATCTGCACGGAGCGCTTACCGGTCGTAGTTCCGCCGCCCACGCCTACAAAGACCGGGCACTCGGCGACGGTCAGCAGCGCCTGCGTAATGGCGGGCTGCGGCGTGAAGGGGTAAACGGCAAAGACGGCATCGGCGTTGGAGTTGCGGATGACCGCGACGTCGGTGGTGTAGATGAGCGATTTGATACGACGGCCGAAGAGCGTGAAGCCGCTGGCCTCCTCAATCTCGTCAGGCATGCGAAGGGCCGCCTTGCGCAGGCGCCCGTCGATGGGCAGCGGCTCCATGGGAAGCAGTCCGTTGGGGGTCACAGCTACCTGGGGTTCGGTGAACTCGTCTGCGAGCTCGACCTCGGAGAAATCGACCGAGGCGACAATGTCCTCGTGAACCTCGGCGGGCACATCGATGGGGGCTTGGTCGTTTGCCGCGGCAGGCGTGTCGAAAGAGCTGGTGCCGACGAAGGCGTCGACGCGCTCATTTAGATCGTTGAGGGTATCCATGGAGGCTCGATTCTATGTGATGACGGCCGGCAGGGTGCCGGCAGCGTTGTGCTTGCTAAATCGTTTGACGAGTTGATTTTTCCCCGCCGCGTCCTCCGTTAGACCGAAGGGCGGCGAACGTGAAGGAGCTGTGGTGGCGGGGATCGAGGTGCTATCTTGAAAGTCCCGTTTAAAAGAGAGGTGACGCGGTATGGAATTTTCGGCAATGTTGGGCTCGATTGGCCTATGCGTGGGCGCAATCGTAGCCGCCGCGGTCATCTACTTTGTGGTCACGGCCATTAAGGGCAAAAGGGCCGAACGCAAGGAGCGCACGATGCTTAAACAGCATCGCGACCAGCAGGGCAAACGCGCACGGAGATAGCTTGTTGAGTTTTGGATCCGTGCGCTAGCTGCGTTTTCGGATCAGGGCAATGTAGAAGCCCTCAAATTCGCGGCTGGGCGGAATGGTGAGCGTGCCGGGCAGGCCGTTGGCGATGGCCGATACCTGACCCGCGGCAATGGCCTCGGTCAGGGCGTTGGACTCGATGCGCGGCTCCTCACCAGCTTCCTGGGCACGGCGTGCCTCACTTTCGCTTGGCGTGCCGTCGAGGGGGATGAGCTCGCAGTCCATATGCTTGTCGAGGGCCTCTTGCAGGGCGTCCTCGTTTTCCTGCGGCAAGATCGAACAAGTCGAATAGACGAGCGTGCCGCCCGGTTTGAGGGCTCCCATGGCGCGGTCCAGAAGTGCTCGCTGCGAGCGGGCACACTTGCCGAGCAACTGCTCGGTGAGGCCGCGCAGGCTCTTCTCGTTGCCGCTGACGACGGTGCCCGTGCCGGTGCAGGGAGCGTCGAGCAGGATACGGTCAAAGCGGAAGAACTCGTCGAGCTCGCGTGCGTCGATGCGCATGACGGGCACGTTTTTTGCGCCTTGGCGGTGGAGGTTGGCTTCGAGCTTCTCGGCGCGGGGAATGCTCATCTCGCAGGCGGTAAGGTGCGCCTGCCCCTGCGTGAGGGCGGCGATCTGCGTCGTCTTGCCGCCAGGGGCTGCGCACATGTCCAGGATGTCCTCGCCTGCCTGGGCGCCCAACACCAAAGGCGGCATCATGGACGACAGGCTCTGCAGGTAGATCTTGCCGTCGCGGTAGATGTCGAGATCCCACAGGTCGGAAACCTGGGCCTCGGGCAGGATGAAGGCGTCTGGGTACCAGGTGACGGGGTTGTGAGCGATGCCGGCGGCATCGAGCGCCGCAGCGATGTCCTCGGCGGTTGCCTTGAGCGTGTTGGCGCGCAGCGTGACCGGGCGTGTGGCCGCGGCGCCGAAGCCCTTGATCATGAGCTCGGCCTCGGCGGGCGCATAGGCGCCGGCGACCGTGTCGACCATAAAGCGCGGCAGGTCGGCGGCGGAGTGTTGGGCGGCAAGCTGGTCGGAAAGCTCGGTGGCGGCAAACTGCCTGAGCTTGAGCTCGGGCTTAACCTGCTTTTTCTGCTTACGACGACGCGGCTTGGACATCCGTCTTTCCTTCCACCTAAATGATTATTCTGGGACGGGGATTAAAAAATCATTTAATGATCCCCGTCCCAAAAAGACTACTTTGCGTCGCCCGGGAATGATTTTTTAATCCCCGTCCCAGAATAATCATTCCCGGGCGCGTTGCTGTTGCCTAGTACTGGCTCTCGTGCTTGCTGAAGAAGTCGAAGCGCGGGGGCAGCGGCTTTACGCGGTGCTCGCCGGGCTTCTCGCCCAAGCTCTCCACAAACTCATCCGTGGAGGCGAAGATGTTATCCCAGCTAAAGAAGGCGACCGGGTCAACGTCGAAGTACTTGCAGATGAGCTCGCAGCCGGCCGGCACAAT
Organism: Coriobacteriaceae bacterium AM04S-08; assembly: GCA_027663555.1. Taxonomy (GTDB): domain Bacteria; phylum Actinomycetota; class Coriobacteriia; order Coriobacteriales; family Coriobacteriaceae; genus Collinsella. Next base: position 103,753 of record JAQDHS010000001.1, on the reverse strand, counting down.
ACCGTGCATGAGCACGGTCGCCACGCGCAGCTCGGTAAAGGCGTCGACGAGCGCTTGCGTCATTGCGGCGTTTGCCTCGTTACCCTCGAGCTTGTTGGCGGCCTTGGAGGCGTCGCTCCAGCGCTTGTTGGCGGCGCGCAGGTAGTCGTCGCACACGGCAAGCGCGCGGTGCGTCTCGAACTTGTACATGGCCTGCTCAAAGGCGAGGGCTGCCTGCTGGGCGGCTTCGACCACGGTGTCAGAAGCGGCACCGGCGGGGATGCAGCCGTTGCGGTAGGGGCTCTCGTCGCCTTCCTTGACGGCGACGCCGTAGAAGCAGCTGCGGGCCAGACGGTTGAACACGCCGGTCAGCAGCGCGCTCTCCTTAAGGGCCGGGTCGATAACGCGCTTGTCGTCGCAGGCGCGTACCTCGTTGCCGTCCTTGTCCTTGCCGGTCACACGCGTGTCGTATGCCTTGGGGCTAAAGCTCACCGGCTTTTCGGATAGGCCGAGCGACAGCCAGTGCGCGCGCATCTGCTCGCAGGTGTAGTGGTTGAGCAGGTCGTCTGCCGGCGGGGGAGGCGTCTGCGAGGACGAGCTGGCCTTTTTGCCCATGTAGAGCAGGTGGTAGCAGGCGCTGACGGTGCTCTGCGTGAGGTCCCAGCCCAGGGCCTCCCACATGGCGGTCTGCGCGATGCAGTAGAAATAGATGTTGTCCTGACCGATGAACTGGTAAATCTGAGCGTCGTCAGAGCACCACCAGTCGCGCCAGTCGAGCGAGCTGTGCTGGTAGGTGGGTGCGGGCACCTGCGTGGAGTCGGCGGCGGGCTCGCCCATGAGGGCGGCGTCCTGGGCGGCGACACCCTCGGTCACGCCGGCTGCCTTGGCATCGCGCGCGAGCACGGTGCGCGTATAGCTGATGGGCGCCCACAGGCTCTCGGGCCAGCACCAGCAGGTGACGTCAGTCACGCCGTCGACCTCGGGCACCGGAACGCCCCAGTCGATGTTGCCGGTGATGCGGAAGGGCACGAGTGCCTTGCCGCTGCGGAAGCGCACGCCGCCGTTGGCGAGCACCGCGTGGGCGTCGTCGCGCTCCTTCCAGCTGGGGAAGGTGACGGTAAAGCTGCTCTTGTTGCCCTCGGGCTCCAGCACGGTGTGCTCGGGGAGCTGGTCCTCGACGGCATCGAAGGCCTCGCGGAACTTGTTCTGGATGTAGAGCTGAGCCGGCAGCAGCCACTCCTCCATGGTCTTGGAGACCACGGAGCGAACCTGCGGGTTCTGGGCGAGCTTGGCGGTATAGGTCTTCATAAAGTCGAGGTAGGCCGGCAGATCAAAGTAGAGATTGTCGACTGGGCGCAGCTCGGGCACCTCGCCGGTGAGCTGGCTCTTGGGCGCGATGAGCTCCTCGGGCTCAAACTGGTGACCCAGGTCGCACTCGTCGGCGTAGGCTTTCTCGGACTTGCAGCCCTGGATGGGGCAGCGGCCGATCACCTGGCGGCCGTTGAGGAACGTGCCAGCCTTGGCATCGTAGAACTGCAGCGTGGAGCGCTTGGAGATGGTGCCCTGCTCGTGCAGGCGCTTGATAATCTCGCCGGTTACCTCGTTGTGAATCTGCGCAGCCGGCTCAAGGCCCGAGCCGCCGTAGATATCGCAGCTGATGTTGTAGTTGTTGAGGGTCGCGGCCTGGCGGGAGTGATTGGACTCGACATACTCGCCGATGGACTTATCGTAGCCCTCGTTCTCCTTGAGCTTGCGGTAGCTCTCCATGATGGGCGAGCCGTAGCAGTCGGTGCCCGAGGTGAAGATGACGTTCTCGCGGCCCAGGCGGTCGCGAAGGAAGCGGGCGAAGAAGTCGGCCGGGACAAAGACGCCGCCGACGTGGCCAAAGTGCAGGCCCTTGTTGCCGTAGGGCTCGCCGGCGGTAACGATGGCGCGGCGCGGCCAGCTGGGACGGTCGTTCATGGAATATTTGGATGCCATGGGACTCCTTCGCATATGGTGGGAGCGCGGCCGGGCGCAAGGCCTGGCGACGCGGTGGTCAATTCGTGCATATCGTTCGACATTATCGCACATGCGGACGGGTACGTGGCAGGGGCGCTATCCTAAGATGCTATGAATGAGATTTCCAACATACATGCGTTTGAGGACGAGGATTTTCTGCACGCCTGCTTTGTGTGGGGGATGGTCGTAGTCGGCGTGTTTGCCGTGTGCCTGGTGCCGGTGTTTATGCTGCTGGGCGGGCCTGCGGACTTGGACGCGGCTGAGGCGGGCGGCTGGACCACCGTCGTGGGCTGGATGGTCGGTGTGGCTGCGGTTTCTGCAGCGTCGTTTGCCGTGCACGAGCTGGTGCATGCGGTGTTTTTTAAGCTGCTGGCGCCTGCGGGCGCGCATGTGACCTTTGGCGCGAATCGTGAGACGGCGATGATCTATGCCTGCGCCGAGGGCGTTGTGTATTCGCGTCGGCGGTACATGGCCATTTGCCTGGCGCCCACGGTTGTTTTGACGGTGGCGTTTGCCCTGGGCTTTGCGCTCTCGGGCTATCCGCTGCTGTGTTACCTGGCGGCTGGCTTGCATTTGTCGGGCTGTGTGGGCGACTGGTATTACGTGCGGGCCATTTTGCGCGACCGCCGCATCGCTGCCTGCGAGGACACGTCCTTTGGCGTGCGCTTTTTCGCAAAGTAGTCTTTTTGGGACGGGGCTATTTTAGCTGCCATGATGTCGGGGTGAGTTTTCTGGGACGGGGATGTTGATGAAGTCGTTGTTGCTGCATGCGTGCTGTGCACCATGCTCGCTTGAGCCGGTTCGCCTGCTGCGCGAGGAGGGGTTTGAACCCACGATCTGCTGGACCAACCCCAATATTCAGCCGCACAATGAATGGCAGCGTCGCCTGGACGAGCTGCGCCGGTGGTGTGCCGACGGCGACATCGAGCTCATCGAGGCCGGGGAGGATCGCGAGCGCTGGGAGGCCGGCGTGGCCCCGCTGGGTGCCGATCGGCCCCGTCGCTGTCGCGCGTGCTATGCCCTGCGTCTGGCCGAGGCGTGCCGCGTGGCTCGGGAGCGCGGGTTTGAATACGTGGGCACGACGCTCGCCGTCTCGCCGTACCAGCTGTTCGATACCTGCAATGACGTGCTTGAGCGCTTGGCGGCGGCACACGGGCTCACCCCGGTGATTCGCGATTTTCGCCCGTATTACCCCGAGGCGACACGCCGTTCGCGCGAGCTTGGCATGTATCGGCAGAACTACTGTGGTTGCCGCTTCTCGGCTGTCGAGGCGGCCATGGACCGCGCCCGCATCCGCGACGAGCGCAAAGCCGCCAAAAAGTAGTTCACTTGGGACGTCAGCCTGCTAGGATGTAGAGCGGACTTTAGCTATATAAGGAGAATCCGACGTGTCTATGCGTACCGATGATTTTGACTATAACCTGCCCGAAGAGCTCATCGCCCAGGCGCCTGCCGAGCCGCGCGACTCCTGCCGCCTGCTGGTGGTTGATCGCAAAGGCTCCGAGACAGGAACGCCGCTAGAGCACGGCGGTACCGTTGAGCACCGCATCTTCCGCGACATCATCGACTATATCGAGCCGGGCGACGTGCTCGTCATCAACCAGACGCGCGTGATGCCGGCCCGTCTTATCGGTCGCAAGGCAGGCTCGGGCGGTGTGGTCGAGACGCTGCTGCTCAAGCGCCGCGAGGATGTTGATCCGCTGGGTCACGTTTGGGAGTGCCTGGTCAAGCCGGGCAAGCGTCTGAAGCCCGGTGCTCAGATTGAGTATCGCGCCGGCGGCGCCCATGCACCCGAGGGCGCGCCCGTGGTGCTGACGGCCGAGGTCGTCGACTTTGTCACCGATAGCCGCGGCGGCCGACTGGTGCGCTTTGAGCCGGCCGGTTGCAATGCCGCTGGAGAGCCGCGCACGCTCGACGAGGCCATTCATGCTGCCGGTCACGTTCCGCTGCCGCCCTACATTACCGATTACGAGGGCGATCCCGAGAAGTACCAGACCGTCTACGCCATGAAGGAGGAGCACTCGGCTGCCGCTCCTACGGCGGGTCTGCACTTTACTCCCGAGCTCATGGCCGCTATCGAGGCCAAGGGCGCGAAGTTTGCCGCCGTCGAGCTCGAGGTGGGTATTGATACCTTCCGTCTGGTGGAGGAGGACGACCCCACGCAGCACGTCATGCACACCGAGCGTTACCACGTGTCGCAGGAGGTTGTCGACGCCGTGCATAAGGCGAAGGCCGAGGGGCACCGCGTGATCGCCGTCGGCACTACCGCAGTACGCTCGCTCGAAAGCGCGTTTGACGCCGATGCTCCGGTGTCCGATCCGGCTGTGACGGCGCGCTATTTTGAGGGCCGCGAGGACGGGGCCGATACGCTCGGCCGCGGCGACATCGTGGTGCGCGAGAACGCGACGACGCAGCTCTACCTCATGCCCGGCTCGACCTATCACGTGGTCGACGCGCTGATCACGAACTTCCACGTGCCGCGCTCCACGCTCATGATGCTTGTGAGCGCACTTGCCACCCGCGACCAGATCATGGATGCCTACGCCGCCGCCATCGAGGAGCGCTACCGCTTCTTCAGCTTTGGCGACGCGATGCTCATTTGTTAGTTACGCGGTTCTACGAACCGCGTAACGGCTCGACGCTGCAAACCCGCCAGAGCGGCAATCTGCCTTTCAACTTCGGCGGCATGACCAGAAGGTCAATGCCGCCTCGTTTCAAGGCACCTTGCTCGCTCTGGCGGGTTTTCGCTGACTTTGCCAAGGCATCGGCGTCGCCTTTGTTGGCACTTGGGGACGTTCCTTTTGTGTCGGCACTTGGGGACAGTCCTTATGTCAAGAGATTGGTGCAAGAGGGATAGGTTGCCTTGCGTCGATCTAAATAGGTTGCGGTGAGATAGTTCTTGAATTGGCCTTATTGAGGACTAAACAGGAACTATCTCACCGCAACTGCGTTGAACGTTTTTTGGCAACTGGTTTACTTGCTCGCGAAGAGCCAGACCAGGATGATCGCTAGAATCACGGCGACGATGCAGACGATGGCACCGGTGAATTTGATGCGTGAGTCGCGGGTGCGCTCTCGTACGTCATCCTCGGTAGCCTCGAGCTGGGCCACTTCGCGCTCGGTTTCGGCGTGTTCGGCTTTGTCTCGGGCCAAGGATCCTGCAAGCGACTCAGTGATCTCTGGGTGGTCGTGCACCTCGGTCGCCTGTTCGATGATCGACTGCGCATGTGCGGCATCTGCTTGGGCGTTGGCGATGCTCTGCTCCTGGTCGCGGCGTGCCTTGTCCTCGGCAGTGACCTTCTCGCGCAGTTCGCGCTGACGAGTCGCGGCGGCTGTCTTCGCCGTCTGCAGCTCGTCGCGCGCGGCATCGGCTTCGGTCGTCGCGGCTTGGTGCGCGCGTTTTGCGTCGGCGATAGGGGCTTGAGCCTGCTCGACGGCCTGCTCGGCTGCGGCAAGCGAGTGCTCAAGGTCGGCGGTGATGCGCGGGACATCTTCTTCGGCTTTACGCAGGGCATCTGCCGTGTCGGAAATCTGCATCGAGAGCTCACTGGTGCGCACCGTATAGTTGGCGGGATTTGCCGAGGGATTGCGTTGCAGCTCGGCATACTCATGGCGCAGCGTCTCGAGCTGGGCGCGCGTGGCGTCGACGGTTTGTTGTGCGGCCGCAATGCCGGCGTCTCGCTCGGCCTTCACCTTGTCGCGGATGCGCTTGGAATCCTCAAGACGTCGAACGAGGCGGTTGCCGGTCTCGCGAGAGCTCGCCTCGCGGGCCTCCACGGCGTCGAGCGCGGCCTTCAGGCGGAGCTCAGTCGCGTCATCCTCTGTCTTCATTTGTTCGAGCTGACCATTGAGCTCTGTCGCTTTGGCGGCGTGGGCATCACGGTCAATCTCGGCTGCCGCAGCGGTCTTTTGCGCTGTGGCGATCGCCTGACGCTGGTCGGCGACGATCTGGTCGTAGCGGCCTGCGATATCCTGGCGCGTCTCGAGTTCCTCGGCCTGATCGGCAATGCGCTGCTCAAGTTCGGCCAGGTGGGCGCGGGCATCGGCAAGTGCCTTTTTCGCGGCGTTCATCTCGCGCATGGCCGAGGCGCCCTGGGCGATAAAGGTGCCCACGGCGTTCGCAGTGTTCGAGACAGCGGTCCCCAGATCGCGGCTCGCGGCGGAGGAGTGCGGGGCGGTCGGGCGAGCGGTGTCGGCAGCGTCCGCATCGGCAGCCTGCGGCACGGCGATATTGCCGGTACCGCCCTCGATCACAGAAAAGCCTGCTGCGTGCGGGTCGACCGCATCGGCGCCAATCGTGGGATGCTCGAGCTGCAGAAACGAGGGCATGGTGCTGCCCTGGTCGGCAACCGGAGTCTCGCCGGGTACAAAGGTCGAGGCCGCCTCGGCGGCCTCCTCTTCCTCGGCGTCAACGTCAGCGTCGGCCACGGCGTCTTTCATCGCTTTGACGGCATCCATCATGGAGTCCATGACGGCGTCGAGCTCTTCTTCCGAAGAAACCTCGATAGGGCCCGCAGCTTGCGGAGCAGCATCCTGTACAGGGGCGTCGTCCTGAGCGGGCGCATCGTCATTTTGCTCGCCTGCATCTTCGGCGCCGGGGGTTTCCGCCGTAGCGCTTTCGTCCAAGATGGGGTCGTCGAGGTCAATATCATCGCAGGTCACAGCGTCAGCATCTGCGGTGACGTCTGCGGAATCATCAATATGCTGTTGAGTCTGGGGGTCCAGCTCGTCTGTCATAGGCATGTGCTCCTCATCGTTGTTTGTCACCCTATGATAAAGTCTCGCGCCGACATCCCGCGCGCTGCAGCAAAGTTTCAAAACGTGTTCGATGGCTCGCGTCGATAGCAAAAACTCGGCCACTTTATCCAGTTTGTACTTGACAATCCCTTCGCCGAAAGACGTTATGCCGTTCGCCTGCCGAGGCCTTTTCTTTTCACTTGAACCCGTTAAAGTTGCATTTCAGCTTTTGTCGCGTTTATTTGGATGCGCGCAGTCGGCGGGTGCGCCCGTCGCGATTTGAAAGGACTTTATATGGGACTTTTCACTGGTAAGACCGTGATCGTCACCGGCGGCGGCAAGGCCACGCTCAAGGACGGCTCCGCTGGCTCCATCGGCTACGGTATCGATATCGCTTTTGCCAAGGAGGGCGCAAACCTCGTCATTACCGGCCGCAACGTTGCCAAGCTCGAGGCCGCCAAGGAATCCCTCGAGGCCGAGTACGGTGTCAAGGTTCTGCCTGTTCAGGCCGATGTCTCGGCTGGTCAGGACAACGAGGCCGTCGTCCAGAACGTCATCGACAAGGCCATTGAGGAGTTCGGCCGCATCGACGCCGTCGTCAACAATGCTCAGGCCAGCGCTTCGGGCGTGACGATCGCCGATCACACCATGGACCAGTTCAACCTCGCCATTTACTCCGGTCTGTATGCCACCTACCTGTACATGCAGAAGGCCTACCCGCACCTGAAGGAGACCAAGGGCTCCGTGGTCAACTTTGCTTCGGGCGCCGGCCTGTTTGGCAACTATGGCCAGTGCAGCTACGCCGCTGCCAAGGAGGGCATCCGCGGTCTGACCCGCGTCGCTGCCAACGAGTGGGGCAAGGACGGCATCAACGTCAATATCGTTTGCCCGCTTGCTTGGACCGCCGCGCTCGAGAACTTCCAGGATGCCTATCCCGAGGCGTTCAAGGCCAACGTCCACATGCCGCCGGCGGGTCACTACGGCGACGTCGAGAAGGAAATCGGCCGCGTTGTCGTTCAGCTCTGCGGTCCCGACTTTAAGTATATGAACGGCGAGACCGTCACCCTCGAGGGTGGCATGGGCCAGCGTCCGTAGGAGTTACGTCTCAGGTTCCGCCGTTCTACCGAACGGCGGACCGGCCGACGCTGCGCGGGCCGCATTTGGACAATCTGCCGTTCAATTTCAAGGGCGCGACCAGAAGGTCAGCGCCCTTTCATTTCACGGCACCTTGTCTCAAATGCGACCCGCTCGCTGACGTTGACAAAACAACGGCGTTGGCGTGGCTGGTAAATAGCTCCACTCATCGGGGACGTACTTAAATGAGTGTCCGCAGAATGAAAGTGGATAATCTCCCGTTTTTGGGCTGTGCTTTGGGCAAAAGTGGGAGATTATCCACGCTCATCCGGTAAGCGTCCAAAAATCCACGCGCATTTGCCGTGTCCCTGCCGTATCCTCCTCGCGCCAGTTTCTGTCGAGTCGGTGCTTCTTGCGGGTTGCCCGTATAATGGTTTGCGTATGAACCGCAACCAAGGAGTTCCAGTTTATGGACCAGAACCTTTTTAAATTCGACCTGATCGCCGAGGACCCGACGACGCACGCGCGTGCCGGCGTACTGCACACCCCGCACGGCGACATCGAGACGCCGATTTTTATGCCCGTGGGCACCAAGGCAAACGTCAAGGGCATTCCTACCGAGACTGTCAAGAAGCTCGGCGCCCAGATCGTGCTCGCCAATACCTATCATCTGTCCATGCGTCCCGGCGAGGACACCATCGCCGAGCTGGGCGGCCTGCACAAGTTCATGAACTGGCACGGCCCCATCCTCACCGACTCGGGCGGTTTCCAGGTCTTCAGCCACAACGATGCCGTCAAGCTCACCGACGAGGGCGTGCGCTTTATTGTCAACGATTACGACGGCCGCCACGTGTTTTGGACGCCCGAGGACAACATGGAAATCGCCATGAAGCTCGGCTCCGACATCTGCATGCAGCTGGACCAGTGCCCGGGCTATCCCGCCACGCGCGCTTACGTTGAGCGCGCCGTTGAGCTGTCGAGCATGTGGGCCGAGCGCTGCTATAAGGCGCATACCCGCGATGACCAGGCGCTCTTTGGCATCGTTCAGGGCGGCATGCACCTGGATCTGCGCCTGCGTTCGCTGCGCCATCTGGAGGAGTGCGGCGACTTCCCGGGCTATGGTATCGGTGGCTATTCGGTGGGCGAGGATCACGAGACCATGTTCGAGACCCTGGCGCCGCTCGTGAGCGAGTACATGCCCAAGCATAAGCCGCGCTACCTGATGGGTGTCGGCAACCCCACCACGCTCGTACGCGGCGTGGGCGTGGGCATCGACATGTTCGACTGTGTGCTGCCGACGCGCACCGGTCGCATGGGTACGGCGTTCTCCAGTGAAGGTCGCCTTAACTTCCGTAACGCGCGCTTTGCGCACGACGACGGCCCCATCGACCCCACCTGCACCTGTCCGGTGTGCACGGGCGGCTACAGCCGCGCGCTCATTCGCCACATGGTCACGCAGAAGGAGATGCTCGGCGGCATTTTGCTTTCGATGCACAATATCTACTACCTGCTCAACCTTATGCAGCGTGCCCGCCAGGCCATTATCGAGGGCCGCTATGGCGCATTCGTGAGCGATTGGATGAATAGCCCTGCGGCGGTGGATTACTAAGAGCAGCACGGGCGCTTGCAGAGCGCGGGCAACGGCAAGGGACGGGCGCCGGCCGGTCATCACGTTCGCTAACACCGCTTGCGCGACCGCTGACCGATAGCTTGCAAGTGCTTGATGCATCGTGGGTACCATACCGAATAGTTGATGTTCGGGCGGGTGTTTGACGCATGGCGTCGACCCCGCCCGCTTTTCTTTTTCTCGATAGGAGTACCCATGATTAAGAATGAGAACGTCGAGGGCGAGCCTGCCTACGACGAGACGTACCGCCGCGGCCCCGTGGTCATGCGCGGCCCCATGATTCCTAAGGACAACACCTACGCCAACCTGCTGGCGCCCGAGGAGTCGACTGACTGGCTGCACGCCGACCCCTGGCGCGTGCTGCGAATTCAGGCAGAGTTTGTCGATGGCTTTGGCGCGCTTGCCGAGCTTGGTCCTGCAGTGACCATCTTCGGCAGTGCCCGCACGCCCAAGACCGATCCGCTCTACAAGGCGGCGCGTACCGTCGGGCGCAAGATCGCGCAACGTGGCGTGGCGGTCATCACCGGTGGCGGCCCCGGCATCATGGAAGCGGCCAACAGGGGAGCGGCGAGCGCGAACGGCAAGTCAGTTGGCCTGGGCATTGAATTGCCGCACGAGCATGGGCTCAATAAATACGTGAACCTCGGCATGGACTTCCGTTACTTCTTTGTGCGCAAGACCATGTTCGTCAAATACAGCTCGGGCGCCATCGTGTTTCCCGGAGGTTTTGGTACGCTCGACGAGATGTTCGAGGTGCTCACGCTGGTGCAGACGCACAAGGTCAAGCGCATGCCGCTCGTGCTGGTGGGCAGCGAGTACTGGCAGGGCCTGTTCGACTGGCTCAACGGCCCGGTGATGAGCGCCGGTATGATCAGCCCGCTCGATCCGGATCTGGTACACATTACCGACGACCTCAACGAGGCCGTCGACATTGCCCTGAGCGGGCTGATGTAGAGTAGCTAAAATGGGACGGGGCTAAAAAGACCGGTGCGTAACGTTACATGCCAGTCTATTTAGCCCCGTCCCAAATGAACTGCTTCTAAGTTGCGGTGGAATAGGGATTGATTGGCGGCTAATAAGCCAAAAACAGTCCCTATTCCACCGCAAGAGGTAAAGGTGCCCCTAGTGGATGGGCTGGTAGCGGGGGCAGTAGCTGATGGCGATGGCATCGACGCCTACGTGGGTGGCGATGGTGCAGCCGATGGGGCCAGTGCCGGCGTCTACGTAGTCCTGGCCCGCGAGCGCCTCGTTGACAAGTTCCTGCTCCTCGGCGGCGCCGGTCGTGAGCACGCGCACGCTTGAGCCCGGGTGCTCGTCCAAAAACGCGAGGCAATCTGCCATGGTGTTGGCGACGATGCGCTTGGCGCCGCGGCCCTTTTTGATTGCCTTGATCTCGCCCGATTTCCACTCCGGCGAAACGGCCAGGCGAATGTTGAGCATCTGCGTCAGCTGGCCGGCGAGCTTGGGGGCGCGGCCGTTTTTGACCAGGTTCTCGAGTGTTCGGGGAATCAGCAGCAGATGGGCGTCGGGCAACGTCGCGCGGATCTGCGCCTCGGTCTCGTCCAAGCTGCGGCCGTCCTCGCGCATGGCAAGCGCGTACTCCACCAGCAGACCCTCGGCGCCCGAGCCGGTGCGCGAATCGATGCAGCGCACGTCGAGCTCGTGGGTTTCGGCCGTCAGGCATGCGTTGGCATAGCAGGCGGACCACTCGCTGCATAGCGAGATAAAGATCGCGCTGTCGTGGCCATCGGCGCGCACGCGGTCAAACAGCGCCTTGAACTCGCCGGCGCTCGGCTGCGAGGTGTGCGGCAGCTGCTCAGAGCCGGCCATGCGCGCGACGTATTCCTCGGCAGTAATCTGCACCTGGTCGAGCAAGTCCTCGCCCTCGATAATCACATGCAGCGGAATCACGTAAATACCGAGCTCTTGGGCGCGGGCGGGGGAGATGTCCGACGTGGAGTCGGTTATGATGGCAAAAGACATAATTGCACCTTTCGATGGGGCGCCACGGCGCCGCCGATTGAGAGCAAAGTGCGACAAGTATAGTGGAGTTGCTCTACATTGCTAGGTTCAATTGTTGAATAGTCAACAGTTTGAAGTGTCGGTGTGGAAATCGTCAACTGGGGAAGAGGAATGCCGATGGAGGCGTTGGAGATATGCAGGCGGCCGGTCGTGCTGTTCGATTTTGACGGCACGGTGGCCGATACGGGTCGGGCAGTGATGACCTCGACGCGCAAGACGCTGGCTGCGCGCGGGTTTTCGGAGACGCAGATGGGTGATCTGCGCCGCATGATCGGGCCGCCCCTGTGGAAGAGCTTTCACGACTTTTACGGCTTTTCCCGCGAGGAGTCGCTTGTGGTGGCCGATGAGTACCGCGCCTTTTTTGATGAACTGGGACCGGAGGAGTATCCCGTGTTCAATGGGGTCCCCGAGCTGCTGGATGGGTTGGTCGCCCAAGGCAAACGTATGGCCGTGGCGACGTCGCGCATGGAGGCCAAGTGCATCGACATGGTGCATGAGCTCGGGCTCTCTCAGTTTGAGGCGGTGATTGGCATGAATCCGCCGCAGGGACGCGAGACCAAGGCCGATTCGGTCCGCGATGCCCTGGCGGCGCTCGGCGCGACGGCGGACGATGCCGTGATGATCGGCGATCGCTTTAACGACGTCGAGGGTGCGCACGCGATGGGCGTGCCGTGCATCGGCATCTATTCGGGCGCGGCGGCGCCGGGTGAGCATGAGGCGGCGGGTGCCGATGCAGTGGTGCACTCGGTGGCCGAGCTTGCTAAACTTTTCTCTATCTAGGAACTAAATGTGAGGGGCGGGTACGCTTGCCGCTCATTGGTAAGGAGGCAGTCTATGAATCAGGTGGAGCAGAGCGTCGCTGAGTATGTCGACGAGGTCTGGGAAGATGTCGTCGCCGATATCGAGCAGCTGGTGAGCTATCCGTCCGTGGCAGTTTCTGCCGATGCAGAGCCCGGCGCGCCGTTTGGCCGCCCGGTCCGTGACGCGCTCGACTGTGCGCTCGGCATCGCGCAGAAGCTTGGCTATCAGACGAGCGACGACGAGGGCTATGTGGGCATTGCCGATATCCCTGGCCGCGGCGACAAGCAGCTCGCGACCATCTGCCACGTGGACGTGGTGCCCGCCGGCCCGGGCTGGAACACCGACCCGTTTGCGCTGGAGCGTCGCGAGGGCTGGCTGCTCGGCCGCGGCGTTATCGACGACAAGGGTCCGGCGGTGCTGTCACTCTACGCCGGCGCCTATCTGCTCAAGCACGGCATTACCCCGCGCTATACTTTCCGCGCGCTGCTGGGCTGCGATGAGGAAGTGGGCATGTCCGACGTTCACCATTATCTGGAGAACCACGCAGACCCCGACTTTTTGTTTACGCCCGATGCCGAGTTTCCGGTCTGCAATGCCGAGAAGGGCCAGTTTGGGGCGACGTTCGTGAGTCCCAAGATCGACGGCGGGCGCATCGTGTCGTGGAGCGGCTCCGAGGCGAGCAATGCCATTCCGTCGCAGTCCATCTGCGAGCTCGCGATTGCCGCCGATGAGCTGCCGGCGCCCGTTGAGAACGCCGACCGCCTGGAGATCACGGCGCTTGATAACGGGCATGCGCAGATTTTCGCCCACGGTATTGGCGGCCACGCTTCGATGCCTGAGGGCACCATCAACGCCGTCGGCCTGATCGTGTCGTATCTGCGCGAGGCCGAAGACGCGTTTGGTGCACGCGACGAGCGCCTGCTGACGCCTGCCGAGCACGAGTTCGTCAAGTTCCTGGCCTTTGTGCATGCGGATGCCTATGGCCGCGGCCTAGGTATCGATGCGACGAGTCCGGCGTTTGGCCCGCTTACCTGCAACGCTGGCGTCATCCGCGTGGCGGATGGCCATATTGAGCAGGTCATCGACGTGCGCTTCCCCGACAGCACGAGTGCCGATACCATCCGCGAGCAGCTCGATCCGCTCGTGGGCCGTTTTGGCGTGACGTGCCGTGTGGGTCGTGCGAAGGTGCCGTTCTCGGTCTCTGCCGACGATCCGGCCGTGAAGGCGCTTATTGATACCTATAACGAGTTTACGGGCAAGCATGCTGAGCCCTTTGCCATGGGCGGCGGCACGTACGCACGCAACTTTGCCCGCGCCGTCTCGTTTGGCCCCGAGGAGACCGGCCTGGAGCTGCCCGCATGGGGCGGCCAGATGCACGGCCCCAATGAGTGCGCCAACGAGGAACAGCTCAAGCAGGCGCTCAAGATTTATATCGTGGCGATCTTACGTTTGAACGAGCTTGAGCTTTAAGGCTGCGGCGTTTTAACAACTTAGCACCCCTTTCGTCCGGGCTTTTTAAGTTGCGGTGGAATAGTTCCTAAAAGAGGCTGCCTGATGGCCAAACAGGAACTATTTCACCGCAACTTCGTTTTCATTGGTGTAAAAGGTGCGCCATGTTCGGCGCTGGATTGTTATCCGTTTGTAAAGGCTGGGCAGAGCTTGCGGTAAGGGTCTATCAATAGCCCGTAAGAAACCGCAGTTGGCGCGGGCGCTGACCGATCGAGGCCGTATCTTTCCAAACAGCAAAGCGGGCAGGGTGCCCGCGAGTCGCATGTATGAAAGGAAGATCATGCTCGATCAGGCTTATTCTCGTCGTCAGTTCCTCGGCCTCGCTGGTGGTCTTGCCAGCATCGTCGGTCTCGGCCTCGTTGGTTGCGGCGGCTCCGGCGCATCCGACGCCGCCGACAAGGGTAGCGCCGCTGCTGCCGAGTCCGTCTCGGGCGAGGTAACCTACGACGGCGCCTCCTCGTTCCAGGCTCTCGTCGAGGCTGCTGCCGAGAAGTTTATGGATGCCAACCCCGACGTCTCCGTCTCCGGTTCGGGCAACGGTTCGGGCAAGGGCCTGACCGCTGTTGCCGCCGGCACCGTCACCATCGGTAACTCCGACGTCTTCGCCGAGACCAAGCTCGAGGCCGATCAGGTCAAGAACCTCGTCGACCACGAGGTCGCCGTCGTGGGCATGGGTCCCGTCGTCTCCAAGAACGTGAAGGTCGACGACCTGTCCCTCGAGCAGCTCAAGGGCATCTTCTCCGGCCAGATCACCAACTGGAAGGAGGTCGGCGGCGACGACGCCAAGATCGTCGTCCTCAACCGCAAGGCCGGCTCCGGTACCCGCGCCACCTTCGAGGCCGCCGTCTTTGGCGACGAGGCCGTCGACTTTAAGGGCGACGCCGAGCTCGACAAGTCCGGCGATGTCCAGACTCAGATGGGCAGCACCGACAACGCCATCTCCTACCTCGACTTCTCGCACTTCGATGACTCCAAGTTTAACGCCATCAAGGTCGAGGGCGTGGAGCCCAAGAGCGCAAACGTCACCGACGACTCCTTCAAGATCTGGGCGACCGAGCACATGTACTGTGCTAAGGACGCCGACGAGGCCACCAAGGCCTTCCTGGAGTTCATGCTTTCCGACGACGTCCAGGGCAAGCTCGTCGAGGAGCAGGGCTTTATTCCCGTTTCTGCCATGAAGGTCGTCAAGGACGCCAGTGGCAAGGTCTCCGCTAAATAAGTAATCGCCCCCGGAAAGGTTTGCAATGGCAAAACAGCTGCCAAAGCGCGAGCTTGAGAACGTGGGCCTGGGCGTCACGGGTGCGTGCGTAGCGCTCGTGACGCTTGTCGTTGCCGCGCTCATCTTTATGGTCGCCCAAAAGGGCCTCTCGGCTTTTTTCAAGGACGGCGTCTCGATCGTCGAGTTTTTTATCGGTACCAAGTGGGACCTGGCCAGCACGGCCGAAAACGGCCTGCCCTACACTGGCGCCCTGCCCCTGATCGTCACCTCGTTTGCGGTCATGGTGCTCTCCACGCTCATCGCACTGCCCATCGCCATCGGCTCTGCCATCTTTGCGGTCGAGATTCAGCCTAAGTTTGGCTCCAAGGTTTTTCAGCCGCTCATTGAGCTTTTGACCGGTATTCCCTCGGTCGTCTTTGGCCTGATCGGTTTTCACGTGGTCGTCGGCCTTATGAAGAGCGTTTTCCACGTGAGCACAGGCCTGGGCATCTTGCCCGGCGCCATCGTGCTGGCCGTCATGATTCTGCCGACGATGACCACGCTTTCGGTCGATGGCCTGCGCGCCGTGCCCGATAGCTACCGCCAGGGTTCGCTCGCGCTGGGCTACACCCGCTGGCAGACCATCTGGCACGTGGTGCTCAAGTCCGCCATGCCGTCGCTCATGACCGCAGTCATCCTTGGCATGACCCGCGCCTTTGGCGAGACGCTCGCCGTGCGCATGGTCATTGGCGGCATCGAGGCCATGCCGACGTCGCTGCTGTCGCCGGCGTCTACCATCACCACCACGCTCACCACGTCCATGGCGGTCTATGCCGAGGGCTCGGCCCAGGACGATGTCCTGTGGGCGCTCGGTTTGCTGCTGATGGGCATGAGCCTCATCTTCATCCTGATCATCCATCTCATTGGCCGCAAGGGGGCGAAGGCTCGTGGCTAGCATGCGCATCCATATCGACGAGGCAAGACTCGGGCGTGTCCAAAAGCAGGACCGCATCGCCACGGGCGTGCTGACGGCAATTGTCGCCATCGTCATGCTCATCGTCGTCTCCATGGTGGCCTACATCCTGTTCGAGGGCATCTCGACGCTGTTCCAACCGGGCTTCCTCACGCAGCCCGCGCGCGCCAACGGAACCCAGGGCGGCGTGCTCTACCAGCTGTTCGACTCGTTCTACCTGCTGCTGATCACCTTAGGTATATCGGTGCCCATCAGCCTGGGCGGCGCGGTGTTCTTGGTTGAGTACGCGCCGGACGGACCCATCCGCGACATCGCCTCCACCGCCATCGAGACGCTGTCCTCGCTGCCCTCCATTGTCGTGGGCATGTTCGGCTTTCTGGTGTTCTCGGTGCAGCTGGGCTGGAAGTACTCCATCATCTCCGGCGCCGTCGCGCTCACCATGTTCAACATCCCCATCCTGGCGCGCGTGATTCAGCAGGCGCTCGAGGACGTGCCGCAGGCCCAGCGCGATGCGTGCCTGGCCATGGGCCTCACTCGCTGGGAGGCCACACTGCACATCCTGATTCCCGAGGCCATGCCCGCCATCGTGACCGGCATCGTGCTTTCGGCCGGCCGCGTGTTTGGCGAGGCCGCGGCGCTGCTCTTTACCTCGGGCATGAGCTCGCCGGTCCGCCTCAACTTCTTGAGCTTTAACCTGTCGAGCCCCACCTGCGCCTGGAACGTGTTCCGTCCCGGCGAGTCGCTGGCCGTGCACATCTACAAGATCTATGGCGAGGGCAGCCCCGAGGCCCAGCAGATCGTCTGGGGCACCGCGGCACTGCTGATGATTTGCGTGCTGCTGTTTAACGTAGTCGCCCGTATCGTGGGCAAGCAACTGGCAAGGAAGATGACGGCCGAATGAGCGATATGAATGCAACGCCCGCAACCGAGGCGGCCACGTCCGACACCCCCCAGGACTTTCTGTCGAGCGTGGGGGAGAGCGAGAGGCGCGTGCGCGTGAGCGGCAAGGCCGTGAGCGACGAGGTCGTGCTCTCCGCCAAGGACGTCAACGTGTACTATGGCGACCACCATGCGCTGCACAATACGTCGCTCGACTTCCACAAGGGTGAGATCACGGCGCTCATCGGGCCTTCGGGCTGCGGCAAGTCGACCTTCTTGCGTAGCCTCAACCTGATGAATCGCGAGATTCGCCGCTGTCGCGTGGAGGGCGAGATCAACTACCGCGGGCGCAACGTGAACACCAAGACCGAGAACACGTACGAGCTGCGTCGCTCCATCGGCATGGTGTTCCAGCAGCCAAACCCCTTCCGCAAGTCCATTCGCGACAACATCACCTTTGCGCCCAAGCGCCACGGCATCACCGACCGTGACGAGCTCGACCGCATGGTCGAGGAAAGTCTGCGCGGTGCCGCGCTGTGGGACGAGGTCAAAGACAAGCTCGACAAGAGCGCCTACGCGCTTTCGGGCGGTCAGCAGCAGCGTCTGTGCATTGCGCGCACGCTGGCGCTCAACCCCGACGTAATCCTGTTTGACGAGCCCTGCTCGGCGCTCGACCCCATCTCGACGCTGGCGATCGAGGACCTCATGTCGTCGATCGTGGCCGACCGCGCCATCGTCATCGTGACGCACAACATGGAGCAGGCGTCGCGCGTGTCCAACCGCACGGCGTTTTTCTACATGGGCGATATGGTCGAGTACGACGAGACCGACGAGATTTTCCAACGGCCCAAGGATAAGCGGCTGAATGATTACCTCACCGGCATGTTCTCCTAGTCCGGGACATGCTTGAGGCCCGCGGCGGCCACGGTTGCCGCGGGACTGATTGGAGAGGCGGGTCATCTCTTGCGGGAGATGGCCCGCCTTTTTGTGTCGTGTGCTGGTGCGCTTGCCCAAAACCACCACGAAGGCGCCCGTCCCCTTTGTGGTGGTTTTCGCTATCATGGAGAACGTTGAATTTCTACGAAGGAGCAGGGCATATGGCGATTCTTTTGGGATGCGATTCCGTCAGCCTAGAGTTTCCCACCAAGCATATTTTCGATAGCGTGACGCTCGGCGTGGGCGAGGGCGACCGCATTGGTATTGTCGGTAAAAACGGCGACGGCAAGTCGACGCTGCTGAGCGTGCTCGCCGGCACGCTGGAGCCCGATGACGGACGCGTGACGCACCGCCGCGGCATCACGATCGGCCTGCTCGGCCAAAAGGACCAGCTTGTCGATACCGATACCGTGCATCATGCCGTTGTGGGTGACGCCCCCGAGTACGAGTGGGCGTCGAGCCCCCGTACGCGCCAGATCCTCGCCGGCCTCATTAGCGATGTGCCCTGGGAGGGCATGGTAGGCGAGCTCTCGGGCGGTCAGCGCCGCCGCGTGGACCTCGCGCGCCTGCTGATCGGCGACTATGACGTGCTCATGCTCGATGAGCCCACCAACCATCTGGACATGCGCACCATCAACTGGCTTGCGCGTCACTTAAAGGCCCGCTGGCAGCGCGGTCAGGGCGCGATGCTCGTGGTCACGCACGATCGCTGGTTCTTGGACGAGGTCTGCACCAGCATGTGGGAGGTTCACGACGGCCAGGTCGATCCCTTCGAGGGCGGCTATTCGGCATATATCCTGCAGCGCGTGGAACGCGACCGCATGGCCGCGGTTACCGAGGAGCGCCGTCGCAACATGGCACGTAAGGAGCTCGCGTGGCTGAGCCGCGGTGCCCAGGCGCGCTCCACCAAGCCCAAGTTTCGCGTGGATGCCGCTCGCGAGCTGATCGCCGACGTGCCGCCCGTGCGTGACGAGCTGGAGCTCAAGCGCCTGGCCGTGAGCCGCCTGGGCAAGCAGGTTATCGATGTGGTCGACGTGGACGCCGGCTATGCGGATACCGATGGCGCGCCCAAGCAGGTGCTCAACGACGTGACCTGGCTCATTGGTGCGGGCGACCGCTATGGTCTTTTGGGCGAGAACGGCGCCGGCAAGTCGACTTTGCTCGACGTGATCCAGGGCAAGATCGCGCCCCTGCGCGGCCGCGTGAAGATCGGCCAGACGGTGCGCTTTGGCGTGCTGTCGCAGCAGCTCGAGGAGCTCGAACCCTACATGGGCGACACGATCCGCGAGGTGCTCAGCCACTATAAGAAGTACTACGTCATTGACGGCAAGGAGACTTCACCCGAGAAGCTCTGCGAGCGTCTGGGCTTTACGACGCAGCAGCTCTGGAGCCGCATCGGCGATCTTTCGGGCGGCCAGCGCCGTCGCCTGTCGCTGCTGCTGACGATCCTGGACGAGCCCAACGTGCTCATCCTGGACGAGCCCGGCAACGACCTGGATACCGACATGCTGGCGATTGTCGAGGACTTGCTGGACGGCTGGCCCGGCACGCTGATTCTGGTGACGCACGACCGCTTTTTGATGGAGCGCGTGACCGACCAGCAGTGGGCGCTGCTCGACGGCCACCTGACGCATATGCCCGGCGGCGTCGACCAGTACCTGCGCCTGTGCAACGCCACCGCCGAGGGCGAGCCCGTGGGTGCACCGAGCGCCAAGACCGGTACGTTCGACACCGGTGCCGCGGCGGCTGCGGCCGAAAAGCCCAAGTCGAGCGGTCAGCCCAACGGCCTTTCCAATGCCGAGCGCCAAAAGCTCCGTCGTGAGGTGAGCTCGCTCGAGCGCAAGATGGAAACGCAGCGCGCTCGCGTGGAGGAGGCCGAGGCCGCCATGGCCCAGGTCGATCCCACCAACTACACGGCGCTGGGCGAGCAGCAGGCAAAGATCGACGAGGCCCACGCCGCCATGGACGAGCTGGAGATGGCGTGGCTCGAGGCGAGTGAAAAGCTCGAGGGCGAGGAGTAGGCGAGGATGATCAAGGCCGCGTTTTTTGATATCGACGGCACGCTGCTGAGCTTTGAGACGCACCGGATTCCGGCGTCGGCGCAGCAGGTGCTCGACAGCTTTCACGAGCAGGGGATTGCGTGCGTCATTGCCACGGGTCGCCCGACCTACCAGATGCCCGATTGGCTGTTCGATCTTGGTTGGGATGCGTACATTACGCTTTCGGGCCAGCACTGTTTTGATGCCGAGGGCGTTTACCGTAGCTGCCCGATCGATCCGGACGACGTTGCGGTGATTGTGGACCAGGTGGCCGAGGGGCGCTACGACTCGCTGTGCATGCAGGGCGAGAACTCGTTTGTGAACCGCCTGTCCGAGCGCGTGGTGACGGCCGGCAGCAACGCGGGAATTGTCTACCACGAGGAGCCGTTTGAGCACGCCTTTGACGCGCCGGTCTACCAGTTTTGCGCCTTTGTGGATCCGGCCGACGAGCATATCGTGACCGACGCCGTGTCGCATTCGCTCACCACGCGCTGGTGCGACCTGTTCTGCGACATTATTCCCGCTAACGGCGGCAAGGACCTGGGTGTGGCAGCGACGCTGGAGCGCCTGGGTGTCGACGCGAGCGAGGCGATCGCCTTTGGCGACGGCGAGAACGACCTGTCGATGTTCTCGGCCGTGGGCACAAGTGTGGCCATGGGCAACGCGCAGGATACCGTGAAGGCCGCAGCGACCTACGTGACGACCGCCGTAGACGACGACGGCATCTACAACGCCGCCGAGCACTTTGGCCTGCTATAGCTACGGATTCGGCACTTGGGGACGTTCCTTTTGCGCCGGCAGTCGGGGGCACTCCTTGCGGGGCGTGTCCCCGCTTTGTTTTCGTCCCGTGCGTTTTGTGAAACACGGTTAACTTTTTAGACAACGTAGTAAGACATAGGCAACTTTTGCGGTAAAGTAAATCAAGCAAAAGTATCCAAAGGCTAACTAGAAGCCATCGCGAAAGGCGGCCCATGGCCCTGCGTGAATCCGGAGAAGACTATCTCGAATCGATCTACGTTCTATCGGAACGTCAGGGCATCGTGCGCTCGATCGACGTTGCGGAGTACCTCGGCGTAACCAAGGCGAGCGTTTCCAAGGCCATGGCGACGTTGGAAAGCAACGGCTATGTCGAAATGGGCAAGCGCGACGTTCATCTGACGGAGCGTGGTCTGGAGGTCGCTCGCCAAATGTGGGAGCGTCACTGCTTTTTCGTGGGGCTGCTGGAGGATGCGGGTGTTTCGGCTGAGGTCGCGTCGCAAGAGGGCTGCCACATGGAGCACTGCCTGAGCGAGGAAAGCTTTGAGAAGCTGAGGGCGATGCTGGGACGGGACAGCGACCGGGACCAGTAGCCCCGCCAACCAAGTCCAACTCAGACAAGGAACCCCGCCACCAAGCGATGCCCAAGAACCGCCAGCAACGTTACCGCAGGCGCTACAGGTTCTTGACACCCATCGCGCGCATGGCGTTCAGGATAGCGATGATCGCCACGCCTACGTCGCCAAAGACGGCAAGCCACATATTGGCGATACCCAGCGCTGCCAGCACAAGGATCAGCAGCTTAATGCCCAGCGCAAAGATTATGTTCTGCCAAACAATCGACATGGTCTTGCGCGCCACGCGGATCGCGCGGGAAATGTTGGACGGCTTGTCGTCCATCAGCACCACGTCGGCGGCCTCGATCGCGGCGTCGGAGCCCATGGCGCCCATGGCAATGCCCACATCGGCGCGCGTAAGCACAGGAGCGTCGTTGATACCGTCGCCGACAAAGGCGAGCTTGCCCTTGCCACTTTCGGCCGCGAGTAGCGCCTCAACGCGCTCGACCTTGTCGCCCGGCAGGAGCTGCGCGTGGAACTCGTCGAGACCGAGTTGCTTGGCCACAGACGCTGCAACTTCCTCGCGGTCGCCCGTGAGCATGACGGTGCGGTTGATACCGGCGGCATGCAGGTCGCGAATCGTTTGCTCCGCATCGGCCTTAACGGTGTCTGCAATCACGATGTGGCCGGCGTACACGCCGTCAACGAGCACGTGGAGGATCGTGCCGACAACCTCACAGTCCGGTGCTTCAACGCCGGCCGCGGCGAGCATCTTGGCGTTGCCAACGACGACGTGCTTGCCGTCGATGGTTGCCGTCACGCCGTGGCCCGCGTCGTTGGCGGAGTCGCTCACGCGCTTGGGGTCGACCTCGCCCTGGTAGGCGGTGCGCACCGACTGCGCGATGGGGTGATCGGAGAACGACTCAGCAAGGGCTGCGACTTCGAGCAGCGACTGCTCGGTATAGCCAGCCTCGGGGTGCACCGCGACGACTGAGAACGTGCCGTTGGTGAGGGTGCCCGTTTTGTCGAAGACGATGGTGTCCACCTCGGCGAGCGTCTCGAGGTAGTTGGAGCCCTTGATGAGAACGCCCAGCTTGGACGCGCCGCCGATGCCGCCAAAGAAACTCAACGGTACGCTGATCACGAGGGCGCACGGGCAGCTGACGACCAGGAAGGTCAGGCCGCGCAGGATCCAATCGGACCAAGCGCCAGTCACCAGGCCGCCGCCAAGCGCGAGCACCGCGGCAGCGCCAGTGACGGCGGGGGTGTAGACGCGGGCAAAGCGCGTGATGAAGTTCTCGGTGCGCGCCTTCTTTTCGCTGGCATTCTCCACGAGCTCCAGAACACGCGCGACGGTTGACTCGCCAAAGGGCTTGGTGGTGCGCACGTGGATGAGGCCCGTCATGTTGATGCAGCCGCTGATGATATCGTCGCCGGTCTTGGCGGGGCGGGGGACTGACTCGCCCGTGAGCGCGGCGGTGTCGAGCTGGGTTTCGCCCTCGACGATGACGCCGTCGATAGGCACGCGCTCGCCGGGCTTGACCACGATCACGGTGCCGACGGCGATGTCATCGGGAAAGACCTGTTCGAGTGTGCCGTCGGCTTGCTCGACGTTAGCGTAGTCGGGCGCGATGTCCATCATGGCACTGATCGACTTGCGGCTCTTGCCCACGGCGTATGCCTGGAACAACTCGCCGACCTGGTAGAACAGCATGACGGCGGCGCCTTCGGCCATGTGCGGGTCGGTGTCGGGGAAGAGCACCATGGCAAACGCGCCGATGGTCGCGACGGCCATGAGGAAGCTCTCGTCGAAGGCCTTGCCGCGGCGGATGTTATTGAATGCCTTTTGCAGTACGTCGTAGCCGGCAATCAAAAACGGCACGAGGAACAGCGCGAAGCTGGCGTAGATGTTGCCGGGCTCCCCAAATGCGATAGTGAGGGCGCCGAGCTCGTCGAGGGCATAAACAACGGCAAAAATGCCCAGTGCTACCAGGATGCGGTTGCGCTTGTGCTCAAGGGACTCTTTCTTCTTGCGCTTCTTCTTTTTCTTTTTGGGGTCGGCGGCTGCCATGATTCAAACCTCCCATTTGAGTGTATGAACACTTGCTCATATAATTTCGCGAGCAAAGGCCGCGGCAAGCGCGGCCTTACAGGTCAACGTGTGCGCGGGTTAGAGAATGATCTCGCAGTCCGGCTCGGCGTCGGCGGTGAACTCAACGACGCGGTCCAGGACCTCGTCGAACTTGGCGTCGTCGGCCTCGAGCGTCAGCTTCTGGGTCATAAAGTTGACCGAAACGGACTTGACGCCATCGAGCTTAGCCAGCTCGTCCTGAAGTTCACGCGCGCAGTTGGCGCAATCGATCTCGTCGAGCTTAAACTGCTTTTTCATGGTGGGTTCCTTTCCCTGTGTTGGCGGTCTGGGTGCCGGCCGCGCTGATACCGTGGTTGATTGCTATTCGCAGATATGGCTCATGCCCTGGTTGAGCATGGTATAGACATGATCGTCAGCGAGCGAGTAGAGAATGTTGCGGCCGTCGCGGCGGAACTTGACCAGGTGCGACTGCTTAAGCGTGCGCAGCTGGTGCGACACCGCAGACTGCGAGGTCGCGGTCGCTTCGGCGATGTCAGCCACGCAGAGCTCGCGGCCCATGAGGGCATAGAGAATCTTGATGCGCGTGGTGTCGCTGAAGACCTTGAACAGGTCGGCAAGGTCGTAGAGAAGTTCCTCGTCGGGAAGGTCCTCGGGCGAGCAGGTGGTGGGGACGATCGGCTCGGTGGCCTCGATGCCAGTCTTTGTTTCATCAGCGTGGCTGCTCATTGCAATATCCTTTCATATGAACATGCGCTCATATAACTTACTTCCGATTATATGAGCGCATGTTCATATGTCAATGACGTACAGGTAATTCGTCGCATAAAATGATGGGGAATAGTGGACGAGATTCCGGACTGAGCGGTTTTGATAGCCGATGCCGGGGTGGGTGCCCCCGCGCCGTGCAAAAATTGGTGTATTCTGCAACTATAGGGGGTCCGTTAATCTATTCCAGGCCAAATAAAGCCGCTCAAGAGTTATCCAAGGGCGGTAAACAGACAAGGTCTTCCTCAAATGTTGCCTAACGTTCCCGTTCGATAGCGTTTTTGTTTTTCATTTGGATTAACTTGTGGGTGCTGGAGGGCCGACCCTGCTGAATACTCGCAATTTTGCACATCGCTAGGGTACCCACCTTGTTAGCCGGTCTAGCTTCCGGCCCCGAAGATTCTGCCCTCGGGCGCGAGGCTGCTTATTTGGGCAAATGATGGGCTGTCGGATTCGACAGTCTGCATGTCATCGATTGCCGGAACTTCATTTATTGTCGGGTCATCCAGCGTGATGCCTTCGAGTGTTGCTTTTTCGAGGTCGATTCGTTGACGATCTTCGGAATCCTGGCGAAGCTGCTTCTGAATTCTCTTTTTCTCTTCTATAAACCTTCTGAGCACAAACTGTCTCAGGTCCTCTTGCATGATTTGAAAGTCTTTTGGCAGACGCGAGGGGCGTATGCCCTCTTTCCGTTGGATCGCCTCCATGACCCTAACGAAAGCGCTGGCATGCATAAAGGAATAACGACTGACGGTGATGATTCCGTATCCCATGGACGCAAGCGCATTCTTGCGCTCCTCATCGATGGCGCGGTCTTCTTCCGCGTCATGATAAAACCCGTTGTATTCAATGTCTGTGCGAGATTTCTTTAGATACGCATCCATAAAGAACTTTTTGCGTCTCGTGAGATTCTTTGCGGCAGCGGTGACCTGCACCTCGCAATCGGTCTCAATTCCCTTAATACCAAGCCCTCCTTCGCTTTTAGGCAGCGTTAGCATCATGACAAAGGCCGTTTCCATAGGAGACCGGCATCCGTCGCGCACACATTGAATCGCCTTTCGGGCAAGGGCCAGACCGTCGCATCTGGTAATGGAATTAAAGAACTGTTTTAACCTTTCGGTCGAGGTGAGCGCGAAACGCTCGTTATACGAGGTGGAAGAGCCGGTTCCAAGGGAGTAAGCGCCGCACAATTCAAAGTAGTACTCCACCAGTTCGCGAAAAGGGAGATAGGTGGCGGCCTGAAGTGCGCAAAGCTCAACGCCAACAATGAAGATGCCATCTTTGAGCTCTATAAAGCGTGAGCTCGAGAATCGTTTTGACGAAACGTGGCATTGACAGTTCATTGCATAGCGCGCATTCCTGCGATCAAACACCATTACTTCGAGGCAATCATTTGCGTCAAGGGAAACATCGTGTTTGGTGAGCCATTCTGCGGCTGCGTCAAGGAGCGTTCCGGTGGGACATGATCCGTAAATCGCGGCAGGGTTACAGGGCTCGGTGTCTTTCGTAGACGCCGAATGCGCGGCCTGGTAGACCGCTTTTGCAGTGGTATGTGACAATACGATACTCATGGTATATATCGTGTCAGCTAATGCCGTGCTGATGGCGCTGAGTGGGAAAGTCGTTTTAGGGGCCTAACCAAATGCTGTCCAAAAGCTTGACGCAATTATGGGTTGGCATGCCTAAAATCAATGTTATCGCAGCTTAGCTATAGCATATAAAAACTCAATTGCTGCACATTTGATATCGATGCATCACCATCCGACAACGAATTACGTGTCGGGAATTGGCCGAAATCGTTCAAAATGAGGGTTCAGAATTTGTGATGGCAGATCTATCTGTGGAACATAGGGCGGCCCCGCTGCGGTGTTTCCCGCTGCGAGGCCGCTCGTGAGCAAGTAGTGTTTGTCGCAGGCGTTGCTATTTCGCGAATAGGTTCTTGAGGTTGAACTCGGCCTGTACCGTGCGGAGCATGAGGTCGGTGTCGTCCAGACCCAGATGCTGCTCGTTGGCGTCGGGCGCGAGGGTGCCGCGACGGCGTGCCCAGTTCTCGAGCGCGGCGGGGGCGGACTCGCGGGGGAGCGAGCGCACGTCGGCGTCCAGGCTGCGGCAGATCTGGCGCGAGTCGATGACGATGATCTTGCCGGCGCGGCGTGCCTCGGCGTAGCCGTCCAGGTGGATCTTGAACCAGCTGTCCTCAAAGGCGGCGTTGTGTGCCATGTACGGGTACTTCTTCATAAGCTTGAGCAGCTGCTTTTGCAGCTCTTTGTTCTCGCGGAACGGCTTTTTGCCGTCGATGTCGTCCCAGGTGATGTGGTGGATATTCGACAACGGCACATCCTCGCCGCGGTAGATGTCGGGCAGGCCGCAGTAGTGTGCCTCGGCGTCATGCGGGACGGCGTCGCTGGTGAGCTCCATGATCTCCCAGCCCACGTTGATGATATAGCCGCGCTCGGGTGCACGTCCGGTGGTCTCGATGTCGATACCGAGCACGGTGCCCTGGATGGGCTTGCGGGCGTAGGCCACGCCGAGCGCGTCGCGGTCGCCGCGGATTTCGCGCATAACGGACGCGGCGGTGCGCTTTTGCATCTTGCCGATGGCGGCGCAGGTGTCGGCATCGGACAGGCCGCGCGAGAGCGTCGCGGGCGTCACGTTGCGCAGACGCGCCTCGCCAATCTGGTCGCACAGGTCGCGGTTGCGGTCGGCCAGGTCGCGCACGGTGGCAAAGTCGAAGCCGGGGTCGCCCTCGGCGGTAAAGTACTCGGTCTCGAGCACCTTGAGGGCCTCCTCGCCCTTCTGGCGCTCGGACTCCATGGCGCCGTGGTCGCCGTAGATAAACATGGGGATAAACGGCTGGCGCTCGTATTCGAGTGCTTGCGATACGTTCATATGCTACTCCTTGGACGGGCCGCGTTGTGCGGCTCGAGGTTACTGAGTTATGGCGAGATGATAGTTTACCATAGGCAACTATTGGCACCGCGCCCGGGACAACTACAATACCCTAGTTGACCGCTAGGACTTTTACAATGCTGCCGAAAGACACGAAAGGTTCCATCCGTCATGGATTTACTGATTGATATTCTGCTCGACGCCGGCAAGGACACGCTGTCGCTGGTGCCGTTTTTGTTGGTGACGTATCTTGCTCTCGAGACACTTGAGCACGTTGCGGGCGACCGCGTCAACGGCGCTATCAAGCGCGCCGGCGCTGCGGGTCCCGTGGTTGGCTCGCTGCTGGGCATGGTGCCGCAGTGCGGATTTTCGGCCATGGCAGCAACGCTGTACGCCGGCCGTGTCGTGACCTTGGGCACGTTGGTGGCGGTGTTCCTTTCGACCTCCGATGAGATGCTGCCGCTGTTGCTTGCCGAGCAGGTTCCCGTGCAGACTATGGCGATGCTTTTGGCTTCGAAAGCGCTGATCGCACTGGTCACGGGTTTTATCGTGGACGCTGCCATTCGCGGCCTGCGCCGTAACGCCCGCGCGCACGCGGCGATTCGCCGTACCGTGCTGGGAACCGCGGCCAACCCGGCCCACGTGAACTGCGCGCACGACGACCACAGCGGCGGTGACATCATCGACGAGGTGGCCGAGGCAGGCGTGAGCGCCGACCACATCCACGAGCTGTGCGAGCGCGACCATTGCGGTTGTGATGAAGACGAGGACGAGCACGAACACGGACATGGCCACGATCACGGTCATGAGGGCGAACATGAACACCATGATGGTCACGGTCACTCTCACTCCCACGAAGGGACGCCTGTCCTGTCGATCATCCGCAGTGCGATCTCGCACACCGTGCAGGTCTCGGTATTCATTTTTCTGGTGACGCTGATTCTGGTCGCCGTGCTCGAGACGTTCGGCGAGTCCGCGATCGATCAGTTCCTGCGCGGCAACGAGACACTCGCTGTCCTGGGTTCGGCGCTTGTCGGGCTGATTCCCAATTGCTCGGCGAGCGTGGTCATTACACAGCTGTATCTGGAAGGCGCGCTGCAACTGGCGCCGATGCTCGCCGGCACGCTCATTTCCGCCGGCGTGGGTTATCTGGTGCTGTTCCGCACCAACCGCAGCGCCCGCGAAAATGCCGTGTTCCTGATCATGATGTACGTCATCGGCGCTGGCTGGGGCCTCATCCTCTCCGCCGTTGGCCTCTAAGTAGGCCTAAAAAATGGGCTTCAAATAGCCATGCTCAGCGCCTGCGCAATGCGGCGACGCATGGCATTTTGAAGCCCGTTTTTTGTTGAGCCATGGATTCCGAGCGCTCACACCGCTCAAAACAAAAAGGTAGATTTTAGGCATGTCTCAAAAATCTACCTTGGTTAGTGCAGCAACTCGGTGAGGTTGCGTTTAAAGCGGGCGCGGTCTTCGCTGGTAAATGCTGCCGGACCGCGAGTGCGTCCGCCGGCGCGGCGTACCTTCTTTTCCTCGTGGCGAATAAACAGCTGCATGTCGATAGTCGCCTTGTCGTACACGCGCCCGCGCACACCGATGGCGGCGGCATCGCGCCCGAGCACCATGCTCGCCAAGCCAATGTCCTGCGTCACGACCACGTCGCCCGCCTGCAGGCGTTCGACAATGGCAAAGTCGGCGCTGTCGGCGCCCACGCTCACGTCGAGCGTCGTGACCCAAAAGCCGCGTCGCGCGTGCTCGGCATCGCGCGGGTCGTCGCGGCGAATGTGCCGTTCCAGGTTTTGCGTGCTGTTGCCGGCGATAACAACGGCGACGCCCGCCCGCCGCGCGCAGTCAATCGACTCGCGCGTGACCGGGCAGGCGTCGGCATCAATAAAGAGCGTCTTTGGCATCTAGCGCACCAGTTTGCCAAACTGAATGGCGCGAACAATGAGCGTCACGCCAAACACCAGCAGCGCGGCACCGCTAAAGATGACGAGCATCTTGGCCGACCACAGCGGATAGATAAACACGAACATGCCGGCGATGATGGAAAGTGCGCCGCTCAGGATAGCGAGGGCGCGGTTGGACGAAAGCTCGGACTCCAGAATGGACATGACACCTTCGACAATCCAGCCAAAGCCGGCCACGATAACCACCATCGTGGTGAGCGTCGCGGTCGAGAAGGCCTGGTTGCGCAGGATTATGACGCCGCCCAAGATAATGAGTAGGTTGGAGATGATGCTCGTCACGCGCCAGCCGGTGGGCAGCAGCGGCTCAAAAATGGCAGTGAATAGTCTGATGGCAGCAGTGATTACAAAGTAAAAACCCAGGACAGTC
Source organism: Coriobacteriaceae bacterium AM04S-08 (assembly GCA_027663555.1). Lineage (GTDB taxonomy): Bacteria > Actinomycetota > Coriobacteriia > Coriobacteriales > Coriobacteriaceae > Collinsella. Next base: position 74,585 of record JAQDHS010000001.1, on the reverse strand, counting down.
GTCAAAAAGACGAGGGACTTGGCAGGTGCAAAAAGCAGCGCGATACCAGCAATGAGTGCTAAGACGCCCGTGATGGCGTAGATCCAGCGTACGGCCTTGACGGCTTTGCCCGCCATGCTTTTCTCGTCAAATCCAAACTGGCTCGATTTTTGATCATCGTTCTTAAAGATGCCCATAAGTCTCCTTTCCGTGCGGCGTAAGCCTTGATCGTTACAACCAGTATCCCCTAAGGGCGCTGACGTATGGGTCGGGGAGGGCGAAACGTAACCCAAAGGCCCCGAATTGTTTCCGTTGTTCCCCACGTCGCGATTTTCTATTCAACAGGTGTAGAACATTGCAGCCCTGTTCGTTATTGCCTACGTTTTAGGTTAGATTTTCCTAAGGACAATTGGCTTGTATTGGGGGTCCCTATGAACGAAGCAGTTCCCGAGGCACCGTCGAGTGTCGAATCGATGGCAAAGCAAGGTTGCGAAAAGCTTGGCCTGGACACGTTTGACGCGCTGGTCCGCCGCGCCCGTACGTGCCGCCGTTTTGACGAGTCCATGCGCGTGCCGCGCGAGTTTTTGCTCGAGCTGGCGGAACTGGCGCACCTGGCTCCCTGCGGCGCCAATGCTCAGCGTCTGCGTTTTCATGTGGTGAGCGGTGCCGAGGATTGCGCGCGTGTATTTGATGAGCTTGCATGGGCCGGCGCGCTTAAGGATTGGTCGGGTCCTGCCGAGGGCGAGCGTCCGACCGGCTACATCGCGATTCTTGCCGAGCGCGCTGTTCCGGGTAAGCCCGCCGCGCCCATCACCGAGGTCGACACGGGCATTGCCGCGCAGACGATGATGCTCGCCGCTCGCAGCGCCACGCCCGAGGTGGCAGCCTGCATGTTCAAGGCCTTTACGCCCCACGCGATCGATGCTATGGGGCTCGATAACGACAAGTATGAGCTCAAGCTGATCATGGCTTTTGGCGTGCCGGCCGAGACGCAGATGATCGATGCGATCGATTCCAACCCCGACGGCTCAATTAATTACTGGCGTGACGATGCGCAGGTGCACCACGTACCCAAGCGCCCGCTCGCCGACGTGCTGGTGTAGCTGAGCGTCACCGCGGCGTGATCAGACGGTAAACCACCACAAAGGTGCCTGTCCCCTTTGTGGTGGTACGAGGGGAGAGCGTGTGGCAGATCTGTATTTGGTGCGGCATGGGCAGACTGAGCTCAATGTGCAGAGCATTTTGCAGGGCTGGCACGATTCGCCGCTTACGGCGCGCGGGCGCGAGCAGGCGCTGACGGCGCGTACGGCGTTTGCGGCGCGTGGCGTGGCCTTTGATCATGTGTATTCCTCGCCGTTGGGCCGGGCGCGGCATACGGCCGAGCTTATCGTTGGCGAGGGCCGTTCCATTGAGCTGGTCGATGACCTGCGTGAGTGGCATTTTGGCTCGCTGGAGGGCACATCAAATCGCGAGATGCCGCCGCAGCCCTGGGGCGATTATCCGGTGGCCTTTGGCGGCGAGTCGGAAGTGCAGCTTCAGTCGCGCATGGTCGCGGCGCTGTCCCGTATTATGGCCCGGCCGCAGCACGACTGCGTGCTGGCGGTTTCCCACGGCTCAGCCTGCCAGGAGTTTCTTGAGTATGTGACTGGCGGGGGAGAGCTACCCGACAACGGTGCCGTGCTTCATTTTGGCTATTGCGACGGGGCGTTTTCGCTCTTGGGTTGGTAACGAACGAAAGGACCCCTATGAATAAAGATCTGTATCTGGTCCGTCATGGACAGACGATATTCAACCTTAAGCGTATCATTCAGGGGTGGAGTGACTCGCCGCTTACGCAGTTGGGTTGCGACCAGGCGGCGCGCGCCGGCATGTTTTTACGTGCGCGCGGCATTGAGCCCGATCATGCCTACACCTCTACGCTTCATCGCACCGAGCAGACTATCGCCAACTTGTGGCCGGGCTTGGCGTACGAGCGCCTGGACGGCCTGCGTGAGTGGTTCTTTGGCGACTTTGAGGCCGAGCGCGTGATGCTTATGCCCGAGCGCCCGTGGCGCGACTTCTATCGGCAGTTTGGCGGCGAGGGCCAGATCCAGGTGCGCACGCGCATGGTGGCGGCGCTGACCGATCTTATGCGGCGTCCGGACCATACGTGCGTGCTCGCGGTAAGTCATGGCTCAGCTATCAAGGAGTTTTTGGACCACGTGCGGGGCGCGGCGGCCGACGAGCGCGAACGCGTGCCGGGCAACTGCTCAGTGCTGCATTTTGCGTTTGACGATGCGGCCGATACGTTTGAACTGGTCGAAGTCTTTACGCAGGAAGACTACGCGCGCGAGCTGGGGCTAGAGCCGCTCGTGGCGGCGGCAGGTCCGCAGCGTGGATAACGCTGACGTTGCGGCCCGGTTTACCGGCGTAATTGTTTGATGCGAAAAGGGCGGAGGTGCATGCGTTTGCTGCATCTCCGCCCCTTGTTTGTTTGGATGCTGGGTTTTCCAGCTTAGCGTTTGAGTTCGCTAGAACCGTGAGACCTGGTGAGTGAGCAGACCCGTCGGAACCTGCGGCGCGCTGCCGCTGACCTGCGCGGCGGGGAACAGCACGGCTACAGCAAAGTTGAACGGCTCTTTGCCAGAGTAGGCGCCGGCAGCGCGGGCCTCGTCGGCCAGAATCTGCGATGCTCCAGCCAGTGCGGCGACATAGGCGGAGTCACCGGCGAACACCGGGTCGGGCGCCTGATCGAGCATGGCACGGATGGCGGCAACGGCGTCCTCGCGCTTGACCTCCCACACGCGATGTGTGACGCCCGCGGGATCGGTGACGGCGTAGAGCGATGCGCCCTCTTTGGCAGCGCTCAAAATGATATCCATGACGGGCGACGCCTCGTAGGCGAGCGACACGGGGCGCGGCTGCACCTTAAGCTCGGCGATCGCGCGCGCGGCGGCGAGTGCGTCGACGCTCTCGGCGGCAGCCTCGTCGCTACCCGTCAGTACGTTAACCGGGCAAATCGCCACGACACCCGTCGCGCGACCCGGCTCGCCCGAGCATTCGTACACGTAATACGCCGCGCCTGGATCCTTGAGCATTAGGCCGTCAGCAATGGCGCCGCGCAGGGCGTCGTTGCCGCTCAGGATACCGCCCATCGCAGGCAGCGCCTCGAGCACACGGTCCTGAGCCGGGCGGATGCAGGGAAACGGAAGTGCTTTCATGGGCGGTCCTAACGCGCGAGTCGGTTTGTTCGCGGCTTATTATGCCCCAACTTGGCCGCTTGCGTCCCAGAGCGTGTTATCGGCAAGCGCGATGAGCACGTTTTGGCAGCGAACGATATCGGCATGGGGCACATACTCGTCGGGCTTGTGTGCGAGCGCCAACGAGCCGGGGCCGTAGCTCATACAATTGCGGTTGCCTGTCTTGCCGGCAATGACGGCGGTATCGGTGTAGCCGGTAAAGAAGCCGACGGTCGTGTCCGCGTCCGTTACGTCATCGGCGGCACGCTTGAGCGCTGCTAGAAGGGAAGAGTTCGGGTCGCGCTCGATGGCGGGGCGGTCGCCCGTCACGGTGTAGCTGCCATGGCAACCGGGAACGGCGGCTTCGGCGACGGCGATGGCATGCTCGACCATATTGATTGCGGCGGCCGTATCGGTCGGCGGGGTCAGGCGCATGTCGACCCAGACTTTGGCGCGGTCGGGTACGACGTAGGGGCGATATCCGCCCTCGATTTGGCCAAACGTGATGGTCGAAGGCCCCAGCTCATCGTGCGCGGGCAGCGCCGCAAACGCGCGACGAAGCGAACACACGACCTCGGCCATGGCGGCGACGGCATCCGCGCCCTTCCAAGGCTGGCTCGCATGCGCCGTCACGCCAGCCATTTCAATCTCGAACCACGTACGCCCCTTGTGCGCCACCTGGATCTGTCCGTCGGTGGGCTCGGTGTCCAGCACCCATTCGCGCGAGCTGACCCAGCCAGCATCGATCGCGGCCTCTGAGCCGCGCATGAAGTCTTCCTCGTCGACCGAGCAGATGAGCGAAAAGCCGCGGCGTGGCAGCGCGCCATCCGCCGCCACGCGCTCGAGCGTATGGACCAGTGCGGCAATGGCGCAGGCCAGGCCACCCTTCATATCGCAGGCACCGCGGCCATAGAGTTTATCGTCGCGCACAACCGCCCCAAGCGGTTCGATGTCTGCGTCCCAGCCATCGCCCAAGGTGACGGTATCCATGTGGCAGATATAGATCAGCCGCGGCTCGTCGCTTTGGCCCGGCACGGTGACTTTAAGGTTGCGGCGCCCGGGCAGCACTTCGAGCTCCTCAATCTGCACGGCATCGAGCGCAGAACTATCAAGTTGTGCCAGCTGCTGCTCAATGAGCCTCTTAATGAAGCGCTCAATTTCATCCTCATACGCGCCCGGGTCTGAGCTGTCGATCCGCACAAGCTCCTGCGCAAGCCGCCAGGCAAAATCCTCATCAACCATATGCAACCTCACAATCAGTTTGCTTTCCAAACCGATTGTAAGCCTCCTGAGAGATCCGCGACGTGGGCGTGGCAGTATTTACCGTTCGCAGGCCGAGCCAGCGCGTTTGCCGTCCAGGCGGGTTCACAAGCGACGCAGCGGGTACGTACCCTTCATGGACGACATGCTGTGCGACATATCTGCCTTTCGGTATCACCGGATACCTCCACAGGTCTTGGCAATAATGCCGGACCTGCCCGATTCTGCGGACGATCCGCGCAGGGAGCACCTATGTGAGCATCCGCTCGTCACGCATTTCCTGGGCACCCCGTTACACGTGTTGGCGCAGGGCAGCTGCGGACGTAAGGGCGATCGCATTGTCAGGCATGTTTGGAACGGGGAGAGGCCGTTTGATTCCGTGCGGCAGACGGAGTTTGGCCTCGATGTTGCGTCCCCACTCTTTACCCTGCTGACCCTGGCTTCCTCGGTCTCAAACGAGCGTCTAATCATGTGCATGTATGAGATGTGCGGCACCTTTGCCGTGTGCAAGATTGCGCCTCAGGTAAAGTCGGCACTTGAGCAGGCATACGGGGGCCGGTGGGGTGACGCACGGTCGGGCTGGGAAAACGTAAAGGATGTCTCGGGGAATCCAACGGACTTGTGGAAACGACCTCCCTTGATCGAGCTCTCTGAGCTTACAGAGTTCGTCGATAAGGTCCGGGGGCTCCGCGGCGCTAAATCGTTCATACGAGCCGCGAAATGCATTACGGGGGTGGCAGCATCGCCGCTCGAGGTCCAGGCTTCGATGCTGTTTGGCCTTACGAGGTTGCGCGGCGGCGAAGGGCTGAGCCTTACCAATAACGTTGAGATTCGTATGACGCGCAGCGCCCGCCTGATTTCGGGGCTTGATAGGCGCTATGCCGATATCCTGCTGGCAAATAAGGACGGCAGCCGAGAGTGTCTGGTTGAATGCCAGGGTAAAGCCATTCACGGATCCATTGAATCCAAGATTTCGGACTCCGATCGAACGACGGCGCTGCAAGCGATGGGATATCCCGTCATTCTGATGACCTATGGTCAGCTGGCCGACTCCGATGCCTTCCGCGTGGTGATGGAGCTCATCATGTCCTATCTCGATGTGCCGCTGAAAGACAAGACGCCGCGACAGCAGGAGCTCGAACGGCGGCTTCGTGAGGAGATTTTTATCGATTGGGCAGGAATGTAGCCGCGCGGGTAGAAAACGGTCGCGCGGACTAGAGTTTTGGTCACAAAAAGACTTATATTTCGCCTTGGAGGGGCCTTAAAAATGCTATCTAGAATAAGTTGTTTCGGAAAATGGACAGTCAACTTACATTCGGCACATAGAGATCGATTTTTACCTACTAAAGTCCCTGATAAAGCTGTTTATCAAAGCGGGTGTGCTTAGCGACTTGAGCCTCACTATCGATTATCTGAAAAAACTTGTTATGGGTATCATTTTAAAGTCGTCCGGAGCAACAAAATCGGCCCCCGTTTCGTGAAAACGGGGGCCGAATGGGCTTCGTGGTCTGTCTGGCAGGATTGGCGCCGGCGCTATTTAATCACGCGCACACGATACATCGACGGAATATGCTTGAGTGCCTCGATCGTGCTGCCGTCCAGGTGCTCATCGGTGTCGAACATGGTGTAGGCGTTCTCGCCAGCGGACTCGTTGGTCATGCGCTGCACGTTGGCGTTGTCCTTGGCGAGAATGGCCGTGATCTGGCCGATCATGTTGGGCACGTTGGCATGCAGGCAGGCAATGCGGCTTGCGGCGCGCGCCTTGCCCATGCTGCAGGCGGGGTAGTTGACGCTGTGCGCGATGTTGCCGTTTTCCAGGTAATCCTTGAGCTCGCTGATGGCCATGTCGGCGCAGTTGGCCTCGGCCTCGCCGGTGCCGGCGCCCGAATGCGTGGTGATAAACGTGTTGGGCATCTTGACGGTCTTGGGCGTGGCAAAGTCGCAGCTAAACCAGCTGAGCTTGCCCTCGCGCAGGGCAGCGTCGACGGCGTCCTCGTCAATGATGGTTTCGCGCGCGTAGTTGATGAGCACGGCGTCGGGCGCCAGCAGGTCGATCTGCTCGGTGCTGATCATGCCGATGGTATCGGCCTTGCTGGGCACGTGCACGGTGAGGTAGTCGCAGCCGCGGCAGAGGTCCTCGAGCGTGCCCACGCGCTGCACCTCGCGACTCAGCACCCATGCGTGCTCGACGGAAATGAACGGGTCGTAGCCGTAGACGTCCATGCCCAGATCGACACAGGCGTTGGCGACCTTGGAGCCCACGTTGCCCAGGCCGATGACGCCGATGCGCTTGCCCTTGAGCTCGCGGCCCACAAAGGCCTTCTTGGCCTTTTCGGCATCGACCTGAATCTCGGGGTCGTCGGCGTTGTCACGCACCCAGTTCATCGATTGCACCACGCCGCGGCTCGAGAGCACCAACATGCCCAGGACGAGCTCCTTGACGGCGTTGCTGTTGGCGCCGGGGGAGTTAAAGACGACGACGCCCTTCTTGGCGTACTCCTCGACGGGGATGTTGTTGACGCCGGCGCCGCAGCGGGCGATGGCGCGGATGCCCTCGGGCAGCTTGTAGCCGTGCAGGTCGGTGGAGCGCATCAGAATGGCGTCGGCCTCCTCGGCGGTGCCCACAAACTCGTAGCCCTCGCCAAATTCGACTTTGCCGTCCTTGGTAATGTCGTCGATGGTTTTAATCTTGCGCATGAAAAACTCCTTAGCGGATTTGTTTATAACAAGTGGTTTGAAGTGGCTGGTCGGCCCGCGTGTTGCGGGCTAGTTAGATCGCGGGCTCAAACTATGCTGCGCTTCGAAGTCCTTCACGTACGTGGCCAGCGCCTGCACGTCCTCCATGGTGACGGCGTTGTACACGCTGGCGCGCATTCCGCCGACGAGGCGATGGCCCTTGACGTTTTGGATCTGGTGCTCTGCCGCGCCCGCAACAAAGGCCGCGTCGAGTTCGGCGTCGCCGGTACGGAACGTGACGTTGGCGATGGAGCGGCTGTTGGCCTGCGCGGTGCCATGGAACAGCTCGCTGTGCTCGAGCAGGTCGTAGAGCAGGTTGGCCTTGGCCCAGTTGCGCTCGGCCATGGCGGCAAGTCCGCCGGTCTGCTCAACCCAACGGAACACCTTGCCGCACACGTAGATGCCAAAGGTGTTGGGCGTGTTGAGCATGGAGCCCTTGGCGGCCTGGGTCTTAAGGTTCATGTACTGCGGCGTCTGCGCAAAGGCCGGGCCGTCGGCGATCAGGTCGTCGCGCACGATGACCACGGTCACGCCAGCGGCGCCGGCGTTTTTCTGAGCGCCGGCGTAGATGAGTCCGTAGCGCTCGACGTCGAGTGGCTGCGACAAAAAGCAGCTCGAAACATCGGCGACCAGCGGCACATCGCCGCAGTTAGGCAGCTCGCGGTACATGGTGCCAAAGATGGTGTTGTTCTGGCAGATGTAGACGTAGTCGAGCCCGTCGCCCGCAGCCTCGGCGGCAATACGCGCGTTGATGTCGGCCATGTCGGGGATGCGGTCGAAGTTGGTGTCTTCGGAGCTCGCGAGCAGCACGGCCTCGCCGTACTTGGCGGCCTCCTTGTACGCCTTGTTGGCAAAGTTGCCGGTCACGATGTAGCCGGCGCGCCCGCGGCGCATGAGGTTCATGGGGATGCCCGCAAACTGCAGCGTGGCGCCGCCCTGCAAAAACAGGACACGGTAATTGTCGGGGATGCTCAGCAGGCGGCGTAGGGTTGCCTCGGCGTCGTCGATGATCTGCTGGTACATGCTAGATCGATGGCTCATCTCGAGCACGGACATGCCGCAACCGCGGTAGTCCATCATCTCGTCGGCGATCTCGGCGAGCACGCTTGTGGGCAGTGCGGCCGGGCCAGCTGAGAAGTTGTGCACACGTGCCATCTTCTAGTTCCCCCTCGTAGTCGTTTGAACGTTCGGGATACTTTAGCACAGTGGAGCGCTAGGCGCGACCGCATCACGGTAAAACTTGAGTGCGCCGCTATGATTTACAGGATGGTTACATGGGGGAGGGCGGTCGCAAGGTCTATATCGCCGGGATATACCGTGACAGGTACTCTTTGAGCGCGGGGTCGCACACATAGAGATACGTTCCTAACATGCCGCGCGTCATGAGGACGTAGTAGGCGTTGACGATGATCTTTTGCAGATCATCGTCGCTTGCCTTTTTCTTGGCAACGGCATCTTTGAAGTTTGCCCTGTTAACGTTGACTGCATCTTTGTTCGAATCGTAGTAAATGTCGGGACCCAGAATTACGAATCCGTAGTTGAGGTCGTAGCCTTGTACCGTATGAATGCATCCGACTTCGTTGACGGCGTTGGCGGAGTTAACCCAATCCTTCTGGGTTGAGTTCCAGCGTTTGGGAATGCCCTCGATGACGATATCGAACGCATCTTTGTTATTCTTCGTTTCCCACTTCCACGCAAAGCCTGCCATCATGCGGGATAGACCAACTTCTTCTTCCTTGGTTTGCTGCAGAGAGCAGAAGTCCTCAAATCGGTCGACGATTCCAAACTGGTATCTGGGGATATCGCTGTCCGGATCCCCGGCTCGCGAATCGTAAGGCTCCTATGAAAAGAGTGCTTTGAACTTCATGCCGGCATGCATGTACGCTTTGTTATCAAGCAGGTCGTAGACAAAATCGAGGTACTCATCGCCGCCACGCACGCGCATTTGGGTACTCAAGTTGAATTCTTCGGTCTCGATGCCGGCTTCTTCGAGTTGGTTGAGTCGCTGCTCAAGGCCATCTCGGTTGAGTCCCGATGCGCGGACTTGCTGTTTGGGGTCAAAGAACAGGTACGCCTTGTCGCAGCATTTGAAAATCCAATCCACCTGGCTGCTCGTGCGCGGCAAGCTGAGTCGTTCACATGTGTTGTAGAAAGCTCCGATGCCGGCGCCGGCGGATAAGTAGTTTCCCAGTCGGTGCGCCTCGTCGACAAGCAAGACGTCATACCGATCGTTTTTTGTGACGTCGTTGGGGCTCAGGATATCGCCGGGCTTTAACCCGGGGAGGAAGTGCGTGAGTTTTTTGAGCGTCTTGCTCAGAGACTCCATGGGCGTCACGAAGCCGACCCGCAGACCGGAAAGGTTCGGCTCATTTTTGATTTTGAACATGAGACTGATGGCGAGGATTGTTTTGCCTGTTCCCGGCGCGCCGTTCACGACGGTTACGCGCTCTTTCTTGGGACCGCCGTGTTTAATGTCTTCATGCTCTTGCTCGAGCCGCCTGTAAATCGCCTCAATCGTTTCGTATTGATCGGGCGTGAGCGTTTTGAAGGGCGAGAATTTGAACAGGTCGGTATTCTCGAGCTCTTCGATGGGGTGGATCGCATAGTTCTCTTCGCGAAGCTTTGTCCAGAGGTCTCTGAACTTCTGGCGATACTGAGGTCGCTCAAAATAATCGAACTGGGCATAGCCATTGTTGGCGTTGGTTACCTGGTATTTTTCGTCAGCGCAGAACAGCTCGATAAGTCGATTCTCAAACTCAAATGTTGCTGACTGATTGAAGGTTGGATTGTCAATCAGGAGGGTCCGGTCGAAGTCTTTGTCCACGTTTGCGGCGTGTTGCTTCATGCGGCGTCGATAATTGGTCGTTTGACCGATGTACGCCGTTTTGTTTTTACTGTTGGTCAGAATATAGAGAACGGGCCAACTCTCGTCATGGTGGAATCCGGGCTTTGGCGTGCCAAAGTCCTGCAGCGATTCGCTTGCCTCGAAGGGTTGGGGGAGGGGAAGCGTGTATTGTCGAAGGGCGAACTCATTACTCATGGTGGGCCGCCTTTCTGTATTCGCTGGAGCTGGTGTCGACGGGATAGCGCTCGCCGTTGCGTTTGAGTTTGGACGAGAGCGCCTTTGGGAGGTCGATTCCGTTTAGATCGGCGAAACGTAGGAGAAAGAGGAGCGTGTCGGCAACTTCGTCTTCGATGGCTTGGCGCTGATCAGGGCTATCGAACATTTCTGCAATGCGCTTGTCGCTCATAAAGCGGAAAAGCTGAAGGAGTTCGGAGGACTCTGTCGCTATGCCGATGGCAAGTTCCTTTGGAGTGTGATATTTGCGCCAATCGCGCGCATCACAAAAATCTCTGACTTGTTCTGTCATGGCAGTGAGCTTGTCCATCATCCGTAACCTCCCTGATGTTCATTATTTTATTATGGCCGTATCTGGAGTTTATTGCACATCAGTTGGGACGTGCGGTTTGTCCGGCCGCGATTGCCCGGTAGGAGGATTCACCGTGAAGATTGAAGTTGATGTAGACCAGCTGCGCGAGGGCTTGCTCGACTACGCGGGGAGCGCGGCTGGCGTGGGCTTTCCCGCTGCCATGCTCGACGTGATGGATATCGAGGACGAGTCGCCCCAAGAGCTCCTAGCCCGAGCCGAACGCGAAGGCCTCGACCTCCGCGACTTTGCTGTGGGTGACAGCTAGTAGCTGAAGAGGGACGGGCTGCTAGGAAGCTAGCGTGGCGATGACGGCTTCGTCGCCGGCGTATATTAGGGTGTTGCCATCGGGGATGATGGTTTGGCCGTCGCGCTTGAGCATCACCACGATAAACGGGTGCTTGCCCTGCGGCACGTCGCGCAGGCGCTGACCGGCCAGGCGACCGTGGGGCGTCACGGTGACCTCGCGCAGCGTAACCTCGGCACGCTCTTCGAACGTTGGGGCTGCCATCACCAGAAGGTCGCCTTCCTCGATGACGGTATCGCCGTTGGGCAGTACCGGGTGTGCCCCGTCGCGCAGCACCAAGACCACGAGCATGTCCGTCGCGCTGCCAATATCGGCGAGCGAGCGCCCGGCAAACGGATGGCCAGCGCCCACCTTGAGCTTTACAAACGACATGCCGTCCTCGTCGTGGTAGTCGTTAAAGGTGCGGCGCACGTCGCCGGCCGCATCGATCATATCGAGTTTCTTCGCCACCGCCGGCAGTAGCGAACCCTGCACCACAATGCTCGATACGGCAATCACAAACACCAGGTCAAATAGGTCGTGTCCGCCGGGAACGCCGGCCACCACAGCAAAGAGGCTAAAGACGACCGAAGCCGCGCCGCGCAAGCCCGCCCAGCTTACGAGCGCAACCTGGCGAGGGCTCGTCTTAAAGGGCGCCAGCAGCAGACCGACGGCGATGGGGCGGCTCGCAAAGAGCATAAACGCCATGAGCGCCAGGCCGGGTAGCAGCATTTGCGGCAGGCGCGCGGGCGTGACGAGCAGGCCGAGCAAGAAGAAGATCGTCATCTCGGCCATCTCGGTAAGGGTGTCAAAGAAGTGCGCCATCTCGACCTTGCCGGTGATGTCGCTCGCGCCCAGCACAATGCCTGCCAGGTATACGGCCAAAAAGCCGTTGCCGCCCAGGTAGCTCGGCAGTGCGTAGGCGACGATCGCCACGGCGAACAAAAAGATAGTCTGCGCGCCCTCGGCCGTTGCGTGTGCGCGCTCAATCAGGCGGCTGGATATCCAGCCGATGGCAAGGCCCAGCCCCACGCCCAGGATGATCTGCTTGGCCAGCAGCACGGGAATGTCGATGTTGCCACCCGCCGCGAGGGTGGCGAGTACCGCGGTGAGCATGTAGGCGACGGGGTCGTTGGAGCCCGATTCGACCTCGAGCAGCGAGTCGGTGCCGCCCTTTAGCGACAGGTTGTGCTCGCGCAGCACGCTAAAGACGCTCGCCGCGTCGGTCGACGCCACGACCGAGCCCAGCAGCAGGCCGCCGATCCAGTCGAAGCCCAGTGCGAAGTGTGCGAACACGCCAGTGATGCCGGCGGTGGCGATAACGCCGAGCGTGCTCAGCAGCACAGCGGGCGCGGCGACGGGTTTGGCACGGTCGATGTTGGTGTTAAAGCCGCCGTAGAACATGATGAACAGCAGCGCCGTGCTGCAGACGGTTTCGGTGAGCGCGTAGTCGCTAAAGTCGATGTGCGCCGGACCGTTGACGCCGAGCAGCATGCCGAGCGCAATAAAGATGAGGAGGGTGGGGAAGGGGAGTTTTTTGCCGACGGGTTTGATGGTCAGGCACAAAATGATGACGAGGCCGATAAAGAGAAGTATCTGGTTCATGGATAGTGTCCGCTCCTGGGTGGTTGGCGTGGCACGGTCAGTTGTCTGCGGTTATTTGTACCCAAAGGTGGTGGGTTTATGGGGGCGGATTACGGGCGTGCGCGATATCGTCATAGACGGCTGCCGTCTTTGCCTCTGCTCGGAAACCCTTTCCAGCTTTATTGCAACGGAGTACAATGGGTAACGTTTAAGTTCAACTTGAAGTTTTAGTTGCGGCGCCGGGCTTAGACCGCAATGCAAGGAGAGGCGTACCATGGCGATCTATGTGACATCTGATGCTCACGGGCACGTGCGTGCGCTTGACGAGGCCCTGTCTAAGATCTCGTTGACGTCCGACGACACGCTGTACGTGCTGGGCGACATGATCGATCGCGGGCCCGATCCGGTCGGCGTTATTAAGCTCGTGCGCTCGTTGCCCAACGCCCACGTGCTCAAGGGCAATCACGAGCAGATCATGCTCGATGCCATCATTGGCCAGGACCCGCTCGATGCCGAGACCTGGGATATCAACGGTGGCTGGACGACGAGCGAGCAGCTCAACGACATGGAATTTGAGGCATACGAGGAGCTCGTGCGATGGATGGCCGCGCTGCCGCTCTACGCGGTGGCCGAGACCGAGGAGCGCCCGTACCTGCTGGTGCATGCCGGCATCCAGACCGAGGCGGCGCGCGCGTTTTTGCTTGAGCATGGTGTCGATTGCGGTGACGGCAGGGGAGCGGTCGATGCCGATAGCGAGCTGCTGCGGCAAATGCTCGCCGTGCAGTCGTCCGATGACCTGCTGTGGATTCGTCACGGCTATTGGGATGCGCCGACGGGACTGCTTTCTGCCGAGGGCGAGGGCCCGGTCGTGGTGAGCGGCCACACGCCCACGGTGTCGCTTGGGCGCTATTGCGAGGTTGGCGGCCTGGCGGGGCTCGATGAGGAGTCGGGCCGCGGGCAGATTGTGCGCCTGGGTGGCGAGGATACCGCCGGCGTGTCCGATCGCATCGACATCGACTGCGCCGCCGCCACCGGCTCCGAGTTCGGTCGCGTGGGCATCCTGCGGCTCGATGATGGGGCGGAGTTCTACGCGAACATCAACCCGGGCGAATAATCGGTGCAAGTGGTAGCTAATTTGGGACGGGGCTTTTTTGACTACTCTTGCCCTTCTGCCCGCTAATTGATTTCTCTGGGACGGGGATTAAATAATCATTTGGCTGCCCGCTGGCTAAGTGAGTAGACTTTTTTGGAAATGCCGAGCACCCAACATATTTGCCTCAATAAAACCGCAGGTCACAGACTTGTGCTCTGTCGGTGTGGTCAGGGATTCGGTAAAAATCTACTCACTTAGTTTTACGTAATGCATATTGTCTTCAACGAGACCCCAGCCGGGGCGATTCCATCGCAAATTCCGGTGACCGGGGCAGCTAATTAGGCGCCGTAGGGGTTGCGGTCGCGCTCGATGCGCTGGCGGATGTGGGCGTACTCGATTATCAGCAGCACCAGGAGTAGGGCCATGATGGCTAGGTAGCTCACCACGGCGCCCATCAGACCCAGCAGCTTAATCAGGATCACCGGCAGCACCACGCTTACGGCGAAGCAGATCAGGTAGATCTTGGTGACATCGCCGGCGTGGCGCAACACCGTGATGATGGCGTAGATAAAGTCGATTGCCGCGGTGACGCCGCCGGCGACAACCATTAGCAGTGCCAGCGTGCGGTAGCGCTCAAAGTTGAGGCCGTACATAAAGCTCATGATGGGGATGCCGGGGCCTGCCATAAATGCGGCGCACGCTCCGGTAATGACCACGATCAGTGCCATAACGGCAACAATAATCAAGTCAAAGCGGCGACGCTTGCGCGGATTCGCCCAAATGCTCGACAGACGTAGGAGCTGCGGTTTATAGATAAATCCAATGCTCAACAAAATAGCCTGCGCTGGAAAGAACAGTGCATTAAAGTACAGCTGGTATTTGTAGGCCAGTGTGCCTTCCATCACGAACTTGGGCATGCTCTCGATGAGGTTGAACAGGAACAGCGCACCAAAGAGCGGGGCGCACTGGATAAACAGGTGACCAGCCTCGCGCAGACTCATACGGCGTGATTTTTCGGTTTCGAGCAGGGCGAGCGGGGCGGTGACCAGCACGAGCGAGGCAATCGCGGCGATGCCCATGGCCATGGCGGCGATGGGCATGCTGCGCGTGAGGAACAGTGCCACGCTAAAGACCGCGATGACGCCGACGGATCGTAGCGTTTGGCTCATGCCGGCCAGGTAGAGTTTGTCGGCCTGCTGCAGGCGTCCCTCGTACACGTCGGCAATGCCGTCGATCACCTTATACAGGTAGACGCCCAGGCCGATTGTGGCCATCTGCGCATCGTAGCCGCGGGCGCTGCTGTATACCAGGCCGCATGCCAGCGCGAGCGCTCCGCAGATCCAGCGGTTGAGCTGGTAAGAGGCAAAGGACGTCTTTTCGTCGATGTCCGAGACCTGGAAATTGCGCACGCCGTAGTTGCACGCGATCATGATGAGCGTGCCGGTGACAAAGGCGATGGAGAATTTGCCAGCCTCCTCGGCGCCCACGAGCTGTGTGGACACGATGGTGAGCAACGGAAACACCATGCCCCACACGGCGGTGCCCAGGGTATTCCAAAGGTAGTCGCGACGGGTGGCGTGATCTTCGTACTCGGCTTCTTGCGTGGAGAAGCCGCCGCCGTAGACGGCTCCGAGCAGGCGGTTCCACCAGGCATTGACCATGCGGTGGATGGGGCCGGGCTGGCGATCGCGCTCGCGGCGACGGCGTGTGGCCTGGCTGCTGTCGGGACCGCCGGCGTTACGCTGGCTTAGCTCTTGGATTCGTGCGAGCTCCTCGGCGGTGTGCGATGCGGGGAACAGGCCGTTCTCGATGCGTCCGCCCTGCCCGTGCGCCCCGTCCGATACGGTGGGGTCGGCGACGCCATTGCGGCGGGCGATGGCGCGGCGAATGCTATCGATGGGCGTGATGCTCAAAGCGGAGTCCTTTCTATTGCTACGCTCTAGTATAGACGCGACGGTGTTCGTTCGTGTTTTTGAACAGGTTGTTCGATAATTTCGGCGGCGCCATTCAGTAGACGGCATTTGGGGACGTTCCTTATGTGCCGGCACTTTGGGAACGTCCCTAAGTGCCGGCATCCGGGGTCGCTCCTTGGTTGTTGCCTGTTCAAGAGTGTCCCTAACGACTAGGCCGCTTGCCTGCGATTTTTGACCGTTGGGCGGGCGCTTCGCCGTTGCCGCAAAAACGTTTTTGCATATCGGGTACAACGGGCTTTACGTGAGTAAAGTGCGCGCCGCGTCCACGTGTCGCGCTTTTAAAGGAGGCCCCATGCCTGGTGTTACCCCTGCAGAAGTTCTGTCCAACTTTGGTATTGCGCTGGTCGAAGATCCCGCCGAGAATCAACCCCGTCTGCTGGTCGATCTACCCGCCGCGGAGCTCGTCGAGCACGCTATCCGCCGCGAAGAAGGCCGCATGGCATCCAACGGCGCGCTGGTGATCGAGACGGGGGAGCGTACCGGCCGTTCGCCCAACGACCGCTTTATCGTCGACACGCCCGACGTGCACGACAAGATCGCCTGGGGCGCCGTCAACCGCCCGCTTTCTGCCGAGAGCTACGAGGCCATCAAGGCCGGTATCGTCAACTACCTCAACGAGCGCGATGTGTTCGTCACTCGCGGTATGGCCGGTGCCGATCGCAACCATACGCGTCGCCTGCTTGTCGCCTGCGAGCGTGCCAGCCAAGCGCTCTTTATTAAGCAGATGCTCGCCCGCCCGCTTGCCCGTGAAATCGCACGCACCGGCGAGCCGGACTTCTGTGTGCTCGCCGCTCCCGGCTACCAGTGCGATCCCGCCATTAAGGGCCTCAACTCCAGCGCCGCCGTGGTCATCAACTTCCAGGAGCGCGTGATTTTGGTTGCCGGCACCGGTTACTCCGGCGAAATCAAAAAGTCCATCTTCAGCGTCATGAATTACCTGCTGCCCGTCGAGGACGACGTGCTACCCATGCACTGCTCGGCCAGCATGGATCCCGTCACGCACGAGACCGCCGTGTTCTTTGGCCTTTCGGGCACGGGCAAGACCACGCTTTCGGCCAACCCCACGCGCCTACTGATCGGCGACGACGAGCACGGTTGGTCCGACATGGGCATCTTCAACATCGAAGGTGGCTGCTACGCCAAATGCGAGGGCCTGGACGCGTTCCACGAGCCCGAGATCTTCAACGCTGTCCGCTTTGGCGCGATCTGCGAAAACGTGGTGCTCGACGAGAACCGCAAGCCCAACTACGACGACATCTCGATCACGCACAACACGCGCGTGGCATACCCTGTGGAGCACATTCCCAACGCGTGGACCAAGGGCATGGGCACCACTCCAAGCGTCGTGCTCTTCCTGACCTGCGATGCCTTTGGCGTGCTGCCGCCCATCTCGCGCCTGACGGCCGACGCCGCCATGTATCACTTTGTGACGGGCTTTACGGCCAAGATCCCCGGCACCGAGGTCGGCGTCACCGAGCCCACGCCCACGTTCTCTTCGCTGTTTGGCGAGCCGTTTATGCCGCTCGACCCCATGGTCTATGCCAAGATGCTCGGTGAGCGCATCGCCGACGGCCGCACGCGTGTGTACCTGGTCAACACCGGCTGGATCGGCGGCGGCTACGGCGTGGGTCATCGCATCGAGCTTGCCTACACGCGCGCCCTGGTGGCCCGCGCCCTCGACGGTACCATCGAGGACAGCGAGTTCGTGCACGACGACATCTTTAACGTCGACATTCCCACCACGTGCCACGGCGTACCCGACGGCATCCTGGTGCCGCGCCAGTATTGGCAGAGCACCGCTCGCTACGACGAGGCCGCGCACAACTTGGCCGTGATGTTCGAGGAGAACTTCGAGAAGAAGTACTCGCACCTGCCCGAATCCGTCAAGGCCGCCGGTCCGCACGCTCAGGTGCACGCCGACGCCCGTCATCGCGGCCACGGCCTGCTGGGACTTCGCCACTAGCGTCGCCTCAGACCCAAAACCACCATAAAGGGGACAGGCACCTTTGTGGTGGTTTTACTCGCGCGGATGACTCGGGTTACAATACGCCTAACATATCGCTCCCTTCTCCGGATGGGGGCAGCGTAAGCGCTCTTGTGGCGGCACCGTAGGACTTTGAAGGTGGCCGTCGTAAGGGCGCTTTTTGTTTAGGCGCCCTCGCTCGGGCGCGCACGATGAAGGGAGAGCGCATGAAGAGCTTTATTGCCGAGGATTCGTTTTGGGAGCTATTTCCGCAGGCGGCTGTCGGTGTTGCGGTCGTAAAGGGCATGAAGCCCGCGGCTCAGATTCCTCAAGAGGACGTGGACGCGATTGCGGCGTTGCTCGACCGCGCCAATATCGACGCGGAGCGTCATCTGACCAGCGATACTATCAGCGAGAACGCACCGGTCAAGGCATGGCGCGAGGCTTATCGGCTGTTCAAGACCAAAAAGGGCGCGCGTTGCTCAATTGAGAACCTGCTCAAGCGCGTGCTCAAGGGCAAACCGGTGGGCCACATTACGCCCGCGGTGGACATCTACAACACGGTGTCGCTGACCTACGCGCTGCCCGTTGGCGGCGAGGACCTGCATGCGATTGAGGGGGATCTTCGCTTGAAGGTGACTGACGGCGGCGATGCGTTCCTGCCACTTGGCGAGGAAACGGATGACCCGACGCTGCCCGGCGAGCTCGCCTATATCGATGATGCGGGCGCCGTATGCCGCTGCTGGAACTGGCGCGATGGCGTTCGCACGGCGCTGTCCGACGATTCGGCCGATGCATTCCTGGCGATTGAGTGCGTGGAGCCCGAGCGGATGGGGGATTGCCAGGCCGCGATCGATCGCTTAGCCGAGCTGCTTGAGCGCTATCTGGGAGCGACGGTTGTCGTTAAGACGCTTGTGACCCGCGACAATCCCTGCGTGGAACTGTAGCGACGCCTGCGGATCATGTTCGCCGGTCAAAACCACCACAAAGGTGCCTGTCCCCTTTGTGGTGGTTTTTATGTTGATGGGTTAACAAATGGGATATTTGGGTATGGGTGTTGCCTTGTGCGGCTAAGATGTTTACCCGTTAGCATCATGCAAGCGAAAGGCGGTCGTCTCCCATGCAGCAGAACGACGAGACACGTTTCGAGGACTTTGTCGGACTGATCAGCGGGCTCTACAAGGAGATCCAGCGCATTAAGACATCCGAGGGCGCAAGGCTGGGCCTCAAGGGCTCCGACGTTATGTGCCTGTACTATCTTGAGCGCAGCAAGGACGGCCTGACTGGCGCTGACCTGGCTCGCATGGCAGGCGTGACCCGTGCCGCCGTCTCGCGCACGCTCGCGCATCTGGAGGAGGGCGGCTACGTCGAGGTCGACGACTCGGGTGATGCGGCCGTTAAGTATCGTGCCCCGGTGCGCCTGACCGCTCTGGGCGGCGAGAGCATGAGCGAGGCGGACCGCATCATTCGCGAGGTGCTCGACACCACCGGTAAGGCTATGGGTGTGGAGCAGCGCGAGCAGATGTATGCGTCGCTGCGTACGATTCTCAACACCCTGCGTGAGATCTAAGGCCGCCAAGGCATTTGCTTCCCATTAAAAACTGCATAGTCCCGTTTGAGCGCGTATGCCGTGCCGGGGCATTGCTGTCAAAATTCCCCGCGCGGGACCTGCGCAAGAAAGGATTCGTTATGTCCGTCCGCATTATTACCGATTCCGCAAGCGATATGTCGCCGGCGGAGCACCCCGCTCTGCGTGTTCTGCCGCTGTCCGTCACCTTTGGCACCGATGTGTATATGGATGGCGTCGACATCGATCACCAGCGCTTTTACGAGATGCTCGTGGAGCGCGATGAGCTGCCCATGACTGGTCAGGTCAACCCGTACGCGTTTTCGCAGGCCATCGCCGAGGTTCGTGAGGCTGGCGACGAGGCCGTAATTATTACCGTGGGCGCTAAGCTTTCGGGCACCAACCAGAGCGCCCGTACCGCACTTGCCGAGGCGCCGGGCGGCGACGTGTTTGTCGTGGACAGCAATAACGTTACCCTGGGCGAGCGCGTGTTGGTCGAGTATGCGTTGCGTCTGGTTGACGAGGGCCAGGGAGCGGCCCAGATCGCGGCGGCTGTCGAGGCCGTGCGCAACCGCGTGGTGGTTATCGGCCTGCTCGAGACGCTGGAGTACCTGGTGCGCGGCGGTCGCCTGTCTGCTGCAGCGGGCGCTGTGGGTACGCTGCTCAACGTAAAGCCCGTGGTGGCTGCGGAGGATGGCCTGATCGTGCAGCTGGGCAAGGCGCGCGGCTCCAAGAACGGCCGCAACCTGCTCAACCAGAAGGTCGAAAAGGCGGGCGGCATCGACTTTTCCATGCCGCTGGCGCTTGGCTATACGGGCCTTTCGGATGCAGTGCTCAAGAAGTATATCGAGGACAGCGCGGCGCTGTGGGCTGGCCGCATCGAGGGCGAGCTGCCCGTTCACACCATCGGCGCTACCATCGGCACTCACGTGGGCCCCGGTGCCGTAGCCGTGGCCTTCTTCCAGCCCGCCAACTAACCCACCTGCCAAAAAAGGACAGGTTTATTTTGGTAGGGTTTTTATCTGGGCAAACGCCGTCTACCAAATCTGATTGATCCCTCGGGGGCGCCAGGATTGCAGATCATCGGCCGCACGGAGGCCGTACATGGCCCGCAATCCTGCCGTCCCCGGGGATCATTTTGCTTTATGCTTTTCCGGACGGAAAGGAATGGGCGATGGCATCTGAGAGCTTTTTTGAGCGGGTGTACGAGGTGGTCGAGCAGATCCCCGAGGGGATGGTTGCCACGTACGGTCAGGTGGCCCTGCTTGCCGGTAGACCCCGGAGTGCACGATATGTGGGCTATGCACTGCACAGCAATCCGCGTCCTGGTCAGATCCCCTGTCACCGCGTGGTGTTTGCCGACGGGCACATTTGCGAGGGTTTTGCTTTTGGCGGCCCCGATGCTCAGCGCGAGCTCCTGCTGGGGGAGGGCGTGGCGTTTACCGATCCCATGCACGTCGACCTGGCTGCCTGCCGTTGGCCGGCCGGGCTCTAGTGGCTCGTTCGCGTCAAAACCACCACAAAGGTACCTGTCCCCTTTGTGGTGGAATGCCGGTGGCGTTGACGTTTGCCCAGATAAAACCTGCCAAAATAAACCTGTCCCTTTTTGGTAGGTTTACCGGGGCTAACTTATGGAGAAGGTATGGCGGTACATATTGACACTGCAAAGTAAACCTAGGTGAACTATATTGTTTTCAGCAACGGAGCAGGCAATAGGCGATGAAAAAGCCTGCCCTGTTGAGTTTGATTCGCATTCCTCCCCTCTGTGCGATTCAACGGTGTACTTCGGGAAAGCGCCCGTCGGCTGCCATGGCCGGCGGGCGCTTTCCCGTAATCATGGGACAAAACATCAGGTCCGTTATCCCAAAATGAGGTGCCGACATTTGGCCTTAGGGAGGCACAAACTTTTATTGTTAGTCCCGCTTGCAGCAACCGATCTTTGTAAGCCCCTGCGGTGCCTCTTCGCCCGCGGGGATTCTTGGACTGTTGCTTCCCAGGTACGCCTCTACATGCCGCGCGAACGCTTGCCACGACCACTCGTCTTTATCGGCCTCAAGCCGATCGGGAGAAATCGCGTTGAACAGGCACGTTGGGATCTCGTGCTCGTGCAGATTCTTGGCGATACAAGGCGTGCAGCCCTTGTCGTGGTTGACAGGGTTAAACGGGCATTTCCGGTCGTTGCATGTACAAAACGCAACTGAGCTCATAGGGCTCCTTCCGGTCGGTCGGCTCTGCTGTAAAACGCTGCCGCATGTTAAAACAATAGGGCGTCATTGCTTAACAGAATATAGTCTTAGGGTGCTTGCGACTTAGGGGTTCTGCCGAGCGGCTGAATACCTCGGCGACCGACCTCTGAAGAAAACAAAACCGCCGCAATGAGGATTGTACTCATCGCGGCGGTTTTGTTTGACTGCTGTTTATTGTTCTCGGCTAGTACACCATGCCCATGGCGTCCTGAACCTCGGCCAGGGTCTGCTCGGCAATCTCGTTGGCGCGACGGTTGCCCTCGTGCAGCACGTCCTTCACATAGTCCAGGTCGTTTTCGTAGCGCTGACGACGCTCGCGGATCGGCGCGAAGTACTCGTTGACGGCCTCGGTCACGTACTTCTTGAGCTGGCCGGAGCCGCCCATGCCAATCTCTTCGGCAATCTCGACCTCGGAACGGCCAGTGCAGATGGCGGCCGTCGAAAGCAGACCGGACACGCCGGGGCGGTTCTCGGGATCGAATGTGATCATGCGCTCGGAGTCGGTCTGGCTCTTCTTGATGCGCTTGGCCGTCTCCTCGGCGGTCATCGAGATGTTGATGGCGTTGCCGTAGCTCTTGCTCATCTTGCGACCGTCCAGGCCCGGCAGTAGCGGGGTCTCGGACAGCAGCGCTTCGACCTCGGGGAACACTTTGCCGTAGCGGTTGTTAAAGCGGCGGGCGATGGTGCGGGTGAGCTCGATGTGCGGCAGCTGGTCGCGACCGACGGGCACCACATTGCCCTTGCAGAACAGGATGTCGCAGGCCTGGTGCACCGGGTAGGTGAGCAGAAGGCCGGTGAGCTCGTGGCCCGAGGCCTCCATCTCGGCCTTGACCGTGGGGTTGCGCGCCAGCTCGGCCTCGGAGACCAGCGACAGGAACGGCAGCATGAGCTGGTTGGCGGCGGGCACGGCGGAGTGCGCGTAGATCATGGTCTTGTCGGGGTCGATGCCGCAGGCAAGGTAGTCCATGACCATGTTGTACACGTTGTCCTGGATGTGCTCGGTCGTGTCGCGGTCGGTGATGACCTGGTAGTCGGCGATGAGTACGTTGGTCTTGGCACCCATGTTCTGCAGCTCCACACGGCCCTTGAGGGTGCCGAAGTAGTGACCCAGGTGCAGACGGCCGGTGGGGCGGTCGCCGGTAAGCATGGTGAACTTCTCGGGCGTTTTTGCCAGGCCCTCGCGAATGGCGTTGCTCTTTTGCAGCGCGACTTCGTAGCTGTTCTCGTTTGGCATGATTGCTCCTAACGTATGTTCATTGGTCAAGATGATAACGCGTTTATTGGAGGGGCGGGTCGTAAGTAGGCGAGGGGCGGGAGATCGGCGGCATGTGCGATGGGCGCGGCATGGCTGCGCGTTTGGCCGGCGGCGCCTGGGCGCTTCCTCGGCAGCTTACCCTAGAGCTTGTGGTGGCGCTCTTCCTTACGTTCCTCGGCTGCCTGCTCCTCCTGCTTAAAGGCGGGGTCGTCGGGGGTGACGAGCTCATCCTCGTGTGTGCGCTTGTTGTAATGGTGGCGCAGCACGGGCTCAAACAGATGTAGATGCTTGGCAAAGGCCGCCGAACCAATGGCGAGCACGGTAAAGATGAGCACGCGCATGGGCACCTCGACCTGGTTAATCGCGGCGGCGCCGGCCGAAAGCATGATGCACCAGGCGTAGATGAGGAGCACTGCCTGTTTTTGGTTGTAGCCTTCTTGGATCAGGCGGTGGTGGATGTGGCCCTTGTCGGCCTGCCCGATGCTAATGTGGGCGCGCTTGCGGCGCACGATGGCGCTAAACGTGTCGATGATGGGCACGCCGGCAACGATGAGCGGAATGATAAGCGAGGTGAGCGCGGCGGTGCGGCTCACGTTGAGCAGCGAGATGGAGCCCAGCGCAAAGCCCAGAAGCAGCGACCCCGAGTCGCCCAAGAAGATGCTTGCGGGGTTGAAGTTGTAGCGCAAAAAGGCCAGACAGGCGCCAAAGAGCGCAATGGAGAGCGCGGCGGCGTCGATGCGGCCCGAGAGAACGGCCATCGAAAACATGGTGAACGACGCGATGCCGCAGATGCCCGTGGCCAAGCCGTCGAGGCCGTCGATGAGGTTAATGATGTTGGTGAATGCCACCAGATAGATCACGGTGATGGGGTAGGCGAGCCATCCGAGCATGATCTCGCCGGGGGCAAACGGGTTGACGATGACGCCGATCCGTAGGCCGCCGATACAGGCGATAAGCGCGGCGAGGACCTGTCCGGCCAGCTTTTGCTTGGGCTTGAGCTGGAAGACGTCGTCGATAGCGCCGGTCGCAAAGATGACGGTAAAAGAAAGCGCAAGTATGGGGTAGCTGATGTGCAGACGGGGGTGGGGCACCAAAACGGGCGGCCAACCCAGGTACCAGGTGCCTAGGATTTGCACAATACAGGCAACGACCAGGCCCAAAAACACCGCCGTTCCGCCCAAACGCGGGATGGGCTTGGTGTTGATGCGGCGCTTAGAAGGATAGTCGACGGCGTCGAGCTTAATTGCCAAGCGCTTGACCAGGGGCACCGTGAGGAAGGTCGTGATGAAGGCCGCTGCTGCCACGCATAGATACGGTATGTAGCTCGGGGATGAAGCCATGAATCTAAAAACCGCCAAGCGTCGAAGGAAAAGGTCAAAGGTTGCTAAGCGCAAAGGGCATAGCCGAACCATGATACTCGACCAAGGGGGGTGCATGGAATTGCACGCAGCGATAATCACGCGCTTACCAGATATTAGGGTATTGTCGATAGCTTGTCGGGATACCGGCGGGGATCCATATGGGCTGTAATGGTGGTTTTCGGCAAATGAAAACCACCCCCCACGTTACGAAAATGAACCCACCTAAAACAGGTGGGTGCCCTCATCGACTGTTCCAGCGTCCTTAACAACGAAGGATACCTGTACTAGGTACGACTGTGTGGGCTCCCTAAATAAACGCGACGGTTCACCCAGTTGCTCCGCGGGGGGCGGAATACCTACATCATAAAGCGGCACTTTGTCGATTCCAGTCTTGACATTATAAAAATCGTGTCGGACGATTACGGCGCCTTGGGCTCGAGCCGTCTGTGCGGTTGGTCCCTTTACGTTTGAGCTGCTGAATCATTGTTTTGGAGCATGTTTTTATGCCGACGTCGTTGACCGAACTTTTTTCGCCCGCCTGCCATTTGTGTCCGCGCCGTTGCGGTGCGGCGCGCGACGAGGGCGCGCGTGGCGTGTGCGGCGCCGACAACACGCTTAAGGTCGCCCGCGCGGCGCTCCATATGTGGGAGGAGCCGCCCATTTCGGGCGAGGCCGGCTCGGGTACGATTTTCTTTAGCGGCTGTTCGCTCAAATGTATCTACTGCCAAAACCACGAGATCTCGACGGGCAATTTCGGTCTTGAGATTTCGCCCGAGCGTTTGGTCGAGATTATGCTGGAGCTGCAGGACCAGAGCGCCAATAACATCAACCTGGTGACGGCGACGCACTATGCGCACCTGTTGCCTGCCGCGATTGCCGCGGCACGGACGCGCGGGTTGGTCATCCCAATTGTCTACAACACGAGTGGTTACGAGCGCGCGAGTGCCGTGGCGGCGCTGGGCGACCTGGTCGACGTGTGGCTTACGGACTTTAAATATGCCGATGCCGGGCTTGCGCAGTCGCTCTCCCACATTAAGGACTACCCGCGTGTGGCCGTGTCGGGCTTAGCGCAGATGGCACGCGAGATCGAGCGCCGCGGGGGAGAGCTAGTGGACGAGAATGGGCTCATGAAGCGCGGCATGATCGTGCGCCACCTGGTGCTGCCGGGGCATGCGGATGACTCGTGCCGCGTGCTAGACCTTGTGTGGCAGACGGTGGGCGACGTGCCGATCTCGGTCATGAACCAGTACACGCCCAATGCCCTCATGCGCGAACAAGGCGGCGACCTGGCGCGCGCCGTGACGCGCGAGGAGTACGAGCAGGTGCTCGACCATGCCGACGACCTGGGCTTTACGACGATGTTTTGGCAAGAAGGCGGCGCGGTAGACGAGAGCTTTACCCCGGCGTTCGATACCACCGGTGTTCTTACTAGTGCTCAAACCAGCTAATCTGGGACGAGGCTCTTTGAGTAGTCTTTTTGGGACGGGGCTGTTTTAGCTACCCCTGCCGCTGTTCGACCAAACCGTTCGCGTTGTCTGTCGGGGTAGCTAAAACAGCCGCGTCCCAAAAAGACTGGGTATTGGGCGTTGACAGTTGGCGAGCCGTAGGTAAAATATCAACTTGTCCTGGGGACGTAGCTCAGTTGGGAGAGCGCTGCCGTCGCATGGCAGAGGCCGAGGGTTCGACTCCCTTCGTCTCCACCCTTGGATTTGATAAGCCGCTGACATTGTGTCGGCGGCTTTTTTTAAAAGAAAGGGCTGTACCATGGCCAAGCTTGAGTCCCAACCACTGTCTGCCGAGGAACGCGCCGAGTTGGAAGAGCTCCGCGCCGAGAAAGCTCGTCGCGAGGCCCAGGAAGAGGCACGCCGCGAGCGTGAGGAGCTGGCCGCCCTGCGTGCCGAGCGCGAGAAGGCCGAGGAGGCCGCCGCGAACGTCGCCCCCGCGCCCAAGCCCGCCGCCGCGAAGCCCGCGCCCACCGCACCTAAACCTCAGCCTAAAAAGGTCGCTCGTTCCAAGTCCGTCGAGCCCAAGCCGAGCCGTGACGAGATGACCTTTGCCCAGCGCATGGTTACCTCCAAGGAGCCTACGGGCGAGAACGAGATCCCTGGCATGGCGCCGGCTCAAAAAATCATCATTGTCCTTGCCCTCATCGCGTTTGTCATCTTTATGGGCTACACGATCCTGACCAGCATGGGCCTGCTCTAGCCCATTCGCGCTGGGTGCCATGCCCGAACACTCTGCCCTTTTCCAACCCTCAACCTCTGCACAACGCATCCGAAAGGTCGCCCCATGGCTTTGACCGACATCTCGCATCCCACCGACATTGCAATGCTCACCGATCTGTACGAGCTCACTATGGCCCAGGGCCTGTGGGAGAGCGGCAAGGCCAATGAGCAGGGTTGTTTTACCGCGTTTTACCGCGACCATCCCTTTGGCAGCGCCTATGCTGTCATGTGCGGCACCGCCGAGCTGCCCGAGCTGGTCGAGAACCTGCGCTTTACGCCCGAGGATATCGACTACCTCGCCTCACTCCAGGCCCCGGCCGGCGGTGCGATGTTCAAGCCTGCATTCCTCGACTACCTGCGCGATTTTCATGCACATGTAAACATCGACGCCGTCCCCGAGGGCGAGCTCGTCTTTCCGCGCGAACCCATGGTTCGCGTCACCGGTCCCGCGCTGGAGTGCCAGCTGCTCGAAACGGCGCTGCTCAACATCGTCGGCTTCCAGACGCTTGTCGCCACCAAGACGGCGCGCGTGGTGCTGGCGGCGGACGGCCGTCCCGTTGCCGAGTTTGGCCTGCGCCGCGCCCAGGGTCCCGATGGCGGGCTGGCCGTCGCGCGCGCGAGCTACGTTGCCGGCTGCTCCTCTACGTCCAATGTGCTCGCCGGCCGCCGCTACGGTATTCCCGTCTTTGGCACGCATGCGCACAGCTGGGTCATGAGCTTCGACTCCGAGCTCGAGGCCTTCCGCGCCTTTGCCAAGTCGAGCCCCAAGAATTGCACGCTGCTCATCGACACCTACGACGTACGCGAGGGTTGCGAGCATGCCATTACGGTTGCCAAGGAGATGGAAGCGGTGGGCGAGCGCCTGTCGGCCATTCGCATCGACTCCGGCGACCTCGCCAAGCTCTCCAAGTATGTGCGCGGCCGTTTTGATGCCGAGGGCCTGCCCTATGTGGGGATCTCGGTTTCTAACGATTTGGATGAGTACACGATTCAGTCGCTGCTCGACCAGGGCGCGCCTATCGATAGCTTTGGCGTGGGCACCAAGCTCGCGACCTGCTACGACCAGCCGGCGCTGGGCGGCGTGTACAAGCTCGCCGCCCGCCGTGCGAGTGAGACGGACCCGTGGACGCCGGTGGTCAAGCTCTCCGAGCAGCCCTACAAGCGCACGATCCCGGGTGTGCAACGCGTGCGCCGTTATTACGACGGCTTTGGCGGCCCAGTCTGCGACATGATCTACGACGAGGACCATCTGGCGGGGGAGGGCGCCGCGCGCGGCAATACCCTCGTGGCCGTGAATGATGCCGCTCTGGTGACCGACGTGTCCGAACTTGAGTATCGCGAGCTGCTGGTGCCGATCGTGCGCGATGGCAGTGCGGTGGCTCCGCGTGAGAGCATCCAGGACGCGCGCGAGCGTTGCGCCTGGGCACTTGACCATCTGGACGCAGCTTTCAAGCGCTTCCTGTACCCGCAGACCTATGTGGTGGGCATGGAGCAGGGCCTGGCTCAGGTGCGCGACGAGCTCGTGCGCAAGAACATGGCTGCGGCTTCGGCCTTCCCCTGGGCAAAATGATCCGAAGGGGACGGAGGAAAACGGATCATTTTCGTCCGTTCCGCACCAGGCGCCCCGACTGCCCCAGCTCGCCCGAACGCTCGACATTCGATTGGTTTGACGTATGACGACTTCTTATAAAACGATGGTGGTAAAGATCGGTTCGTCCACGGTGGTGGGCGCCGACGGCAAGGTCAACCGCGCCTTTATCGGCGGGCTTGCCGACCAGGCCGCAGCGCTGCGCGAGCTTGGCTGGCGCCTGGTCGTGGTGAGCTCGGGTGCCATTGCCTGCGGCTATCCCGTGCTGGGCTTCGACCGCAAGCCGGTCGGTGACCTGCCGAGCCTGCAGGCCTGCGCCTCGGCCGGTCAGTGCATCATCTCGTCGGCCTACGACGAGGAGTTCCATGCGCGCGACCTGCTCACCTCGCTCGTGCTGCTCACGCGTCACGACACGGCGCGCCGCACGTCCTACCTGCACGCGCGCGACGCCCTGCTGCGCCTGGTGGAGCTGGGCGTGGTGCCGGTCGTCAACGAGAACGACACCGTTACCGTCGATGAGATCAAGTTCGGCGACAACGACACGCTGGCGGCGCTTGTGAGCTGCCTGGTTTCTGCCGATCTGTGCGTGACGCTCTCGGACATCGATGGCCTCTACACCGCCAATCCGCATGAGGATCCGACGGCCGAGTTTATCCCGGTCGTGCATAAGATCGATGCCAAGATTATCGCCTCGGCGGGCGATTCTTCCACATCGGTGGGTACGGGCGGCATGATCACCAAGATTCGCGCGAGCCGCATTCTCATGACGGCGGGCATTCAAAGCGTGATTTGCTCGGGCGAGGAGCCCGATGCGCTCGTGCGTCTGGCCCGCGGCGAGAGCGTGGGTACGCTGTTCGATCCGCCGGCGGAGCGCCTGGACATTGCGCCGCGCAAGTTGTGGATCGCACTGGGTGACAAGGCGCATGGCTCGGTGACGGTCGATGATGGCGCCGCGAAGGCGCTGGTCAGCCGCGGATCGTCGCTGCTCGCGGTGGGTATTCGCGAGGTCGATGGCCAGTTTGCCGAGGGCGATGTGCTCGACGTGTGCGACCCGAGCGGCATGGTTGTCGCCCGTGGTATCGCCGAGGCCGATTCGGACGTGCTGGAGCTTGCAGCCGGCCGCCGCCAGGACCAGATTGCCAGCAACCGCCTGCTCGCAGACCTGGCCGAGAAGCCCGCGATCCATAGGGACAACTTGATAGTGTTCGCCTAACCAATTGACGCTGCAAACGCCCCTAAGCGGCAATCTGACGTTCAATCGTCGGGCATGACCAAAAGGTCAATGCCCTCCTCTTTCACGTCACCTTGCTCGCTTAGGGGCGTTTTCGCTTTCTGTCCTCTACCAGCGGCATTGTCGTTGCCGGCACTTGGGGACGTTCCTATTGTGCCGGCAGACGGGGACACTCCTTTGCTAGAAGATCTGGCGCAGGTCTCCGCGGTTGAGGGCTTCGTCGAAGAGGCGCTTGAACACCACGCTGCCGTGCAAGCCGTCGTGCTCGAACTCGTTGGTCACCCAGGCATGCGAGTTGCCCACGCGACTGAGCGTATCGAGCTGCATGCCCGAGTCCACGTACATGTCATCGAAGTACACCGCGGCCTGCAGGGGCACCTCGTTGCACGCCAGGCGCTGCGGGTCGTAGATCTTGTCCCAGCTTGTGTCTTCCATAAGCAGATCCATCGCCGGCTTGAAGGGCTTAAGTTCGGGCATCTGCTCAAACATCCACGGGAACATGGCCTCGCCGGTAAACATGAGCGGTCGCGTGAGCGTGTCGAACTCGGCACGACGGGCCTTCTCTTCTGCCGCGGCCCAGCGAATGGGCATGGTGTCGCCGTCGGCGTAGATGAACTCCTGAAGCGTCCAGTACAGCGGATTCGTGCGCGTGTTGGTGCGCTCGAAGGCGCGCATCAAAAAGCTGTCAGATACCGAGGCGCCGCAGGCCAGCGTGCCGTCGCCGTCAACAAAAGCATGATCGATAATCCAATGCATGCGCTCAAAGCTCGGCTTCATGCCAAAGTCGCTGCCCATGAGCTGTAGGCGTTCGACCGTCATCGGCGAGCCGTCGGGTAGCACGGGCTTTTGCTCCTCGAGGGCATCTGCCAGGGCCGCCACGCGCTCGACGTCGGCGGGGTAGCGGTCGTAATACTGCTGCGTCTTGGCGGTCATGCGCGGGAAGGTGTGTGCGTAGACCTCGCTGGCGCTTGCCGGGACGTGGGGAATGCCACCGCAGGTAAAGCTCGCCGCCACGCCCTCGGGGAAGAGCGACAGGTAGCTCAGCGTCAAAAAGCCGCCGTAGCTTTGGCCGAGCGTGACCCACGGCTTGCCGCCAAAGCCCACCAGGCGCAGGTACTCAAAATCGCGCACGATGGAGCTGGCGAGGTGGCGCTTGAGGAAGTCCGCCTGTGAGTGGGCCGCATTGGCTCCTGCTGCCTCGGCGCGCTCGCCCAGGGCCGCGATCGTGCGTCCGTCAACACAGCTGCTGCGTCCGGTGCCACGCTGGTCAGGCAGCACGACGCGGAAATGCTTGACGGCCTCCTCGATCCAGCCGTCGCTCGTGGGCGACAGCGGACGCGGGCTTTCGCCACCGGGGCCGCCCTGCAAAAACAGGAGCAGCGGCAGATCGTCGTTGATGCGGTCAGGTGCGCAGACCACGCGGTAGAAAAGCTTAATGCTCTCGGGCGCGCCGGCGATGGGCGCCGGCATGGCGCCGCGGCGCATGGTGCTGCCGACGGCCAACAGCATCGGCTCCAGGCCGCGCCAATCCAAGGGGATGTCGATGCTGTGGTCCTCGACATAGAGGCCGGGGACGTGGTACGAAGTGATGAGGGCCATGCGTTACTTCCGTTCGTTGCGGTGTTTCGGGTTGACCAATTCTACCTCCGTCGGCGAGGATGCGCGTAAATCGGCTACCATGGTGGGCAAACATCTAAGAGAAAGGGCCGTCCATGTCGGTCGATATAGCCACGTATGTCCACGATCTTGCCGTCGAGGCCAAGGCCGCTTCTGCCGCGCTTGCCACGGCGAGCGATGCCCAGCGCCAGGAGGCCGTGCGCGTCATGGCCGCGGCGCTGCGCGATGGTGTCGACTCCATCGTCGCCGCCAACGAGCTCGACATGTCCGCCGCGCGCGATGCGGGGACCTCGGCAGGGCTCCTCGATCGCCTGTTGCTGACGCCCGAGCGCGTTGAGGGCATGGCCGCCGGCCTGGAGAAGCTTGCCGAGCTGCCCGATCCCGTCGGCCGCGTGCTCGACCATCGCGTGCTTGCAAGCGGCGTGGACCTTACCCGCGTGAGCGTGCCGCTGGGTCTGGTTGCCATGGTGTACGAGGCGCGCCCCAACGTGACGGCCGATGCCGCGGGCATCTGCATCCGCACCGGCAACGCCTGCATCCTGCGCGGCGGTTCGCTGGCCTATCACTCGTGCGCCATGATTGCCGAGCTGCTGGCCGATGCGCTTGAGGCCCAGGGTTTCCCGCGCGAGGCCGTCTCGATGATCGAGTCTACCGACCGCGAGGCCACCGGCGAGCTCATGAAGCTCCGTGGTATTGTCGATGTGCTCATTCCGCGTGGCGGTGCGGGCCTGATCCAGCGCTGCATGCGCGAGTCGCTCGTGCCGGTGATCGAGACGGGCACGGGCAACTGCCACATCTATGTGCATGAATCCGCCGACTTCGATAAAGCGCTCAATATTATCGTCAACGCTAAGACGCAGCGCGTGGGCGTGTGCAATGCCGCCGAGTCGCTGCTGGTCGACCGTGCCGTGGCCGATGCGTTTTTGCCCGCGGTCGTTGCCGTGCTGCATGACCACGGCGTGCTCATGCACGGCGACGAGGCCACGTGCGCCGCGTGCGCCGACGCCGGCTTTGTGGAGGGCGATGACTACGCCGCCGCGACTGAGGAGGACTGGGGTCGCGAGTATCTGGCGCTCGAGATGAGCGTGAAGGTCGTGGCAAACGAGGACGAGGCCATCGCGCACATCAACCGCTACGGCACGATGCACTCCGAGGCCATCGTTGCCGAGGACACGGATGCTTGCGAGCGCTTCCTGGACGCGGTCGATGCCTCGGCCGTGTACGCCAACGCCAGCACGCGCTTTACCGACGGCGGCGAGTTTGGCCTGGGCGCCGAGATCGGCATCTCGACCCAAAAGCTCCACGCCCGCGGCCCCTTTGCCGCCGAGGCCCTCACCACCTACAAATACAAGCTCCGCGGCACCGGCCAGGTCCGTCCCTAAACCTGTTGCAAACGAAAAACCACCACAAAGGCGCCTGTCCCCTTTGCGGTGGTTATAGGTGGCGTGGGCGGTTAGGCCTGGAAGGTGTCGCGGTCGGGGGCGAAGGACTGCATGGCCGCGATGGTGCGGTCGAAGAGCTCGGGGAGCTCCCAGCCCAGCATCTCGGCACCCTGCGTAATCACGTCACGCGAGCAGCCGGCGGCAAAGCGTTTGTCCTTGAACTTCTTCTTGAGCGACTTGGTCGTAAAGTCCATGACGCTCTTGCTTGGGCGCATGATCACGGCAGCACCGATCAGGCCGGTGAGTTCGTCGCAGGCAAACAGAATCTTTTCCATCTGCAGCTCGGGCTTGGGCAGCGAAGAGTTGAAATCGGACGTGTGCGTTTGGATGGCGCGAATGAGCTCGGGCGATGCGCCCTCGCCCTCGAGGATCTTGGCGGCATAGATGGTGTGGTTCATGGGGTCGTCCTCATGCTCCTCCCAATCCAAGTCGTGCAGCAGGCCGACGATGCCCCAAAACTCCTCGTTCTCGGGGTCGAACTCGCGCGCAAAGTATCGCATGGTGCCCTCGACCGTTTCGCCGTGGGTGATGTGGAACGGGTCCTTGTTGTGCTCGTTGAGCAGTTCAAACGCGCGGTCGCGGGTGATTCCGGCGGTAAGCGGCTCTGCCATAAGTGACTCCTTGTACTCGTGGGTATCGCTAATGAATGAATGCTACTAGAACAAGAAAACCACCACAAAGGTGCCTGTCCCCTTTGTGGTGGTTTTTGGCGCGGGTGGGTTAGTTGAGGGCGGCTTGGGATAGGCGGGCTTCGGCGTCCTCCTCGGTGACGCCCAGGGCCACGGCGAACTCCTCGATAGAGCGGCGCTTGGCTTCCTTGAGTACGCGCATGTAGTAAGAGCTAGGCTTTTTATCTGCTTCCTCGGCCTGGCGAATGCGGTGCATCATGGTCTTTGCCACGCGGACCGTCTCGGGTGCGCCCAGCTTAAGTTGCTGCTTAAAGTGTGTCTCCTCCAGCGAGCTGTTGCGCTCGGTAAAGGTGTCGCACTCGAGCTCGTCATAGTGGCTTAGCAGATGCTCGGCATCTTGCTGGGAGATGGCGGCATGCAAACGATCGGCCTGCGCCACGGGGTACATAAGGATCGTCTGCGCATGTCCCTGCTTGGTCTCGAGCAACAACATGGGCTGCGGCGTGTCGTCCCTAAAACCGACGACGGTGCAGACTCCCTGACCCGGATGAATGACGTGTTGACCGATTGAGAACATGCTACCTCCAACTTATACGAATTTGCGTATGTCTAGAATACCACGTTGACGTGCGCAAACCCTGACTTTATGCAGGAAAAGCACACAACTCCGATAGGTAAGAGTATTCGATATGATGCACCGCTCATTCACATGTTTATGCAGTTCAAACGCGTGCATAATCTGCAGGAAAACCGCCAACTTTGTACAGCCGTGCAAGAGCAGTAGTCATTTTTGTGCATATGCAAAATCGATTGGCTTTACCCTGCGACAGTGTGCGTCGCTTGTGATAGAGTGCTACAAACTCTGGCTTTTGCCCTACGAGTGACCAAGAGCTCGGGGGCTTTAACACAAGGAGGATCTATGCCCGAGAAGATTGAAGAGCTGGTACGCGCTGCGCTTGCTGCGGCCCAGGAGGCCGGCGACCTTTCCGCATTTGAACTTGACGATTGCGCCATCGAGCGACCGGCTGATACTTCTCATGGCGAGTGGACCTCCACCATGGCCCTGAAGTCCGCCAAGCTGGCTCACTGCGCCCCGCGCAAGATCGCCGAGGCCGTCGTTGCCCATATGCCCGAGGACCCTGCGATTGAGAAGGTTGAGATCGCCGGCCCTGGCTTCATCAACTTCTACCTCTCCGTTGCCGTCAAGAACGCCATCTTTGGCGAGGCCCGCGAGAAGGGTATGGATTTCGCTAAGTCCAACGTCGGCGGCGGCCTGAAGACCCAGGTCGAGTTCGTTTCCGCCAACCCCGTCGGCCCTATGCACATCGGTCATGGCCGCTGGGCCGCTCTGGGCGACTCCCTTTGCCGCGTTATGGACCACGCCGGCTACGAGATTCAGCGTGAGTTCTACATCAACGACCATGGCTCTCAGATGAACACCTTCGGCAACTCCATCAGCACGCGCTATATGCAGCTTGCCGACATCATCGCCAAGCAGGGCGTGGACATCGATGAGGCTCACAAGATTCTGATCGCCGACCGCGATGCCTTCGTTGCCGACGAGAACGACGAGCACCCCGAGACCCATCCCTACCAGGACAACTTTGCCGAGACTCTGGGCAAGGACTCCTACGGCGGCGATTACATCATCGACGAGGCCGCTGAGTTCTGGCGCACCGACGGCGACAAGTGGGTCGACGCCGATCCGCAGGAGCGCATGGAGAGTTTCCGTGAGCGCGGCTATGTGAAGATGGTCGACAACATGCGCGACCTCTGCCACGCCGTCAACTGCGACTTTGACCGCTGGTTCTCTGAGCGCTCCCTGTACGTGAAGGACACCGAGGGCGAGACCGCCGGCACTTCCGCCGTCGACCGCGCTTTCGAGAAGCTCGACAAGATGGGCTACCTCTACACCAAGGACGGCGCCCTGTGGTTCCGCTCCACCGATCTGGGCGACGACAAGGACCGCGTCCTGATCAAGTCCGACGGCGAGTACACCTACTTCGCCTCCGACGTTGCCTATCACTGGGACAAGTTCCAGCGCGTCGACCACGTCATCGACATCTGGGGCGCCGACCACCACGGCTACATCGAGCGCGTCCGCTGCGTCTGTGACGCTCTTGGTTACCCCGGCAAGTTTGAGGTTCTGCTGGGCCAGCTCGTCAACCTGCTGCGCAACGGCAAGCCCGTCCGTATGTCCAAGCGCAAGGGCACCATGGTGACCCTGCAGGAGCTTGTCGATGAGGTCGGCTCTGACGCCGCCCGCTACACGCTCATCTCCAAGAGCTCCAACCAGATGGTCGACTTCGACATCGAGGCCGTTAAGAAGCGCGACAACTCCAACCCGGTGTACTACGTGCAGTACGCTCACGCCCGCGTGTGTTCCATCCTGCGTCGCGCCGCCGACGTTACCGCCGAGCAGGCTGACGAGATGGGCATGAAGGCCGTTGCCGCCAAGGCCATCGGTGAGAACGTCGATTACTCGCTGCTGACCGACCCGACCGAGCTCGCCCTTTCGCGCAAGCTTAACGAGCTTACCGAGCTGATCGCCAGCTGCGCTCGCGACCGCGCTCCGTTCCGTCTGACGCACTTTGCCGAGGAGCTCGCCGGTGACTTCCACAGCTTCTACGCTGCCTGCCAGGTTCTGCCGAGCGAGGGTCGTCCCGTCGACCCCGAGCTTTCGCGTGCCCGTCTGGCCGCTTGCGATGCCGTCCGCGTGACGCTCGCCCTGGTGCTCACCCTCGTTGGTGTTTCCGCGCCCGAGCAGATGTAACCTGCGGGTCATTTGACCGTGTAGGTTTGGTTTAACTGAGCCCTATAAGCCCGATCTCCCACGGAGGTCGGGCTTTTTTCGCAAACGCCGACGTATTGATGAATTTGGAACTGCTGGAAATACGAAACTATGCCGGTTTACTACGATGAATTGAGGAATTCTAACCACGCCGGCGTTTTGCTAAAAAGTGCAAGGCGTCTACCTGCGATTTTAGTTCAACAAGTTTCGGAGTGGTCGCGGTTGAGCGATTCATCGTAGTAAACCGCCATAGTTTTGGCGGAGGCAGTCGGATTTGTGGGTGGCAAACAAAGAGTGTCCCTTTTGACTAGTCGTTTATGAACGTCCCCGATGACTAAGTTGCAGGTGACGGCGGTTGTGTTACACTAACGCTGCGTAGTTGACGCAATCATCTCGATACAGATCAATGATGTTCGTTGTTTTGAACGGAACTAGACTGTTTAGCCGCCCTGAAGGTTTATGCAGGGAGCATGTGATCACAGGGCTTGAAAAGAAAGTTGAGCAAACACTGTGTCTGATCAACAGCAAGAAAACGAAATAACGACGACGCAGGCCGCTCCCGCTGCACCGGTTGCGTCGGACCAGGTCGCGGCGCCCGCGCAAGCCTCGGCTCCTGAGACGCCTAAGGCTGCTTCGACGCCTATGCCTGTGGCGGCTGAGAAGGCCGTGCCTGCAACTGGTGAGGAGGCTGCTCCGGCAAAGCCCAAGCTCACGCGCCACACGGCCGAGCCTGCCACTGACGGCGAGGAGGTCACCAAGCCCAAGCGCCGTACCACGCGCACGACGCGCGCCAAGCGCACCGTTGCAGCTGACTCCTCGGCGCCGATTTCCGATGAGGTCGCGCAGGCACGTGCGTTGGCGCAGATTAGCGAGGCTCAGGTGGTGCGCGCCCGCCGTCGTGCTGCCGAGCGCGAGGCCGCGGCTCTGACCGAGCTTGCAGCTCCGTCTGTGCCCGAGACCCCTGCCGCCGACCTGCCGACCGAGAAGCCGGCACCGCGCACACGCCGCCGCACGGCTGCTAAGGCCGAGCAGGTTGCGGAACAGGTAGCCCCCGAGCTCACTGAGGCTTCGGTCCGTTCCGCGGCAGGGGAGGGCGCATCGCCTGCTGAGCCCGCTGTGCCTGTCGAGGCCAGCGAAGTTCCCGTTGTCGATCCGGCTTTGCGCCCGCACCGTCGCGGTCGCAAGCCCAAGGCCTTCGTCGAGGCAGAGAAGGCCGCAGCCGCAGCTGCAGCCGCTCGGGATGCTGCGGCGACCGCCGAGTCTGCAACCGCTGCCGATGCACCCGTCCAGGATGCTACGACTTCCGAGGCCGCTCCCGCCGATGCCGAGCCCGCCGACGTCCGTCCCGGTCGCAGCCGTCGTACTGCTGCTAAGCGCACGTCCAAGGCCAAGGCTGCCAAGAAGGGTGCGTCCGAGGATTCCGCCGAGACGACCGCCGATGCATCGACTGATGCCGTCGAGCCCCAGGACGTCGAACAGCCTGCATCCGAGAAGCCCAAGCGCGGTCGCAAGAAGTCCATTAAGGCCAAGGCCGCCGAGCAGCAGGCTGATGTCGAAGCGCAGGTTAATTCTGGCGCCGAGACCAATGACACCGCTGCGGCCAATGTTGACACCGCCGCAACCGATGGTGCCGCCCCCGCCGAGGGCGAAGACGGCGCTCGCCCCAACCGTCGCCAGCACAAGCGCAACGAGGAGCGCAACGAGCACAAGGACGAGCGCAACAACGACCGCCGCAACCGCCAGCGCGATCGCAAACAGCGCAACAAGGAGCGTAATGCCGCTCCCACCGAGCCCACGCTTTCGCGCGAGGAGCTCGCTGCCATGAAGGTCGCTGAGCTGCGCGAGAAGGCCAAGGAGTTCGAGATCGAGACGACCGGCAAGAAGAAAGCCGAGCTCGTCGAGGAGATCTACGTCACCGCCGCGAATGCCGAGGGCTTCCGCGACATCAAGGGCATTCTGCAGATTCGCCCGGACAGCTCCGGCATCATCCACGCCCATGGCTACATGAAGTCCAACGACGACGCCTTCGTGCCCGCCTACCTCATCCGCTCCGCGCGCCTGCGCACGGGCGACGTCATCGAGGGCTCGCTGCGTCCTTCGCGCGGCGGCGACAAGCGCGCCGGCCTCGCCAAAATCACGACCGTCAACGGTCTGGACCCCGAGCAGATTCGCAACCGCCCCAAGTTCGGCGACCTCACCCCGGTCTATCCCAATGAGCCGCTGCGCATGGAGCACGGCAAGGATTCCATCACCGGTCGCGCCATCGACATCGTGTCACCGATCGGCAAGGGCCAGCGCGGCCTGATCGTGTCCCCGCCCAAGGCCGGCAAGACTACGATCCTCAAGAAGATCTGCCAGTCCATCTCGATTAACAACCCCGAGGTGCACCTCATCTGCCTGCTCGTCGACGAGCGCCCCGAAGAGGTCACCGATATGCAGCGTTCCATCAAGGGTGAGGTTGTGGCGTCGACCTTCGATATGCCTGCCGACAACCACACTCGCGTGGCAGAGCTCGTCATCGAGCGCGCCAAGCGCATCGTAGAGCTGGGTGGCGACGTCGTGGTGGTGCTCGACTCCATCACGCGCCTCGCCCGCGCCTACAACTTGGCGGCGCCCGCCTCGGGCCGCATCCTTTCGGGCGGCGTCGATTCGGCGGCCCTATATCCGCCCAAGCGCTTCCTGGGTGCAGCCCGCAATATCGAGAACGGTGGCTCGCTTACCATCCTGGCCTCTGCCCTCATCGACACCGGTTCCAAGATGGACGAGGTCATCTTTGAGGAGTTCAAGGGCACCGGCAACATGGAGCTTAAGCTCGACCGCGACCTGGCCGACCGCCGCATCTTCCCGGCTATCGACCCCGTTGCCTCCGGTACGCGTAACGAGGACCTGTTGGTCGACGAGCAGATGCGTCCGTTTGTCTTTGGCCTGCGTCGCATTCTTGCCGGCATGAACAACACCGAGCGCGCAGCCGCATCGTTTATCAAGGGTCTTAAGGGCACCAACACCAACCAGGAGTTCCTGGTGCGTTCGGCCAAAAAACACAGCGACTACGAGCAGACGTTCTAGGTTGTCATCCGCGCGCAGCGATAGTCATCAATGCGATAAAGGGTCGGGGCTTTGAGCCTCGGCCCTTTTCCATAGCGCCGCTCCACGCTTATTTTTGACTGTAAGACTGACGAACAGCAGGTTTCCCGTTTCAATCCGACATCGTCGCTTGCAATCGGCAGGGCGGTTTCGCATAATAGCTTTTAAGCTTCGCGACGGAAAACGCAGATGAAACGAACCATATACCGTTGCTTTGGGGCATAGCCCCGCTTCATCTTCTCTCGCGCAGCCAACTGAATGATGCGATTTGGGTGCTGGAAGATGGGGAGAGCTCATGGCTTCTTCTGATGCAACACAACGAGCAGTCCTTGCCGGACTTTCGTGCGGGATCGGCCTTGCCGCTCCCGTGGTTATGTATGCCGCGACGCTGCCGTTTTCGTCGGTGAACGAGACGGTCGTGGCGGGTGCAGTTCCCTTCGCCGTGGGCGCGGTGGCGGGCGTGGGTATCTATGCCGCCTCGCTGGGTATCTCCGAGTATCGTGCGCAGCGTGAAGAGCGTCTGTTCCAGCCCGATGCCATGGGCGGTGCCGCCAATCTCAATCAGCATCAAAGCGAGTTCAAGACCGCCTCGATTCCAGCTCAGCAGCAGGATGCGATTCCGTACGCTGCGGCTTCTGCTTCTCAGGCTCAGTCGGAGCAGTCTACCTCGGCATTCCTTTCCGGCCTGACTGGTGCGTTCCAGCGCCGTCATGCCGATGATGGTGTCCCTACCATCGCTCGAGCCGCAGATGCTATGGACGAGGCCGAGGCTTGGTCCATGATCGACAGCATGCTCGACGACGATTCGCCGGTTAGCTGCGACCCTGCACGCTCGCGCGACGTCTATCAAGTCGCCATCGACGAGCTCACCAACGGCGGGCAGACCGGCTCCTTCAATCGCGATGATATCGCCGCCGCGGCACGCGCCGTGTCGGGCTCCCAGGCCGCCCCTGCGGGCAGCACGGCGGCTTTCGTGGCACTCGTTGCCAACGCGGCAGTCAATAACGCCTACAGCGCTACCTCGGCGGACGCGAACGCTTCTGCCGATAATTCGTACGTTGATGAAGCCATGACCGCGGACGAGGAGGCCGTTGCCGCCCGCCGTGCCGCCGAAAGCTCGCTTTGGGGCGCTCCTGCCCAGCAGCAGGCGGCTGAGGCTGCGCCGTACAACGCAAACCTCGCCAGCATGCCTATCATTTCCGGTGCCGCGGACATCGATCTCGATGACCTCGATGAGCCTGCAGCCATCACCGCATCGATTGATGCCCAAGATCGCATCGACACCGGCGACCTTCCGGATGCCTCGCTCGAGGTTGATGTCCCCATGGCCGATTACTCGGGCCACGAGGACATGTGGGCCGCTGCCACCGCGATTCTGGACGAGATCGACGAGCCTGCTCCTGTTGCAGCTCCCGCTCCCGTCGCTGCCCCTCAGCCTGCTGCACCCGCCTATGTCGGCCGTCACAGCGCTGTGTTCCCCGAGGATACCGCCCGTATCTCGCGCGAGGGCATCGAGCGAGCCGAGGCTATTGCCGCCGGCATTATGGAAAATCGTCGTCACGAGCGCGTCAATCAGATCCTCGAGGAAGAGATCGAGCGCCTGCAGTCCTCTACCGCCAAGCGTACGGGCCGTGCCTATCTGAGCGTTATCGAGGGCGGTACCGCCAGCTTCGCGCCGCTCCGCGCGGAGGCATAACTTCTGCATGGTTAAGATCAATCGAAAATGGGCGGTCGTGACCTGCCTGATGGCGCTCTTGATCTGGGGCAATTCGCTGGTTCCCGGCTCGGGGTCGGGTTCGCTGAGCCTAACGGTCATGGAAGCTATCCGCGGTTTCCTGCGCGGCGTGGGACTCCCATATGCATGGGTGACCAACTTTGTTGTTCGCAAGTGCGCGCATTTTACCGAGTATATGGTGCTCGGCATCTTGGCAACGCACGCCTTTGATTTTGAGGGCCGGCGCACCTTTGACGTGCTGCTGCCCACGGCGGTGTTCCTGCTGCTGATTCCCTCGATCGACGAGACGATTCAGCTCTTTGTGCCGGGACGCGCCGGCATGATCACCGATGTGATGATCGACTGCTGTGGTGCGGCAACGGGCGTTGTGCTCCGATATCTCTTACGGTCGCTGATGTGCGCCAAAAAGGCCGCCTAGGACGTATTGTTTGGTCCTAGGCGGCCTTTTTTATTTGAGAGCTTATATGAGGCGTGGTGGCGTCGTTCCGTAGGTCGGATTTGCCGGGCGCGCCACGTCCTGTGGGTGCGTCTGCTACTGAAGCGCCTGTGCGCCCAGGGCCAGGCAGCCCATAATGCCCTGCTTGCCCTCGAGGCTGTTGTTGACGATGTAGCTATCGATGTCGGCCATCTCGGGCGTGACGATGTAGCCGTTGAGCATCTCGGCGCACTTCTTGCGTGCGAGCGGCACGATGGGGGTGTGGTCGGCCACGCCGCTACCGATGACGATCTTCTGCGGTGCGTAGCACAGGATGTAGGTCATGAGCGCCTGCGCCAGATAGCCGGCGAGCAGGTCCATGGCCTCCGAGTCATCGGCCGTCTCTCCGGCGCTCTTGCCACCCCAGCGCTTTTTAACGCCGGGGCCAGCGATGAGGCCCTCGAGGCAGTTGTCGTGGAAGGGGCAGCCGCTGTGCTCGCCAATGGTGTCGCGCGGGTCGCGCGTGACCAGGATGTGACCGGCCTCGGGGTGCATCATGCCGTGCACGAGCTGGCCGCCCGAAAGCACGCCGGCGCCCACGCCGGTGCCGATGGTCAGATACACCACGTCCGTGAGGCCTTGGGCGCAACCAAAGGTGACCTCGCCCAAGCAGGCGACGTTGACGTCGGTATCGTAGCCGCAGGGAATGTCGAGCTCGTTTTGAATGGTGCCCAGCAGGTCAAAGTAGCGCCATGCCGTCTTGGGGGTCTCCAAGATCTTGCCGTACTGGGGCGAGGCGGGGTTGACTGCGGTGGGGCCAAAAGCTCCGATGCCCAGGGCGGCGATGCCTTTGTCTGCAAACCATGCGTTGACGGCCTCAACGGTCTCCTGCGGGGTTGTGGTCGCAATCTGCTCGCGCTCCAGGACCGTGCCGTCCGCATAGCCCGTGGCGCACACCATCTTTGTGCCGCCGGCCTCGAGCGCTCCGATAAGCTGCTGCTCTGCCATAGCGTCCCTCTCTATTGGGCGAGTTACTTCACCTCTAAAGTATAGCGCCCTAAAAAACTAAGAAAGCGCTATAAAAAGAAACCTTGCAGCCCAACGGACGATGCGAGGTTTCTTTGGTGCTTTTAGTTGTTGGGCCGTCTCTACCCGCGCGGCTTGATTTTATCTCGCAGGGACTTGAGGTTCTCGAGTGCTGCGTTGAGCGTTTCGTCTCGCTTGGCAAAGTGGAAACGGACCAGATGGTTGACAGGCTCGCGGAAGAAGCTCGAGCCGGGCACGGCGCCCACGCCCACCTTTGAGGCTAGGTCCTCGCAGAAGTCGAGGTCGCTGTCATAGCAAAACTCAGAGATGTCCATCATCACGTAGTAGGCGCCCTGCGGCACGTTGTGCGTGAGGCCGATGCTGTCGAGTCCCTGACAGAATAGGTCGCGCTTGGCGGTGTAGAGGTCGAGGACCTCCTGGTAATAACTGTCGTCGAAGTTGAGGGCGGTGACGACGGCCTCTTGCAGGGGAGCGGCGGCGCCTACGGTGAGGAAGTCGTGGACCTTTT
The DNA here is from genome assembly GCA_027663555.1 of Coriobacteriaceae bacterium AM04S-08. Classification (GTDB taxonomy): domain Bacteria; phylum Actinomycetota; class Coriobacteriia; order Coriobacteriales; family Coriobacteriaceae; genus Collinsella. The sequence goes on along the minus strand of JAQDHS010000001.1, from coordinate 32,324 downwards.
TGATGCGCTCGGTGATTTCGGCGGGAGCGATGGTGTAGCCTAGGCGCCAGCCGGTGATGGAGTAGGTCTTGGACAGCGAGCTGCAGCTGATGGTTCGATCGAACATGCCGGGCAGCGTGGCCATATAGACGTGCTCGTGGGGCGCGTAGACGATGTGCTCGTATACCTCGTCGGTAATGCAGTAGGCGTCGTACTTTTTGCAGAGGTCGGCGATAAAGGTGAGCTCCTCGCGCGTAAAGACCTTGCCGCAGGGGTTGGAAGGGTTGCACAGGACGATGGCCTTGGGATCGTTGTCGCGGAAGGCCGCCTCGAGTGTCTCGCGGTCAAAGTCGAACGCAGGTGGGTTAAGCGGCACGTAGATGGGCTCGGCACCCGAGAGGATCGTGTCGGCGCCGTAGTTCTCGTAGAATGGCGAGAAGATGACGACCTTGTCGCCGGGGTTTGTGACCGTCATCATGGCGGCCATCATGGCCTCGGTGGAGCCGCAGGTGACCACGATGTTCTCGTTGGGGTTGATCGGCATGCCCATAAAGTGCTCCTGCTTGGCGGCAAGCGCCTCACGCATGGCCTGGGAGCCCCAGGTGATGGAGTACTGGTGATAGAGCGGCTTGGGGTCGCTGGCGATGGCGCTCAGGCTGTTGAGCAGCTGCGCCGGGGGATCGAAGTCGGGGAAGCCCTGCGACAGGTTGACGGCGCCATACTTATTGGAGATGCGCGTCATGCGGCGGATGACCGAATCGGTAAACGTTGCCGTACGGTTGGAGAGTTCTTTCATGCTTGTCCTTTCGAGCATTTGCAGTGGGGCAAGTTTACTCCTATGAAACCGGTGGGAATTGCTCGAAATGGTCTCGAAAAACTCTTTTCAAAATTCTTGAAAATTGGGGCTTGCATCGCGTGGCGTTCCTTGCAATAATAGTCGAGCGCGAAGCGCACAGGACACGGTGGGTGTAGCTCAGTTGGCTAGAGCGACGGGTTGTGGTCCCGTAGGTCGAGGGTTCGAGTCCCTTTACCCACCCCAGTTCTTGCTTCGTGTTGATATCGGGTCGTTAGCTCAGTTGGTAGAGCAGGGGACTCTTAATCCCAAGGTCCAGGGTTCGACCCCCTGACGGCCCACCAAAGATTGTTAAGACGGTCAACTTCGGTTGGCCGTCTTTTTTATTAACCTCGCATGGGGCCGAACCCGTAAGGGCACAGACGCTTTACAAGTCGAGCCTGCCCTGGGGGTCGGTGAATCCGTCTGTACCCTCCTTGAGCTTTTTCTCGTCTGCTTTCACGCGACGTTCGAGCTTCTTTGTATCTTCGGCAGGCGGTAGGTTCTCGGGTACAATTCCGCGGTCGATGAGGCTGCCACGCACGCTTGTGTTGTTCTCGACGTGCTCTTGCTTGATCTGGTCCAGACCGTACAGGTCGTGTTCCTCGGCGTTGAAGGCCGTCATCGAGTTCGTAAGGTCCTTTGCTTTGATGAGAACATCGGCTAGCCTGTCCGCCAATGCCGAGCTCTTGGATACGCCGAGCTGTTGTTTCATTTCCGCCGTGCTTCTGCCGCCGAATAACGCTTCGTCGCCCTTCGACTTGATGATCGCGAATCCTTTGGAGTCCACGCCGCGTTTGAACGCAATACCCGAGAGCTGTTTCTCTGAATCGGATAGCGAGTGGCGCGCCTGTAAGCGCTGAATCTCTGCGAAGCGCTGCTCTATGAGCTCTTGGCGGCGCGTCTGCACGGCAAAGTATGCCTGGGCGAGCGCGATCTCTGGCTTGTTTGAATCTCCGTTTTGGGCGATTAATAGCATGCATAGCGCGTAAGCTTGTAGTCTTTAACCGCGCGAGCGGCGACACCGGCAGTTATCATTTTCGTGGTGTCACGAAAATGGGAATCAACTGGAGTTTTGTTTGTTTCGCACGAGACTTTTGCCCTCTTAACAACTTCGGCGAAGTTCTCCCATCGAGTGTATCCCATGGGTTCCATTAAATCGCGTGCGAGCCAATACTCAACGCCGTCTTCCACATTGGCGTAGCTATCAAGTTCGACACGCCACTTCTCGATATCTCTACTGTCCATATCTCCTCCTCGCTGGCCTATTGTCTATGCGGGCTTTGCCCGCTCCGTATTCAGAATAAGGATACGCTGCCGTACGGACACGAATGGGCCCCGTGCCACTTCGAGCTCACGGGGCCCATAGATATCGATTAGTTGTGTTCTGCTTTAGATGGGTGTTCGAATTAGTCTGCTCGATAGTGCGATCCGAGACTTTCGGTTCGCTTACGCATGGCTTTGATCATTTCCTGTGCTAGTTGAATCTGCGATTGCAGGCGGGCGAGGGCTGCGACTTCGCTGTCCTGGGCTTTCTGTGTGCTCAAGGTCGTTGCCTCCGTCTTCAAGCCCTCAAGCTCGTGTAGTGCCTCGGATAGGCCTGTTTCGGTCCTGTTGATCATGCAATAGGTGCTCATCGTGTGCTTAAGGCTGTGTGTCAGGCGTTCGGCATCTGTTGTGGCAATGCCATACTGAGGGAGGGCGATATCCATCGGAGCGGCCGCCTCGGGAGCGTCCAGCGCTGCTTGGGCTGCCGATGCGCCCGCGATGCGCCCAAACACGATGCCGTTGGCGCTTGACAAGCCGCCGATGCGGTCGGCGCCGTGCATGCCGCCTGTTGCCTCACCGCAGGCGAAGAGGCCCTCAATGCCCGTGTACGCGGTCATGTCGATCTTGATGCCGCCGTTAGCGGCGTGGGCATACATCGCAACGCGCATCTCGTCAGTCGGGGCGATGCCGTGCTCGTCTTGCAGCCAGGTGGCAAAGGTCTGCACAAACTCTGGGACATCCTCGCGAGGGAAGTCGTAGTGGAGTGCCAGGCCTTCGACACTTGTCTGATCGATGACGAGATCGATAGCGCGGGAGGCCAAGCGTGACGTGAAGGGACCATATCCAGAGCGCTGCTCGAGCAGGTCGTCCAGCTTGTCGTCGGCAATATCTACCGGCTGGTCTACATGTACGTAGCGCCAGGTTTTCTCGTTGAAGACCAGGTTGCGCTTGGGCTCGATGAAGCCGGGCATCATCTGCATGAACTCTATATTAGTAAGTGTTGCGCCGTGCGCCAGCGCGATGGCCTGCGAGGAGCTGAGCACATCAGCCGACGTAAGGCTGCGCTCGAACAGGCCGCTTGTGCCACCGGCTGCGATGATCGTGGCCTTGGCGGCAAAGGGCACGATTCGATTTTCGGTGAGGTCGTAGAGCACGGTTCCGGTTATTCTGCCGTTCGTGTCCTCAACAAGGTCGATAAGCTCATGGCGGGGGAGCAGGCGAATGCCGAGCGACTCGATCCGGGCTGTCAGAGCGTCCTCAAGGGGTTTGCGGGTGAGGCCGCGCCACATGCGCGTCTTGTGGTCAAAGCAGGGGATAAACTGCTTTTGCTGGGCGCTCTCGGCGCTTTGCGGACGCTGGAGCTCAACGCCCAGGTCTTGCTCGAGCCATTCAATTGCCTGGGGAATGCCGTGGACAAACGTCTGGACAAGCTCGGGGTCGGCGACGCCGCCACCAACGGTCTGGATGGTATCGATGAGGTCTTGTTCGTCGTCTTCGTTAACGGGTCCGATAAGCCCCAGGCCCCAGGTTCCGGGGAAGAAGCTCGATCCACTCATAGTCTTGCCGGCGCTTGCCACAGCGACGGTTGCGCCCGTGCGTGCCGCTTCGATGGCGGCGCAAAGGCCCGCAATGCCAGATCCAATTACCAGTACATCAGTCGATTCCATCGGATTCCTTTCTCGTCCGGCGCATTGTCGCATGGGTGATCGGCAATGGGGCCGCAAAGACTCGGCAAATCGGTAAAGGGCAAATATGGCAGGTGGGCGTCATGGACGTTCTGACGCTCCGTCTCATCACATCTCGTATTTCGCCCCAACTGATATATCGGCATTAGCTGCCCTGCGACAGCGTAAACAAAAAGAGCCGCTACCCCGAAAGGTAGCGGCTCCAAAGCTCAACTATGTGAGCATCGCGCGGGCGCGACTAGGCCTTGAGGGCCTCCTCGACGGCGACAGCGCAGGCGACGGTGGCACCGACCATGGGGTTATTGCCCATGCCGATGAGACCCATCATGTCGACGTGCGCAGGCACGGAGGAAGAACCGGCGAACTGGGCGTCGGAGTGCATGCGGCCCATGGTGTCGGTCATGCCGTAAGAGGCAGGGCCGGCGCCCATGTTGTCCGGGTGCAGGGTACGGCCAGTGCCGCCACCAGAAGCGACGGAGAAGTACTTCTTGCCAGCCTCGAGGCGCTCCTTCTTGTAGGTGCCAGCGACGGGGTGCTGGAAGCGCGTGGGGTTGGTGGAGTTACCGGTGATCGAGATGTCGACGTTCTCGTGCCACATGATGGCAACGCCCTCGCGGACGTCGTCGGAGCCGTAGCAGTTAACGGCAGCGCGGGGACCATCGGAGTAGGGGATGGTCTCGACGACCTTGAGCTCGCCCGTGTAGTAGTCGAACTGGGTCTTCACGTAGGTGAAGCCGTTGATGCGGGCGATGATCTGAGCGGCGTCCTTGCCCAGACCGTTGAGGATAACGCGCAGCGGCTTCTTGCGAGCCTTGTTGGCGTTCAGAGCCAGGCCGATAGCGCCCTCAGCGGCAGCGAAGGACTCGTGGCCAGCCAGGAAGGCGAAGCACTCGGTGTCGTCGGAGAGCAGCATAGCGCCCAGGTTGCCGTGGCCCAGACCGACCTTGCGGTCCTCGGCGACGGAGCCGGGAACGGTGAAGGCCTGGATGCCCTCGCCGATGATGGCGGCAGCCTCAGAAGCGGTCTTGGCGCCACGCTTGACAGCGAGAGCGCAACCGAGGGTGTAGGCCCACTCGGCGTTCTGGAAGGCGATGGACTGGGTGTTGTTGACGATCTCACGCGGGTTGAAGCCCTTGTCGGTGCAGATCTGCAGAGCTTCCTCGAGGGAGGCGATGCCGTTGTCGGCGAGGCACTTGTTGATCTTGTCAGCGCGGCGCTCGTAACCTTCGAACGTAACAGTCATAGTTATTTCCCTCCCTTTCTACTCGTGAACCGGGAACACGCTGGCGACGGAGTGAGTCTCCTCGTCGGTGCGCGGGTCGATGTACTTGGCAGCGTTCTCCCACTGACCATAGTGGCCCATAGCGCCAGCGATGGCCTCCTCGGGGGTCTTGCCGGCCTTGACGGCGTCGGTGAACTTGCCGAGGTTCAGGAACTCGAATGCGATGATCTCGTTCTTGTCGTTGAGAGCCATGCGGGTGACGTAGCCCTGAGCGAGCTCGAGGTAACGAGCGCCCTTGGCCTTGGTGCCGAACATGGTGCCGACCTGAGAGCGAAGGCCCTTGCCGAGGTCGTCGAGGGAGGCGCCCACGGGCAGGCCGCCCTCGGAGAACGCGGTCTGGCTGCGGCCGTAAACGATCTGCAGGAAGATCTCGCGCATAGCAACGTTGATGGCGTCGCAGACGAGGTCGGTGTTGAGGGCCTCGAGGATGGTCTTACCGGGAAGGATCTCGGAAGCCATGGCGGCAGAGTGGGTCATGCCCGAGCAGCCGATGGTCTCAACGAGGGCCTCCTCGATGATGCCGTCCTTGACGTTCAGCGTGAGCTTGCAGGCGCCCTGCTGAGGTGCGCACCAACCCACACCGTGCGTAAGACCGGAGATGTCGGAAATCTCCTTAGCCTGGACCCACTTGCCCTCCTCGGGGATGGGTGCGGGGCCGTGGTATGCACCCTTGGCAACGGGGCACATGTTCTCCACTTCCTGTGAGTACTGCATGCCTCTCCTCTCTATCGTGTTGGCGTCCCGTCTGGGGGTCGTGGCTGGCGATTGCCGGGCGACCCTTCGAAAGGGACATGACATGCAGCCCCTATAATACCGCGAAATGCACGGAATATTCGGCGAACGGCTCAGTTTTCGTAGCGAGAAGTCCGGAAGTTTAAATTGAAACGGTTTAACTCTATGTTCTGTGGTCGCGAACTTCCGTAGAGGGGGTTCGTCTTGGGCAAGCTTTTGGTCAGCTCTTGTAAGCGTTGCAGGGGCTGACCTGTTGCAACGGTGCCGTTCGCCGCCTATTTACTGCCTTTGGCCGCGCGAGTCTATTGTTTTGCGTGGATGTTTTGATGGCACGCTTCAATCGTGCTGTATTGGATGGCAAGCAGATCCCGGCGAAGGGAGCGCCATGCAGCGCGTTTGGAGAACGGTTACCGGCTTTTACCATGTCTGTGCCCGCGGTACGGGCAAGCAGCTCATCTTTGAGGGCGATGAAGACCGGTGGGAGTTTTTGGAGTTGATGCGCGACTGCTGCCGGGAGGCAGGCGTCACGGTTATCGCTTGGTGTCTTATGGGCAATCACGTGCATCTGGTGCTGGCAGATTACGAGGACGCGATGAGCGCGGCGATGCACCGGCTGCTTTTGACGTACGCGCGGCGGTTCAATAAACGCACGGGGCGCACAGGTCATCTGTTCCAGAACCGTTTTGACCGGCGCTCGCTCGATACCGACTGGCAGGTGATGGAGGCTATTCGCTCCGTACACGCCGATCCACAGGAGGCGGGCGTTGGCCTAATCGAGCGTTATCCCTGGAGCAGCTTTGCGGAGCATTTGCGCGCTTACGACGGTGACGCGGCTGATGTCGCGAGGGGATTTTCTGATCCTTCTTGCGTGCTTGAGCTCTTTGGTTCTGCCGAGGGCTTTATTGCCTATTCACTTTCGACGCCCGACGGCGGCGAGCCAGCGCTGGGCGATATGAAAGAGACGGAGTGGGAACGCCACGCCTTTGCCGGCAAGATGGCTAAGGAACTCGGGGTTCCGCTTCGCGGGGTTAAAGCCGCACCGCCGGCGCAGCGCGATACCGTTATTTTTGGATTGCACGATGCCGGTTTCACGGTGCGCCAGATTGAGCGCTATACCGGGATTGGCAAAAGTACCGTCTCTCGTATTGTGCGTGCCCGCGCGCGGACGGCGATGCGGACTGGCGGAAACGTGATGTAGGGTCGCCTGTGCGCCGCAGATGGGGTCGTCCATACGCCGCAACAAGCGTTCAAAAGCTTGGTGCGGCAACTGCACTTCTTAATATGCATAGAACAATCGCCATCTTGCATAAAATAAGGGCTCAGTCCGGGTTTGCCCGTGCCTACCCCCATCTGCGCCGTGCAAAAAATGGAGTTTTCAGCATCGCGGTACTGCCACTACCGTCGCAATTTTGCAACATACGGGCCCCGAAGCTATTTATGCCTGCCGATGCGCTCCCGAAGCTCATGTTTGCGCCCCTGAGACCACGATGCTTGTTCTAAAACGCACTATATATGCGCCTGGAGACGTTGATTAACGCTTTCGATGCGTATACACACAGCTTGGCGTGCTGAATATTCGCAAAAATGCACGCCGCTCCCTATGGGACCCGTCTGCAGCAGGCGCGAAGCGAATCGGAGCCCAGCTGGATGGGGCATGGGACGATGCTAGGCGTGCTCGTGGCCCTGCCGCAGGCCTTTGGTGCTGTGGAAAACGCCCGTGTTCGCGTCTGGCTGTGTGGTAAATGACAGACGGGGTGCCGGACGCGCGGACTTTGTGCGTTCGCGCTCATTAGAAAAAACAGAGCCGCCCGTATCGGGCGGCTCGGCAATCAAAAACCTTGGATTCGGGGCATACGCTACTGGTTTGCTTGCCCCTCGAGCATGCCGTCGAGGGTGCGCCAGGCGAGCTCGGCGCATTTGACGCGGGCGGGCATGTGCGAGATGTCCTGGAGCTGGGCGGCCTCGTCCAGATCTTCCAGGTCCTCCTCGGAGAGCTGTTCGCCGCGGATCATGGCGAGGAAGAGCCCTGCCAAGCGACGCGCTTCCTCGACCGTCTCGCCGGTGATGAGGTCGGCCATGATGTCGGCGCTGGCCTGACTGATGGCGCAGCCGTGGCCGGTAAAGGAGGCCTCCTCGATCACGCCGTTCTCGACACGCAGCTGCAAGGTGAGCTCGTCTCCGCAGCTGGGGTTGATGCCGTCGTGCTCGTGCGTGGGAGCATCCATCTCGTACTTATAGTCGGGGTGCGAGTTGTGCTCCATAAATGTGGTGGAGGTGTACAGATTACCCATTGAATGTGCTCCAAACGTGATGCAGGCCGGCGATGAACTTGTCGATGTCGGCCTTGTCGTTGTAGAAGGCCACGCTGGCGCGGCAGCAGGCAAGGTTCTCGACGCCCAGCCAGGTGAGCAGCGGCTGCGCGCAGTGGTGACCGGCGCGGATGCAGACGCCGTCCATGTCCATGATGCTCGCGACATCGTGCGGGTGGATGCCCTTGACATTAAAGCTCACGACACCGTGGTGGTTATCCCAATAGATTGAGCCGATGATCTGGACAAAGTCGAGCTGCATGAGCTCGCCCATCAGGTAGTGGACGAGTGCCTGCTCGCGTGCCTGGATGTTTTCGTAGCCCACCGTGTTGACGAGGTAGTCGAGGGCGGCGCCTGTGGCGAAGATGCCGGCGGCGTCCTGCGTGCCGGCCTCGAACTTCTCGGGGACGGGAGCCCAGACGGCGTCCTGCTCAGTAACCGAGTCGATCATCTCACCGCCGGTAAGCATGGGCGGCATGGCGTTGAGCAGGTCCATCTTGCCCCACAGCACGCCGATGCCCATGGGGCCCATGGCCTTGTGCGCACTAAAGGCAAAGAAGTCGGCGCCCAGGTCGGCCACATCGACCGGCATGTGCGGCAGCGACTGCGCGCCGTCGACGACCAGGTAGCCGCCGTACTTGTGCACGAGTTTGCCGAGGTTCTTGACCGGGTTCTCGACGCCCAGCACGTTGGAGACCTGTCCCACGGCTAGGATCTTGGTCTTGGGACCCACCTTGGCAAGAACCTCCTCGGTGGTGAGCTGGCCGGTCTTGGTGGGGTAGAGGTAGACGAGCTTGGCGCCGGTTTCGCGGCAGACCTGCTGCCACGGAATCAGGTTGGAGTGGTGCTCCATAATGGTGATGACGACCTCGTCGCCCGGTTCGAGCACTGTGGGCGCAAAGCTCTTAGCGACCAGGTTGAGCGACTCGCTCGTGTTGCGGGTGAAGACGACCTCGTTGGCCTGTGAGGCGCCGATGAGGTCAGCGATCTGCTGGCGGACCTTCGCGATGGCGTCGGTGGCCTCGACGGACAGCGAGTACAGGCCGCGCAGGGGGTTGGCGTTCATGCGCTGGTAGAAGTCGCGTTCGGCGTCGAGCACACAGGCAGGGCGCTGCGCGGTGGCGGCGCTATCGAGGAAGGCGATCTCGGGGTGCTGCTGGAACAGCGGGAACTGGCCCTTGTAGGGGTTGGTCTCGATGTCCACGGTGGGCCAGCAGCGCGAAGCCTCGTCGCTGGCGTCGAGCTCCATGGGCTCGGGGGCAGTACAGGTATCGCATTTAACGTGCTCGGTGTCGATCATGCGAGCTCCTCTTCAAAGTTGTCGATCAGGTTGTTGCCTAGGCGGACGACGGCGGCGCGGGTGCGCTCGTCGGTGGCGGAAAGCGCGGCGTCCTCCAGCTTGGCGCGGATGAACAGGTCCTCGGCGGCGTTTTGGTCAAGGCCACGGCAGGCGAGGTAGAACAGCTGCTCGTCGCGGACGTGACCGATGGTGGCGCCGTGGTTGCCGGCGACGTCGTCCTCGTCACAGAGAATGACGGGAACGGTCTTGTTGTCGACGCCCTTGTTGGCCAAAAGCACCGTCTCGCGTTCGGTGCCGGTTGCACCCTTGCAGCCGTGCACGAGGTCGATGGTGCCACGGTAGACCTTCTTGGACGTGCCGGTCAGCACGCCGTTGGCGTCGATCTCGCACTCGGTCTTGCGACCGCGGTGGCGCAGCTCGTAGTTAAAGTCGCGCACCTGCTCGCGGGCGCCCAGGTAATCGGTATCGATGGTCACCTTGGCGGTGTCGCCCAGCAGGTCGCCGGCAAGGCCGGTGGCGCTGGCGCCGGCACCCAGGACGGTGTGCTGCACGTTGACGCGCGCGCCCTCGTCCAGGAACAGGCCGGTGTCGTCGAGTGCGATCCAGCTGTCGTCGAGTGTCTGCGTGCAGGTCACGTTGACGGTGGCGTACTCGTGGGCGCACACGCGTAGCACGGAGCCCACGACACCCTCGCCGGTAACAGGAGAGTCTAGGGCAATATGCAGGTCGAGCGTTGCCTGCGGGCGAGCGACGACGTCGATGGCGGCGATGGCCGCGGCGGCATCGACACCGCTCACACGCACGGTAACCGTGGCGTGCTGGTATGCGGGCACATCGATGACGATGCGCTTGGTAGCGTGCTCGGCCAAGTAGGCGTAGGCAGCCTCGCCCATGCCGGTTTCGAAGGCTTCAGCAGGGGAGAGCTCCTCCTCGAGCTTGATGGCGCCGGCCTGGTAGACGGAGGTGGCGGGCACGTCGAGCTCGGTCTCGGGCGTGATGCGGGCGCGGTCGGCGGCATCACCGGGGGCGGAGGAGCGGCGCTCGGGGAAGCGCTCGGCCATGGCGTCCATGGCGGCGTCGAACGCGTCTGTCACGCCAATAAACTGCTCGCCCAAGCCTTCGACCTCAACGGCCTCCGCGGGAGCGGCGGCAAGCTCGTCAGAGAGCTCGAGCTTGGTCTGATTCATCTTCAGCCAGCCCCAAGTGGCAGCCGGCATCGCGTTGACCTGCTCAAGGGTGGTAGCAGCGGTGTTGGTTTCCTGTTTCATTATCCGATCGCTCCTTCCATCTCGAGCTTGATCAGGTTGTTCATCTCGACGGCGTACTCCAGTGGCAGCTCCTTGGAGACCGGGTTGGCAAAGCCGTTGACGATCATGGTGCGGGCCTCTTCCTCCGAGATGCCGCGGCTCATCAGGTAGAACACCTTGTCGTCGCCGATGCGGCCGATGGTGGCCTCGTGGCCGATGTCGACGTTCTTGGCGCGGATGTCCATGGCGGGGATGGTGTCGGAGCGGCTCTGGTCGTCGAGCATGAGCGACTGGCAGCTCACGGTTGCCTTGGAACCCTCGGCCTTGGGCGTGGCCACGATGGAGCTGCGGAAGGTCTGAATGCCGCCGCTCTTGGAGATGCCCTTGGTCTCGACGGTTGCCGAGGTCTCGGGGGCGTTGAGCACGACCTTACAGCCGGTATCGAGGTTCTGCCCGGCGCCGGCAAAGGTGATGCCGGTAAAGCTCGACCGGGCGCGGCGGCCGTTGAGCACACTCATGGGGTAGAGGTAGCCCACGTGGCTGCCGAAGGAGCCACTGATCCACTCTATGTCGCCATCCTCGTCCACGCGCGCACGCTTGGTGTTGAGGTTGTACATGTTTTTGGACCAGTTCTCGATGGTCGAGTAGCGCAGGTGCGCACGCTTGCCCACAAAGAGCTCGACGGCGCCGGCGTGGAGGTTGGCAACGTTGTACTTGGGCGCGGAGCAACCCTCGATGAAGTGCAGGTCGGCGTCGTCCTCGACGATGATGAGCGTGTGCTCAAACTGGCCGGCGCCCTTGGCGTTAAGGCGGAAGTAGCTCTGCAGCGGGAAGTCCAACTTGGTGCCCTTGGGCACGTAGACAAACGAGCCGCCCGACCATACGGCGCCGTGCAGGGCCGCAAACTTGTGGTCGGTGGGCGGGATGAGCGTCATAAACTTCTCGTGGATGAGCGGCTCCCACTGCGGGTCGTGCAGGGCCTCCTCGATGCCGGAATAGACGATACCCATCTTGGACGCGGTGTCCTGCATGTTGTGGTAGACCAGCTCGGAGTCGTACTGCGCGCCGACGCCCGCCAGGTAGCTGCGCTCGGCCTCGGGGATGCCCAGGCGCTCAAAGGTGTTCTTGATGTCGTCGGGCACCGACTCCCAGTCGTGCTTTTGGTCGGTGTTGGGCTTGACGTAGGTGACGATGTTGTCCATGTCCAGGCCCTCGATGGAGGGGCCCCACGTCGGGTCGGGAAAACGATTGAAGATCTCGAGGGACTTTAAGCGCAGATCGAGCATCCACTGTGGCTCGTCCTTCTTGGCGCTGATCTCGCGCACGATGTCGGGCGTGATGCCGGCGTCGAGGCGCTCGAATCCCTCCTCGCCGTAGGTGAAGTCGTAGAGGCTGCGGTCGATGTCCGCGACCTCGGTGCGGTTCTTGGTCATTGCGTCGCCCCTTTACGCCTGCTGCTCGGCAGCGGCGGCCTCGGCCTGGGCGCGCTGCTCGGCGGCCTCGCGCTCGAAGGTCTCAAAGCCGTTCTTGTCGATCCAGGGGATCAGCGAGGCATCGTCCTCGCGCACGATGTGGCCCTTGACCATAACGTGGACGCGGTCGACATCCAGGTGCTCCAGGATGCGCGTGTTGTGCGTGATGATGAGCATGGAGCCGTCGCAGCTCTTGCGGTAGGCGTCCATACCGTGGCTGACGGTGGACAGGGCGTCGACGTCCAGGCCGGAGTCGGTCTCGTCCAAGATGGCGAGCTTGGGCTGCAGCAGCAGAAGCTGGAGCATCTCGACCTTCTTTTTCTCGCCGCCCGAGAAGCCCACGCCCAGCTCACGGTTGAGGTAGGCGGTATCCATGTTAAGCTCGGCCGCGAGCTCCTTGACGCGACGACGGAATTCCTTGCCCTTCATCTCCAGGCCGGGGCGGCCGGCGATACTGGCGCGCAAAAAGCTCGACAGTGGCACGCCGGGGATCTCGACAGGGGCCTGGAAGCTCAGGAACAGGCCGGCGCGCGAGCGCTTGTCGGTGGTGAGCTCGGTGATGTCCTGGCCGTCAAAGACGATGCGGCCGTCGTTGACCGTGTAGACGGGGTCGCCCATGACCAGGTGGCCGAGGGTAGACTTGCCGGCGCCGTTGGGGCCCATCAGCACGTGGGTCTCGCCGGCGGCGACGTTGAGGTTGACATTGTGGAGGATGGTCTTCTCGTCCACGGAGGCGGTGAGACCTTCGATGGAAAGCAGCGGATTTGCGCTCATGCTGTCCCTCTCTGTATATGGTGTACTCATAGGTGTACTAAACCCTAGGAATCTTCTCGGAATAAAGTTACTATGGGTTCGGCGTTAGTCAAGGGAAAACCCGACTAATCCACTCGACTTTTCAAATTCTGGGACAAAATAACCTGTTGTGTTTGTCCCACTTACTTAAGATTTGGGACAAACAAACCTGGTTATGTTGTTCCAGATGCGATGGGAGGGTAGGTATGCTCATTTCTTCTAAGGGCCGCTATGCCCTCCGGTTAATGATCTATATCGCGGCGCTGGGTGACGCCGAGGGCAAGATTGCTTTGCGCGAGGTTGCCGACCGTGAACATATCTCGCAAAAGTATTTGGAGCAGCTGGTTCGTCCGCTCATGAAGGCGGGCCTGCTTAAGAGCGTGCGCGGCAAAGGCGGTGGCTACATGATGGCCAAGGACCCCGCCGAGGTGCGTGCTGGCGACATCCTGCGCGCTGTCGAGGGCAGCACGGCGCCCGTGGCGTGCGACGGCATCGACAACAGCTGCACCCGCAGCGATTTGTGCTCAACCGTCAAGTTCTGGCGCGGCCTGGACGACGTGATCGAAAAGTACGTCGACGGCGTGACGTTGGCCGACCTGGCCGCCGTCCCCGAAGTCAACTTCAACATCAAGCTGTAGGTTTAGCGCAATTCCTTAAGATTTCGCGGAGGGTTGTTGCCGTTTACCGAGGGGTTGTTGTGCAACAACGGGTGAGCTGCAATACTTAATTCTATCTTTGCAAACTGCACTTTAACTACACCAATGCAGGGAGGATCTTATGCAGCGCAAGCATTCTGCTATTGTCGCGGGCCTGACGCTGGCGCTTTCGTTTGGCGCCGTTTCCGTGCCGGCACCCGCCGCTGCCGAGGAGCCCACGCCGGGCGTTGCCTCGGATGCGACCGATATCGATAAGGGTCTCTATACCCAGCAGTCCTTCTCGGGCGTGCTGAGGTCGGTCCAGGGCGTTTCGTTTGTTAACGTGACCCCCGAGATGAAGTACTTTACCAAGTACGAGAGCCATGGCAACTATAACCAGGGCTTTTCGTATGGCGACGGCTATAACGCGCTGGGTTATTACCAGTTCGACCGTCGATGGTCGCTCATTCCGTTTATGAAGCAGGCCTACAACTACAACCCCGAAAAATACAGCATGCTCAAGGATGCGATTGATCGCGGCAGCGAGATTTCCAACACGAGCAATGCCATGTACGAGAACGGCCAGCTCACCGAGTTGGGCCGTATTGCGCAGGAGGCTTTCCAAGGTGCTTATAACACCGACCCTGTTGAGTTCTCGGCTCTGCAGGATGCGTATGCGTACAACTCGTACTATGCGGTGACCGAGGCGTGGCTCAAGAGCGGCCTGGGCATTGATATTTCGGGCCGTGCCGATTGCGTTAAGGGCATGGTGTGGAGCATCACCAACATGTGCGGCACCGGTGGTTGCAGGGACTTCTTCCGTTGGGCAAACCTTTCTAACAGTATGACTGATCGCGAGTTTGTGACGGCGCTTTCCAACAGTGTGGTCAATAACGTGGCGACCAAGTATTCGAGCCAGCCCCAGTATCATGAGGGCTGGAAGAACCGCTACCGCAACGAGCTGAAGGACTGTTTGGTTTATATCGCCGAGGACGAGGCCGCTGCCGCTGCGACGCCCGTGCAGCCCGAACCTACGCCGGCGCCCTCGCCGACGCCTGATTCGAATGACGACTCGAGCGACGATGCCAACGATGACAGGATGGATGCGCCCTCGACCGGTGCTGACGGTGATGGCTCTGCTGATGGCACTACCAACAACGGCTCCACCTCGAACGGCTCCGATTCAAACGGCTCTGCTGCGGGCGATTCGTCTTCAAGCTCTGCCGGCAATACGGACAGCGACGCTTCTGGTTCGACCGGCGCTGGCACCTCTAACCCATCCACCGGCTCGATCGATTCGTCCGTTGGCACCGGCTCTAACAACGGCTCCGGCTCTGACGCAAACCCTGGTTCCGATGCTTCCAAGGATGACTCGAATAAGGCGCCGGACGTTCCCGTTGCTTCGCCGGACAAGAAGCCTTCTTTCTCCGAGCAGCTTGGTTCTACGCTGGGCTCTTCGCTGATGGCTGGCGTCAATAACGGCTCGACCCAGAACAAGGGCAACTCTGATCAGGTTTCCACGGAAAAGATCGAAGCCGCAAAGGGCGACTCCAAGGACAAGGCTTCCGAGAAGACCGAATCCGATAAGGGTTCTAGCTCTGAGGAGAAGAGCGACAAGTCCGAACAGAAGAAGGACGAGGATAAGAAGTCTGAATCTGAGGAGAAGGACAAGAGCAAGGCCGAGGGCGAAAAGAAACAGTCCGAAGACGACGACAAGAGCGGTGCTGACAACCAGGTCCAAGAGCAAAATGACTCCAAAACGGTGACCACCACGACCACGACGACTACAACTACCAAGTCCTCGGGCGGCAACATGCCCAAGACGGGCGATCTGATTGTGATGGCGAGCCTTGCCAGTGCAAGCTTGGCCACACTGGGCGCTACGTCTATCGTAAGTGGTAAGCATAAGCTCGATCAGCAGAAGAAGGCTTCTGGGGAGGACGGCTTGGAGGAGTAATCTTCCAGATCGTTTTCTATAAGAGTTTGGGACGGGGTCCGGTGCGGCGGCATCGGCCCCCCCTTTTTTTGTTGTGCAACGATTTGTTATGCCCCCTCGGGGGGCTGTTGCTACCGCTGCCCGAAACGTTTGCATGTCGATATTGTTGCGCTCTACCCGCTCGCTACAATGGGCATCGTGCTGCGTTAGAAGGAGAGTTTACAGTGTCTGAACAGGTGAATTGTGGTTTTACTCATGCGTTTGGTGCACGGTTGCTCAATCATGCGGATAGCGCAGCTCTACCGGTTGATGCACACGACTTTTCCGATGCAATCAATCGGTGTTTACTCGTCGATAAGACTATGTTTATTGCCGATATATTGGACAGTGAAGCACCTGTTGCGCTTTGCTGTCGGCCCAAGGGTTTTGGCAAGAGCATGAATTTATCGATGCTCAAGTGCTATTTGGAACGACCTGATCGCCGGCTGCCGGATCGAAGCCTGTTCGCTGGTACCCAGATTTGGCAGGCGGGCGGCGGTCGCTATCGTGATGAGTACGCGAGTTATCCGGTCATCATGCTCGACTTTACAGCTGCCGCTTCGAGGCATGGCGCTGGTGCTGCGGCAGCAATTCGCGGGGCTGTCGTGCGCGAGTGCGCCCGATTACTGCCGCTGCTTGCCGCGCCTGATCTGTCAAGACGTGAGGTTCGTCTTATCGAGAGGGCGGCGCGTGGGGTGGCCAGCGATAAGGAGATCGATGCGGCGCTTGGCGTGCTTATTAAACTGCTCCAGGCAGCTTTCGATGAGCAGGTTGTTCTTCTGATAGACGACTACGACGCGGTATGTCCAAAGCGTTTGGACGCTAAGGACGACGGTAGCGTGGATTCCCTAGAGTCGCTCAGCCGAATGTTGTTCGACACCATTGCCGATGCCGGCGACTCGTTGCGATTGACGTGTCTGATGTGCGAACGCCCCGGTCATGCCGAGTTTGCGTTGTCCCAACGTGGGGTTTCCTATCGGTCGGCGACAGCGTTGTCGAGTTGGTGTGATCGATGGTTCGGTTTTTCGGACGACGAAGTCCAAGTGCTGTTGGATTGCATCGGTCGCAACGGCTGTCTGGATGACGCGCGTGAGTGGCTCGAGGGCTATCTGCTTGGTGGTTTTTATTGCTCGAGCCCGGAGCGCGTGGTGGACTACGCACATCGCGGTTGCGTCGCGCCCGTTCGGGCAGATCTGTATGGTTACGCCGACCGTCTGAGCGCATGCGTCGGCGACTGGAATCTCATGCGCCTGTCCGCATTGTTCGATTTACTTGAGGCGCATGGGTTTATTGAGGTGCCAGTGCATGTGCATGCCGAGGAGGCCGATGCCGCCAAGCCCGAAGATATCTGGACAGCGCTGTATCTGTCTGGATTTCTTACGACGGACATGACGGGGCATTCGGAAAACGGCGCGTGCCTTCGTTCCCTGCGTCTGCCTAATAACGAAGTGCGTCAGGCGCTCCGTCTTGTAATTCTGGAATGGTTTGAGTGCGCCGTTGAGGACGTTGGAGTTATCGACTCGTTCCATGACGGGCTGTGTCGAGGAGACGAGGACACTGTAAAGCAAGCTTTGAGCTGTGCTATCAGCGATCTGGGCATCGATGTGGGCCAATCAGATATGCCGACAGCCTATCATCTGGCGCTTCAGGGGCTCTGCTTTGGACTGCCCGGCTATTGCAATCCCAGCTCCAAGCGAAGTGGCGTCTCGGATCGCTGGGATATCCAGGTGATTCCCACCGGTCGGGTGTTTGACGTGGCCGACACGCTCGGCATGCTCGATGAGCGACCGCTCATTACGGTCAACATGTTGTACGACCCTGGCGTCGATGCCCTGGGCCTGGAACTGTTGGCGGTTCAGGCGCTGCTCGACATAGAGCGCGACGGCATCGATGATATCCGCGTGCCGCGCCCCGCCGTCGGGCGCATGCGTTGGGGCTTTGGCTTTGACGGTCAGCGTGTGTCCGTGGCGTGTCAACGACTGTAGCGGCGGGCGAAAGCCCTTTACTACTCGGCGTCCTTCAGGGGCGGCATGGGCTTCCAGTTGGGATCCTTAACGATCTTGCGGGCGTCCTTCATGCCGCGGCGCAGCGCCGGAATGCCGGTCTTAAAGCATTTGTCGACTGCTGCCAGACGAATGAACTCCTTGCAGAAGGTCGCGGCATTGCCCAGACGGAACAGCATGGGGTGGTAGTCACCGTAGATCTGCATATAGCGAGCGAGGAAGCCTCGGTTGCGCATGATGTAGTAGCGGTTGGTGTCGCTCGTGGAGTTGAGCTGGCGCTTACCGGCGATGTCCCAGTTAGAGACGGCGCGGGCGCGCTTGAGCACCACGTCGGCGACCACGGCGGCGGGGAAGTGCTGGCTGGCTACGTAACCGTAGCAGGCATCGTCGCCGTAGATAAAGAAGCGCGCATCGGGCAGGCCAATCTTGTCGACCACGCGTCGCGAGAACATGCCGCCCTCAAAGCACAGCTGGTTCATGGAACGGTAGCCCTCGGGACCCAGATCCCACTTGGCGATGGGGTTGGGAATGCCGAGCGAAAGGATGAGCTGGTACTGCCAAAAGAAGGCGCCGCCGTCAAAGTCCAAGCGCGAACCCTGGATAACATCGTAGCGGTCGGTCCACTTGGCCAAGCGCTCGATGCCTTCGGGGATGACGAGCACGTCGTCATCCATCACCCAGAACCACTGGGCGCCTAGGTCGTAGGCGCATTTAGTGCCGGCCGAGAAGCCGCCCGCACCGCCGCCGTTTTCGAGCTGCGGGGCGTAGATGACACGGTCGGTGCCGCCCTGCGCGTCGGGCTGCTCGGTGTCGATGCCCCACAGGTTGGCCAGGCGCTCGTTGAATGCGGTGCACATGGCCTCGGTCTCGCGCGAATTCTCGTTATCGACAATCACGATGCGCCAGGGCGTTGCCGTGAGCTCGGTCATAGATTCGAACAAGTTGGCCAGGAGTTCCTGGCGCTTGTACGTAACGACGACGATGGCGAGCTTATCGATGGGAGCGGGAAGGGTTGAAGGCATGGGGCAATATATCCTTTCACGCGCGGCGCGCATGCGCTGCACGGAAGCTATCGAATACGTCCTTGGGACTGTCCTATTGTAAAGGCTCGGCGCACCTTGGCGGCAAGCTTTGAATAAAACGCAGGAACCTGCCACGGGCCCGCCGCATGACGTGCGGCTACTTTGCCCGCAAGAGGCTCCATAGATTATATAAACGCCCGCTGGCGCGCTGACCCTTTGATACCATGAAACGACAGGTATTTCCTAAGGAGCACATTTGTCTACTAACGCCTCTGGCAGCCCTGTTCTGTCGCTGCTTATTCCCATTTACAATGTTCAGCGCTACCTGCGCGAGTGTCTCGATTCCGCCCTGGCGCAGACGCTCAAGGATATTGAGATCATCTGCATTAACGACGGGTCGACCGACAACTCGCCGGCGATTATCCGCGAGTATATGGAGCGCGATGGGCGCGTCAAGATGATCGACAAGGCCAACAGCGGCTACGGCGACTCGATGAACCACGGTCTGGAGATGGCGCGTGGCAAGTACGTTGGCATCTTGGAGTCCGATGACTTTATGGCGCCCGACGCACTCGAAAAGCTTGTCTCGGCCGCCGATAGCAATAATGCCGACTTTGCGAAGGCGAACTTTGATTTCTACTGGTCTAAGCCCGAGGAGCGCCGTTCGCTGCACGAGATGTTTAAGGCAAGGGATTGTGGCAAACCGGTGCATCCCAGCAATACGACGCAGTTCTTTAAGCAAAAACCGTCGATTTGGTCGGCCGTGTACCGTCGTGATTTTCTTGAGCGCAACGGTATCAAGTTCCTGCCGACTCCGGGGGCATCCTTTCAGGACACGTCATTTGCCTTTAAGGTGATCGCGTGTGCCGAAAAGGCTATTTACCTGCATGATGCCGTGTTGTCGTATCGCCAGGACAACGAGAATTCCTCGGTCAATTCTTCGGCTAAGGTCTTTTGCGTCAATACCGAGTATGCCGAGATTGAGCGTTGGATTCGAGAGGATTATGCCCGCGACCACGCAAGTGATGACGTCGCGCGCATGCTCAAGTTCAATCAGCTCATTAAGTACGATTCGTATATGTGGAACTACGTGCGCCTGGCGCCTAAGTTCTATAAGGAGTTCCTGGTTCAGATGGCTAAGGAATTTCAGGCGGCCTTGGACGCGGGGGAGTTTTCGCTTGACGACCTCAAGCCGTGGAAGCGCGCGAATCTCGCTGCCATCCTCAAAGATCCTGAGGGTTGGGTTGACGAGCATCCGAGTTTTGCGACGGATGGTGCCTTGGGGCGTGCTAAGTATTACGCCTCGGTTGGAGGCCCAGGCGTGGTCGCCGCCTTCCTCATCGAATCGCTAAGGGGGTAGGTCGGCATGGGAGAGGCCTCGTGCCCTAAAGCTACCATTGTCGTCCCCGTTTACAACTCTGCGCGCTCCATTCAGCGATGCCTCGATTCGCTGCTGGCCCAGTCCGAGCGCTCGATTCAGGTTGTGTGTGTCAACGACGGTTCGACTGATGATTCGTTGAACGTGTTGCGTCAGATCGCGCAGGCCGACGATCGCGTACTGGTGATTGACCAGGAAAACGCTGGCGTCTCGTGTGCTCGAAATGCCGGTATCGATGCCGCCGAGGGCGAGACCGTCTTTTTTGTGGATGCCGACGATTACATCGATGCCCAGACGGTCGAGCGCGTGCTGCATGCCATGGAGTCTGCAGATGCCGAGGCCGCCGTTTTTGGCGGCGTCTGTGAACCTGCCGATGCTGCCCCCAAACGCGTCCAGCAACTCATGAGCCCCAAAGCCGGTACCTTCGGCGCCCGTGATCCCCAACTGCTGTTCCATTCGAATGCGCAGCCCTATGCCTGTCGTGCGGCTTTTTCGCGCGAGCTGCTCAATCGTGAAGGCATTCGCTTTGCTCCCGGCTTGGCCTTGGGCGAGGATGTCGTATTTCAATTTGCGGCCTATGCGCTTGCCCGCAAGACCGTTGTCATGCCGGACAAGTTCTACCACTACGTGATGGAGAGCGAATCGGCGACGCACGAGTTCAACAGTGCCGAGGCTCGCGCCAAAAAGCTTGACTCCCACATGAGGATGCTCGAGGAGGTCTTGGAGGACTGGGTGGCCTACGGTCTTTTGGACCTGTGCCCCGGCGAGCTGATCACCTGGTTCTTGGACCTTATCGTGTTTGATTTGGCACGCTTGGACGCTAATGACTACCGCCGTGTAGCCGTTCGCGTCAATATGGATCTCACGACGTTTTTGGGAAGGGAGTGGACGGATATGCCTGCTAAGGGCGCCGTTCGCCGTGTTGCCCACAAGCTCGTTGTGGCGACCTCGGGCGTTTCGATGGCAGACGCCACGCTGTTCTATCTTTCGACTCGCGGTCTCAAAGCCTGCCTGGAGCGCTTTATCTAATTCCAAGCGCTGCCGCCCGCCGCAACTCGGCTGCTAAAATAACCCTGTTACACGCTATTCAACAGGAGGTTCTCTTGCAGAACTCTGATACCCCTAAAGTTTCGCTGCTTGTCCCCATCTGCAATGTCGAACGCTACCTGCGCGAGTGCCTTGATTCCGCCGTGGCGCAGACGCTCAAAGACATCGAGATCATCTGTATCAACGACGGTTCTACCGATAGCTCGCCAGATATCATCCGCGAGTACATGGAGCGCGACCCCCGTGTAAAGATGATCGACAAGGCCAACAGCGGCTACGGCGACTCGATGAACCGCGGCCTGGAGATGGCGCGCGGCGAGTACGTGGGCATCCTTGAGTCCGACGACTTTATGTTTGAGGATTCGCTCCAAAAGTTGGTCGCCAAGGCCGATGCTGAGCATGCCGATGTGGTAAAGGGCGACTTTTACCTGTATTGGTCCACGCCCAGCGAGCGCCGTGAACTGTTTGGGATTATCGACGAGCATATGACGGGCGCCGCGTATCGCCCCGTCGACCGCCCGGGCATCTTCTACCGCAAACCTTCCATTTGGTCGGCTATCTATCGGCGCGAGTTCCTCAACGACAATCAGATTCGGTTCCTTCCCACGCCGGGTGCCTCGTATCAGGACGCAGGCTTTAACTTTAAGGTTTGGGCTTGTGCCGAACGTGCCGCGTTTATTGCGGACCCCATTTTGTGCTATCGTCAGGATAACGAGAAGAGCTCCGTTAATTCGCCCAACAAGGTGTTTTGCGTTTGCGACGAATATGCCGAGATGCAGCGCTTTTTGGAAGAGCGCCCCGAGCTCAAGGCTCAGCTCCAGGGGATTTTAATGCGCATGAAGGTCGATACGTACCGTTGGAATGATGAACGTCTGGTCGATGAACTGCGTGAGCAGTTTTGGAAGAAGGCATCTCCCGAGCTCAAGGCCGATTGGGATGCCGGTCGCTTTGACCTGTCGCTGTTCGATCCGCGTGGCGAGACCGACTTGCGCCTGATGGTCAAGTCTCCCCGCGCCTATATCGATTCGCGCTTTGACTTTAAGAAGCCGGGCAAGATCAATACGTTTAAGCATTATTTTAAGATCGGCGGCCTGCCGCTGGTCTGGCGCGTGCTGACGTATCAGCGCACCCACGGCGACAACCCGCACCCCGATGACGTTCCGGCCGCACAGTAGGAGCGAGTGACTATGGCTACCCCCAAGATTTCCGTTGTCGTTCCCATCTATAACGTGGAGGAGTGCCTGGCCTGGTGCCTGGACTCCCTGCTTGCGCAGGACATGCCCGATTGGGAAGGCGTGCTGGTCAACGATGGCTCGCCGGACGGCTCGCGCGATATTGCGGCTGCGTATTGCGAAAAGGACGCGCGCTTTACGCTGGTCGATAAGCCAAACGGGGGCCTGTCGAGTGCGCGTAATGCCGGCATCGCTGCGTCCACGGCGCCTATCGTCGCGTTTTTGGATTCCGACGACCGGTTTACGCCCGATGCATGCCGTGTAATCGTCGATGCCTTTGAGCGCGAGCGCTGTGATGTTTTGACCTTTGGCGCGAATCCGTATCCGCTGGAGGCGGGGTATCCGTGGCTTAACTATGTACTGAGCCCGCGCGATGTGTCGTTTGAAGGCTATGGCTCCGACCTGCTGTTTAAGGAAGCGTCTCGCCCCTTTGCATGGCGCACCGCTTGCAAGCGTGAGTTTTTGCTGGGCAACGGGATCGTGTTCGACGAAACCGTTAAGTATGGCGAGGACCAGGTCTTCGATTTTGCCGTGTACGGTCGCTCGCGCAAGACCGCGCTTATTTCGAACAAGCTGTATGACTACCGCGTGGCGCGCAAGGGCTCGCTCATGGACACCATGCGCTATGACGACGAGACGCGTCTGCTGGAGCATGTGAAGATTTACTCCGCTGTGCTGGCTGACTGGCAGCGCGACGGTCTCGATGTCCAGTATGCCGATGACCTGGCGTACTTCCTATGCGATCTGGTGCTGTACGATGCGCTCAGGTTGCTGGGTTCGGACTGCGGCAAGGTGTTTGCTGCCGTTGCCACGGCGCTTGCCGGTTCTGCCGTGGGCAGCGATGCTGCGCTCGCACAATGCGCTCCTTCTGTTGCTGCTATGGTGCGTGCGGCGCTTACCAGCAAGGCCCCCAATGCCCGTGCATGTAAAAAGCTCATGTTCGATTACGACGTCTTGAGGTTTGGGCGCCTGGGTGCCTGCAAACGCATGGCAGCGAACGCCCTGGGAAAGCGAGAAGTGTAGATGAGTATCAAGCGTTTGGCGCTTTGCCGCAGTCAGGGCCGTCTGTTTGTGCTGCTTCGTTTTGCCGGTCAGGATGTCACCGCGCTTATTGAGCGGGAGGGTTCTCAAGCGTTTGCCCATGCGACGACGAGCGGCTCTTGTGTGCCGTCGCTGGTACTCCCGGTCGATCATGGCCGTGTGCTGGCGCTTTGCCCTTCCGTTTCCGATTACGAACGCGAGCTCGCCGTCTTGGTACTTCCGTTTTTGGATGGCTCGTCGATGGATGCCGTTTTTGCATTCGGTGGCCAAAGGTTGGGCTCTATTCGCCTCGATAGCCGCGTGGCCAAGCTGGAATCCAAGATTAACTACAAAGCAAAGCCTGCGCTGTGTGCGCTTATCCGCGATGCGCAGCGTGGCGAATGCTGCGGTCGCTACGAGATCGATGCCATTCGCTATTTGCCGGCAGACGCCGGCGCGGTGTGGCGCTATGAGGTTACGTGGGTGGGAGACTCCAAGTGCACCCCTGAGCTCCAGATTTTCGATGCGCATATGAATGCCATCGATGTCACCGTGCATGTGTTTGAATCGCAGATCGATGTACCGCAGCGCAACGGTTGCCGCGTCAATAAAACGTATTTGAGCGTTGAGATGCCCCAGGATATACGTGATTTTGTCGCGATTGCGGCTGATCCCACGGGCCTAATCCAGAGCGGTTTTTGCGCCATGGATGGTCGCCTGTACAACGGCATTGTCGACGACAGCTGGAACCGCATGAAGGACGCGCGTGCAGACGACGCAGCTTATCGACGTTGGTTTGAGCAACATCGCGCAAAGCCGGGCGATTTAGCGTGCCAGCGTGTCGCTTCGGTGGCTTTTGCCTATAGACCACTCGTGAGTATTGTGGTGCCGTGCTACAAGACTGATCGGGAATACCTGCGCGAGCTGCTGGACTCGGTGCTAGTCCAGAGTTATGACAACTGGGAACTGCTCCTTATGGATGCCTCGCCTGAATGGGATGCGGTGGCCGCCCTTGCGGCAGGTGCCAACGACGAGCGCATCCGTCGCATCGAGCTTCCCGGCAACGGCGGCATTGTGGTCAACACCAACGCAGGTATCGAGCAAGCGACGGGCGACTACATCGCGTTCTTGGACCATGACGACATCCTGGAACCGGACGCGTTGTTCCACTATGTTGCCGCGCTGAACAAGGCTGCCGAGGACGAGCGTCCCCAGGTCCTGTTCTGCGACGAGGACATGTTCCAGAAAACGGGGGAGTGGGGCCAGCCGGTCTTTAAGACCAAGCTCAACGTCGACCTGCTCTATAGCCATAACTGCGTGACGCATTTCCTGATGGTGCAGAAGGCGCTTATTGATCGCATTGGCATGTCGCCGGAAGACGTCGCGGGCGCCCAAGATTACGACCTGACGCTCCGCTGCCTTGCGGCGGGCGCGCGGTTTGAACATGTTGCGCACGTACTGTATCACTGGCGCGTGCATCCCGGTTCAACCGCCGACGGTTCTGCCGATAGCAAGCCGTATGCTATTGAAGCTGGGCGCCTTGCGCTTCAGCGCCACTTTAACGCGCTGGGCATTTGCGGAACGGTCGAGGAGGCCGAGACGCCGTTTGTCTATCACATGCGTTATGCGCTGCCGGAGTCTGCGCCGCTGGTGAGCATTGTGATTCCCACTAAGGATCACGTTGAGACGCTCGATGCCTGCGTGATGTCGATCGCTCAGAAGGCAACGTATACCAATTACGAGATCGTCTTGGTGGAGAACAACAGCGAAGCCCCGGAGACGTTTGCGTATTACGAAACCCTGCCAGAGCGCGTGGCTGCAGCATCCGAAGGCAAGGGCATCGCGCGTGTTGTGTGCTGGCCGGGCGAGTTCAATTACTCTCAGATCATCAATTTTGGTGTGAAGCACGCCAAGGGCGACTACCTGCTGCTGCTCAACAACGATACCGAGGTCATAAGCCCGGACTTTATCGAAGAGATGATGGGCTATCTGCAGCGTCCCGATGCGGGCGTGGTGGGCGCCAAACTCTACTTTGCCGATCATCTGGTGCAGCATGCCGGCATTTTGGTTGGCGTGCGTGGGGCACTTGCCCATGCCAACCAGGACTTCTCGGCAAAGCGCGAGGGCTATCTTGCCCGCGCTGTGCGCCCGGGCAACTTTAGCGCCGTAACGGGTGCCTGCCAGATGGTGCGACGCGACGTATTTGAGCGCGTCGGCGGCTACAACGAGGAATTCGCCGTTGGCTTTAACGACGCAGACTTTTGCCTGCGCGTATGGGAGGCGGGCTACCACACCATCTATACGCCTTATGCCGAGCTGTATCACTACGAGTTCACCTCGCGCGGCAGGGAAAAGGCCAACGAGGAAAAGCTGCGCCGCTGGAAGCGCGAGCAAGCGCTGTTTATGCAGCGCTGGCCGGAGTTTTTCTTGACGGGTGATCCGTGGTTGGGGCCTAACTTATCTGCCGAGAGTGAGTATTTCTCGCTTTAGACAATGGTTTAACTGCTGTCGAGAACCGCTAAGACCACTAAGGGCTATGCCTATCTGGTGCAAATGGTCGGTTACTCCATTTGGCAGCGCGCCAACTTGCATCGTGCCAAAAGTGCCATTGTGAGCGAACACGATGTCACCGAAGGCATTGCGCTGGCAGAGGCTCGTTTTCACGATGTTGTTCACGAGCCCGCGATTTCTGGACTGGGACTTAACGATATCAAATACCTTTTGGCGATGTGCGAGGATAAACAACAGTCCAAATCAGCCGAGATTGCTAAGCGCATGGGTAAAAAGACCAATGAGATCAGCTCTATTAGGGCCAAATTGCTACAAAGAGAGGTTATTCAGGCACCACAGAGGGGCTACGTGCAGTTTGCCGTGCCGGACCTAGATATCTATCTGCGAGAGAATGCTGCGGAGATTCTCGAGCGGTTCTAAATCGAGGCATGAATAGCCGCCGGTTAACTGCCTTTGTCGACTTGGCTCGCGTCCCCCCCCCAATCTAGTAGACTTTAAACCGTTGCTAGATTAGGGGGATTTTCAATGAAACGCTCCATGAAACTGGTTTCTGCGAGGACCTCGTGCTGGTGGGGGACGTCAGCACCGGCAAGACGCACATGGCCTCGGCGCTGTGCATGCTGGCGTGCGAGCGGAGGATGGAGGCCCGCTTCTTCACCGCGTCATCGCTCGTCATGCGGCTGCGGCGCGCCCGCGACGAGGGGCGCCTTGACCGTGAGGCCGCGCTCATCGGCTGCGCTAGGCTGCTCGTCATCGACGAGCTCGGCTTCCTGCCGCTGGATCTCGACGGCGCGCGCGCTCTTCTAGGTGTTCGCCGACGCCTACGAGCGGCAGTCGGTGGTCATCACCACGAACCTGGAGTTCAGCCGGTGGGGCGCGGTGTTCGGCGACGACCAGATGGCGGCGGCCGTGCGCATCGCCAGGGCCACGGCCATGTGGGTCTTGCCCCTGCCGGTCTTGCCGAAGAACACGAGGTCCTCGCGGGGGCCGACGAAGCCCAGCGAAAGCATGTCGTCGCGGCCCCAGCCCTCGGAGAACCGCACGTGCGACCAGTCGAACCCCTCGGCCGACTTGTGCACGGGGAGCCTCGCCTGCCTGAGCAGCCGTGCCCTCTTGGTCGCGTCCCTGTGCGCGAGCTCGGCCTCGAGCATGGCCCTGCAGCCCGCCACCTGCGTCCTCTATCTTGTCCACGTCGATCATTCCCTCCTGCCTTTGCTCGTTGCCGATACGACGCACCGACAACGTTAAGGCATGCGGTCTGGTCGGCGTGGCCGTGCTCAAAACCGAAAAACTATCGTGCTCAATTCTGAAAATCGGATGTGATCAAACCCGCAATCACGACGTTAACAAACACAAATAGGCCGGCGCCAACGACAGGCTCGCCCCGTCGAGGCGGGCTGGGATATAATTTCCTAGAAGGAGGCCAAGGGAGGTTCGATGAAGAAGGGCATGAGCATCAATTCCCTCATGAAGCACATGAGGACGAATCACGGTATGGAGGATTTGCGGGGGAGCGACAGAAAGATACTGCTGAGAAACATGGGCTATTTCCATGGCTATAAAGGCTTCCGGTTTGTCCGAAAGCCCAAAAATGCGCTCCCCCTCCCTTCGTTCGATGCACTCATGGACATATACGGGTTCGATTCCGCCATCAAGGCTGCAATCTACCCGGAGATAATGTTCATCGAAACGGCGGTTAAAAACATAGTCTTGGCCAGAATACTTGAGAACATAGAGGACCCCGGGCTGGCGACCTTCTTAAAGCGCGGCCTCCGGACATGCAGGGATGTCAACGGAAGGGTCGTGAACGGGCAGATGGGGGAAAGCTCAAGCTCAAGAGCCAGCTTCAGAACATCGTGAGACGGAGTTACAAAAACGATCTCGTGAAGCATTATGTCGATCGCGACGATGACGCGCCCGTTTGGAGCATTTTCGAGGTGATGACCCTCGGCGATCTCACAAGCGTATGCAGAAGCCTTCCCGATGAAATCCTCGCCGATATCGCAAGCGACCTAGGTCTCTTACATGCGAACCCCGGCATCGTCATCAACATCGTCGAGACGATTCGTCCCTTAAGGAACGCGGTCGCCCATAACGGGGCGGTATTTGATTCGAGGTTCAGCCAATCGGTTAAGTATCCCAAGACCGACAGAAACCTGGCCGCGGTTGGCGAGCTTCTCGATGAGGATCTTTCTATCGGGTACAGGTTGAATTTCAATTCCATAATCGACTACATCGTTCTCCTGGCCTACCTATTGACCTTGCTAACGCATCAGAAGAAGCGTTCCAGAGATTTTCTTCGGAAATGCCTGCGGGAGCTCGAGAAGCTCGAGAGCGCTGTCGGGGTTGATACGTACATGATGATCGTCGGAAGCGGTGACCGGCAGAAATACGGATTTATTGAGGGGTTCATCGATGGCTACGGGCGCAAGCGGTGACGTTCCTTCCGTGTGCTAATATGTGCAGAGAGAAACGGCGAAACGCCGTGGGAGGGGCCGATCAGTCGACTCCTCCCTTTTAATATGAGTTGAACATTGCCAAGAGGCAAAACCGGCCCGGCCGCCCGCGGAGCTACCGCGCACGGCCGGGCCTACCTATCTTCACCCCTGTATCACTACGAGTTCACCTCGCGCGGCAGGGAAGAGGCCAACGAGGAAAAGCTGCGCCGCTGGAAGCGTGAGCAAGCACTGTTCATGCAGCGCTGGCCGGAGTTCTTCCTCAGCGGCGATCCGTGGTTGGGGCCAAACCTATCTGCCGAGAGCGAGTATTTCTCGTATTAAGGCAATGGGTTTAGGAAGTCCTGAACTTTCTTTCGCTATGAGCTTGGAAGAAAGCAATGGTGGACTATTAACTAAGTCATATTACGAAAGCTCGATACTTCCGCGATAAGTTTATACAGCCTTATATAACTCGATATTATTCGATATAGTCTGCGATAATTATTTAACCGATGATTGGCTGTTAATCGATTCCCTAGAAAGGCAAACAAGTGAGCGCCACAGCATTCCATAATCCGTTTCGTCCCACTGCCGGCGCTGAGCCTCCGCGCATAATTGGTCGTGATGATATTGCCCTTGAGTTTACCGAGAGTTTGAATGCGGGAATTGGTGCACCTGCGAGGCTCATGCGTATTGCTGGACCGAGGGGCTCCGGAAAAACTGTTTTGCTCTGCGATCTTAGGGATCGTGCGCGAGAGCTTGGATGGAAGACCGCTATTGTTTCTGCTGGCCCTAACCTATTGCTGGACTTGAAGGATCAGGTTGCTGATTCTTCCCTTGCGGCCAATGCTTCGGTCGGTGTAAACGCCGGCTTTGTTTCTGCGAAAGTCGATGTTGCACCCAAAGAGTCGAGCCTTAGAAAGTTGCTAAGTTCGGCGGCGAAGTCATCCGAGGGTCTTTTTATTGCCATCGATGAAGTTCAGGACGCTCCGATTGACGATATGCGTGCCATTGCGTCTACGGTTCAGCTTTTGATAGGGGAAAAAGTAGATATCGCACTTGCCTTTGCCGGGTTACCCGCCGGTGTTATGGATCTTATTAACGGCAAGGCGCTTACGTTCTTGCGTCGTGCCCTCCCCGAAGATCTGGCGCCTATCAACCAGGTGGAGGTAGCGCTCTCTATGGGCGATAGCTTTGTCGCGACTGGCTTGACCATAGAGGACAATCTCCTGTCGAGAGCCGCTAAGGCCACTAAGGGCTATGCCTATCTGGTGCAACTGGTCGGTTATTCCATTTGGCAGCGCGCCAACTTGCATCGTGCCAAAAGTGCCATTGTGAGCGAGCGCGACGTCACTGAAGGCATTGCGCTGGCAGAGGCTCGTTTTCACGATGTTGTTCACGAGCCCGCGATTTCTGGACTGGGGCTCAACGATATCAAATACCTTTTGGCCATGTGCGAGGATAAACAACAGTCCAAATCATCCGAGATTGCTAAGCGCATGGGTAAAAAGACCAATGAGGTCAGCTCCATTAGGGCAAAATTGCTACAAAGAGAGGTTATTCAGGCACCACAGAGGGGCTACGTGCAGTTTGCCGTGCCGGACCTAGATATCTATCTGCGAGAGAACGCCGAGGAGATTCTCGAACGGTTCTAGGTCGAGTGAGGGCGACGTCATGTTCTTTAAGACTGCTATCAGCGTCGATTGCCATATCGGGTTTTTCTGGGGCGGCAGTCCCCGTGATAATAGAGATGTGGCATTCATCGTCGCCCGCTAATCAGATTTCGTCTATCTATAACATTGCGTGTTTTAATTTGCAGGAACAAAGATATCATTCGCAAAGCGTGAGGGTTATCTTGCCCGTGCACAACTGTTTTCGTTGCTAGACACCAAAAGCAACCCTTTTAGTTGCATGAGACATAATGCAACTGTTTTCGTTGCTATATACCAAACGCAACCCTTTTAGTTGCAAGAGACAAAATGCAACGGTTTTCGTTGCCTGATGCCAAACGCAACTCTTATTATGTAGTTGTTAGCTTTCTCACATACATTCATTTACAACAGGCATCTACGAATTCAGCCGTCTCATATATTCCTTATAAGGCATGAGAAAATGAACCCGATACATGGTATTCAGCGCTAAAAGAGACGAAATGGACATACCGTCTCTATGCTGCCGATACGGCATCGCGAACAACCCCTTCGCGCGGTTGCCCTTGCCCTTGAGCGACTCAGGGAAGTAGATCTCGTCGAGCTCGCCGCCGCAGTCCCGCCCGGCCCTGAATGGGGGCAGTGGGCCGAGAGGCACTCGATCAGCCTATGGCGCATGGCGTAGGCGGTCTTGAGGCAGACGCGGCTGCGCTCGACCTCGTAGGCGGAGCCGGCCGTGTCGTCGAACGCCGCCGCGCGGATCACGTCCCTGACGGACTCAATCGCGCGGCGGCGCTCGGTCCCGCTCAGCTTCGCCATGTCCCGTTTGAAGGCGATTACCAGGTCCTCGGCGTTCATGCTGCCCCGCGGTCTACGAGGCTAACGATATGGCGCCGTGGGGACAGATGTGTGTCAATCCTGGTCTAACAGAGCTTTTTTAATTGACGCGCCCATATAAATCTTTTCTGCATACTCGACTGCTTCTGCAGCCTCTGCGGCGCTCCGTAATTGGTAAAGCGACCTGACAGAGAGTGGAATTCGATGTCATAGCTGGCG
This sequence comes from Coriobacteriaceae bacterium AM04S-08, assembly GCA_027663555.1. Taxonomy (GTDB): domain Bacteria; phylum Actinomycetota; class Coriobacteriia; order Coriobacteriales; family Coriobacteriaceae; genus Collinsella. The sequence goes on along the minus strand of JAQDHS010000001.1, from coordinate 1,459 downwards.
TCTTCATCGGAGGACAAGACTGCTTGATGACTATATGTTTTCATCTCTAGCCATCTCAGGCTATTATAAATATATCCGTTGGCAGCTTTTACGATTTCCGGTACGTTCCAATCGGAATCATTTTTTGGTAGTTGATAGACATGACTTCTGCTTCGTATGTGCATTCAGTATTATTGCACTGGATAAAATCAACTGCATCTAATTTAGCTAGATCGGGAAGCGATATTGCATGGCGCTAAGCTTGACACAGAAAGAAACATATCGGGAGACGCTGGCTAATCTCGTTGCCAAGCAAAACGATGGCGCCTCCATTGTTTCCGCAAAGAAGGAGCTGGAAGCGCTATCGACTTCTCTCGTCCCGCGAATGCTTTACCGCTATCGACCTCCAAGTGAATACGCTTTTGCCGATCTAGAAAACGCGACTGTTACATTTTCTCATCCAAAGGTTTTCAGCGATCAGTGCGACTCGGTACCGATCTATAACTGGAATGGTATAGATGAAATCGAAAGTAATCTCAATGATGATGAACAAGCGTTAAAGATAATAAATCAAATTGATTTTAGACGACTTGCGTTTGTTTTAGGGGTTCTGGGGGCTCCTTTTAATCCAGCAAGAATAGATGAGTTCGAGATACTATCCGATGAGGGAAAAGTTAGTCTTTTTCGCTCGGCTGTTAAAAACTTGCGCTTATTTGTTGGAGGATTTGTTGCCCCAGTTCATCAGAATAGCTGCCGAAATTGTTGTCGCATTTTGTGCCTAACGGACAATCCTAGCGATTCGAATATGTGGAATGTATATTCCGAAAGCCAAGCGGGTTTCGTTCTTGCTTACGACAGAGAAGCTATTCGCAATTGCAACATAGCTAACGGAATGCGCACTGAATTATTACCAATTTTATATGATGACGAACCATTTAATTGCGACCCTCAAATTGCTTGGACTGCTGCTAGGATGCTTGGTCTTAATGTGAGCAGTGATGACATGCTTAGTGATCTACGGGCAATTTACAGAAAGGGCAGTGTGTTTGAGCGGGAGAACGAATATCGTGCCCGTCTTGTACCAGAGCCAGATGAGCTTGAGATGAATTATGTACAACGCCCATGCAAGCCGTTGCGAGTTATTCTTGGGAGCAGGATGACTCAAGAGGATAAAGAGCTTTGCATTTGCGCGGCGAATAAACTGGATATTCCTGTAGATGAACAGTGCTAGTTATCCTTTAATAGTGCCGTATAGTCAATTATTTGTCAGCTGAATCGGGCGTCAGTAGACTTCTGAGCTGGCGATTGCTATATCTACGGGGGCATTTCGAAAGATAATTTGGTGTAATTTACGTTAACGGGAGTTGCTTGTCTATGAGTTTATCTTTATCAAATTGGGATTACTACTTGGTTCTTGAAAGAGAGCTTGGTACCGTCAAGATTCTTTCGCAAATTGATCGAGGCGGCCTCGGCCCCGCCT